>OY764215.1:3677500-4372437 GCA_963668125.1 Bacteroidaceae bacterium | reverse complement strand
TTGCATGTGATAACCGGAAATAGAAATTGAATTAAATTTAGGCATCTTCTGAGAAGTATACTCGAAGATATCAGAAATAATCTTCATAGAGAATGCAGGTGGGTAAATATAAGTATTACGAACCATGAATTCTTTTAAGATATCATTCTGAATAGTTCCGGCCATTTCTTCAAGCTTAGCTCCCTGTTCCAGTCCTGCATTAATATAAAAAGCAAGAATAGGAAGTACGGCACCGTTCATAGTCATGGAAACAGACATTTTGCTTAATGGAATACCATCAAACAATGTTTTCATATTTTCCAATGAACAGATAGATACTCCAGCTTTACCAACATCGCCCACCACACGTTCATGATCCGGGTCGTATCCGCGGTGAGTAGGAAGGTCGAATGCTACAGACAAACCTTTTTGTCCGGAAGCAAGATTTCTACGATAGAAAGCATTTGATTCTTCAGCAGTAGAGAATCCGGCATATTGGCGGATAGTCCATGGGCGAAGAGTGTACATAACTGAATAAGGGCCACGAAGATAAGGTGGAATACCTGCAGCATATTCAAGATGCTCCATTCCTTCAAGATCTTCTTTCGTGTAAACAGGCTTTACGTTGATTTGCTCCGGAGTCTTCCAGTTGGCTTCAATTCCGTTAGCCTTTTGCCATTCAGCACCATCTACGTGCTTGAATCCGGCATATATATCTATATTTTTAAAATCTGGTCTCATGATGTCTTTACTTAATTCCTAGTTTAGCATTATATTCTTTCAGAGTGTCTAATACATTGACACGAACATTGATAAAGTTCTCAATACCCTCTGCTTTCAAAGCATCCATGCAAGCCGGAGCTCCGGCAACGATAAACATAGCACGGTTATTAACTGCTTTAAATGCCGGAACAGCATATTCTGCATATTCGTCATCGCTGGAACAAAGTACTATAATATCAGCTTTAGCTTCCATTGCAGCTTCTACTCCTTCTTCTACAGTTTCGAATCCCAGATTATCAATTACTTCATAGCCGGCACATGCAAGGAAGTTGCAAGAGAATTGTGCTCTGGCTTGGCGCATAGCCAAATTACCAATAGTCAGCATAAATGCTTTCGGACAATGATCAGCAGCCTCAGTTTGTAGACGAAGTGCTTCAAATTCGCTTGCAACACGGTCGGAATTAAGTACTTTTACAGTGCTTTCGCAAGAACTACTTTTATCTGAACAGCAACATTTATTTTCAACCTGTCTCTTATCTCCAACTTTTTCAGTGAAGTTAGGGAATTGGTTGGTTCCTAAAAGAACTTCTTTACGGCTTGATAAAGCAATATGTCTTGCTTTGCCAGACTGATTAATATCTTCCTGAACACTTCCTGCTTTCACAGCTGCATAAAAACCTCCTTCTTCTTCAACTTTTAAGAAGATGTTCCATGCTTGTTGAGCAATAGATGTTGTTAGATTTTCAATATAGTAAGAACCTGCAGCAGGATCTACAACTTTATCAAAGTTTGATTCTTCTTTTAATAATAATTGTTGGTTGCGGGCGATACGTTCAGAGAAATCATCAGGAGTCTGATAAGCTTTATCAAACGGAGTCACAGTTAATGAATCTACTCCGGCAAGAGCTGCACTCATTGCTTCTGTCTGAGTTCGAAGCAAGTTTACATGTGCATCCAGCATAGTTAAATTGAAAGAAGATGTCTCTGCATGTACTTTCATTTTTGCAGCACAGCGGCATTCTCCATCTTCGGCTGTATTAGAACAATTGTCTCTTGTGCAAACAGGTTTGTAAGAGCTTACAATGTTAGCCCATAACATACGTGCTCCACGGAACTTAGCGATTTCAAGGAAGTAATTTGAACTGATACCGAAGTTGAACTTAATTTTCTTTGCTGCAATAGTTGGTGTAACTCCAGCTTCAACTAATAAATTAAGATATTCGTTACCCCATGATAAAGCATATCCAAGTTCCTGAGAAATATAAGCTCCTGCATTATTCAGAGATAATGCATTAACATTGATAACTCTGTAGAAAGGTAGAGTCTTTGTTGCTTCAATCAATGCCTTAGCTGTTTCTACCAGATTACCTTTTTCTTTGCCCTTAGTAAGCATTTTATTGAAGTAATCATAATTGATAGAGCCATGTAGCTTTGTTGAGTCGTAGTTCTTTTTCTGGAAATAAGCAACTAATAACTCTGCGAGTTCTACAACGTGACTCTGACAAGTAGAAAAGTTCAGTTCTACACATTCTGCACAAATATCATTGAGTAACGTTTCAATAAAATCAGCGTTTACATCTTTCCCTTTAATGCTGAATCCTAAGGAATCAACACCTTTATTTAAAATGTCTAATGCTTTGGTGTTAGCCTCTTTTGGACATTCCACACGAATGTTTTGACGGACAAACCAAGTATTGTTTTTTTTCGTACCCCTAAGATAAGGGAACTCTCCTGGTAAGCTGTCAGTTGTTTTCAGACCTTCCAGATCTTCCATCCTGTAGAATGGTTTAACTTTAAATCCTTCGTTTGTTTTCCAAACGAGCTTCTTTTCGAAGTCAGCACCTTTCAGGTCGGCTGTTACTTTTTCCATCCATTTGCTAGTGCTTACGGGCGAAAAGTCCGAAAAGAGTTTTTCATTACTATCTGCCATAGTTTATTGTATTAATTACAAGATTAATAAATTTATTTAATATATTAATTTATCTAAGTGCGAAGTGCAAAGATACTTATTTACTTATAATAGGGTACTTTTTTTTAGGAAAATTCAAGTTGCTTAATATATTACTTGCCATTTTAATAATTTTATAATAAAACAAGGATAGAAATATTTGATCTGAAGAGATAGAATAACTACCTTTGCGCAAAATTTTAAATTGATACTTTATACACTATGGATTGGTTGCTAAAATTGCTAACAGACCCTAATTCAGTAGCTCACATTGTACTTCTTTATTCATTTGTGATAGCCGCTGGGGTCTTATTAGGGAAGATTAAATTTTTCGGGATTTCTTTAGGTGTTACATTTGTGCTGTTTGTCGGCATTTTAATGGGACATTTCGGTCTTAATGTTAACACGGAAGTTCTTCATTTTATGAGGGATTTTGGTTTAATTTTATTTGTTTTTTGTATTGGTTTGCAGGTTGGACCGTCTTTCTTCTCTTCATTTAAGAAAGGTGGTATGACAATGAATATGCTTGCCGCTTCAATTGTTCTGCTAAATATTGCTGTAGCATTGGGATTGTTCTATGCTCTTAACGGAAGAGTTCAATTGCCGATGATGGTTGGTATTCTTTCAGGCGCAGTTACAAACACCCCAGGTCTTGGTGCCGCTCAGGAAGCATTAAATCAGCTTCAGGCATCGGGTATCATTCACGAAGTTCCAAAAATTGCGTTAGGATATGCAGTCGCTTATCCACTTGGAGTTGTAGGAATTATTGGTGCTATTATTCTAATACGCTTTATTTTCAGAATAGATTTTGCTAAAGAAGAAGCTGAATGGAATGCAGTGGCAGATGATAACCAGAATAAACCTCGCCTAATGCACCTGGAAGTAAATAAATCAGAAGTTTTTGGCAAAAAAATATCTGATATTATGGATACTGCAGGATGCTCATTCGTTGTATCTCGTATTCTTAAAAATGAGAAGGTTACAATACCAAGCTCAGAAACGATACTTGAAGAAGGAAATCAGATATTTGTAGTTTGTTCAGAAGGTGATGCTGATACTATTATTTCTTTAATAGGAAAAGAAGTATTTGTAAACTGGGAAGAACTTGATTCTCCGATGGTGTCAAGACGAGTATTGGTTACAAAATCTGATATGAACGGAAAGAAACTAGGACAGTTGAAACTTCGTAATCTTTATGGTGTGAACGTTACTCGTATCAACCGTTCAGGTGTGGACTTATTTGCTAATCCAAACTTGGTTCTCCAGGTAGGTGACCGTGTTACAGTTGTTGGTTCTCAGGATGCAGTTGAGCGTGTAGCTACTGTAATGGGTAACTCAATGAAACGCTTAAACGAACCTAATATTGTTACTATCTTTATCGGAATCTTATTTGGTATATTGTTTGGTAGTCTTCCTTTTGCTTTTCCAGGAATGCCTACTCCGGTTAAATTAGGTTTGGCTGGTGGACCTCTGGTAGTAGCTATTATTATTGGTCGTTTCGGTTACAAATTTAACCTGGTAACTTACACAACCCAGAGTGCCAACTTGATGTTGCGTGAAATTGGTATTACTTTATTCCTTGCCAGTGTTGGTATTGGTGCAGGAGGTGAGTTCTTTAAAACTGTAGTTGAAGGAGATGGCTTGTTGTGGGTAGGATGTGGATTCCTTATCACCTTTATTCCATTAATAATTGTTGGATCTATTGCTCGCAAAATTTTCAAGATTAACTATTTTATGTTGATGGGACTTATTGCCGGTAGTAATACAGACCCTCCTGCATTAGCATATTCTAATCAGGTTTCAAGTAGTGATGCTCCGGGAGTTGGATATTCAACAGTTTATCCGCTGGTAATGTTCCTGCGTGTATTATCTGCACAGTTGATTATACTTATGTTTATGTAAGAACGATATATAATTATATAAAGAAATGGGGTTGTTCAATTTTGAACAACCCCATTTCTTTTAAAGGTTCTTTATCTTAGGTCTTTATTGATCTTTAATTCTTATAAGCCTAATATTACTTTTGGAGTAGCCTCTTTTTGCTTTAATATTTTGTTAGATCCCGAGTTTCTTTTCTATAAATAGTTTAATGAATGCAACGGTTTCATCAATGCCAAGAGAAGATGAATCAATGCAAAGGTGGTATGTGGCTGCAGCTCCCCATACTTTATAGCTGTAATAATTATAATATGCAGCTCGTTCATGATCTGTTTTCTCTATCAAGTCTTCAGCTTTTTCAGAATTAAGACCTTTTTCTTTGCAGAGACGACTAATCCGCTCTCCCTTGGATGCTGAAATGAAGATGTTTACACATCGGGGATAATCACGCAAAATATAATCTGCACATCTTCCTACAAAAAGGCATGATTTTTTTTCTGCTAATTCACGAATTACATCACTCTGTATCTTGAATAAAGCATCATTGCTTAAACAATTATTATTAGGGATTGAACCGTCATTAATAAAAGGAAATCGCATTCCAAAAAGTCCTCCAAAAATGCTTTGCGATGTTTTCTCATCAGCTTTTTCAAAGAATTCTTTGCAGAGTCCACTCTCTTTTGATGCTATATTAATCAGTTCTTTGTCGTAAAAATCAATGTGCAGTTGTTCGGCAAGTTTAGCACCTATTTCCCGGCCGCCACTACCTAACTGGCGGCCAATATTTATCACATATTTGTTATTCATGGTGAATATATTTGGTTAAAGCAAATATAATGATTAGACAAACAGATGCAAACATTATTAATGAAAATTCCAATTATTGCGTTTACATAAATAATATTTGAAAGAAGTTTTTTCTATAAGATTTCTAATTGTTCCTTTAATTTCGAATAATATCTTCTTGATGCGTGGATGTCTAAATCATTGAATGGTGGATATAAAATACATTTTAATGTTCTATTTTCAATAGATGAGATATAGTCGACATTAAGTATACATTCCTGGTTAATTTGCATGAATGAAGGACTAAAAGCAAGTAAATCTTTGGCAATAATACCTGTCCTTAGTTTCTGTACAGATAAATCGGTCATTGTTATTTGCCAGCTTCTAAATCCATCTATATATTGAAAACAAAGAACTTCACTGGCTTTTAGAAATAACAGTCCTGAAATTGTTTGCAGAGCAAATTTCTTATCATTTTTCATTAAGCGCAGAATAGATTGTTCTATATTTGCTTTTCCTTTTTCTGGTTGCGTTTTAATTCGTTCAATAATGGCTGAAAGTTCTTCAGGCTGATAAGGTTTCATTAAATAGTCGAAAGCAGATGAACGCAATGCTTCAAGTACATATTTATCGTAAGCACTATAGAATACGATATACATTTCAGGATGTATCGATTCCCGGATTTCGTGCAACAGTTCAAATCCATTCATTTTAGGCATTTCAATATCCAAAAAAAGTAAATCTGGTTGATGCTGAACGATGATTTTTTTTGCTTTCTCTACAGATGTAGTTGTTTCAATTACCTGAATTTCAGGATAATTAGTAAGGTCCTTGTTCAGTGTTGCAATCGAGTTGCTTTCGTCATCGACTATAATTGTAGTTATCGTTTTTTTCATAGCTCGAAATTATATTTATAAGGAATAATAACCGTTACTCTTGTGCCATGTAGATCGGGAGAAAAGTTCTTCATATCTTCAATGTTGAAAAACATTTTTTCCTGATTCTTTTGGTTTAATAATTCTGTAGTCTGGAATATAACCTTAAGTCCTGTTCCGGTACTGTTTTTATCTCCAATATGTGCTCCAGGATTATACCCTGAACCGTTATCAATAATAGTGATATAAAGAAAACTGTCATCGGCAGAAATATCAATGTTTATATGTGCATCTTTCATCTCCTCTCTGAAAGCATATTTAATGGAATTTTCTATTGGAATCTGTATAATCATTGACGGAATTAACGTATCAAAGGGAACATTCTGAGATATATTCCAATTGATATCTACTTTTCTACTATTGATATTTTTGCGGAATTCAATATAGTTTTTTACAAAATCAATTTCTTCTTCAAGCGATACTGCCATTTTTTCGGACGCAATCAGGTTACTGCGTAACGACTGAGCTAATAGTCTGAACAAGTGTACAAGGTTATCGTCTTGTTTAAAAGTTGGCATTACAGCATTTATCATATTAAACAAAACGTGCGGAGAAATTCGGTTACGAATGTTTTCCATACGTAGTTTAGCTATAGTAGAAAACTGTCTGGCAAATCTGGATTCTCTTTTTTTTCGATTTAATTGAATCGCTATGCTGATTATTATTGCACCAATTATTAATAAAGATAAAGAGAGTATACTTATCAATCTCATCTTTTGCAGATCAGCTTTGTTTTCTGAAAGGACAATGTTGTGTTTAAGTTTGCTTGTATCTTGACTATATCGGGCAGTTAGTTCTGTGATTGCACTCGAAAATGTTTTTCTTCGGACTGAATCATCATATAGATCTACTTTTGTTTTATAGTAATATGCATTCTGAAAATCACCTTTTTTTTCGTAATATGATTCTAATCTTTTATTGTAAAGATGAATGTACTGAATGGCTATTTTTGATAAATCATATTTCTTGTTTAATAATTTATGTGCGTTTCTTAAATCATTCTTTAGTAATGCCAATTCGGCATAAAGTCCGTTTAAGTAAAAAGAATAATTTATATTTTGATTTGATTTGGAAAAAAATAAATTAGCTTTATCCAGGTAATGCTTGGCTGAGTCAGGCTGATTGAGCAGAAGATAAATACTTCCTACATTGCATTCTGTAATCCCTCTGTAAATGCTGAATTTAAAGTTCTGAGTTTTTACATTTGCTTCTTTATACCATTTCAGGGCATCTTTGTAGTTTTTAAGTGCTTCGTAATAGCTAGCTCGTAGACTGGCGAATATAAATTGCCTGGATGGTGGCATTTCTTTATATTTTTTCTCAGCAATATTGAAATATATGTTAGACTGATTATAATTGTTGAGACTCAAATAGACCTTGGCTAATCCTGTCTGAATTAAGAAATATGCTTCGCTGTTGTCGCTTAAAGTTTTGGCTACTTCTTGTGCTCTTTTATAGTAAAGAACTGATGATGTATAATTCCCTTGTGATATATAGTTGTAAGCAATCCGAATGCAAATATTCACTAATATTTTATACTCTTTTGCCTTAACAGCTTTTATATATGCTTTATTCAAATAATATTGTGCAGAATCAATGTTACTTATAATTGAAAGATAAAGACCCCTATTGTAATATGTCTCAGTCTCCAACTGATTTATTCTTGCTGTATCTGATAAGTTCTTATTGCAAAAATGAATAACATTACTATTTAACTGTAGTGCTGAGTCTACTTTGTTATCCAAAAAATAGGCATAGCTTATACTCTGAGTTATTTTGTAGTAATTGATGCTGTCTTTAATTACCTGTCTGACTTTTAGAAGTTTTTGTCTTACAAGTTCGGGATATTCTAATGATAGTTTTTTATAATGCTCTGTTAAAGAGTCTGCATAAGCATAATTGTTAGCTGTTCTTTCCTTATCTTTAGTTTGGCAGCTAACAATAAATAAACATAAAATACAAATGAAAAAAGTACTTCCTCTCTGTTGCAGCATATAATTCATCAGTATAGATCCAAGTGTATACCGCAAATATATGCAAAAAAAAGTAAATATTATCTTTTTTTATTAATATTTTTAGTCAGAATAGCAAACTTTTTTTACCCCCAGACTTATAAGTACTATAGAGGCAATAAGTAATGATTTTAGATCAAGATGTGCAATACTACTTTGCATTGTTCCATTGTATGCTTCGCGCAATATATTGAGTATTGCTTCCAGGCCATTGAAAACAAAGAATAAAACAATAGCAATAGCAGTACAGAATGCTGCCCATATATTTGAAAGTTTATCTACCCGGTTAGGTAAATGACGCATAACTTTGTTAGAAAAGCCATTATCTTTAATTTCTTTCTTCTCATTCTGGAAGAATTGGCTAATCATTTTATCATCAATTTCTGTCATAACCATTTTGTTTTAAGTAAATCGCTAATTTTTCTTTGCCTCTTGACAAGTGTGATTTTACTGTACCTGTCGGGCTTCCTATAATCCCTGCAATTTTATCGATACTCACATCTTCCATATAGAATAATGTGATGCAGGTTCGTTCCACTTCCTTTAGCATCTTGAGTGACTGATAAATATCCATCTTTTCTCCCACATTCTCTTGCTCGGTGTTGTGCATTGCATCTACTTCCCGTGCATCAATTTCAGATGTCTCTTTACGGCTGCGAATATAATCATAAAAGACATTATATGCAATTCTGTACAGCCAGGTTGAGAAATTTGAAAGATTTTTAAAGGATGAGATATTTGTATAGGCTTTAATAAATGTTTCTTGTGCCAGATCGTCACTTAATTCGCTGTCGCCTAACGTTTGGTTAAGAAAAAACCTTCGAACTTGCGATTGATATTTCTTAACCAACGTGTCGAAGGCCTTGGTGTTTTTAAACACCACGACCTGTGCGACTAACGATATATCGTTCAATTGGCTCATTCTTCGTCTGACTTTTGTTCTGAATTATTCTTTTCAAAAGGTTTTTGCTTGTTTTGTGTGTAATGGATTACAATTTGTCCGATACCCATGAACATAATCATGAAGCCAATACATCCAAGCCCGAATTCACCGGTCAGTGCCCATAGGAAAATACCTAATCCTAAACCGAGGAAAGCGTTTCTAACTCCTTTAGAATAGACATCTGTAGAACCTTGCACTTCTTTAAATAATCCTTCCGGAATGTCTTTTCCATTCTCAAGTGCTTTTTCTGCTAAGCGGTATTGGGCTTGTTTATCTTTATGTCTATACCAGAAAATGCAGAAAACGATCAATACCGGAACTGCACACCCAAAAACAATTGCTACGATTGGAATTAATAGTCCTTCAGAATCTTCAAAGTGATTTCCATGGAACTCTTCTTTCAGTGATTTTAATTCACCATTGTAATCTTCTGCTGCAGAATCAGCTGTAGCCGAGTCGGCAGATGCGCTCTGAACACTCATCGTAATATTTGATGTGTCTTTTGTAACTGTAGCCTTCTTTGGTGAGGCTTGCCCCATCATTGAGATGCTAACTGCGAACATCATCATGAATGCAATCATAAATTGTTTCATATTCTTTGGTTTTTAATTAGTTTAATACTTCATTCCTTTAAACTTCAACTATTAGACGTAGCATGTTGCATGGAAAGTTGCAAATAGACGAATTATTTTTTATTTTGCATAAAAAAAATTGAGAATAAAGTATATTTGCATCATAAATATAATCAGATGAAGTTACCTCAGCCCTTTATAGAACAAACAAAAGCACTTTTGTTCGAAGAATATACAAACCTTGAAAGCGCCTTACAGGAAGAATCACCAGTGAGCATTCGTGTGAATAAAACAAAGTCTTTTTTGCACAATGAAACGATGGACGTGCCATGGTGCTCCAGTGGTTTTTATTTAGGCGAACGTCTTACTTTTACTTTCGATCCGTTGTTTCATGCAGGATGTTATTATGTACAAGAGGCATCTTCTATGTTTGTGGAACAGATTATTAGAAAATATGTAACTGAACCGGCTGTGACACTTGATCTCTGTGCGGCTCCCGGAGGAAAATCTACTCATCTCCGCAGTCTTTTGCCGGACGGAAGTTTTCTTGTTGCTAATGAGGTTATTCGTAATCGGTCTCAAATTTTAGCTGAGAATCTTATAAAATGGGGACATCCGGATGTTGTAGTTACCAATAATGATCCAGCCGACTTCTCTGATTTGGGTACACTTTTTGATTTGATCCTAACTGATGTTCCATGCTCAGGCGAAGGGATGTTCCGTAAAGATCCAGGTGCTATTGAAGAGTGGAGTCCTGAAAATGTAACAATCTGCTATCAGCGTCAGCGCCGTATTATTGCAGATATCTGGTCTGCCTTGAAACCGGGAGGTATTCTTATCTATAGTACTTGTACCTACAATCTGATGGAAGATGAAGAGAATATTGAATGGATAAAGAAAGAACTAGGGGCAGAGTCGTTGTCCGTTGATGTTCCTCAGGAATGGGGCATTACGGGAAATCTTGCCGGAACAGATACTCCCGTTTATCGTTTTCTGCCTCACAAAACAAAAGGAGAAGGCTTTTTCCTTGCAGCCCTGCGTAAGTTAGGAGAATATGAAATTCAACCTATGCGGACTAAATCATCTAAAAAAAATAAAAAAGAAAAACCTTTAGAGATTCCTCAACAAGCAAAATTGTGGCTTCAGCATCCTGAAGATTTTAATTTTGAAAGAAGAGGTGACTTTATCGTTGCATGCAGGAAAAATAATTCAGAGTTAGTGAATCTTCTGTACCAGCAATTAAGAGTTGTTCATTCTGGAATAATTATTGGTGAAGTTAAAGGAAAAGACCTCATACCTCATCAGTCTCTGGCAATGAGTAATGAATTGAATACGAATGAATTCTCTTCTTGTGAACTGACTTATGAACAGGCTATATCTTATTTAAGAAAAGAAGCTATAGTTTTGGATGCAACAGTTCCCAAAGGATATTTGTTATTACAATATAAAAATGTACCGTTAGGTTTTGTGAAAAATATAGGTAACCGGGCTAATAATCTTTATCCTCAGGAATGGAGAATTCGTAGTGGCTATCTGCCTGAAGAAGTTCGCTGTATATAACCATATTTCACAATAAAAACTGTATCTTATGAAAACAATGTCTGGAAAGCGGGTATTCGTTACCGGCGGATCGCAAGGAATTGGCAGGGGAATTGTGGAGGCTTTTGTTTCAGCAGGAGCAAAAGTCGCATTTTGTGATATCAATGAGCCCGATTCTTCTTTTCTTTCATCAGAGAATAGCCTTTTTTATAAAGTAGACGTAACTGATGAGAAGGCATTGACAGGAGTAATGAAAAAGCTTTTTACTGATTGGGGTGATATTGATATCCTTATAAATAATGTAGGTATCAGTGAATTTTCTCCTTTGACGGAAACTCCGGTGCAACAGTTCGACAGAATTATTGCTACTAATCTGCGACCGGTCTTCATGACTTCAAGACTGTGGGCATTGCATCGTTCAGAAATGGAACCATTACCTCGTTATGGACGTATTATAAATATTGCATCTACCAGATTCATGATGAGCGAACCGGGCAGTGAAGGCTATGCAGCATCAAAAGGAGGAATTGTATCGTTGACTCATGCTTTAGCTCTTTCGTTATCAAAAACTTATATTACCGTAAATTGCATTAGTCCCGGATGGATTGAGACAAAAGACTACGATTCTCTGACTGTGGCCGATCATGATCAACATCCATCGAGAAGGGTTGGAACTCCTCAAGATATAGCTCGGGCATGCCTCTTTTTGTGTGATCCGGATAATAACTTTATTAATGGTCAGAATATGGTAATTGATGGAGGCATGACGAAAAAGATGATTTATGTGTAATTAGGATATCTGATTCCTGCTCTCCAAATAAAAAACATTTTCATCCCTCATCTCTCATTTTTTGAACTTAATTATTTGAAAATAAGTCTTTTGCGAAAGTGGTGGATGAAAAACATCCCTCACTTATCCCTCACTTTTGCTTTGATCCCTCACTTTTTTGCTTCATATATTCTGAAATCGACAATCCATAAACAGAACTTTTCAAAGATGGAAAGAGGCGTAATCTTTTGATTATGCAATCTCACGGAAATTCAGATTTTTTTTGAAAAAGGTGAGGGATGACCCTGAAAAATGATGGATGAGTGAGGGCAAAGTGAGGGATGAACTTGTTTTTCGCTTTGCGCAAATTGTTGATTTTTAGTCGTTTGTTTCTTTTTTGGTGAGGTGTGAGGGTAGACTTTTGTTTTATGCAGAACGAGATAAGGATGGAGATGTGAAAAAGTCCGGTCGGAGTTTGAAATATTATTCACCGATGATTTTTAGTTATTGGCCTATA
This sequence comes from Bacteroidaceae bacterium, assembly GCA_963668125.1. GTDB lineage: Bacteria > Bacteroidota > Bacteroidia > Bacteroidales > Bacteroidaceae > Bacteroides. Next base: position 4,359,836 of record OY764215.1, on the reverse strand, counting down.
AATAAAAACCATTCATCAATAACAACGAAGTATTCCCCAATAAATTTTCTGTATTAATTGATAATCCTATTTTTTAATTGTGATTGTTATTTCTTTATTTTAATTGTGAAAATAGTAAATAACTAAGTGTTTGAGTGTGTTAATACTTAATGTGTTAATACTAGAGTGTATAGTTTATGTGTGTTTTTAATAATTTACATTATTAATTATTTTTTCATTTTAAATCTAAGAAGAATCGTTATTTATTTAATTGAGAAAATAGATTATAAAATGTAGATTTGAAATATATAAAAAAGGAAAGATTCTTTTAATTTAAACTATTGTTTTTGATAATATATTTTTTGTCTATATATTGTGTTGAGTTGAATATTTTCTATATACAATCATTGGAGGTTTCTCTTTTTTTAAATCTATCAGTTCCTATTATTGTCCTTTTGTTGGATTTTTAATGTGATATTTATACTTTTTCATTAAGTATAGTAGTAAAGGATAGGTTCTTCTATGTAAATATATAGTATTGATTTTTTCGTCTGATTATGCACTGTAACTTTAGCTTGATTCAATATTGTTTTATATATAAATCGCTGATATATATATTCTAATTTAAGAAACAAGAGTTAAAATGGATAATGATTATTTATATAAATAAATTTAAAATTATTTGTTGTTTTAATAAAAAAGATGTTTCTTTGCACGATTTTAAAAGTAAATAAATTGAATATAATTTAGTAATCACTTTATTTATTACTTGTTTTATAATCTTAAATTACTGATTTATACAAAGTTAATTTAATGTTTTGTATCATTATTTTAGATTGTGTTGAGTGTGCAATTTTATATTGTAATTTATAAAAAGTGAATTTAGCGTCTCTTATTTGAATTTATTATATTTTCTTGTTGTAAGAAACTAAATGAAAGAGGGTAAAAGACTTCTGTTATAGGTGGTTAGGTATAGTTGTAAGTATGAAGAAAATATTTTTTCTGTTTTTTTGTATCCTTTCTCAAGTTGATATTTTTGGTCAATCATTAGGCTTAAAAAGTAATCTTCTTTATGATGGAGTAGGGCCTAATCTTGGTGTGGAAGTTGCTCTTTCTCAACGATTGACTTTGGATATTAATGCAAATTACAATCCTTTTTCGGTATCTGAAACTAAGAAATGGAAACATTTACTTGTTCAACCAGAACTTCGCTATTGGCTTTGTCAACCTTTTGCCGGTCATTTTATTGGTGCCCATCTTTTAGGCGGTGAATATAATATTGGAGGAATTGATATCTCTGATCTTAAAACTCATCGCATTCAGGGAAATGTTTTGGGAGGTGGACTTACCTATGGACATCATTGGATTCTTTCTCCTCGATGGGGAGTTGAGGCTTCTGTTGGATTAGGAGTTGCACAGTTTCATTATGACAAATATATATGTCAACACTGTGGTTATAAAACGGGGAGTTATAATAAAACATATTTAGGTCCTACTAAAGTGAGTATTTCATTAGTCTATCTTTTGAAATAAGAAATAAAGATAGATAAAAAATTATGGTGTTGATTATTGGTAATAATAATATGAAAAAGCTTTGTTATTTCTTTTTGCTGATGGTGTCAGCTATATCGACTTTTGGTCAGGAGGCATACAAAGGGCAGATCTTTATAACTAAGCAGCAGTTTATTCGTCAGGGTAATATGTTGCAGGTAAATATGCATGTTGATTTTGAAGGAGTAAATCTCCCTTATGACGAATCATTTACTTTTATTCCTACACTAAAGTCTAATAAACAACAAATAATTCTTTCGCCAGTTATTGTCAATGGCTCACAAAAACAAAAGGTTTATAATCGTAAAGAGTATTTTGATAAGTATAATAAAAAGAAGCATCATGGTAATATTCCTTTGTTTGTTATAAAGGATAATAAGAAAAATTCCCGTGTATTTTCATATAGATCTGAAGTTCCTTATGAAGAGTGGATGGATGGAGCTGCATTATATGTTGAAACGGAAGAATGCGGATGTAATGGTAAAAAGGCTAATATATATGAAGATAAAATAGCTGAAATAATAAGAATACCAAAACCTCATACTTCAGGTGTATCAGATGATATAGATAAAAATATGCTTGCATGGGTAAGTCTTCTGGTACCTAATGATGAAGATAAATTATTTAGTGTTAAAGGTAGTATTCCTCTTGATAGAAAAGATGGTCTTGATTGCCTGCCAGAAGAAAAATGTTATGAGTTATATTATAGGATTAGAAATGCCGTTCATTCCATAAATCAGATAAAAGGAGCAACTATTTCCCGAATAAATGTTACCGGATATACTTCTCCAATAGGGAATAATAGTGAAAATGAAAAGCAAGGCATCTCTAGATCTTTGATGCTGAAAAATTATCTTACTCAGTCTCATGTAAATACCAAATATCCATTAGACGTGACTTGGATAGCAGAAGATTGGGATTCAATAACAACTCTTGTTAAGAGTTCAAAAATGCCTCTTCGTGAGGCAACCCTTGATATTATTAATAATGTAGAATTGGCAAAGGGACGTGAACATGTTCTAAAGAATTTAGCTTCGGGTATTCCTTATAAATACATGTCAGATAAAATATTCCATCAGGTATGTCGATTGGAATATGAAGTTAAATACAATAAGGAATCGTTTGACGCTATTACTGCAAGATTACTGCTAAAAACTCGTCCTCAGGCTTTAAAGTTGAGCGAGTTTTATGCTATAGCGAATAGTTATACTAGAGGTTCTCAGGAATACAATGATGTGTTTGACCTTGCAGCAAGATTATTCCCAGATAATCCACAGGCAAATATTAATGCGGCAGCTGTGGCATTGACAAAAAGAGATACAAAGCTTGCACGTAAATATCTGGAACGGTATGTAACACTTCCTGCAGCATATAACAATATAGGATTACTCTATCTTCTTGAAGGAAATACAGATAAGGCAGAAGTCTATCTCCAAATGGCAGCAGCCGCTGGTACTCCGCAAGCTAAGATTGTTCTTAAGTATATAACTGAGTTGAAAAAATAATTATTAATCTCAAAATTTTATTTGTATGAATAGATTTCTTTACTTATTTGTGATCCTTTTTGCTATTGGATTTTCTTCTTGTAGCAAGGATGATGTCTCTGTAACTGAAACAGGTGAACCGGCTTCACTGAAATTAGTTTTTGCTAGTTCTGGTCATGTTTCAACTAAAACTTCTGGAGTAATTCCTGCTACTTCTGGTGATGAAACTCAAGTTGAAGGAAAAATAAATAGGATGTTGGTTGCTGTGTTTAAATGCACCCAGAGCACTCCTAATGATAAAGATCCAGTAGAGAAAATTCAAGAATTCTTCAATGTAACTGGATCTGTTGATATAACTGGCTTAACTGCGGGGAATCGTTCAGTTATAGTAGTGGCGAACTATGGTGATGCGGCTGCAGCAGCTTTAAAATTAGCTTTAACTAGAAAGGCTTTTTTAGATCAAACACTTAGTTTAGAAGTGACTACTACCAATTTTAACTCTACTGACCATACTGAATCATTTAACGGAGCACAGGTTAATTCATATTTACCAATGTCAGGAGAAGCAAAAATAGCAGCAGGATCAAATGTTATTGATTTATCAGTTCAAAATCCAACGGCATCTGTTGAGTTGTCTCGTTTGGTTTCAAGGGTATCTATTAATAGTATAACAACAAATTTTGAAGGACCTTACGCTAATGCTGTGTTTGTGCTGAAAAATATTTATATGTATGATGCTTTAGCAACTTCTAGAGTTGGTTTGGGGAGCATTACACTACCTTCATCTATGACGTACTTATCTGGCTTTGGTGGATCTCCAACGAGCTTTTTGTCTGATGCGATAGCTGATTATTCTTTGACTGGAAGTGCTGGTTCATATACAGATCCTCATTATTTTTATGTATTTCCAACTGATGCGAATAGTGCAAATCCTGTCAAATTAATTCTGTATGGGACTTTTGATATTGATGGAGCTGGTGTGAATACCCCGATAGACACTTATTATCCGATAGTAATTAATAAAACAGGGGGTGTAGGAGACGGAACTGTAGTACGTAATACAAGATATGCATTGACTGCTCAAATAAAAGGTATTGGCTCTACTGGTCCAGATATCGATATCGTTCCAGCCAATCTTTCTTTAAGTGTGACGGTTAAGGAATGGGATCCGATTGTTCTTCAATCTGCTGTGTTTAACTAATATTGTAATATTTATTTCGGCAAATAAATGTCCTCACTAGGGTTATACCGTTATATATTTTATTTTTGTTTTTTGTGCTGCATAATAAGTAGTTGCATAAACGAAGATATTGAAGGTTGTCGTCATTTTGCGCTCACAGTCAAGGCTGTGGGTGCAGATGGTGAGGATATAAATATTGATTATCTTCATTCCCTGAGTGTTTTCATGTTTAAAGATAATGCTTTTGTAGGGATGCTTCCGTCTGGTTCCGATGGCCTTTATCAGTTAGGTTATGATAAGGACGCTTCTTTAACTTTTGTGGCTTGGGCAAATTTGAATGCAGATAGCCTAAATGTGCCCAAACTTTCAGTCGGAACCAAAATAGACGATGCTTTGGTCCGATTAAAACAGGATGGTGGTTATGATCTTTCCTGTTCCGATTTGTTTTATGCCCGCAAGGATTTTTTGGCAACCCGTTCTTCTGGTGTTCAGGAAGATACTGCTACTTTGGTTTTGCAGCGTACGGTTTCTTCTTTAACTATAACAACAAAACATTTGGAGCAATATTTTGGTGAGTCATCATCTTATCGCTATGAAATTCGGGGAACTAAGAATAGTTTTAATTTTCTAGGTGAGTTAACCGGTTCTGATGCCAGTTATTCCCCCGTTTCTTATTTTGATGCTAATCGTAATTTCGTCGCTCCTGTATTTCATGTTTTTCCTTCCGGTGAAAATAGTCAGATTTCTGTTGATATTTATCGCGGTGACACGAGAATTTTCACAGCCAACACAGATACGCATGGTGTTCCTTTGAGTGCTGTAGCCGGAAAACAAGTAAATATATTAATAGATTTTTGTTCGTCCTCGTTTACTTTTAAAGTAAGTCCCTGGGGTGTATTTGAGCAAAATGTAGAATTTTAAACTGAATTATTTATGCAATGATTCAAAAGAATTATATATAGCTATTTCCATTTAGCAGAATTGATCTGCTATTCCTTATTGTTGTTAGAACTTTTAGTAAAGTCTGTAATTGATAAAATGTTGCATAATAAATTGAATAATTATATAGGCCTGTTATTTGTCTTGTTATTTTTTGTATCCTGTACACCGAATAATCAAACAGAGGAAGGGAAATCAGCTATAATCCGTTTGCTGGTAAATAGCTCTAATTCCAATGTAAAAACACGTTCGGGTGAACTAACTACAGCTGAAGAAGATGTTATTAACGATATTCATATCTTGGTCTATAACAGCCAGGGCGAACTAATAGGTCATAAATATACTTCTTATAATCCTTCCAATCCTTCTATAACAGTCGAGACTCGTAGTAGTAATTCAAATTGTACTATATATGCTATAGCCAATACTGGTTCTTCTACTTATTTTAATGGTAAAGCTTATTCTGAGGATAATTTAAAAACCTTAGTAACCGAAGATCTTTTATCAGTGGATGGCATAAAAAAAGGGACTTCCGGCAGCCAGTATTTTTTAATGTCAGGTCGTTTGCTCGTGTCTAAGATCGATCCAGGCACCAGTACAGTTTCAACTCCTTTATCTTTGTCTCGTTTGGCAGCAAAGATAAAATTTAATATTACAGCAAGTAATGGAATAACAATTACTGATTATTGTATTAAAAATGTGCCTAAAAATAGTTACCTGATAGATCATACCAGTGCAGATGCTGCTACTAATTATTTATCCACAGGATTAACTACTTTATCAGCTGGTACAACGTCAGTTTCCGATCAGTATTTTTATATGTATGAAAATCGCAAGGGTGGCCGTACAGGTACCGGTGCTCCTACAGACCAGACCGGCAAAGCTTTGTATGCACCTGTGAATTCAACTTACATGGAGATTCATGCAAAAAGTTCTACATTTAATGGTTTATTTAAGATTTATCTCGGAGCGGACAATATTAGCGATTACAATATAAAGAGGAACAACAGTTATACTTATGATATACAGTTACTAGGTCCTGGTTATGCAGATACTCGTGTAACCCACTATGGCTTTACTCTTTCTGCGAATAGTTCTACTCAGAATAATAGTTATGTTTATTCTTCAGGTGTCTCCAATTGTTATATAGTAGCTCCTGGTGGTACAGTTTATATCCCGGTGATACGTGCGAATCAGAGTGCTTTGGGGCAGCAAATCAATAACATAACCAGTAGTACAGAATGGACAGCATCTTTACTTTGGCAAACAGAAACTAGTTTGGTAACTGTATCCAATTCATCAGATGCACGTGCCGATGGTTGTTTTAGGGTTGATGCTTCTGCAATTAAAAGTGGTAATGCTGTGGTTGCAGTAAAGAATACTTCAGGGACTATTCTTTGGTCTTGGCATATATGGGTAACATCATATAATCCTGATAATGGTGGAACTACCAATAAATTTAATGGTTTTGTTTGGATGGACAGAAATTTGGGGGCAACAGCTATGACGCCTGCAACGGTTAGTGCTTTAGGTTTATTGTATCAATGGGGGCGCAAAGATCCATTTCCTGGAGGATCTAGTCTTTCAATTACAACTGCTGTTAAGGAAATTTATAATTCTTTGAATGCTCCTTTGACTGAAGGATCAAGTGGATCTGGTGTAAAGTATGAGGCAACTAATTCAACGAATAATTTGTCGAACTCGATACATTACCCTATGACATATTATTATGGAGGTGATTGGTATACTACAACTACGTCTACCCAGAATGTTTCATTATGGGGAGGTGCTAATTTGATTGCTCCGGATGTGAAAACGGTTTATGATCCTTGCCCTGCCGGTTGGCGAGTTCCTGCATGGATTAATAATAAATCTCCTTGGACTGGTTTGTCAACAAGTAACGGAATAGTAAATTACGGTTATGATTGGAGTAGTTTAGGTGCTGGATATTATCCTTCTTGCGGTTGGAGAGAATGTGGAACTGGGGTGCTTGGCTATGTCGGAGATATTGCTGCTGGTGCATATTGGACAGCAAATGCAGATGCTGGTGGTGGTGGATATCATATGCATTTTTCGAATGTTCCGATGATTGCTGATGTTGCTGGGCGCGCTTATGGATTATCAGTGCGTTGTGTGAAAGAGTAAAAACCAAGTTGAATGATATGAAGACTTTTATATATATATATATGTCGTTCTTGTTTCTTATTTCTTGTCAGCACGATGATACTTCGTCTGTTGCTCAAGGTGGTAAATTATTAGTTTCTGTAAACTTACCTTTTCAGTTGTCCGAATCATTTCCGGCAGCTGAAGAATCTTCGTCATTAACAAATACAAGGTCCTTAAAGGTTTCTCCTTTTTCAGTTTCATATTCACCAGTTAGTTCTATTCAGACAAAAGCTTCAACAACCTTTTCTAATGTTTGGGTTCTTCAATTTAATTCTGTTGGTACCTGTGTAAAGGCAACAAACCTTGGAACTGTTTCTACTACAAATATAAATCCGACCTTGGTATCCGGTTCCGGATATACAATTTATGTGATAGCTAATGGTCCGAGTGCATCAAATGCATTTAGTACATCTACACCCCAATCTTCTTTAGAGAGTTTTTTGGCTTATTCCGAAAGTATCACTAGTGATGCACCCTATATAGGGAAACTAGATAATGTTACTATTTCTGTTGATGGAGTTTTAAATTCAGGCTCTTCTCAAGCTCCTACGTTGACATTAACTCGTATTGCTGCCAAGGTCTCTTTAACTCTAAATTATAATGTTAGCGGATATACACTTCAGTCAGTTGAGATGTATAATGCTCCCAGGAATATGTACTATTTAAACGGGAGCAGTACAAGTGTATTTCCAGAAGCATCTACTACCAATATAAACCAATCTGGATTAGCCGCTACTATAGTCCCTTCAACAGCTACCAATGGAACTTATGTTTGGTATGTTGGCGAGAATAAACGTGGTGCTAATGCGGCAATAACTTCTCCATATAATAAAGATTTTCTCCATACTCCGACCACAGATAATAGTTATTACTATTGCACATATATTCGGATCAAAGCATTAAAAAATGATGGTTCCGGAAGAAGTCTAAATTATTATGTTTATCCGGGTTTAAACAGTACTAGTAATTTTAATGTAGTCCGTAATTATGATTATAACCTGAATGTAATGGTACAAGGGAATGCAGCATCTCAAGAGTCTATGGAAGGCGTTGATGGTCGTGTCCGTATGGAGACTTCTAATTGTTATACAGTAACTCCTGGAGGTACAATAACTATTCCGGTCAATATAAAAGGTAATGCCAATAAACCATTAATAGCAGAACCAACAGAAATTAATACAATTGGAGGAGTTGCTAATTCTGCTGTTTCTGTTGCTGTTCTATGGCAAACATCTTCAGGTCTAATTAGCAATATAAGTAGTGTATATAACGGTAAAGTTAATATTTCGGTATCCGCAAATTCTGGAAATGCTGTTATTGCAGCTTATAGTGGAGCAAATGGTACAGGTACAATTCTTTGGTCTTGGCATATTTGGGTAACTAACTATCTACCCGATCTTCTTTCTGATGGGGTCGTTTATTCTTATAATAATAGTGTTAAAACTACCACTTTTATGGATAGAAATTTAGGAGCATTAAATTCAACACCTGGCAGCGTTTCTTCTTTTGGTCTATTTTATCAATGGGGGCGAAAAGATCCTTTTCCTGGAGCAAATGCATTATCGTTATCAACGCCGAGTCTGAATTCTGCTTCAATATATGATAAAAATGGTACTTTATTAACAGAAGGTAGTGGTAGCTCTGGAACGGGAATTAAGAAAACAGTTGTCTCTGTTGCTGATAATGTTTTAAATGCCATTCAAAATCCTCTAACATTCTATTTTGGTTTGGAAAGTAATGCTGTGGATTGGTATTCTTCTACAACTAATATGCATAATAATGCTTTATGGAATGATGGTCTAAAATCGATTTATGATCCTTGCCCTATTGGTTGGAAGGTGCCATCTTCAGGTGCAGGAACTGCTTCTCCTTGGTACAAATATGGAGCTGGAAGCTATACAGATTATGGTGGAGTATGGAATACTAACTATCCAGGCTGGAACTTTATTAACTCAGCTTATAACTTAGGATGGTTTCCTGCTACAGGATGGAGAGATATGTATAATGGTGATTTATATAGTGTAGGAGTTAGCGGTTATTCTCATTCATCATCTGTTAATATTGGAGATGTTTTCTATTTTGCATTTTTTAATACAACGATATCCCCGGTATTTACAGGAGCTCGGGCACATGGTCTTCCTGTTCGATGTGTTAGAGAATAAATGAATTTTAGTAGTTGTAATATTATATTACATTGTTAGACTGTCTTTTTATTTGTAATATTCTTTTGAAAAAAAGTTCATATTAGCAAGTAACTTGGCTTTTAATTTAAAATAGATAATGAAAGTTGCTTTTGTGAATTCAAATGACTGTAAATGATGAAATTAAGAGGTTAAATTGTTTGTTGTTTGATTTTTTAGTAATAATAGATATAATTAATAATAAATAAAATGAGAAAAGAACTTTATTCTTTATTTTTTCTGATAGTATTAACAGTAGTTCCTGCTTTTGCGCAGGAAGCCTATAAAGGACAAATTTATGTAACCAAGCAACAATTTACTCGTCAGGGAGAAATGTTGCATGTAAATATGCATGTAGACTATGCCGGAATTGGTCTTCGTTCAAATCAGACTTTGACCGTGACTCCTGTTCTGAAGTCTACAAGTAGAAATATAACAATGTCTTCAGTGATAATTAATGGTCCTGTGAGACATGAGAATGCAAAAAAAGTAAATAAACATAAAAATTATCGGATAAATATTCCTGTTGTTTTAGCTAAAGATAATAAAAAGGATTTGCGTTCTTTTACATATAAAGTAAATATTCCTTTTGAAGATTGGATGGAAGGTAGCACTCTTTATATTCAAACAGAAGAATCTGATAAGAATGGTAAAAACAAGCATATGTATGAAGATAAGATCCTTGATGGAATACAAGTATCTTCAGATGTCGCTCCTAACGTTGGTGTATTAAAATCTTCTGCAAAGATTGAGAATAATCTTCCTTTATGGGTGAATATTGTTACTCCAGTTGAAGATAATAGTAAGGCTTTTTGTTTAAAAGGCAATATTCCTTTTCATGGAGCAAGTAACTTGGAAAATATTTCTGAAGAGAAACAAAATGCAGAAATATACTATCGCTTACGTGATGCTATTCGCTCTGTTCTTGAAGGGTCGGGTACAACAATCACAAGTGTTGACGTAAAGGGATTCACAGCACCTGAAGGTGATTACAAAAAAAATGAAAAGAAAGGTGCTAAGCGTGCTTTATCTTTGAAAAATTATTTGCGTCAGAATCGTGTAAGTGGTAAGTCTCCTCTGGAAGTAACTTGGGTTGCTGAGGATTGGGACTCTATTACCTCATTAGTGAAGAATTCTGATATGGTTCTTCGTGATGCCGTTCTTGATATTGTTAATTCTGTAGACGTAGTAAAAGGACGTGAAAAAGTATTAATGGGACTTTCAGGAGGTACTCCATATAAGTATCTTGCTGAAAAGATATTCCCGCAGGTTTGCCGTCTTGAATATGAAATAAAATATTCTCAGGAAACTGTTGATACTTCTACAGGTAGACTTCTTTTGCAAACGCGCCCTAGCTCATTGAATCTTTCAGAATTCTTTGCTGTTGCAAATAGCTATCCTAAAGGTTCAAAAGAATACAATGATGTTTTTGATCTTGCAGCACGTCTTTTCCCTGATAGTCCGGAAGCAAATATCAATGCTGCCGCTGTAGCGTTAACTAAGAAGGATACCAAACTTGCTCGTAAATATTTGGAACGATTTGCAACCCTCCCTATTGCTTATAATAACATGGGATTATTAAATTTGTTGGAAGGTAACAATGATAAAGCTGAGGTATATTTTCAAATGGCTGCGGCAGCAGGGCTTCCTCAAGCTAAAGATATACTTTCTTTTTTAAAAAATAATAATTAATAATAAATGTCCTCACTAAGGTTATACCGTTATATATTTTATTTTTGTTTTTTGTGCTGCATAATAAGTAGTTGCATAAACGAAGATATTGAAGGTTGTCGTCATTTTGCGCTCACAGTCAAGGCTGTGGGTGCAGATGGTGAGGATATAAATATTGATTATCTTCATTCCCTGAGTGTTTTCATGTTTAAAGATAATGCTTTTGTAGGGATGCTTCCGTCTGGTTCCGATGGCCTTTATCAGTTAGGTTATGATAAGGACGCTTCTTTAACTTTTGTGGCTTGGGCAAATTTGAATGCAGATAGCCTAAATGTGCCCAAACTTTCAGTCGGAACCAAAATAGACGATGCTTTGGTCCGATTAAAACAGGATGGTGGTTATGATCTTTCCTGTTCCGATTTGTTTTATGCCCGCAAGGATTTTTTGGCAACCCGTTCTTCTGGTGTTCAGGAAGATACTGCTACTTTGGTTTTGCAGCGTACGGTTTCTTCTTTAACTATAACAACAAAACATTTGGAGCAATATTTTGGTGAGTCATCATCTTATCGCTATGAAATTCGGGGAACTAAGAATAGTTTTAATTTTCTAGGTGAGTTAACCGGTTCTGATGCCAGTTATTCCCCCGTTTCTTATTTTGATGCTAATCGTAATTTCGTCGCTCCTGTATTTCATGTTTTTCCTTCCGGTGAAAATAGTCAGATTTCTGTTGATATTTATCGCGGTGACACGAGAATTTTCACAGCCAACACAGATACGCATGGTGTTCCTTTGAGTGCTGTAGCCGGAAAACAAGTAAATATATTAATAGATTTTTGTTCGTCCTCGTTTACTTTTAAAGTAAGTCCCTGGGGTGTATTTGAGCAAAATGTAGAATTTTAAACTGAATTATTTATGCAATGATTCAAAAGAATTATATATAGCTATTTCCATTTAGCAGAATTGATCTGCTATTCCTTATTGTTGTTAGAACTTTTAGTAAAGTCTGTAATTGATAAAATGTTGCATAATAAATTGAATAATTATATAGGCCTGTTATTTGTCTTGTTATTTTTTGTATCCTGTACACCGAATAATCAAACAGAGGAAGGGAAATCAGCTATAATCCGTTTGCTGGTAAATAGCTCTAATTCCAATGTAAAAACACGTTCGGGTGAACTAACTACAGCTGAAGAAGATGTTATTAACGATATTCATATCTTGGTCTATAACAGCCAGGGCGAACTAATAGGTCATAAATATACTTCTTATAATCCTTCCAATCCTTCTATAACAGTCGAGACTCGTAGTAGTAATTCAAATTGTACTATATATGCTATAGCCAATACTGGTTCTTCTACTTATTTTAATGGTAAAGCTTATTCTGAGGATAATTTAAAAACCTTAGTAACCGAAGATCTTTTATCAGTGGATGGCATAAAAAAAGGGACTTCCGGCAGCCAGTATTTTTTAATGTCAGGTCGTTTGCTCGTGTCTAAGATCGATCCAGGCACCAGTACAGTTTCAACTCCTTTATCTTTGTCTCGTTTGGCAGCAAAGATAAAATTTAATATTACAGCAAGTAATGGAATAACAATTACTGATTATTGTATTAAAAATGTGCCTAAAAATAGTTACCTGATAGATCATACCAGTGCAGATGCTGCTACTAATTATTTATCCACAGGATTAACTACTTTATCAGCTGGTACAACGTCAGTTTCCGATCAGTATTTTTATATGTATGAAAATCGCAAGGGTGGCCGTACAGGTACCGGTGCTCCTACAGACCAGACCGGCAAAGCTTTGTATGCACCTGTGAATTCAACTTACATGGAGATTCATGCAAAAAGTTCTACATTTAATGGTTTGTTTAAGATTTATCTCGGAGCGGACAATATTAGCGATTACAATATAAAGAGGAACAACAGTTATACTTATGATATACAGTTACTAGGTCCTGGTTATGCGGATACTCGTGTAACTCACTATGGCTTTACTCTTTCTGCGAATAATAGCATTTCAACTAATACTGCTTTTGCACCAGGGTCTGCAAATTGTTATATTGTAGCTCCTAGCGCCTCTCTTTTGATCCCAGTACAACGTGCAAATGAGAGTGATTTAGGACCTCAAATAAGTGATGTTACCAGTACTACAGAATGGACAGCATCTTTACTCTGGCAAACAACTCCAGGTTTAGTCACTGTTTCTAATCCAACAGATGCAAGAGCATTTGGCTGTTTTAAAGTAACATCTTCATCCTCATCTGGAAATGCTGTTGTTGCTATTAAAAATACTTCTGGGAAAATTCTATGGTCATGGCATATTTGGATTACAAATTATAATCCAGATACTTCTCCTATACAGAATGGTGCAATATATTCATATAATAATGGAATAAAAACAACAGTGTTTATGGATAGAAATCTAGGAGCAACAAATGCTACTGTTGGAGATATTGGATCGGCTGGATTAATGTATCAATGGGGAAGAAAGGATCCTTTTACTGGACCTGCTTCATTAAGCTCTGCACAAGCAAGTGATGGGCTTCCTATTTATGATTCTGCAGGAAATAAATTAATAGAAGGGTCGGCTTCGGGAATGAAGTACGTTTTTTCACCAGCGACAAACTGTATTGCTAGTTCTATTCAAAATCCATTATTGTTTTACTATGGAGTAACAGAGAATAACTATAATTGGTTTACAAATACTGCTGGAGTGACAAATAATTATTTATGGCGTGATGATTATAAAACGATTTATGATCCTTGTCCAGCAGGTTGGAGGATAACTTCTTCTGGAGATGGAACATCTTCGCCATGGTATGGACTAACCATATCTAATGGTACTTATACTCCTAATTCAGGATGGAACTGGATTTCTTTTGGTGCAGGCTATTATCCGGCTTCAGGGTTACGACATTATGGAGATGCGAAATGTTACAATGTAGGAGTCTATTGTTATTCATGGTCTACTACAGCTAATAGTAATGGCATAAATATATGGTATTTTGATTGCAATAATGCTCGTGTATCTCCTAGTTATTGCATTGAAGGATATTCTAGAGCTTATGGTATGCCTGTGCGATGCGTAAAAGAACGGTAATCTGAAAATAGAATATATGAAATTTTACTTGGTTAATATATTTTCTCTATTGTTGTTTTTTATTTCTTGTCAGCATGATGATACTTCGTCAGTTTATCAAGGTGGTGAATCTTTGGTTGCTGTAAATTTGCCTTTGCAGTTATTAGAATCATTTCCGGCAGGTGAAGAATCTTCATCAACAACAAATACAAAATCATTGAAAGCATCTCCTTTTTCAGTTTCATATTCACCGGTTAGTTCCATTCAGACAAAGGCTTCAACAACCTTCTCTAATGTTTGGGTTCTTCAGTTTAATTCAGTTGGTACATGTGTAAATGCGACAAACCTTGGCACTGTTTCGACCACAAATATAAATCCAACCTTGGTATCCGGTTCCGGATATACAATTTATGTGATAGCTAATGGGCCAAGTGCCTCAAATGCATTTAGTACATCTACAACTCAATCTTCTTTAGAGAGCTCTTTAGCTTATTCCGAAAGTATTATTAGTGATGCGCCCTATATTGGGAAACTAGATAATGTTACTATTTCTGTTGATGGAGTTTTGAATTCAGGCTCTTCTCAAGCTCCTACGTTGACATTAACTCGTATTGCAGCCAAGGTACCTTTAACTCTTAATTATAGCGTCAATGGATATACACTTCAATCAGTTGAAATGTATAATGCTCCGAAGAATATGTATTATTTGAGCGGGAGCAGTACAAGTGTATTTCCAGAAGCATCTACTACCAATATAAACCAATCTGGATTAGCCGCTGCTATAGTTCCTTCAACAGCTACCAATGGTACTTATGTATGGTATGTTGGCGAGAATAAGCGTGGTGCTAATGCGGTAATAACTTCTCCATATAATAAAGATTTTCTCCATACCCCGACTACCGATAATGGTTATTACTATTGCACATATATTCGGATCAAGGCATTAAAGAATGATGGTTCCGGAAGAAGTATAAATTATTATGTTTATCCAGGTTTAAATAGTACTAATAATTTTAATATAGTACGTAATTATGATTATAACCTGAATGTCATGATACAAGGAAATGCAGCATCTCAAGAGTCTATGGAAGGCGTTGATGGCCGTGTGCGTATGGAGACTTCCAATTGTTATTCAGTAACTCCTGGAGGTACAATAACAATTCCGGTAAACATAAAAGGAAATGGTAATCAGCCGTTGACCGAGGCTCCAGCAGATAATTCTATAATAGGTGGAATAACACATACTACATCTTCTATTGGAGTTTTATGGCAAACTTCTCCTGGTTTAATAACAAATATAAGTAGTATATATAATGGTAAAGTAAATGTTACAGTTTCTTCATCTTCAGGGAATGCTGTGATTGCAGCATATAATGGCAGTGGCACGATTCTTTGGTCCTGGCAGATTTGGGTAACTAATTATGTTCCTCTAACAAAGACAAACGGAACTACTTATGTTTTTAATAATTATACTTGGATGGATAGAAATCTAGGGGCAACTACTACTACTGTTGCTACAGCTTCTACTTTTGGTATGATGTACCAATGGGGACGTAAAGACCCTTTTCCTTGTCCTGCTAATATAACTGGTAGTGATAACTTTAATGCTATTCCAATCTATAATTCGTCAGGGACTCAACTAACAGAAGCGGTAGAATCAACAGGTACTGGAGTGAAGCACATGCTTACTAATGTTCCTAATAATCTACTTAACTCAATACAAAATCCTATGATGTTTTATTATTCAACTTTGGAAATGGAATGGGATTGGTATACTGCTACTAAAGTACATAATAATGCTTTATGGGGAGCTCCAACTTTAGCTTCTTCAGGGTATAAGTCAATTTATGATCCTTGTCCTCCTGGATGGAGAGTTCCTGCTTATAATAATGGTAAATCTGCATGGGATGGTTTGACTTTGACCAATTTTGCATGGGCTAATTATGGACGAACATATTCAGGAGTTGGATATTATCCAGCGGCTGGTTTTAAATATGCTGGGAATGGTGGGTTTTCAGATGTTGGCATACAAGCAGACTATTGGGCTTCAAACTCGACAGTTACTGCTTATGGACTTTCTTTCTATGAATCACAGTTAACAACAGAATTTCCTAATGCCCGAGCTCAAGGCTTTTGTGTTCGTTGTGTTAAATATTAAAATGTTTATATATTAATTTATGAAACTATTATATATTAATCTCATATTATTGATTATACTGTTCTTTACTTCTTGTCAACATGATGATACTTTGTCTGTATCTCAAGATGGGAAATCTTTGGTTTCTGTAAACTTGCCTTTTCAGCTATCAGAATCATTCCCGGCAGGTGAAGAATCTTCGTCAGTAACAAATACAAAGTCCTTACAGGTATCTCCTTTTTCAGTTTCATATTCACATGTAAATTCAATTCAGACAAAAGCTTCAACAACATTTTCTAATGTTTGGGTACTTCAGTTTAACAGTGATGGAGCTTGTGTAAAAGCAACAAATCTTGGCACCGTTTCTACTACAAATATAAATCCAACGTTAGTTTCTGGTTCTGGATATACAATTTATGTCATAGCTAATGGGCCTAGTTCTCCAACTGCCTTTACAACTTCTACCACTAAATCTTCTTTGGAGAGCAGTATCGCTTATTCAGAGAGTATTATTAATGATGCTCCATATATTGGAAAGTTAGAAGGAGTAACAATTTCTGCAGAAGGATTCTTAAATTCAGGTTCTTCTCAAGACCCTACGTTGACATTAACTCGTATTGCAGCCAAGATCTCTTTAACCCTTAATTATACTGTAACCGGATACACACTTCAATCAGTTGAAATGTATAATGCTCCCAAGAATATGTACTATGTGAATGGTAGCAGTACTAGTCCTTTCCCTGGTGCTTCTGTAACATTTATAAATCAATCAGCATTGGCAGCCAATACAATTCCTTCTACGGCTACTAACGGAACTTATGTTTGGTATGTTGGTGAAAATAAGCGTGGCGCTAATGCGGCAATAACTTCTCCTTATAATAGAGACTTTTTGCATACTCCTACCACAAGTAATAGTCAATATTATTGTACTTATATTCGAATTAAAGCATTGAAGAATGATGGTTCTGGAAGAGCTATTAATTATTATATCTATCCTGGTCTGAATATTACAAGTGACTTTAATCTTACTCGTAATTATGATTATAACCTAAATGTAATGATACAAGGAAATGGCGCATCTCAAGAATCTATGGATGGTGTAGATGGTCGAGTTCGTATGGAAACATCAAATTGTTATATGGTAACTCCTGGAGGTACAATAACTATTCCTGTCAATATAAAGGGTAATGGGAATCAGCCATTAACAGAGGCTCCTGCAGATAATTTTACAATAGGTGGAGTAACACATTCTACATATTCTGTTGGAGTTTTATGGCAAACGTCTTCTGGTTTAATAACCAATATAAGTAGTATATATAATGGTAAAGTAAATGTGACAGTTTCTTCATCTTTAGGAAATGCTGTGATAGCCGCCTACAATAGCAGTGGTGTGATTCTTTGGTCCTGGCAAATCTGGGTAACTAATTATGTTCCTTTGACAAAGACAAACGGAACTACTTATGCATTTAATAATTACACTTGGATGGATCGTAATTTAGGAGCAACAACAACTACTGTTGCTACAGCCTCTACTTTTGGGATGATGTATCAATGGGGACGTAAAGATCCTTTCCCTAGTTCTACTAACATAACTGCTAGCGGTGATTATAATGCTATTCCAATATATAATTCATCAGGAACCCAATTGACAGAAGCTATAGATGCAACAGGGACAGGAGTAAAGCATATATTAACAAGCGTTGCTAATAATCTACTCAATGCAATACAAAACCCATTGACATTTTATTATTCAACGGAAGCCATGGAGTGGGACTGGTATACTGCTACTAAAGCACATAATGATGCTTTATGGGGTGCTCCAACTTTAGTTTCTTCAGGCTATAAGTCAATTTATGACCCTTGTCCTTCTGGGTGGAGAGTGCCTGCTTATAATAATGGTAAATCTGCATGGGATGGTTTGACATTGACTAATTTCACATGGGCTAATTATGGACGAACATATTCAGAAGTTGGATATTATCCGGCTGGAGGATATCGATATGCAGGCAATGGTGCTTTCTCTCAAGTTGGAATTCAAGCTGAATATTGGGCTTCTACAGCGTCAGGACTTCCGTATGGGTTAGAATTTCTTCAAGGACAATTAACAACATTTTATGCAAATGCGCGTTCACATGGTTTTTTGGTTAGGTGTGTTAGGTATTAGTCTATTAATTTTTTTTGTTTTATGAGGAATCTTATATATATAATTTTATCGTTGCTGTTTTTTATATCTTGTCAGCACGATGATACTTTGTCTGTTGCTCAAGGTGGTAAATTATTGGTTTCTGTAAACTTGCCTTTCCAGTTATCAGAAACATTTCCGGCAGGTGAGAAGTCTTCGTTAACAACAAATACAAAATCATTGAAGACATCCCCTTTTTCAGTGTCATATTCATCAGTTAGTTCCATTCAGACAAAAGCTTCAACAACTTTTTCTAATGTTTGGGTTCTTCAATTTAATTCTGTTGGTACCTGTGTAAATGCAACAAACCTTGGAACTGTTTCTACTACAAATA
Source organism: Bacteroidaceae bacterium (assembly GCA_963668125.1). Classification (GTDB taxonomy): domain Bacteria; phylum Bacteroidota; class Bacteroidia; order Bacteroidales; family Bacteroidaceae; genus Bacteroides. The sequence goes on along the minus strand of OY764215.1, from coordinate 4,340,952 downwards.
TAAATCCAATCTTGGTATCCGGTTCTGGATATACAATTTATGTGATAGCTAATGGTCCGAGTGCATCAAATGCATTTAGTACATCTACAACCCAATCTTCTTTAGAGAGTTCTTTGGCTTATTCCGAAAGTATCATTAGTGATGTACCCTATATAGGGAAACTAGATAATGTTACTATATCCGTTGATGGAGTTTTGAACTCAGGTTCTTCTCAAGCTCCTACGTTGACATTAACTCGTATTGCTGCCAAGGTATCTTTAACTCTAAATTATAATGTTAGCGGATATACACTTCAATCAGTTGAGATGTATAATGCTTCCAGGAATATGTACTATTTAAACGGGAGCAGTACAAGTGTATTTCCAGAAGCATCTACTACCAATATAAACCAATCTGGATTAGCCGCTACTATAGTCCCTTCAACAGCTACCAATGGAACTTATGTTTGGTATGTTGGCGAGAATAAACGTGGTGCTAATGCGGCAATAACTTCTCCATATAATAAAGATTTTCTCCATACTCCGACCACAGATAATAGTTATTACTATTGCACATATATTCGGATCAAAGCATTAAAAAATGATGGTTCCGGAAGAAGTATAAATTATTATGTTTATCCGGGTTTAAACAGTACTAGTAATTTTAATGTAGTCCGTAATTATGATTATAACCTGAATGTAATGGTACAAGGGAATGCAGCATCTCAAGAGTCTATGGAAGGCGTTGATGGTCGTGTCCGTATGGAGACTTCTAATTGTTATACAGTAACTCCTGGAGGTACAATAACAATTCTGGTAAATATAAAAGGAAATGGGAATCAGCCATTAACAGAGGCTCCTGCAGATAATTCTATAATAGGTGGAGTAACACATACTACATCTTCTATTGGAGTTCTATGGCAAACTTCTCCTGGTTTAATAACCAATATAAGTAGTATATATAATGGTAAAGTAAATGTTACAGTTTCTTCATCTTCAGGAAATGCCGTGATAGCTGCCTATAATGCCAGTGGCACAATTATTTGGTCCTGGCATATTTGGGTAACTAATTATGCCCCTCTAACAAAGACAAACGGAACTACTTATGTTTTTAATAATTACACTTGGATGGATAGGAACCTAGGGGCAACTTCAACAACTCCTGCAACCGTTTCAACATTAGGAATGACTTATCAGTGGGGACGTAAAGACCCTTTTTCTTGTGCTGGCTCTGTTCTTGAATCTATGGTGTATACATCAATCCCAATATATAATTCATCAGGAACTGAATTGACAGAGTTGGCTGAAAGTACCGGAACTGGAGTAAAACATGTACTAACGAGTGTTCCTAATAATTTGCTCAATTCAATACAAAACCCTTTGACATTTTATTATTCAACAGCAGACATGGAGTGGGATTGGTACACCAGCACAAAGGCTCATAATAAAACTTTGTGGGGAGCTGATAATTTAATAAGTCCTGGGAATAAAACAATTTATGATCCTTGTCCTGCAGGATGGCGAGTTCCTTATTGGAAAAGTAATTTGTCTCCATGGAACAATCTAACAATAAGTAATTTTGTATGGGCTGATTATGGAAGATCATCTTCTAGTACAGGATACTTTCCTGCAACAGGATATAGATATGCTGGAACAGGAGCTTTTACTGAAATTGGTGAACGTGGACTATATTGGACATCTACGAGTCTTACTACAATCTGTGCTTTTGATTTTGGTTCTTCTTTTGTAACTCCAGAGTATCCTAATCAACGTTCACATGCTTTTTCTGTTCGCTGTGTAAAAGAATAACTTTTTAAAATAAATTCAATGTTTAGAACAACAATACTAATATTATTGGCTTCTGTTTGCCTAATTACTTCATGTAAAATGGATAAACAAAAGAATGATGCACAAATGCAACAACATTCAGAACAATCATTTAAACTCCCAGAAATTCCCAAAGATGCTGATACCCCTGAGAAAAAGGCGGATTTTATAATAAAAAACTATTGGCAGAACTTTAATTTTTCTGATACAACGTTGGCTCATCGTCCTCAGATTACTGAACAGGCTTTTGCTGATTATGTGAATGTATTGAGACAAGTACCACTAGAACTTGCAGGAGATGGAGCTGAAATTATGATGAAGAAAGCTGATACAAATAAGGCAATGTTTGTTTGCTTTGCCACTCTTTGTGAAAAGTATCTCTATGACCCTAATTCGCCTGTGAGAAATGAAGAACTTTATTTGAGGGTTTTGGATAATATCCTTGCTTCAAAAAGTCTCGATGATATTCATAAGGAACGTTATAAACATCAGCAAAAAATAGCTATTCGAAATAGAGTTGGACATAAAGCTACCGATATGTCATATACAATGTTTTCTGGGAAAAAAGGAAACCTTTATTCCATAAAAGCTGATTTTACTCTTATTTATTTTAATAATCCTGAATGCAATGACTGTGGTGTTGTTATGGGTAACTTAGCTCAGTCTGCTGTTATAAATGATATGTTATATAAAGGTAAGCTTAAACTGCTTGCTTTTTATCCGGATGAAGACTTGGCTGTTTGGAAGAAACATCTGGCTAATTATCCGTCTTTATGGATTAATGGGCATGATAGTAAGGGAGAAATGGTTAAGGATAAAGAAATATATGATCTGAAAGCTATTCCGTCTCTTTACCTTTTAGATGCTCAAAAGAATGTTTTGCTTAAGGATGCCCGTTTTGAAGAAGTGGAGGGCTATTTGAAATCTATAAACAATTAGTGTTTTTTGTTTATGTATGGGACTGATCAGCAGTTTTTTGTCAGAAATTGTAGATATGGTCTCAAAAATCTTCCGTCACTTATTTTGAAAGCAGACGGAAGATTGAGATGTTATTCACTAATGGATTGGCTGTTGAAAAAGTTATCCCATTACAGTGGCAACAACCCTTCTTTCTCCTCCATAATTCCGGAATTCGCAAAGATAGATACCTTGCCATGTTCCCAGGTTTAATCGGCCGTTGGTTATTGGAATTGTAATGCTTGAGCCAACTATTGTTGATTTTGTATGGGCAGGCATATCGTCATCACCTTCTAGTACATGCTCGTAATAGGGCTCGCGTTCTTTAACCAAGCGATTGAATGTGGATTCCAAATCTGTTCGCACATCAGGATCTGCATTCTCGTTAATGCTCAAAGCTGCAGAGGTATGCTTGATAAACAAATGAAGTAATCCCGTTTTTGGCAGTTCAGGCAGATTTTTTATAATCTCCTGAGTGACCAGATGAAAACCTCTTTGTCTGGCTTTTAGTGAGAATTCTGTTTGAGCAACCATACTTACTTCTTTTTATTTGTTTCGTTCCAGTTCATTCAAAGAATCCATTTTCTTCTTTTCAAGGAATTCATAAATACCGCATAGATGCTCAGTAACTTTCTTGTTGCCGAATTCATAAACTTTGGTTACCAATCCGTCAAGGAAATCACGGTCGTGAGATACCACGATAAGTGTTCCATCGAAATCCTTCAAAGCCGATTTCAGAATATCTTTTGTTTTCAGGTCGAGGTGGTTAGTAGGCTCATCGAGAATAAGCAAATTAACCGGTTCAAGCAACAACTTGATCATAGCCAAACGGGTACGTTCACCACCGGATAATACCTTAACCTTTTTCGTTGATTCCTCACCGCCAAACATAAATGCTCCAAGCAAATCGCGTATTTTATTTCGGATATCTCCTACAGCAACATCGTCAATGGTTTGGAAAACGGTTAGATTCTCATCCAAAAGTGATGCTTGATTTTGTGCGAAATAACCAATCTGTACATTGTGTCCTAAAGTCAGCGTTCCGGTATGCTCAATCTCTTTCATGATACACTTCACTAAAGTAGATTTACCTTCACCATTCTTACCTACAAAAGCTACTTTATCGCCACGTTCTATAGTGAGATTGGCATTGCTGAATATAAGTTTATCGCCATAAGCTTTGCCCACACCGTCCATGGTTACAGGATAATTGCCGGAACGTGGTGAAGGTGGAAACTTTAAACGTAGAGCGGAAGTATCTTCTTCATCTACTTCAAGTATTTCAAGCTTCTCAAGCATCTTAACACGGCTTTGTACCTGGTTGGTTTTTGAGTAAGTACCTTTGAAACGCTCTATGAATTCCTGATTTTCAGCAATCATTTTCTGTTGATCTTCAAAGGCTTTTTGCTGTTGCTCGCGTCTTTCCATGCGAAGCTGCAGATATTTGGAGTAATTAACTTTATAGTCGTAGATGCGTCCCATGGTTACTTCAATGGTACGCGTGGTAATGTTATCCACAAATTTACGGTCGTGACTGATAAGGATTACAGCTTTGGCACTGTTGATAAGAAAATCTTCCAGCCATTGAATGGATTCAATATCGAGGTGATTGGTAGGCTCATCCAGTAAAAGAACATCGGGATTTTGCAATAAGAGTTTGGCAAGCTCAATACGCATTCTCCATCCACCGCTGAAATCACTTGTTTGTCGGTTGAAATCCTCGCGCATGAAACCTAGTCCTAAAAGAGCTTTTTCCACATCTGCTTCGTAATTAGTGGCGTCAATGGCATAGAACTTCTCGCTTAAAACCGATACGTTTTCAATAAGTTCCATGTAACTGTCACTTTCGTAGTCGGTTCTTGTTTCCAGTTCCTTGTTCAGCTTTTCAATTTCAGCTTCCATTTCATGAAGGTGAGAGAAGGCCTGCGCTGTCTCTTCAAAAACAGTTCGTCCGTCTTCCGTCATCAAGTGCTGAGGCAGATAAGCAATCACGCTATCTTTCGGCGCTGAAATCTTTCCCCTGCTGGGTTGACGTGCTCCGGCTAGAATCTTTAATAAGGTACTCTTTCCTGCACCATTCTTACCCATTAAGGCAATACGGTCTTTTTCATTAATCACAAAAGAAACATCACTGAAAAGGGTGGTTCCCCCGAACTCTACTGTTAATCCGTCTACTGAAATCATTCTTATTTTTGCTAATTAGGGCGCAAAGGTAGTGAATTTTTGTCTTTCAGAAAATTGTAAATAGCATATTGTGACCTAATTGGTGGTTCTAACGGATTATATTTGAATCTGTTTTGTAGATCGGCATCAACGAAACAGGCTTTCTGGTTATCTTTTAACTGAATATTCAGTATATCAATGATATCTCTTTTTATGTTTTTATCCAGAACCGGAGTTACAGCTTCTATTCTGTGGTAGAGGTTTCGCTTCATCCAATCGGGAGAACCAATAAACACTTTCGGATCTCCTCCGTTATGGAAGTACCATATACGGGCATGTTCAAGGAAACTGTCTACGATTCGGGTTATGCGAATATTCTTGCTGTATGGTTGACCGGGAATAAGACAGCAAATACCACGTATGATGAGTTCTATTTCCACACCATGTTCTGATGCACGGTAAAGCTCATCAATCATAATCTGGTCTTGTAAAGCATTCATCTTAAGAATTATTTTTCCTCCTCTGCCTTGCTCGGCCAATTCAATTTCATGGTTTATTAGTTTAGTGAGTTCCGGTATAAGGTTAAACCGCGCAACTAAAAGCTTTTTAAATTGTGGATGTTCTACTTTTCTTTTTAGTATAAGAAACAGAGTATGCAAGTCTTCCACAATCTCACTATTAGATGTAAATATGCCGATATCAGAATAAACCTTTGCTGTTTTTTCATTAAAATTACCGGTGCTTACATAGGCATAACTAGGTGCATTCTCTTGTTTGTCGCTATGTCTTAGCACAAGTGCTACCTTGGCGTGTACCTTTAGCCCCGGAATGCTATAGATAATATTAATACCTGCATTTTGCATCATTTCAGCTGTTTCAAGATTGTTTTCTTCGTCAAAACGAGCTTTCAGTTCCACAAATACAGTTACTTTTTTACCGTTCTGGGCAGCACTGACTAATGTGTTTATAACAGCAGAGTTCTCGGCTACTCTATATTGAGTAACCATAATCTCTTTAGTCAGCGGATCATGTGTAGCCTCATACAGAAAATGGATGAAATGTTCAAAAGAGTGATATGGGAAATGAACCAGCAGATCTTTCTTCTTCACGTACTGGAAGATAGAAGAATGCTTGTTCAGGCAATTAAGTCTCATAGGCTGAGGCTTCTCATTTATTTGCAAGAGCTTGTTTGGGTTGGGTAGTTTAATTAAATCTTCAAGATTTAAATGACTGTCTCCTAAAACCAACTCATTTCTGTTAATATGAAAAGCATCAATCAGAAAATTGATAAAATCATCAGGCATAGAACGATCATAAACAAAACGGCATACTGCTCCAATTTTGCGCTTCTTTACCTTCTTCTTTACTTGCTCCACGATATCACCGCTTGCAGCGTCGTCAATCAGAATATCAGCGTCTCGTGATATCTTTATACAGTAACAGTTGTCTACGTCATATCCCGGGAAAATACTTCCAATATTTGCTTTAATAATGTCTTCAATATACATTATGTAATAATTCCCATTATGCTGAGGCAATTCAATAAAACGGGAGACTTTACTATAAGGCATTTTAAGAACAAAGTATTGTTCGCGTGAAGGATCATCAATTGCACAGTTTTTTTTATATAAGCGTACAGCAAGATACAATCTGTTATCTCTCAGAAAAGATATTATTTCGCCTTTGGATATTAAAACCGGTTGCAGAAATGGAAAAACTTCTTCGTTAAAGAAATTATGAACGAACTCCTGATGGAAAGTTTCTACATCTTTACTTTGATAGAAGATAACATTGTTCCTTCGTAGCTCAGGAAGTATTTTTTGTTCATAAATACGTACTCTTTCTTCCAGCTGCTTATTCACTTCTATGTTTATATCTTCTAATACTTGCTGAGAAACCTGTATGGATTCTTCATCGGTCCGGGCTCCTGAAACATTCGCCTTATGGTCTGCCACACGTATTTTATAGAATTCTTCCAGGTTTGAAGAATAAATAGCAATGAAATTAATACGTTCATAGAGTGGAAGCTTGTTGTCATTAGCCTCCAGCAGCACACGATAATTAAACGATAGCCAACTAATATCGCGTTTAAAGTATTGATAAGAATGTTCCATAACAGCGATTTTGCCGTAAATATAGTATATTTGCAAACATAAATTGCAAAAAAGATGGTAAGAATTGGTTTATTGTCAGACACTCACGGTTACTGGGATGAAAAATACCTGAAATATTTTGAGAAATGTGATGAGATTTGGCATGTTGGAGATATAGGATCTATGGAAGTTGCAGAGAAACTGGCGGCTTTTCGCCCATTAAGGGCTGTGTATGGGAACATTGACGGACAGGATATTCGCAAGACTTATCCGCAGATAAACCGTTTTACTATTGAAGGAGCCGAAGTTTTAATGAAGCACATTGGTGGTTATCCGGGCAATTATGATCCTTCTATTCGTGGAAGTATTCTGGTTCGTCCTCCAAAGTTATTTATCAGCGGGCATTCACATATATTGAAAGTAAAGTATGACAAAACTCTTGGCATGCTTCATATTAATCCGGGTGCAGCAGGTATCTATGGTTTTCACAAAGTGCGTACTATGGTTCGTTTTGTTATAGATAATGGGGAGTTTAAAGATCTGGAAGTAATTGAACTGGCTGGTTAATCATTTGATTGGCTTTTCTAATATTCTTTGTTTTATTTCAAGATATTAAAAACAGAATAGATTCTTTTATTCAGGAATGCTCGATTTTATAAAAGAAACGTTATCTGCCGTTTTTTATTTTGCTATGTCAAAAAACTTTCTGTAATTTGCAATAATAACAAAAAGAACAATCTATGAAAGGAATAATTCTTGCTGGAGGAAGTGCAACTCGTCTTTATCCGCTTTCCAAAGCTATTTCAAAACAAATCATGCCAGTGTATGATAAGCCGATGATTTATTACCCGTTGTCTACATTGATGCTGGCTGGAATTAGTGAGGTTTTGGTTATTTCTACTCCTCGTGATCTTCCTATGTTTAGAGAATTGCTGGGAACAGGTGAAGATCTTGGCATGAGATTTGAATATAAAATTCAGGAGAAACCAAACGGACTGGCGCAAGCTTTTGTTTTGGGTGCTGAATTCCTGAATGGCGAACCGGGATGTTTGATTCTGGGAGATAATATGTTCTACGGACAAGGTTTCTCATCTATGCTTCATCGTGCGGCAAGCATTAATAAAGGTGCATGTATCTTTGGCTATTATGTAAAAGATCCCCGCGCTTATGGAGTGGCCGAGTTTGATGAATCTGGAAAAGTTATTTCTCTGGAAGAGAAACCGGAAACCCCAAAGAGTAATTATGCTGTGCCCGGCCTATATTTTTATGATTCAACGGTAACAGAGAAAGCTGCAGGTCTGCAACCTTCTGCCCGTGGTGAATATGAAATTACTGATTTGAATAAATTATATCTGGAAGAGGGAACTTTAAAAGTGGAACTTTTTGGACGTGGATTTGCATGGCTTGATACAGGAAACTGCGACAGTCTGCTCGAAGCTTCAAACTTTGTGGCAACCATTCAGAACCGTCAGGGATTTTATGTGAGCTGCATTGAAGAAATTGCCTGGCGTAATGGCTGGATTTCAACTGAGCAGTTGAATAAGCTTGGACAGCAATTATCAAAAACTGAGTATGGTAAATACCTCATTGAATTAGCAAAAACAAAATAATTATATATGAAAACTTATTTAGTGACAGGGGCTGCCGGATTTATCGGAGCTAACTATCTGAAATATATTCTTGCAAAACATAATGATATTAAAGTTGTAGTACTCGACTTGCTGACTTATGCAGGTAACTTGGGTACTATTGCCGGAGATATAGATAACGAACGTTGCGAATTTGTAAAGGGCGATATCTGTGATCGCGAACTTGCTGATAAGTTATTTGCTCAATATCAGTTCGACTATGTGGTAAACTTCGCAGCAGAAAGTCACGTGGACAGAAGTATTGAAAATCCGCAATTGTTTTTGATGACTAATATCCTTGGAACACAGAATCTATTGGATGCGGCTCGCCGTTGTTGGGTTACCGGTAAAGACGAACAGGGTTATCCTACATGGAGAGAAGGAATACGTTTCCATCAGGTTTCTACTGATGAAGTTTACGGTAGCCTTGGTGCCGAAGGATATTTCCACGAAACAACTCCTCTTTGTCCTCATAGCCCTTACAGCGCTTCAAAGACAAGTGCCGATATGTTTGTAATGGCTTACTTCGACACTTATAAAATGCCGGTAAGTATTACCCGTTGTTCAAATAACTATGGCCCTTACCATTTCCCCGAAAAACTTATTCCACTTATTATAAAGAATATTCTTGAAGGCAAAAACCTGCCTGTTTATGGAGATGGAAAGAATGTTCGCGACTGGTTGTATGTAGAAGACCATTGCAAAGCAATTGATTTGGTTGTTCGCGAAGGAAGAGTGGGAGAGGTTTATAATGTAGGCGGACACAATGAAAAACAGAATATTGAAATTGTGAAGCTGACTATTGCTACTATTCACCAGATGATGACAGAGAATCCGGCTTATCGCGAGGTGCTGAAGAAAAAGGAATATAACGAAAAAGGTGAACTCTCTATCGATTGGATTAATGAATCACTGATTACATTTGTGAAAGACCGTCTTGGTCACGATCAGCGATATGCCATTGACCCTACTAAGATAACCAATGAACTTGGCTGGTATCCGGAAACTAAGTTCGAGGTTGGTATTGTGAAAACAATTAAGTGGTATCTGGAAAATCAAAGCTGGGTGGAAGAAGTTACCAGCGGTGATTATCAGAAGTACTACGAAAAGATGTACGGAAACAAATGATAGACCCCGACTCGCAAATCCCCATGGTTGACCTTAAAGGTCAGTATCTGAAGATTAAGCCGGAGATTGACAACGCTATTCAGAGTGTAATTGATTCCGGTGCATTTATTAATGGTCTGCAGGTTGGGGAATTTGCAACTGATTTAGAAAGCTATACGGGAGTACGCCATGTTATTCCCGTTGCCAATGGTACAGATGCTCTTCAAATAGCATTGATGGCACTCGGGCTCCAACCGGGAGATGAAGTTATTGTTCCTGCCTTTACTTATATTGCATCGGCAGAGGTGGTTGCTTTACTGGGATTAATCCCGGTTATGGTTGATGTAGACTATGACTCGTTTAATATTGCGGCTGCCCATATTCAGAAAGCAATAACTTCTAAAACAAAAGCAATAATACCGGTTCACTTGTTTGGACAAAGTTGTCCGATGGAAGAGATTCTTCAACTGGCTGAGGCTAATGATCTGTTTGTTATAGAAGATAATGCTCAATCCCTTGGTTCTGTTTATTCTTTCTCCGAAGGAAAAGAGCAGCAAGCCGGAACAATGGGGCACTTTGGATGCACATCTTTCTTTCCGACCAAAAATTTAGGTTGCATGGGAGACGGTGGTGCACTGATGACGAATGATGACGATCTGGCTTTCCGTGCTAAAATGATTGCCAGTCATGGACAGTCCAAAAAATATGTTCACGATGTAATTGGCTGTAATTCTCGTCTTGATACCATTCAGGCTGCTATTCTGAGTGTAAAGCTTCATCATCTGAACGACTATATAGAAGAAAGACAATTAGTAGCAAAGCGTTATTATGACAGACTTTCAGACCTGAATTCAATTGTCCTTCCCCGGAAGATGCCGTATACATCTCATACTTTTCATCAGTTTACAATAAAAGTCACCAATGGCAAACGAGATGAACTGAAGAAATACCTTGCAGCTCATGGAATTCCAAGTATGGTGTATTATCCACTTCCTCTACAGGAACAGGAAGCTTTCACTGATATTGTGCGTCAGGGTGAACAACTTGCAACCTCTGAACAGCTTTGCCGTGAGGTACTTTCATTACCCATTCATACAGAAATGACGGAAGAAGTGCAAAACTTTATTATAGAAAAGATACGCGAATATGCAGAGCAAGGAGAATAACTATTTTGTTCACGAAACGGCTGTTATCGATCCCGGTTGCCGGATAGGTGAGGGGACAAAGATCTGGCATTTTTCTCACTTGATGACTGGCTGCGAGCTGGGCAACAACTGCAATATTGGGCAGAACGTGGTTATTTCGCCAGAAGTTATTCTGGGAAACAATGTGAAGGTTCAGAATAACGTATCTGTTTATACCGGTGTGATTTGCGAGGACGATGTTTTCCTGGGCCCTTCGTGTGTATTTACTAATGTAATTAATCCCCGTAGCTTTATTGACCGGAAAGAAGAGTTTCGCACCACACTTGTAAAACACGGAGCAACTATTGGTGCCAATGCTACTATTGTCTGCGGAAACACAATCGGTGAATATGCCATGATTGGTGCCGGTGCGGTAGTTACTAAAGATGTTTTGCCTTATGCACTGGTAACAGGAAATCCGGCACGTCAAACCGGTTGGGTGAGCGAATACGGACACAGGCTTTTGTTTGATGAAAATGGTGAAGCTATTTGTCCGGAAACAGGTCAGCATTACCAGTTAAAAGAGGGGAAATTATTCCCGGCTTTCATCTAAATACTGGTTTCATGATATTTTATAATGGTGGGGTGCTTTAAAGTATCCCATTTCTTTTATAAAATAACCCGATGAGTCTTTTTTTTAATTCAAAGTCATATTTTTGTTTTGATGTATATCAAAGCACCCTTTTGATGTACATCATCGCTATCGTTTGATATATATCAAAGTGTATGTTAGATGTACATCAAACACAAATTATGATTAGTCAAATAGAAAAAGTAATTAGAGTGCATGGGTAATTCGTAATAGCAAATAAGGTTTTTGGGGTAAAGAAACTTTTTTGCCCTCCTTATCAACAAAACGATAATTGCCTTGTGCTGTGGTTTCAAAGATGCCGGGATAGGTTTCGGTCGTCATATTCCAAGTATCAATAACCTCAACCTTAAACTTTTCGCCGGCATTGAGTTTAGGATAGTTGGCATTCTTTGCCGGTAAATTGAATGTCCAGGAGTCAGGAGCCTCTTTTCCTAGATAGATAAAGTAATAACCTGGTCCAGCTGTAGAGGTTATATTGTCCCAACTCATATCTGCCAATTGCAATGAATTTGGAAGACTCTCTATCATTTTGCGGGTATATGCAATTCGTTTCCAGCTTTCTCCACGTAGCGGTCCACCTTTAGCCCAGAAAATTGTATCGTTTCCGTTTGAAAAATTGAAGCATTCACCATGAGTAACATAAGTACCGGCAATCAATCCCTGCCAAATGCGATAAAGCATTTCTTCACCGGACAGCTGCCCCCAACGGTTTGGGAGATTTCCTTCGTAACACACTTCATCAAAGATTACAGGTTTCTTAAAAATATTACGAATTGTTGCAGCTCTGCCAAAGTCACTGACTGGTGCCTGATCCTGAATGCTGGTATGAGTAAAGTATGGCAATGAATAATCAAAATAACATGCCGTGCTTCCATGAATGGAACAAAGATGTTTGTAAGGATCGGTTGTTGTAACTGTGCGGGAAAGAGTTATCCAGTTATCAACAGTTCTAGATTTTACATAATCAAACTCATTTGCGAGAGACCACCATACATTCCGGTATGGAGCCAACCGACTTACAACGTACTTAATATATTTAATATTTGCATCCATAGGCATTGCATCAAAACCCCAATGCCCCTTGTCGTAAGGATGAAATAATATTAAATCTGCCTGAATTCCTAACGAATCCAACTGTAATATACGTCTTTCCAAATGCTGAAAAAATTGTGGATTGAAACGGTTGAAATCCCATTCATAATGTTTCTCACCCTTAGAATCGGTTGTAACACTTTTAATTTCATAAGGATAACTTGCTGGTTCTTCTTTTACTAACGCATAGTATTTAGGGAAAATGCACATTCTTACCTTATTAAAACCTGATTGTGCGAGTGATTTTAATGTCAGATTCTGAATTCCTTTATCCATGTGAGTCCATGCATAAGCCGTTGTTCCGAATGGTGAGTAAGAACCACCATCTGAAAAAGTGAAATCGCATGATTTCCCCACTTTAACCATGCCGTGATTACCAGTTTCTGGCTTAATGCATACAAGTGAGCCTTTACGTCCGTTCAATTTTGATTCCGAAGACTTTATTTCATAAGTCCATAATCCTTGTTTTAAAGGCATAAAACGAACTTTGAATATGTCATTTCCATCATAAAATCCGGTTACTCTTACCGTGTCATGAGTCTCGTTGTTGATAAATGTAGCATTTAAACTAACCTCAGTAAAAGGATTTCCTTTTGTTTTGCTGGTGAAAGATGTCTCAAAACATCCCCATTGAGGAACATTTTTTTGTGCAGATAAGCTTTCAGGCAACAGAGAAGAGAATAGCAACAAAATTGTATATAGTAAATTCTGATTCCATTTTTTCATAGTATTCTTGATTTAAGTATAGAGTTTCAACTATTGTTTTTCATGATTTGTAATGCAAAAGTAAGCAAATCAACATCTGAAAGACCTGCTATTCTTCTCAAAAAAATAAAATTTATCCCAAAGACAATCCTATAAATAACAGCATAGCAAGAATAAGCATATTCCTGGATGTTTCACCTAGTATAGTATTTAGTTCTTTTCCTTTGTGAATTCTAACCATTTTTTGCCAAGTCTTGAAGTGAGATGCCAGGTAAAACTGTGGGAGTAAGGCTGCCCATAAATGACCTTCAAATACAAAATAGAGACAAAGCCAGCAGGCAATCATGCCTAAGAATAGATAAAGATAGCGTCCGAAAGGTTCTCCGAAACGTACCACGACTGTCTTTTTCCCGCTCAAAGCATCGGCTTCCCGGTCTCTGTAGTTATTTACCACAAGTAAAGTGTCAATGACTAGTCCGCTGATGAGTGAGCCAACAATTACCCCGGGAGTTATGGTCAATGCTTGTACATAATAAGTTCCGCATACAGGAACAAACCCAAAAAACAGCAATACCAAAACATCTCCCCATCCGTGATAAGAGAGAGGGTACGGCCCAGTGGTATATAGAAATGCGAAGATAACGCAAACGATGCCTACAATGATCAGCCACCAACCGCCATAGAGTAGAAGTGTGCTGCCTAATGCACATGCCAGAGCAACCACAATAATAATTCCTATCTTCATGGCAGAAGGAGAAATCCATCCCTGAGCACAAGCTCGTTCAGGACCAAGACGGTCTTCGCGGTCGGTTCCTTTCAGGAAGTCGAACAGGTCATTTATCAGGTTGGATGCAATTTGCATAAGGAAAGCAAACAAGCAACATATCAGTGCTGGAAGCCAATTAAACTTTCCATCGGCAATGGCTAGTCCTGTCCCTATTAATATCGGTACCACTGCTCCGGTCAATGTTTTTGGACGGGCAGCAAGCAGCCATGCTTTGGCGGAATTCTTTTCTACTGTATCTTTTATATCTTTCATCTTTCTCGTTTTTAACAGAACAAAGATACAATCATTCTGAAAAAAATGCGATATGTATCATAATAATACATTTCTTTTCTTTCTCTGAAACTTTTGTTTAACTTTGTTTCCATATCAGAAAGAACACCCTTACGGATATCCATGTATTGGTTAAGTATGCTTGATTTTATCATATTTTCTATAGCGTATGATACTATAAAAATATTAAAAATCAGCGACCTAACCAATTGTTTTTATAACATGACTCATTATTTTACAATGGTTTGATTGCTTATTTAATTAGGTTCTGTTACTGTTTTTGTATCAAAGTTTAATGCTGTGAATAAATATATTGATAACTCACTTTTACTTCTTGCCCTGTGTATAATCCTGGGGGTATCTTCTTGCAACCGTTCTCAAAATTTGTTACAGAGAGCGGAAGCAATCATGGAAAGTAATCCCGACAGTGCATTAACTCTTTTGCGCGGCATCAAAAGTCCCGATAAATTAAGCAAATGCAATCATGCCTTATATACGCTGTTCATGGCTCAGGCAATGGATAAAAAGCAACTTGAAATAACTGACAATGCTTATCTGGATGATGCTGTACAGTATTTCTGCAATGCCAACGATTCCCTTCATGCCGTCAGGGCATTGTATTACGCAGGCAGGGTAAACGACGGGATGAAGAATGCGGAGCAGGCCACCCGGTATTATTTAAAAGCAAACGATTGGGCAAAAAACGGCTTAGACTATAGATATAAATTTCTGATAAATTATTATCTTGGAGCATTATATTATGACCAGTTACTTTATAAAGATGGGCTGACAGTCTATCGCGAGACTTTACGTATTGCAAACCTGCAGAACAATAATGCCTACCGGACTTTTGCTTTGGCCAAGATTGGTTATGGATTTTCCGGATTGGAACGCAACGACAGTGCCTTGGTTTATGACTTACAGGCATTGAAAGTTGCTAGTAAATATTCCAAAGAGAATGTAAGCACTATATTGAAACAGATAATCTATGCCTATCAGCAAACCAAACGGTATGATATCGCTCTGAAATATTGTAATGAAGCGCTCGTCTCTCTTAAGGATAGTGAACCACTTTATTCATATTATTGTTTTAAAGGCGAAATCTTGAATGATCTGCATCAGCATGATTCTGCGGTGTATTATCTAAATAAAAGTTTTCAGGACGATCTTATCTATACCAAAGCTTCTGCTTGTTCTTTCCTGTCAAAGGTTTACAAAGAGAAAAAGAACCCTGACAAGGCGCTTTATTACATGGAACAGTTCAATAATTATCGTGATACCATTGATAAGGAGACTCGCAGTGCCGCAGTTATCCAGATGCAGACACTTTACAAGCACGGAAAGCTGCAGGAAGAAAATGCCCTGCTTAAAGAAGCCGATCTTCAGAAAAAGAAATTGATATATCTCATCTGTTTTCTTTCCACCTTACTTTTATCTCTTTCGATTGTTGCTTATTTTCTTGTCTCCAATAGAAAGCAAAAGCAGATTAGAAAACAGGAAGAACAGATCCGTTTCAATAAAGAACAGATCCGCCGGCAGGAAATAGAAAAACTTCAGAGTGAGAAAAAAATAGCTCAGCAAGAACTCAAAGAGGTAGAACTGCGTGAAAGCTTTTACCGACAGCTCAATTTAGTTTCGGTTCCGGAACTACGAGGCATTTCAGAAAAAAGAAAAAGAGAGGTGAATGAACATATACGGTTAACGGAAGATGATTGGGCGCATATCATCGAAAATACCGATGCAACGTTCAATGGCTTCATCGGGCGCCTTAAGAATGCCTTCCCCAAGTTGAGCGATGCTGACATTCAACTCTGCTGCCTGGTGAAGATGCAACTAAAACAAGCCGATATTGCAGAAATATTCAATGTTGAAAAAGATTCAGTGAAAAAACGAAAAATGCGTATCCGTAAAGATAAAATGTGTCTGGAAGGAGACAAAACGCTGGATGAAACGCTTCGTGATTTTTAAATTTATTCAGGAGTTTACCCTTATTTTTTTTACAGATTATTTCTTCTTTAAAAATGTGATAACAAGAAACAATAGATGATTTATTTCTCAGATGGAGCTTCTTTTTATTGTGTGTTTTAAAAATGTCCCCCCCCACTTGTGACTACTTTTTATGTTAAATGGTTGTTGTATAGCTGTTTGTGTCTATTCTGACTACCCCTTATTTGTCCCCCTCGTTTTCTTTTTATTCCAGGAAATAACACATACTTTTGCCTTCATAAAGTTAAATGTCGGACTAAGAAATATACCAAAAATGAAAAGGCAGGTTTTGTTTACATTGATTTTGTTTAGCATGAGCTTGATGAAAATATATAGCATAGAACTTCCTAGAGAATCAAAAGATATTTATCTAAAAAGGACTCAAGGAAATATTAAACCTCCTGCTGTATTATTATATGAATTTTTAGATGAACCAATTGCTGCAACAATTGATGGCTCACAATTAGAAGTCTATTCTCAAATTACAATTGAAAGCCTTACTGTTACTATTACTAATAAATTGGGGCAGGTAGTTTATAGCAATAGTTCTTATATTGATGAAATAACAGTATTGCCAATATCGCTGGCTGGAAATAATAGTGGTGAGTATAACATTGAAATCTGGTATAACGACGTGGCTCTTGTAGGAAAATTCGATTTAGAATAAATATAACGTTTTTTGTATATAGCAATTATGGAATAATTGTTTGGCAAAGTAATATGTTTTAGTCAATGATAAAATTAAAAAAGTAGAGGGTAGATTCGCTTTTATAGATTAAAATTTGCAATGAAAAGCATTCGTCTTGTTTTGTTTTTTGCTTTTGGTATTTGTTGTGTTAACACTACGGATTAAGATACGATACAAAGAACTGGTTAGGAAAATTTTGTGTCTAAATTATTTTGAGTACTCCACAATCTAAAATTGTTAAGCTGACTTAAAAGAACCAATCATTGCAATTTGAAAAATATAAAAATGGTCTACCCTTAATTGTTTTTAATGCTATTGTACACTTCATTAATGTCTGTTGAGGATGGGATATTCAATCTCTGTAGTCAATACAAAGATTATTATGTTCTAGAAAATCTTCTAATTGACTCACTTGCTAAAATGTGAGAAAAATACTCCGATTGCTTTTGCGAAAAACGAGGGAGGATGCGTTGAGAAATAAGATTTGTGTTGTTTGTTTGGTAGAAAGTAAAGATTAAATGTAATTCATTCGGATAAATAAGTACCTTTGTCAAGCCCTGATATTAAGTAAAATATCAGTTCTTTTTAATAAACTTATTCTAAAATTTAAATTACTACTATGAAAAATTCGTCAATGAAAACAATCCTGTTTGTTGTTTTTGTATTTATCTCAGTTACTACAATGGCACAATCTGCAGACTCTTATTCACAGGTTATGAAGAAATATCTGATAGCTACCAATACTCTGAAAAATATGCAGGCTATGGTTCCTCAAATGCTTAAACCTTTTCAAGAACAGTCACCGAATATACCTAAAGAATTTTGGGATTCTGTTAATGAGGAATTTCTAAATGACGTGGTAAACCAGATGACAGAAATGCTGACTCCTATCTATCAGAAGTATTTAACACAAAAGGAACTGGAAGATGTTTTGGCTTTTTATGAATCTCCTGCCGGAAAAAAGATTAGTGAAGTAACTCCTGATATAACCAAAGAAGCTGTTCAAGTAGGACAGATTTGGGGCGCCTCTATGGTTACTAAGATTCAAGCAAAGATGAAAGAAAAGGGATACACAAAATAATGACTAGGGATTTAAAAAATCTTTATATTTTTAGGATCACTATTGTCTTTGTACTTTACTATAAAAATTTTTAGAGGTGAGATTCACATTATGTGAATAAGTATAACCTTTATCATAAAAATATTCCGGAAGCATTTGACGGCTTTCGGAATATTTTTATTTCAGATCTTATTATAAAAAAGACTTTTCAGCAATCAAGGCTAATAACATTTGTCCATCAAAAACAATTATCAACCTTGATTTTGCCTAAAGTATCTTACTTAACCCAAACATTAATTATTTCACCGATATACATTTTATGCATTTGTTTGCCGGTCCAGTTTTCTTTTAAGCTTTTATCAGAAATAGATTCTGCTTGCAAAGACTGTGCAACCATCTTTCGGCATTCAATGATAAGCCATGCCTGAGAGAAAGCTTTGCTACCACTAGGGGTAGTGATTGGAGTTAGTCCGGAACCTTTTACTTTGTCTGTGTCTTTACCTGACTTGCTGCCACAATATTTCAATGCATCACGATAAGCCTCAGTATAGAATGTCAGAGTATAAGTGTCTTTATTTTCCATTAACTGGTAAGTGTAGCGTGTTGGATTAATAAAGCAGAAAGCAACAGGCTTTTCGTACAAATAGCCTAATCCGCCCCAACTAGCAGTCATCATATTGAATTTATCTTTGTCGCCGGCTGTTATTAACATCCAGTCTTCAGAAAGCATCTTGATAATGTTGCCCGGAATCTTATCTGGTGCTATCTTTTTATATCCGGACATTTCATTGGCAGCAGAAATTGTTTCATTACTTACAGATATGGCAGGGATAGAACTTACATCGGGTTTAACAGCAACAGAAGGAGCTGCTTCTGCTACTTGAGCCGCAATAGGTTTTGCTCCAATTGCTGTTTGTAAATGAGCAAAAATATCATCGACAAAATCAACTGTCTTTATACGAAATTTGGAGTAACCTCGTAATATTTTAGTTTTGTCTTTATTCAATACTTCTTTATCACTTATTTGAACCTCAGCAGGTATTTTTTTTTCATTTTCATAATCGTAGAATATTCTTTCAATGTTCATAGTACATTTACCCGGCATGCATGTAGTTGTTATCTGATATTTAATCACTGCCCGGTCAAGAGATAGCGAACTTGATTTAAAGACCAGATATTCTTCGCCCGATCCTACTATTATTCCTTTTTCTTTATCAGAATAAACCACTCTGCTTGTGTTGTTGTTCTTTTTTAGTCGTTTTTCCATCCAACTCATAACTTTGTCGAAAGCTTGGTCTTTAGAATAATTAGGTAGATTAAACTCTTTGGAAAATACTATTTTTCCGTCTATTTCCGGAACTGCACCTACCAGGTAATTCTTAGTATTCTCACTTTCGTCCTCCTGAGCCTGTATCATTACAGGTAAACAGAAAATAAACAAGACTAAAAGGAATGCTGATTTTTTCATAATGGTTTTATCTTTAGAAAACAAAGTACAACAATTTACAATATTTTATATCCTGCAAACTTATGAATTTTTAGTTGTTAGTTAACCAATTTGATAGAAAATATTTATCAATAGTTTTAGGTGAATAGATGATGAACGATGGATTCTTTCTTCTAATAAGCAAAGACTCTTCCTCAAAAATGTTTTTCAACCTGATGATTCTTGATTTATATGGTGTATTTTTGTAGCAGATCGTTCCTGTTGTTGAATAAATGAATCATAAAATGAGAATTAAACACCTCTTATTTTGCCTTATTATTTGTGAGATATTCCTTGTGTCTTGTTCCACCACTAAAAACCTTTCCAGGCGGGGTGCTCAGCATGTGAATAAATACGACTTCTACCACAAAGACGTTCCAGAAGCATTCGATGGTTTTCGGATTGCTTTCATTTCCGATCTGCATTACAAAAGCGCTCTTCAGGAGAAAGGGTTAATGAAATTGGTTCGACAACTGAAAACAATCAATCCCGACTTGATGCTTATGGGAGGAGATTATCAGGAGGGTTGCCAATACGTAACTGAACTATTTGATCGGTTAGCTGAAGTTCAACCTAAGTATGGCATTGCCGGGGTAATGGGCAACAATGATTACGAGCGTTGTCATGAGGATATTGTGGCTGAAATGCGGAAACACGGGATGCATGTACTTGAACATACTTGTGATACAATCTCGAAAGATAATCAGC
The DNA here is from genome assembly GCA_963668125.1 of Bacteroidaceae bacterium. Classification (GTDB taxonomy): domain Bacteria; phylum Bacteroidota; class Bacteroidia; order Bacteroidales; family Bacteroidaceae; genus Bacteroides. The sequence continues at coordinate 4,320,641 of OY764215.1, read as the reverse complement.
AGATTATTGTAGCGGGAGTGCGTAATCCTTTTGACTTGAAGCACAATGGTGTTTCGCCAACCCTTGCTCTGAAACCCGAAGACTTTGTTATTTTGTTGACTCATACTCCCGATTATGTGGAAGATGTGGACGTAACGAATACCGATCTTGCCTTAGCCGGACACACGCATGGCGGACAAGTTACGCTTATGGGACTCTATGCACCGGTAGTACCATCTCATTATGGACGGAGGTTTTTAAAAGGTAAGAAGAAATCATCGGCAGATGTTCCTGTGATTATAACCAATGGAATTGGAACGTCATCAAAGAAAGTAAGGTTCTTTGCTCCAAGTGAAATTGTTGTAATTGTGCTCCATTGTGAAAAGCCAGAATTGCCACGCAGAAAAGAAGATCGCAAGTAATCGGAATATTCAGTTCCGAATCTCTTAATTCAGGAGTACAAATTAGAAATAGATAGAAGCGAACTTTGGTTTCGGCATTACGGGTAAAGGCAGCAACTTCGTACAAATTAAATATAAATAGAATCAAACTGCATTTGCAGTTTTTTGTTTGTATTAAACAGATGTTGTAAAGTCAGGTAAAAAAGAAAAAGGCTACACGAAGTAGCCTTTTTCTTTAATCTTATTATAAACAGCAGGATGCATAAAGTATCTTACATCCTTTCCTTTTTTTATTCCGTCTCTGATAAATGTTGAGCAAATATCTATTTCGGGCACATTAGTAAGCTTTACTGATGGAGGAAGAGTTGATTTATCAACAAAAGAGCCGGGACGAGGGTAGATCCAAATCTTATTCTCATCAATTATTCGTTGATAATCTTTCCACTTATCGAATATCAGCCAGTTATCAGCGCCGATAATAAGTACAAACTCCCTTTCAGGATAAGCTTTCTTTAATTCATCAAGCGTATTGCATGTATATGATGGCTTTGGCAAATGTAATTCAAAATCTGAAGCAACGAATTTGGAATAACCTTCTGTTGCAAGTTTTACAAGCTCTAACCGCTTGTTGTCATCAAGAAAATCAGCTCCCTTGCGCAAAGGATTCTGTGGAGTGACTAAAAACCACAGTTCGTCAAGCTCCTCGAACTCGCAAATATAGTTTGCCAGTGCCAGGTGCCCAATATGAATTGGATTAAAGGTTCCTCCGAAAATACCAGTTTTAATTTTCATTATAAAATATTCAGCTCAGAAGAAATAAAAGAATTATTTATCCAGAAACTCTTTAATAACTTTCAGAGCTTTGGCGCGAGCTTCTTCAATTTCATCGTTAATAATCACAACGTCGAATTTCTCTGCAAATCCCAATTCGAACTCAGCTTTTGCAAGGCGGCTTTCTATAACTGCAGGTTCGTCTGTGCCTCTTCCTTCCAGTCTCTTACGAAGTTCTTCCATTGAGGGTGGCTGAATAAATACGGAGAGTGCACGGTTACCGTAGTATTTCTTAATATTGCATCCGCCTACAACATCAACATCGAAAATTACATTTTCTCCTGCTGACAGTTGTTTTTCAACTTGTGCCTTTAAAGTTCCGTAGAATCTGTCTTTGTATACTTCCTCATATTCTAGAAACTCGTCATTTTCGATACGTTTACGAAACTCTTCCGGAGAAAGAAAAAAGTATTCTACTCCATGTTGTTCGGTCCCTCTTGGTTGGCGACTGGTAGCTGAAATAGAAAAAGCAAGGTGAAGGCCCTGCTTTAACAAATAATTTATCATTGTAGACTTACCAGAGCCTGATGGTGCTGAGAATATAATTAATTTTCCGCTCATAATTACATTACGTTTAAAACTTGCTCTTTGATTTGTTCCAATTCATCTTTCATTTGAACCACAATCTTTTGCAGTTCTGCATTATTCGATTTACTTCCCAATGTGTTGATTTCACGTCCCATTTCCTGAGCAATGAATCCAAGTTTCTTTCCCTGACCGCTGCCATCTTCCATTGTGTTGATAAAATATGTAAGATGATTAGCCAGGCGTTGTTTCTCTTCGTTAATATCAAGTTTCTCAATATAATAAATGAGTTCCTGCTCTAAACGGTTTTTGTCATAATCTACACTCGCAGTTTTTTCAAGCGCATCGGTAATACGTGCTTTAATCTTTTCAATTCGTTCGGCTTCGTGAGGTGCTACAGAGTCAAGTAAAGCTCGGATATTTGCTATCTTTTCGCTGAACTTTTTCGCTAAAGCTTCTCCTTCCTGTTTACGAAAAGCAACAAGGTGTTCAATTGCTTGCTCGATAGCCTGATGTGCTTCTGCCCATTCTTCTTCAGAAAGTTCCTGAACATCATTCTTTGTCATTACATCCGGCATGCGAAGCAATACCTTAAACCAGTCGGAAGGCATAGGAATATCAAGTGAATCAGACAGTTGTTTGATTTGTTTGTAGTATCCTTCAATAACAGCTGCGTTTATTGGAGTTACAATATCTGCCTCTCCTTTATCTATCCAAAGGCTGAAATCAACTTTTCCACGTTCCAGAACTTTTGCAAGTTCATTACGAATTTCCATTTCCTTCTCACGGTAAATTGGAGCAATGCGTGCAGATAAGTCTAAAGCTTTGCTATTAAGTGATTTAATTTCAACGTTAATCTTCTTGTCAGACAGGGTTAAAGTGGCTTTCCCATATCCGGTCATTGATTGTATCATATGAGTATGTTTTTTGCAAAAATAATGTTTTCTCTTTAAATATGTTTCAAAATTATTCATAATTGTTATCTTTGCCCCCGAATTGGTTTGCAATTGTTCAACTATGATTGCGATTAAAAGGGAATCAGGTGTAAATCCTGGACAGTCCCGCTGCTGTGAAGCTCTGTTTAAGAATCTTGAAAACACTTTTGCCACTGGCTTTTGTCGGGAAGGCATTCAAGAGGAGAGTAAGTCAGAAGACCTGCCATTCGTTAAAAGTTTATATCCTCGTGGGTTAGGAATAAAACAGACGTTATTAAATCTAATTTTTGAAAAACTATACTGGAATTGTTCTATCCTTTTGGATGGAGCAAATTGTTGTACCAAATATGGAAAATATGATTAAAAGAATCTTAGTTGCTAACCGTGGTGAAATTGCAGTAAGAGTAATGCGCTCTTGCAGAGAAATGGAAATTGAATCCATTGCTATATTTTCGGAAGCGGATAGAACGGCTAAACATGTCTTATATGCTGACGAAGCTTACTGTGTAGGTGGGGCTGCATCAAAAGACAGTTATCTTAATATCGAAAAAATAATCGAAGTGGCCAAAACTCATCAAGTGGATGCTATCCATCCGGGGTATGGCTTTTTATCAGAAAATTCTTCGTTTGCCAGTCGATGTAAAGAAGAAGGCATCATCTTTATTGGTCCCAATGCTGAGACTATGGATTTGATGGGAGATAAAATCTCTGCACGTAAACAGATGATTAAGGCAAATGTTCCTGTAGTACCGGGAACTGAACAAAGCCTGAAAGATGTAAACGAAGCAATCGACGTTTGCAACCAAATTGGTTATCCTGTTATGTTGAAGGCTTCTATGGGAGGCGGTGGTAAAGGTATGCGTCTTATTCACAGTGAAAGCGAAGTGGAAGAAGCATATACAACTGCTAAATCAGAAGCTCTTTCTTCTTTTGGAGACGATACTGTTTATCTCGAAAAGTTTGTTGAAGAACCTCACCACATAGAATTCCAAATTCTAGGTGATAATTACGGTAATGTAATTCATTTATGTGAAAGGGAATGTTCTGTTCAACGACGCAATCAAAAGATTGTAGAAGAGAGTCCATCTCCTTTTGTGACTCCGGAGTTGAGAGAAGAAATGGGAAATGCAGCTGTTGCTGCTGCTAAAGCTGTGAATTATATCGGAGCAGGAACAATAGAATTCCTGGTAGATAAGAATCGTAACTTCTATTTCCTTGAAATGAATACCCGCTTACAGGTAGAGCATCCTATTACTGAAGAAGTTCTGGGTGTGGACCTTGTAAAAGAACAAATTCACGTTGCCAATGGAGTTCCGTTAAGACTTAAACAAGAAGATATACAGCAAAGAGGACATGCTATTGAATGCCGTATCTGTGCTGAAGACGCTGAATTTAACTTCATGCCTTGTCCGGGTGTGATTCGTCAGATTACAGAACCTAACGGAATAGGTGTTCGTATAGATAGCTATGTTTATGAGGGATATGAGATTCCTATCCATTATGACCCCATGATTGGCAAGTTGATTGTATGGGCTGTTAATCGTACTTATGCAATAGAACGTATGCGTCGCGTGCTTCACGAATATAAAATAACCGGCGTTAAGACTAATATCAGTTATTTAAGAAGCATTATGGATACTCCCGATTTTGTAAACGGGAAGTATGATACTGGTTTTATCCAGAAAAATGCTGAAAGACTTCAGAAAGGTCTTTCTACTGATGACGGAACAGAAACTGAAAATGTAGCAATGATTGCTGCATATATTGATTATCTGATGAATCTTGAAGAGAATAGCTCTAGTCAAGGAACGGATAATCGTCCTATCAGTCGCTGGAGAGAATTTGGTTTGCATAAAGGAGTATTGAGAATTTAAAACAAGCACAAATGGAAGTACGTATTGGAAACAGAATAGCAGAGATTGAACTTCTTGAAAAAGATGGCAATAATGTTCGTCTGACAATTGACGGAGTAGAGTATGAAGTTGATGTTACCATGGCCGAGAATGGAGCTTGCTCTATTCTTCACGAAGGTAAATCATATAATGCCGAATTGATCCGTTCTGATAATGGTAAGAATTACAAAGTAAATACTCTTTTTTCGGCTTATAATGTGGATATTGTTGACACTAACGCAAAATATCTTCGTATGAGAAAGAAAGAAGACGAGAGACAAGAAGATAAAATTGTATCTCCAATGCCGGGTAAAATCGTGAAAATACCAGTAAAAGTTGGTGATTTTGTTGCTGCCGGAGATACTGTTGCTGTAATCGAAGCAATGAAAATGCAAAGTAATTACAAGGTAACATCTGATTGTTATATTAAAGATATTCTGGTAAATGAAGGTGACTCCGTGAATAGTGACCAACAATTGATCTTACTGGATTTAAACGTTGTTAATGCATAGTTATGGAAAAAGAAGATTTATATAGCCGCTTTGTTGAAAGAAACAAAAATGCCGAGTTAGGCGGCGGAGTAAGCAAGATAGAAAAACAGCACGAATCTGGTAAGATGACTGCACGCGAACGTATTGATACACTTCTTGATAAAGGTACATTTGTTGAACTAGATAAATTAATGGTTCACCGTTGTTCAAACTTCGGTATGGACAAGAATAAAATACCTGGAGATGGAGTAATTTCCGGTTACGGAAAGATTGACGGACGTCTTGTTTTTGTTTACGCTTATGATTTTACTGTTTATGGTGGAACTCTTAGTGCAACAAATTCAAAGAAGATTGTAAAGGTACAGGAACTGGCACTTAAGAACGGTGCTCCGGTTATTGCTTTGAATGATTCAGGTGGTGCACGTATTCAGGAAGGTGTAGAAAGCTTGACTGGTTATGCTTCTATTTTCTACCAGAATACAATCGCTTCGGGTGTAATTCCTCAGATTTCAGCAATTCTTGGTCCTTGTGCCGGAGGTGCTTGTTATTCTCCTGCTTTGACCGACTTTATCTTCATGGTAAAGGAAAAGAGCCACATGTTTGTAACCGGTCCTGATGTAGTGAAGACTGTTACTCACGAAGATGTGAGCAAAGAAGAACTGGGCGGAGCTTATACTCATAGCAGTAAGAGTGGTGTAACTCATTTCCTTAGCAATTCAGAAGAAGAAGTTTTGATGGGAATCCGTGAGCTGCTGAGCTTCCTTCCTTCAAACAATATGGAAGATGCTCCTTCTACTTCAAGTACAGATGATATTCATCGTGAAGAAGAATCATTAAATAGCGTTGTTCCTGCAGATCCAAATATCCCTTATGATATCAAAGATATTATTGAACCGGTAGTCGATGATCACTACTTCTTTGAAGTAATGCCTCATTTTGCTAAGAATGCAGTTATTGGTTTTGCTCGTTTGGGTGGAAAATCAGTGGGTATCGTAGCAAATCAGCCAGCTTACCTTGCAGGTGTGCTTGATATTGATGCATCTGATAAGATTTCACGCTTTATCCGTTTCTGCGACTGCTTTAATATTCCATTGATTACATTCGAAGATGTTCCGGGATTCCTTCCAGGATGCACACAAGAGCACAATGGTATTATCCGTCACGGTGCTAAGATTGTTTATGCTTACGCTGAGGCTACAGTGCCAAAGATTACTTTGATTACTCGTAAGGCTTACGGTGGCGCATATATTGTTATGGCCAGCAAACAAACCGGTTCTGATGTGAATCTTGCTTATCCAAATGCAGAAATTGCAGTGATGGGAGCAGAAGGTGCTGTTAATATTCTATATCGCAAGGCCGATGAAGAAACTAAAAAACAAGCAATTGAAGATTACAAAGAAAACTTTGCTAATCCATATCAGGCAGCAGAATTGGGATATATTGATGAAATAATTCTTCCAAAGCAGACACGTTTCAAGTTAATTCAGGCATTGGATATGGCGCATAACAAAATGCAAACCAATCCGCCAAAGAAACACGGAAACATGCCGTTATAATTTATTTTCTATAAAATAGGGGTTTTTATATGTAAAAAGTGTATTTTTGCATCATTAAAGAAGAAAATTTATGCCTTGTATTTTACATATTGAAACCTCTACAACCGTTTGTTCGGTTGCTATCAGCGAGGACGGCCTGGCAATCTTCAATAAAGAAGATTTCAACGGCCCGTCTCATGCTGTATCTTTAGGCGTTTTTGTTGATGAAGCACTTTCATTTGCAGATAGTCGGGCAATTGTGCTTGATGCTGTGGCTGTAAGCTGCGGCCCCGGATCATATACCGGACTACGAATAGGTGTTTCAATGGCAAAAGGCGTTTGTTACGGACGAAATATTCCGTTAATAGGCATTCCCACCCTGGAAGTGCTTACAGTTCCAGTTCTGTTGTATCATGATTTACCCGAAGATGCTTTACTTTGTCCAATGATTGATGCACGAAGAATGGAAGTTTATGCAGCTGTTTACGATCGTGCGCTGAATGTGAAGCGTGGGATTTCCGCAGATATTGTGGATGAAAATTCTTATCTTGACTTCCTTAATGAACATCCTGTTTATTTCTTTGGAAACGGAGCCGCAAAGTGCAGAGAGAAGATTACTCATCCTAATGCACACTTCATTGATGATATCTTTCCGGTAGCCAAGCTTATGTTCCCATTGGCGGAGAAGGCTTACGCTAAGAGCGATTTCAAAGATGTTGCCTACTTCGAACCTTTCTACCTGAAAGAATTTGTGGCTACCATGCCTAAGAATTTGCTGTAATAAACGATAAAAACAAATTTCAATAAATGGAATATAACACTCAACAACGAGTATTACCGCTTCCCGAATACGGACGAAGCATTCAGAACATGGTTGATCATTGCCTGACTATTGAGGACAGAGCTGAAAGACAACGTTGTGCAAATTCAATAATCAATATCATGGGAAATATGTTCCCTCATTTGCGTGATGTGCCCGACTTTAAGCATAAGCTTTGGGATCACCTGGCAATTATGTCCGATTTTAAACTGGATATTGATTTCCCATATGAAATTATCAAGAAAGATAATCTGATTACTAAACCAGATGTGATTCCTTATCCAAGCTCAAAGATTCGTTATCGTCATTACGGCCGTACTTTGGAAAAGATGATTAAGCTTGCTGCCAATTATCCTGAAGGTGAAGAGAAGAAACAATTGGTTAACTTAGTGGCTAACCACATGAAAAAAAGTTTTATGAACTGGAATAAGGATAATGTTGACGACCGTAAAATATTTGATGATTTAAGCGAATATACTAACGGTAAGATAACACTTGATGCAGAATCAATTAAGCTTATGGAAACAAAAGCTATTCTTTTCCGTAAGACTAAGCCGACCAATAACACACGCCGCTACTCTAAATAATAATTAAAACACCAAACTATGGCTTCATTTGTAATAGAAGGAGGACACAAGCTTTGTGGAGAGATTATCCCACAAGGAGCAAAGAACGAAGTACTGCAGATTATTTGTGCAACATTACTAACTTCCGAAGAGGTTATTGTGAGTAACATTCCCGATATCTTGGATGTGAATAATCTTATCCAGTTGATGAGAAATATGGGGGTAACAGTTGCCAAAACAGAGGTTGATACTTATTCTTTCAAAGCAGAGAATGTAGATCTTGCTTATTTGGAAAGTGATGAGTTCCTGAAAAAGTGTTCCAGCCTTCGTGGATCGGTAATGCTTATTGGCCCGATGATTGCCCGTTTTGGAAAGGCGCTTATATCAAAACCCGGAGGAGACAAGATTGGTCGCCGCCGTTTGGATACTCATTTCCTGGGTATACAGAAGCTAGGTGCCGAATTTAATTATATTGATGACAGAGGTGTTTTCGAAATAAAAGCGGATCAGCTTAAAGGTGCTGACCTTTTACTTGATGAAGCTTCCGTAACCGGTACTGCAAATATTGTGATGGCTGCTGTATTGGCTAAAGGAACAACAACTATTTATAACGCTGCCTGCGAACCTTATCTGCAACAACTTTGCAAGATGTTGAACAGAATGGGAGCGAAGATTAGTGGAATTGCTTCAAACCTGCTCATTATTGAAGGTGTTGAAAGCCTTGGCGGAACCACTCATACCGTTCTGCCTGATATGATTGAAGTAGGAAGCTTTATTGGTATGGCTGCAATGACTCGCAGTGAACTAACCATTAAGAATGTATCTTACGAGAATCTGGGAATTATCCCTGAAAGTTTCCGTAGATTGGGTATTAAGCTGGAACAACGTGGTGATGATATTTATATTCCTGCACAGGATAGTTATCAGATAGACTCATTCATGGATGGTTCTATTATGACTATTGCCGATGCTCCATGGCCGGGACTTACTCCTGACCTTTTAAGTGTGATGCTTGTGGTAGCTACTCAGGCAAAAGGAAGTGTACTTATTCACCAGAAAATGTTTGAAAGCCGCCTGTTCTTCGTGGATAAACTGATAGACATGGGCGCACAGATTATTTTATGCGACCCTCACCGTGCAGTTGTCATCGGTCACGATCACCAGTTCAGGTTACGTGGCGGAAATATGACCTCTCCTGATATTCGTGCCGGAATTGCTTTGTTGATTGCTGCTATGAGCGCATCAGGAATAAGCCGTATTAATAACATAGAACAGATTGACCGTGGTTACCAGGATATCGAAAGACGACTAAATGCTCTTGGTGCACGCATTACACGTATACAAGAATGATAAAACGGGAAGAAGTATATAAGATAGGCCTTTTTAATAAGCCTCACGGCATTCATGGTGAGTTGTCGTTTACCTTTACAGACGATGTGTTTGATAGGGTAGACTGCGACTATTTCATCTGCTTGCTCGATGGCATTTTTGTTCCGTTTTTTATTGAAGAATACCGCTTTCGGTCGGATTCTACCGCTTTGATTAAACTAGAAGGGATAGATAGTGCCGAAAAAGGGCGTATGTTTACCAATGTTGAAGTCTATTTCCCGGTGAAGTATGCCGAAGAATCTTCTGTAGATGAACTTGTCTGGGATTACTTTGTTGGTTTCCGGGTTATAGATAAACGTCACGGCGATATAGGTACGGTGGTTGAAGTTGATGAATCCACCATTAATACGCTCTTTGTACTCGATAAAGACGGTGAAGAAATACTTATTCCTGCTCAGGAAGAGTTTATTTTGGACATGGATCACAAGAAAAAACAAATGACTGTTGATCTTCCTGAAGGATTATTGTCGCTGGAAGAAGTGGAAACACTCGACTGATAGATCTTCCTCATAGAATCATGCCCGATGCAATTATACAAACCCACGATTTAACTATCGGATATGTAACCCGGAAGGCCACCTATCCGGTTCAGATACGTCTAGCTCTCGAGGTTTTTCAGGGAGAAATGGTTTGTCTGATTGGTCCAAATGGATGTGGAAAATCAACCCTTTTGCGTACAATAGCCGGACTTCAGCCTCCATTGCGTGGAGAAGTCCGTATTGACAACCTTCCCTTAGGAAAACAATCGATTTCTGATAAAGCACGTTTGCTTTCGCTTGTACTTACTGATCGGGTGGAAGTGAGCAACCTCACAGTTTTCAACCTGGTGGCAATGGGCAGAAATCCATATACCGACTGGCTGGGGAAATTAACCGATCACGACAAAGAACTGGTAAATACAGCTCTTTCTCAGGTACATCTCGAAGGATATGCCGATCATTTCATCAATGAACTCTCTGATGGCGAACGTCAACGAGCAATGATAGCTAAGGCCTTGGTGCAGGATACTCCGGTTATTTTGCTGGACGAACCTACCGCTCACCTGGATATTAACAACAGGGTAGAGGTGATGATGCTTCTTCATGAACTTGCACGGCAGACAAATAAGGCAATTGTGCTGTCTACTCACGAACTCGATCTTGCTTTGCAAACGGCAGACAAGCTTTGGCTGATGACTCCCAAACATGGCATTGCCGTAGGTACGCCGGAAGATCTGATTCTTACCAATCGTTTTCAGAAAGTTTTTGCCAACAACTCTTATCGTTTCGATCCATCAACCGGTAACTTTATGGTAAAACACGCAGAAACTCCTCGCGAAGTATCTCTTAAAACCATTGGAACAGGCTATCGTGCATACTGGACAGAACGTGCATTGGTTAGAAATGGTTATAAAATTTCTCCTGATGCAAAAGATTTTGTAACGGTAGATGAAGCTGCTGATTCCTGGCTCTTTTCTAAAAATGGCAAAGAATATGTCTGCTCTTCCCTTCAGGACCTTTTAGCCCAAATGGAATTAAATTAATCTGATTCCAAAAATCTCTACCTGACTGATTCCATAATTCTTCTTTCTGTAAAATTCTTATATAAACCAATCTTGCAATTAGTCTGCTATATTACCCATCTTAAGTTGTTTTCTGGTTATAGTTTAATTCATTATTCATCAATAATTTGAATAAAGACCTACTCTTTTATTAAAAATAGTGTAGACTTAGAGTATAAAAGGTCTAGAGCTTTTTAACTTTATATCTACTGCTATTTAAGAACTATTGATGGGAAGTATCCTAATCTTTGACCGGTATATTCTTTTTATTTCTTGTTTTTTCGTTAAAATGAATAAAGAAAGCTATGTAACATTGGGTTAATTGCTTACATTTGTGTCTTTTAAAACAATAATGTGGCGTAGGATAAATTGAGTATAGCCTTTTAGAAAAATTGTTAGTAAATTGTAGATGGATTGTGCATGGTGAATGCCTTCTTTAGCAAACGATACTAATATTCAGAAAATGAGCTTACCATTCCTTCTTTTTTATCAGTAATATGCTGATAATGAATATTAAAAAACGCCACCGACCTTTTATTCAGGTGAAAAACAGATTGTCTTTTAACAACAATAATGAAAAAACAAATAGCAATATTAGGATCAACAGGAAGTATAGGCACACAAGCTTTGCAGGTGATAGCCGAACATTCTGATTTATATGAAGTATATGCACTGACAGCCAATAATCAGGTGGAGCTGCTTATAGAACAGGCCCGGAAGTTTATGCCCGAGGTTGTTGTCATAGCCAACGAAGCAAAATATATTCAATTAAAAGAAGCATTGAACGATTTACCTATTAAGGTTTATGCCGGTGATGATGCTTTGGCACAAGTAGTGGAGGCTGAACCGATTGATATCGTTCTTACAGCAATGGTTGGTTTTGCGGGACTTAAACCCACAATCAACGCTATTCGTGCAAAGAAGAAAATAGCTCTTGCAAATAAGGAAACACTTGTTGTGGCCGGCGAACTGATCAATGATCTTGCTCAGCAGTTTGGCACAGCAATATTGCCGGTGGATTCTGAACATTCGGCAGTTTTCCAGTGTCTGGTAGGAGAGGTAGGAAATAACGTAGAGAAAATAATACTTACCGCTTCCGGCGGACCATTCCGTACTTGCAACTTATCTCAGCTAAAGACCGTAACTAAAGTTCAGGCGCTGAAACATCCCAACTGGGATATGGGTGCCAAAATAACTATCGACTCTGCTTCTATGATGAATAAAGGTTTCGAGGTTATTGAAGCTAAATGGTTATTCGGATTGAAACCGGAACAAATTGATGTAGTGGTTCATCCACAGTCAATTATTCACTCAATGGTGCAGTTCGAAGACGGAGCAGTAAAAGCACAACTCGGTGTGCCGGATATGCGTGTGCCAATACAGTACGCTTTCTCGTATCCTGATCGCCTTCTTTCTTCGTTCGACCGTCTGGACTTCTCAACTTGTGGCAATCTTACTTTCGAGAAACCAGATACCACTCGTTTCAGAAATCTGGCATTGGCTTACGAAGCATTGCACCAGGCAGGAAACATGCCTTGTATTGTGAACGCTGCCAACGAAATTGCCGTGGCTGCTTTCCTTCGTAATAGGGTTAGCTTCCTGGGAATGAGCGATGTTATAGAAAAAGTTATGCAAACAGTGAGCTATATAAAGACACCAATGTATGATGATTATGTGGCAACCGATGCAGAAGCACGTAGAGTTGCAAAAGAAATAATGAATTTTAATATTTAATAGATAATTATTGATGGAAACATTTTTGATCCGTGCCCTGCAATTAATAATGAGTTTATCATTATTAATTCTTATACATGAAGGTGGGCATTTCCTTTTTGCTCGTCTTTTTAAGGTTAGGGTAGAGAAATTCTATATGTTTTTCGACTGGGGATTCTCGCTATTTAAATTTAAACCAAAGAACAGTGATACAGAATATGGTATAGGGTGGTTGCCTTTGGGCGGCTATTGCAAAATATCCGGAATGATTGACGAATCAATGGATAAAGAGCAAATGAAAGAACCTCCAAAATCATGGGAGTTTCGTTCAAAACCTGCCGGACAACGATTTCTGATTATTGTTGCCGGGGTAGTATTTAACTTTTTGCTGGCATTGTTTATCTATTCCATGATTCTTTTCACTTGGGGCGAATCATATATGCTTCCAAAAGATATGAAGATGGGTATGCAGTTCAGCGAGGTAGCTCAGAAGGTTGGTTTCCAGAACGGAGATATTCTTCTTTCGGCCGATGGTGAAGAACTGGTACGTTTCCCTAAAGCGCATCGCCAGATTTATAACGCCCAAGAAGTAACTGTACTACGTCATGGAAAAGAAGCAATAGTACCTATTCCTAAAGATTTCATGAATCAGCTGATGGCTGCAAATACATATTTGTCCGATTGCCGTTATCCGTATGTTATTGATAGCATTATTCCAAATAATGGATATGCAAAAGCGGGAATGCAAAGAGGTGATAGTATTATTGCTATCAACGGAATTTCTACTCCTGCATTTAACGACTATATGGAAGTGGTTGATAAGCTTAAAGCTGCTGCTCTAAAGGATAGTGTTAAGGGTGCATCAAGAAATGTAACCATTGCATACGTCAGAGCCGGTGTAACTGATACAGTGAAAGTGCAGTTGGACTCTCTTTATAAAGGTGGAGCTTTCGCATATCGTCCGGATCACTTCTTTAAGGTTGTGAATAAAGAATATGGATTCTTTGAATCTTTCCCTGCAGGTATTACTCTCGGAGTAAATACGCTTAAAGGATATATCAGCGATATGAAGTATGTATTCACCAAAGAAGGAGCTAACAGCTTAGGTGGATTTGGAACTATTGGTAGCATTTTCCCTGCACAATGGGATTGGCAACGTTTCTGGGAAATGACTGCTTTCCTTTCTATCATTCTTGCTTTTATGAACATTCTGCCTATTCCTGCATTGGATGGCGGACATGCTATATTTATTGTTTATGAAATGATAGCGCGCCGCAAACCAAGCGAGAAATTTATGGAATACGCACAGATGGTTGGTATGTTCCTGCTGTTTGGTTTACTGATATGGGCAAACTTCAATGATATAATCAGGTATTTCTTTAAGTAGAACAGCCTGCTGAGCTATAACAAAAAGAAGCCTCGCAAAGAATAATCTACTTTCTTTGCGAGGCTTCTTTTTATTTTAATTGTGCAGCTGACTTTATCTTATGCTGTTTGATATAGCATTTAGAAAGAACGTTGTCATTTGTCCAACTTTAATTTGATTTTACCTTATACTGTTTGATATAGCATTCCCGGCATAACTATTTTATGAACAGGCTTGTTTCTGTTCATCTTCTTCAGATGAATAATCCGCTGGTTGGCACTTCCCCGGAATTCCAGGTAAGGAGAATATTCAGCTTGCACGAATCGTCCGTCTACCAACGTATCAATATAAGGAAGAATGGCATTTAACTTAGGATCTGCCAGCAACTCTTCATAAGTATAGCCGGTGTAGCACCATACGTTTTGTTTTGTTTCCTCCTTTATTCTTTTTATAAATGGCAGGAAAGCTTCCGGATTGTAAAAAGGATCACCACCCGAGAAAGTTATGCCATCCAATAACGGATTGGCATTAATCTCCCGGATTATTTTACTGATTACCTCCTCGGTTAAAAGCGTACCTTGCACCGGATTCCATGTACTGGGATTCTGACATCCCGGACAATGATGCCGGCATCCAGCCAGATAAATGGAATAACGTATACCATCTCCGTCAACAATGGTTTCGGGATAGGTGAATAGCATATAAAGAGGTTTCGCCATTTCTATTTCTTGTTTTCATAAATGGAGAGAAGTAAAAAGTCAGGCTCCCTCCATTTATTTATATTTTATTGGAAACTTAAATTCAATAATTGAATTTGCAAGAACAGATCATAAACAGTCTTTTGCGGTTTGTTCCTTTTATTAAAAAAAAGATTAGTGATGTTTTACACGGTCGCGCTCTTCTGCACGTTTAGATGAATTCCATGTGCTAAGATCTCCGGTAAGATATCCGGTGATTCTTCTCATTCTCATGATATTTTCACTTCCACACACCGGACATTTATCATAAATAACTCCCTTGTATCCGCAAGAGTTGCAGGTATCTACCGGGTGATTGATTGAACCGTAACCAATACCTTCATCGTGCATTACTTTCACAATTTTGGTAATTGCCTTTACATTCTTCTGTGCTTCACCATCCAGCTCCACATAAGTAATGTGTCCGCCGCGGGTGATGGCATGGAAAGGAGCTTCGCACTTAATTTTATCTACAATGCTGATTGGTTCCTTAACATCTACATGGAAAGAATTTACATAATAATCATTGTCGGTTACTCCGGCAATCTTACCATATTTCTTACGGTCTATCTTTGTAAATCGTCCCGATAACCCTTCGGCCGGAGTGGCAAGGATAGAATAATTCAGGTTATACTTGGTTTTGTATTCTTCCACCACCTTGTTCATCTCTTGAATGGTTTCATATAGTGTATTCCAGGCCTTCTGACTGTGACCGTGTCCCTCTCCGTAAAGAGCCATCATTGCATTATGACCACCTATAAAGCCAATACCCAGCGTTCCGCTGCGAAGCACATCGCCCACTTCCTGGTTGGGATCAAGATCACCGCCGCCTTTCCAAACATCATTACCCATCATAAATGGGAACTGACGTGCAAGTGCTGTGCGCTGATACTCATAACGAGCATAAAGTTGGTCGGCAACCAGTTCAGCCATGCTGTGAACCGATTTAAGGAAAAGTTCTTTTTCCTTTGTTTCAAAAGCTTCTTTATCAGATGTTCCCACTAACTTTTCAGCTTTTCTGTGAGCTTCAATAGCGAGGCGGGGCATATTTATTGTAGTGAAAGAGAGATTTCCTCGTCCAAGAGAACTTTTCTCTCCGGCTACATTCTCGTAAACACGTGTGCGGCATCCCATTGTAGCCAGTTCATATCTGTAACGTTTCGGATCTTCAGCTCTCCAAAGTTCGTTTGTATTATAAGGAGTATCCAGAAACATAAAGTTTGGAAAGAGTGCCTTAGCAGTAGTGCGGCATGCTTTCAGGAAAAGATCAAAGTTCGGAGTGCTGAATTTTACTTTTCCATCCATGGCAGCATCAAAATCTTCCATTGCTTTCTGATAATCTTCTTCGGAATAAGAGACACCATTCTTTATTTTAAAGATCTGAATAGGGAATACCGGAACTTCTCCACGGCCTCCCAAGCCTTCCATTGTAGTAGTCAGCAATTCCTCAATCACCAGTCTTCCTTCTGCCGAAGTATCTGTTCCATAATTAATAGAACTGAAAACCACCTGATTACCTCCTCTGGAATGCATAGTGTTCAGGTTGTGGATAAATCCCTCCATTGCCTGATGAGTATCTTTTCTGGTAGAAGCGTAAGCTTTCTCAATAATCTTGTTCACTACATCTTTTTCGATGTTAATGCCTATAGCAGTTAGAGCCACTCGTAAAGCCTCTTTTTCCTGTTCGCTCGTTTTTACTGAAGATACTTGTTCGCCAACAATGGCTTTTATTGATTTCTCGTCAGCACTTGCTCCTTCAATAGATGTATAGAATCCAAGAAGGGAAGTCAGGTGTTTTCTGAACGATTTTAAAACACCCTTTGCCATAAAGAAATCAAACGCCGGTATTGACTGTCCCCCATGTTGTTCATTCTGATTTGTCTGGAAGATAATAGTTGCCAGTGTAGCATAGCTCTGTATGGATTGGGGAGTGCGGATACTACCGTTCTTGGTACGGAATCCACGCTCGAAGAGATCATCCATATCATACTGGATACAGGTGGTAGTCTTAGTAGGGTAATAATCCAGATCATGTATATGAATATCTCCCAGCTGGTGAGCTGTAGCAAATTTCTTTGGAAGCAAATATCTGTAGGTATAGTTTTTTGTGACTTCCGAAGCGAAAGTCATCATCTGTCCTGCCGGAGTATGACTCGACATATTTGCATTGCTGAGATTTACGTCGTTCTTATCAATAGCAACAATACCATCCATGATTTGCTTAATCTGGCTCTTTTTTTCGCGCTCTGTATTTCTCCACTCACGGTAGATGATATATTTCTTAGCCACCTCAGGTTGAACTTTCATTATTTCCTTTTCAACTAGGTCCTGAATTTCTTCTACAGAAATAGTAGGGTTAGTAAAGTTACTGATTACACGCATTGTAATATCAGCTATCAACTTATCTTCGTTCGTGATACCTGTTGCATCGAATGCTTTTGTTACAGCACTCTTGATTTTACTGATAGAGAAATCTTCCTTTTTCCCATCTCTTTTGATAATACAAATCTCAGCGTAGTTCATATTCTTATTCTTTTTGTGAAACTTTTAATCTAAATAAGTTGTCACATTTAGAATACTTTGCATAAGGAAGAGGAAAGAGAATAGGTCGGTAAGAGATTAGCGCCCAAAGATATCTCTATCCTGGCGAATTCCTATTTTCTCTTGCTTTAACTCCCGAAAGCATAAGATAATCTATATGTGTAAGTTCTGGCAGGTCTTCTGACTTATCTCTCCCTTAAAGTGCCTTCCCACAAATAAATGCAGTGGCTTGTTACTCAAGTTCTTCGAGAATCACAGCAGCGGGTACTGTTACCGGATTTCACGGTATTCCCTTTTCTCCTAAAGCATAAACGTTGTTACCAAAACCGAAACAAAGATAGTAGATATAACAATATGTTGTTTCGCTTAACTATGTTAAATATGAAATTTTTGGAAAACTTTTTTTCTTTCTAAATTATAAAAGTTTTCCATTTTGGATAACTTATTATTCATTATGAACAGGTTAAGCAATGGAAAAGGGCTATCTCTGAATTAGTTCAGAAATAGCCCCGTTATAGAAATGTAATATTCTATTTTATTTTCAATCTTCCTTGTTCTCTTGTTCTTTTATAAAAGGGTTCTTGTTGACTACTCTCAGACAGGCAAATCTTATTCTACCAATTGCCGGTACCGAAGAATTATTTATTAATCGCATTCCGAAAATAAAGATATGGAATACAGAAAGAACCAAAGCAGTTATTAATAAAATCTTATTGCTTTCCCATCCAGCTGTTATCTGATGAGCGAAAGCCACAAAGATAAGAATAACGGATAGTGAAACTCCGGTGATGTTTAATACTGATTGCCCAGATCTTTCTTTTCCATCCCAAACAGCTATTTTACTGTTTTTCATTCCGTATGCTGCGTAAATATCCAGACCAATTAACATCCAAACTATTAATCGGATCCATGTATCTGCAGGAAGAAAAATCATCAACGACAAACAAGTTAGTACTCCGCAAATAGGAACAAATGGAACAAAAGGTGTTTTAAATGCTCTTGGAGCATTTGGCATTTTTTTCCTTAAAACAATGATTCCAATACATACCAGTATGAAGGCAAGAAGAGTTCCGATGCTGGTCATTTCACCTGCAATATTCGAAGGTACGAAAGCGGCAAATATGCTGACAAGCAGTAAAAATAGTAAATTACTCTTTGCCGGAGTACGGAACTTGGGATGAATTTCAGAGAATAACTTAGGTAACAGACCATCTTTACTCATGCTATAGAATACGCGACTTTGTCCTAAAAGCATAACCATTATTACAGAAGAGTATCCGGCAAGGATAGCCAATATAATTGCACGGTTAAGCCATGGATAATCAGGATGAATCAGTCCGCTTGCGTCAGCATGTCCCATATGTTCAATTGCTATTGCTACAGGAGCAATACCATCATGACCTTTAAATTCAGTGTAATTTGCAACGCCAGTCATTACATGAGCGAACAGAAAATACAAAACAGTACATATTAATAACGAGGCAAGGATACCAATAGGCATATTTCGCTTTGGATTCTTTGCTTCCTGAGCAGCAGTACTTACTGCATCAAATCCAATGAATGCAAAGAAAACAACAGCTGCTGCACGTAGAATCCCCGTCCATCCGTATGCGCCAAATTTTCCGGTATTCTCAGGAATATAGGGAGTGTAATTATCCAGATTAATATATTGCCATCCAAGGAAAATAAAGATAAGAACTACTCCAATTTTTAATGCTACAATAAAGCTATTAAATTTTGTGCTGCCTTCTGTTCCTCTCATTAAAAGTAGACTCATCAGAATTACAATAAATACAGCAGGCAAATTGACTACTCCTCCTTCCCATGGGCATGCTGCCAGGCTCGAAGGTAGATGAACTCCAAATCCATCGAGGAATTTTATTAAATACCGGCTCCAGCTGATACTTACTGTTGCAGCAGCAACGGCATATTCCAGAACCAGATCCCAGCCAATAATCCAGGCAATAAATTCGCCCATAGTTGCATACGAATAGGTATATGCACTTCCCGCAACAGGAATCATTGAAGCAAACTCAGCATAACATAATCCTGCAAAGCAACAGCCAATCGCTGCTATTAAAAAAGAAATGGTAATTGCTGGTCCGGCTAATTCTGCAGCTGCACCACCGGTTATGGAAAATAATCCGGCTCCAATAATTGCTCCAACTCCCAATGCAACTAACTTACCAGGGCCTAAGGTCTTTTTTAAAGAATGACTGCTAGTCTCATTAGACTCCTTTAGCAAACCTTCTATTGATTTTTTAGCAAATAAATCCATGCGTATATATCCTCTTATAATTATTTTGCAAAGATATAATATATTCGTCTTAATATGTCAATATAATATTTAATTATGCTTTATGCTAACAAATAACTCGATATATTGGGGATATTATTTCAGAATGAAAACTTTGTTGGGGCTCTTTTTTAAGATAGAATATTCTTATTTGATAGTCTATGCATGGTTGGTTTTCCCAATCTTTACCATCTAAGGAAGATGGTAATTGATATGATACGAGGCTATGAGTTGGATTAACTCAGGGGTAAACCAACTGTCAATTAATTGGTCGTTAAAGCGGGCACATTTCTTGATACTGGTTTCAAGTATCTCAATCGGGTGGGCGATTTTAGTCTGCTTGTTGTTGATACAAACTGAAAAAAGCGCCAGTTTTCAATTAGTATCTACACATCTGTTTGTGAGCCGGATATTATTGTGCTCAAATCGGCAGAGGAAACGGTTTGATTCGTAACCACCGGATTTTCCAAAGGTGGTTTTTCTGATAGGAGGAGATTATCATTGCTGCTGCACGCCAGAATTAGCGTGCAGAGCAATGATAAGAAATAAATGTTTAAATACTAAAAATCTATTTACCAGTTAATAACATATTGAGTATAAAATATTACTCAGCTGTGGAAGAGGTAAGTTCCCATCCAGGATTTTGCTTCAATAACGGTGCTTTCTTCACTTCGGAGTCTGGTATAGGGAATCGGTAATTCTTCGGACTGTTAAATGCTCTGGAAGGATGCGTACCATCTGGTTCATAAGAATAAACAGAAGATGCTCCAGGAGTAACTATCACACTGTAAATATTATAAACTTGTTGATAGCGGGGTAAAGTTTTCTCGCTGGCAGCAGTCTTACCTTCAAACAGTTTCCAGCGACGTTCATCAAAGAAACGATGATCTTCAAAACAAAGTTCAATGCGACGTTCGTTACGGATACGCTCACGAAGCTGTTCTTTCGTCATTCCGCTATAGGCAGGCATACCCACGCGTGCACGTACTTGATTTACGTATTGGTAAGCATTAGTTGGTCCTTCCGATTCATTGATCGCCTCAGCTGCATTCAATAGAATTTCAGCATAACGGAAAATAGGACAAGCATGAACGTATGTAGTAGGACTCTTGAAAGACATATTATTCAAGAATTTCTTGGTATAATAACCAGTTGTTGTTCCACCATGCAGATCCTGGTAATCCTTTCCGTCCGGATATGAAACATCAACAGCACGTTCCTCTTCTTGTACTTTATCTCCCCAAATTGAACCATGATGCAGAATAGTTTGCTCCAAACGTGGATCACGGTTAGCGTAAGGATTCTGATCATTGTAGCCAGAAGCTGGATCATCAATAGGTTTGCCATTCTTCATTTCATAAGCATCCACCAGATTTTGTGTAGGATTAGTACGCCCTGTTGAGTTTACATTACCAGAAAATCCGCAAGGTGCCAGGAATAACTCAATTTCACGAGTATTCCATTCGGAACGACTCAGGATATATTCATTGTTCAAGTGAGGTGTTGAAACAAAGCATTGATAATAGTTCTTATTTGGGTCGTTATCCTCAGTTGTAAACAGTTTATATGGATGTGCCTGTTGATTATTCTTTGCGATAAAGTCCTTAGCTGCTTGTGCGGCTTCCTGCCACCAGGAAGCATTACCGTCGGGATTGTTCAATACAGAAGCTCTGTAAAGAAGTGCTCTTGACTTAAGTGCATAGGCAGCGGCGCCGTTCATACGTCCCCAGTTTTCATTTTCATTACTATAACGGAAAGGTAGTATATCTTTCACCGCGTCACATTCATCAGCAATCCATTTCAAGGCTTCGCTACAAGTGGTACGCGACATGTTCATGGCAGAAGCGTTTCCTGGTTCAAAAACTATGGGAACACCATTTTCATCATTACCAATCACCGGTATATCGCCGAACCAACCTGCAAGATCAAAGTGAAGAATGGCACGTAGTAATCGTGCTTCTGCCATATTACGGTCATATAAGTGATTATCATCACCTGTTTTCTCGGCATTACCAATAACACTTTCGCGTGAATTTTTCATAAATTGGTTAGCAGCTCTAATCCCCTTAAAATCGTTAGACCAAAACCTTTCAGCAAAAGGATGGTTTGTGGCAGAGTAAGCATCTGTTAGCACGCTGTGATAATAGTGCACATTCCAAAATGAAAGTGAATTATCCGTCATACAATCGCGTGATGCAGCAAGAAACTGTCCGTCACTATATCCGGCAAATGCATCAGGAAGGTACGTGTAAACATTGGCTAGGAAACCACGAGTATTCTCGTATTTGCTAAAAATCTGTTCCTCAGATAAGGTCAGGTCTACTTCCTTGTCTAAATAATCGCTACAGGAACTGGGAACTATGGCCAGTAATCCGATAGTGATGTATGTCAATATCTTTTTCATCATTTCAAAGTTTAAAGTACAACATTAAAATCCGATATTTACACCGAATGTAAACGAACGGGTTTTTGGATACCACCAACAATAACTCATCGGTTTTTCCGGGTCTACGTTATTTGGCAGATCACTCCAGTTATATAGGTTGTATCCGCTAAAATAAAATCGGCATTTTGTCATGTTAATTTTGGCAATAAGTTCTTTTGGAAGCGAATAACCAATCTCGACATTACGCAGTGATATGTAATTACCGTTTTTCACCCAGATGTCATTTTTATATGTACCTGTAGAACGATCTGAGTCGATGGCATTAAAACCTCCGTAAAGGGGACGTGGATAGGCCGCATTAATATTGCGTGGGTCACTAGGATTGTCATTATAGTATCCCCATGCCTTCGTTACTTCGTGTGTTCCCATGTTACTCCAACCACTAAAACTGATAGCAGGAGAAAGAAATACACTACGGTTGAGATATGCATTAAATACAGCGCGTACATCAAAGCCATTCCATTCCAAACCAATGTTTAATGAAGGTATCAGTTCAGGGATAATTGTATAGGTATCAGGTGTCATGTCGTTAGAATCAATTTGTCGGTCGCCGTTCAAATCTTTGAAGACAGCTGTACCTAAAGTTTGTTTGCCGTTTGATGCTGAGTGATACGGATATTTTTCCGGATGATCAATCGCATCTTGCTGGCTACTAGCAACTTTGTCTGGATCACTTGCCCACTGTTCGAATTTGTAAATATTCCATCCTCCCACAGTGTTATTAAATGAACTTTCATACAAGGCAGCAACTTCTGTACCATCATAGATCCGACGACCTGTTTTACGTTGCCATTCCACGTTAGGTTCTGTTTCATCCATTTCTGTAATCTTATTGGTATTATAGGTTAGCAAACCTTCTAGATAATAATTTGCCTTACCTATTTTGCCACGATGGCCTAAAGTTACTTCAAGTCCTTTACTTTCTGCTTTTCCGTAAGAATCAGAACTTACTGATACTCCGATAATCGAAGGAATGGTGGAACGTGTTACCAGAATACCTGAACGCCATTCTTTGAATACATCCACTGCACCATACAGTTTCTTTCCCCAGAAATCAAAATCAAGACCGATATTTAACATGTCTGATACTTCCCACTTGTTGTTGCTATTACCAGCTTTGCTCTCATAGTATCCTCCGATATTACTTTGTGAATAACCAAAGCTATAACCTGTTCCACTAGAGTAAGTTCCTTGATATGGATACCGTCCGGCACCAGTGTTTGATTGTCCGGCACGTCCATAAGAAGCACGTAGTTTTAATAAATCAATGTTTTTGTTTTTCAACCATGATTCTTCTGATGCTACCCA
Organism: Bacteroidaceae bacterium; assembly: GCA_963668125.1. GTDB lineage: Bacteria > Bacteroidota > Bacteroidia > Bacteroidales > Bacteroidaceae > Bacteroides. The sequence continues at coordinate 4,297,330 of OY764215.1, read as the reverse complement.
TCCCACTGATGATCCGTAAAAAGTCCCCCAACGTTCTTCTGGAGCAAAGTTATCGCTTGCCATTCGGCTAATATTGCCTGATAAAATGTAACGATTATCGTAAGCATACGTAGCTTGACCGTTCAATGACAACGTACGTTCTGACGATGTGCTACCGCTTACTACGTTCTGGTAGGTACGGACAAAGGCACGTGCATCTACTGCATGCTTACCAAAATTATTGCTATAATTCAGTCCAGCGTTGAAGTTCAGGTGATAGTAATATTCACGTTGATTAGCAGATGGGTTAGTCAGTGCAGAGTACGACGTATATTTAGTATAAGTATATTCTGACGGATTATTTACAGACGCGTTGTTGTAGTCGTAATTATACGTATTAATTGCATTTCGTTGAGTCGATTCAAATGTCTCATAGGAATCAAAGCTAACAGTGGTGTTCACTTTTAAGCCTTTCAACAAACTGCTCAAATCACCATTTACACTCAATGTACTATACAGATTACGACGGCGGTTCTTTTCCTGACCACTGGCAGCTAGATAACGCAGAGGATTGTTGGCTGTACTGCTAGCGTAAAGTTCACCGTTAGGACAGTATACGGGTTCCATAGGATTAGCCTCTACCGCTCCAAATGTAGTTAGGGCAAACACACCTTCCGTAGGCTGGTTGATATTATCTATACGACCACCCAGGTCTAATGATACATTTAGAAACTTTGTCACATCAATATCTATGTTGGATCGCAAATTCCATCGATTTAACATATGCTGTGTGTTGAAGTTATCGTTCCAACTGGTTCCTTTCTCGTTCCACATACCTTCCTGGCGAAGATAAGAGAAAGATACATAGTAACGAGCACGATTGTTTCCACCGCTTATCTGCATGTTGGTTTTGTACATGGGGGCTGTCTCCCGATACAATTGTTCAAACCAATTTGTGTCGAAATATTTATAGCGATCAATTCCCTCTAATGTTTCACCATTGCTAACACGGCGATATTTTTCAATCTGTTCGTCTGAATACATAGGATCACCTCCACTCAAATAACGTACTTGATTGCGGGTCAATGCCATATTATAGGAATTTTGCAATTCCATTTTGTTGCTCAACATCTGATAACCTATTTCCTGAGTAAAGTTAATGTTGGTTTTACCTGCCTGTCCACGCTTAGTGGTTACAAGTATTGCACCATTGGCCCCCCTCATTCCATAAATAGCGGTAGATGCAGCATCCTTCAGTACTGTGATGTTCTCTATAGGAAAAGCATCAAGAAAAGAGAGATCTCGTTCCACATTATCTACAATAACAAGTGGAGCACGTGCATTTTGATTCATGGTACGTATACCGCGAATGTACATTGCTGTTTCACTCCAGCCCGGTTCACTACTCCATTCATAAGTTTCCATACCGTTAACGGTGGCAGTAAAAGCATTTTGCAAGATAGTAATCGGGTGCTTCTGTAACTCTTCTCCTGTTACCACAGAAGTAGCTTCAGTTATCAGTTTCTTTGCTTTGCGCCCGAATGGAACCGGCATGGTGTGCAGATATTCATCCAGGTCTTCTGATAATACAATCTGAAAACCCTCCTTGAAGTTGACCTGCGCTGTAGCGTTTGAATAGCCTACGCTACTCACACAAAGCTCATCTTGAGATTTCACATTCTTGAGACTAAAGTATCCATCTTTGTCCGACAGAGCAATGCGGCTTTGTTCGGCAACATTGATTACAGCACCGGCCACGGGGTTACCTTTACTGTCCACAATCCGGCCTTTCAATATTTGCTCGTTCTGTGCAAAGACGTTTGTTTGCAACCAGAGAAAGCTTAGCAGCAACAGATATCTGCCCGTTGCTGTGCATTTTCTTATAATATATTTTATGTTACTCATAATTATCAATTTAAGAATTATTTCCAATCCGGGTTGTTCTCAATACTGGTCTTCCAGACTTCACCTTCAGGTATTGGATAGAGGTACATCTTTTTCTCGAATATACGTTTCTGTGCTGTTTTACGGCTGATAGTTCCATTGGTCGCTACATCAATGCCATATATGGGGCGAGAGAGAGCTTCAACAGCCACATTCCAGCGACGTACATCCCAAGCTCTTTGCTCCTCGAAAGCCAGTTCTACCGTACGTTCCTTGTGAATGAAGTTTCGCATGGCTTCTTTTGAACTTGTGAGGTCGCTACGATTGGCTACTGAACCTGTAATACCGGAACGATGGCGAATCTGATCGAGCATATTGTAAACCTCTGCGGATGGACCTTGTACTTCGTTCAGTGCCTCTGCATAGTTTAGCATAATTTCAGCATAACGAATAAAAGTCCATAAACGACGTGAGGTGCCTGTATGTACCGAACTTAAAATAGCTTCTGGAATATATTTGCGCACGTAATACCCTGTTGGAGTGGCATTAGCATTACCTACCGGATTGTCTCGTTGTCCTTTGATAACATTAATAGTTCCGTTACCCCACTTGGTACCTTGATAAAGTACGGTAGCTTCCAATCGTTTGTCGCGTCCTGCCCACATAGTGGCATCACTATATCCGCTGGCAACATTAACTGTGGGTTGTCCATTACTATTGTAAACCGGTGCACCCGTTGCATCATAAGCACTGAAAGGTGAAGAACCATCGATCATGTCATACATATCTACCAGGTTCTGTGAGGGACAAAGACCTCCTTTACCACCTTCACCAACTGGTGTATCATTTTGTATTGCACTCCAACCTACAGCTACATCGTTTCGGAAAAAGATTATTTCTTTGTTTTTGTCCAGATAAGTAGTACGAAGCAAGGCATTGTTGTATGGCAATATACCGTCTGTTGTCTCCTCTGTAAAGAGTGCAAATTTAGAACCATAGGTTTGTATAAAGCTCTTTGCGGCATCGGAAGCTTCTTGCCAGGTAACACCACTTTCTGCACTGTATCGTGGACTGGCCATGTACAGTTTTATGCGTGAAGCAAGTGCTCGCGCCATTGGCTGTCCGATACGACCGGCATAAGTTGAATTCCATGCATCTTCATAGGTAAGCAAGCCGCTTTCACATTCATTCAACTCTTTCAGTAAGAAGTCTACTACAAACTCTTTTACATTTGGTCGATCAGTATATCCGCTCAGCAAGTCTCCATCAGGATCAAGTACTTCTGTTACAATGGGCACCGGTCCGTAACGTAAAAACAATTCCCAGTAAAACCATACACGCAAGAAGCGAGCTTCGGAAGTATAGTTTGTTTTGTCCTGCAAATACTTATCATTGCTAAGATCAGGACTTTTGGGTACACTATCAATGCGATTAATAATCATATTGCACTTGCGGATGCCACGATAATAATGCTCCCATGTGTCAGAGAGTTCAGCAGCCCCGTCAGATCCATAATAATTACCGATATTAAAAGTAGTACGTACACCGCCAGTAGCATAACTGGTTTCCGCCAGATCAGTAGCGGCATCCAGCCAGGAATCCTTAATGCGACATGCTCCGTGGCGTAGGAAGTTATAAGTATCAAAGTGGTATTGCTCCATCAAACTCCAGTCTCCGAACACCTGCTTCTCTGTTAATTCGTTACTGGGTTGCTTGTCTAAAAAACTACCGAATGCATCTTCGCACGAAGTGAGAACACTTGCAGATATCGATAGCGCTAGCAAACTGTATATTATTGTTTTCTTCATGTGTCTCAGAATTTAATGTTTACACCAAAGTTCACTGTTTTCATAATAGGGTAGCGGTTAGATCCGTTGCTCTCAGGATCAGTTAGGCCGTCCAAATTATCCCAGGTAATCAAGTTGTTGGCATTCATGTAAAGGCGACAGTCGCTCATTCCTGCAAACTTAGACCAGTTTTGAGGCAGTGTATAACTCAACTCAATGTTTTTCAGACGAACAAACGATCCGTTCTTCAAGAAGAAAGAGTTTGTGCGCTGATTGTGCTCACCGTAATTGTCGTAGTGCAATAAAGGATAAGTGGCATGTTGCAGATTGTAAGCTTCGCTCTGCTCCGGATTCCAGCGTCCCAAATGATGTTCTTTCACTTTACCACCGTTGACGAAAGCATACATTGCTTCAGCATCGTAGTAACGACTCACGTGATCTACCCCTTGGAACATAACGTTAAATCCCCATCCCTTGTAATTAATACCCAGAGATAATGCGTAAGTGTTTTCCGGAATATCACTGTACCCAATACGGCTTTCGTCGCGATCGTCAATGAAACCGTCACCGTTCACATCCTTATATTTTAGGTCACCCACCTTCACTGTACCAAACGTAGATACCGGAAATTCAGGATTATTCAGATCGGCCTGTGTTACAAAGCCTTCAGCTATCAAGCCAAAATATTGGCTGATAGGATTACCCTCGCGTTTGCGGTAAGCTGTCTTCTGTTCCGGTTCATCCATACTTATAATTTCATTACGTGCATGTGAATAAGTTAGTCCTACGTTGTAGCTTAGATCTTTATTGATGCGTTTGTTGTGCTTCAACTCAAATTCGTAACCGCTGTTTTTAGTTTCACCTAAATTGCCAGCTGCCAGAGCCACACCCACCCACTGTGGACGAGTAAGGTATGAAGTCAGGATATCGTTGCGTTTTTCGTAAAAGAAATCAATATTACCATTCAGCAATCCATTCCATAAACCAAACTCAAGACCAAGATTGTACTTGTGGGCACGTTCCCAGGTTACTCCGAGGTTAGGATACTGTGTTTCATAAATACCTGTTTTACCAGAACTGCCAAAGTAGTAATCATTACTGATTTGAGACCATTTTTCTTGATATAAAAAACGTTGGCTAGTTCCGTTTACCGTATAAATATCGTTTCCCACTTCACCGTAGCTAGCACGAACTTTCAGGTTGTTCAACCATTCTTGTGTGCTGGCCATAAATTCTTCTTTGCTTATGCGCCATCCTACTGAAACAGCAGGGAAAAAACCGAAGCGTTTGCCTTTAAGGAAGTTTTCAGAACCGTTATAACCAGCATTGAACTCAGCCAGATATCGGTCATCGTAACCATAAGTTACACGGCCTACCAATCCTTGGTAGCGTTTAGCTAGCTCAGAGTTATAGCGGTAATCATTTTGATTATAAAGCACCATAGCTGTTACATCATGCTTTCCAAACTGACGTGCATAGTTAATCTGGGCTTCCATGTAAAGTTTGTAGGTAGTACTGTTATCCTTGCTATAGCCTAGTTCTCCATCCGAATTAAACTGATTGTAAGCATCAACCGACTCGTAATTATTGCGGTCATTTAGTTCATACGTAGCAAAGTCGGCTTTGAACATTTTCTTATAATAAGAATCATAATCGAATGATGCCATACCTTTGGCGCTCAATCCTTTGGTTAGCCAATCCATTTTATAATCCAAAATAAAGTTGGTTTCATTTATGGTATTGGTAGCACGATAGTACCCACCTTTGGCCAATGCTGCAACGATATTGCTTTGATACTGTGAGCTACCTCCGTACAAGGTCTTGGTGCTTTCTCCATTCTTTACTTGATATGATACAGGGAAAAGCCAACCTGGTGTATGATTCAGTTCGTAGAAAGTCTGACTATATGTACTGCTTTCGTTGGTATTCGATCCGCGACGTTCCTCAAAACGAGTTCCGAAGTTTACGGAGAATGTCAAGTCTTTTGTCAGGAACAAGTCCATGTTAGCACGGAAAGCATACCGGCGATAACTGGGGCTGGAAGAGTTTCCATACGTATCTTGGCTTAGTTCTCTGATTAAACTTTTCTGGTCATATAGTTCGGCTGAAGCATAGTATCGCATGCGTTTAGTTCCTCCGCGAACGCTAGCATTGTAACGTTGAGCAGGAGCTGAACTTTTCAAAACTTCGTTGTACCAATTCACATTGGGATAAAGCATGGCATCCAAGCCGCTTAATTGTCCTGTGGCCGATTTACGATACATTTCTATATCGTTAGCTGAGAATTGAGAAGGTAATCCGTCATTTTTCAAAGCCTCTTCTAATAACAACACCGACTGATAAGAATCAAGGTACGTGTCGCTACGTGTGGGACTCTGAATCTGCATATTTGCCGTCAAACTAACTTCTGGTTTCTGATCACGACCACGTTTGGTAGTAATAAGCATTACACCGTTGGCACCACGTACACCATATACGGCAGTAGCAGAGGCATCTTTCAATACAGAAATGGTTTCTATATCATCAGGAGCAATCTGTGAAAACTCACGTTCTACACCATCAACCAAAATAAGTGGTGAACCATCGCCTGCAAAGGTAGCTCGTCCGCGGATATTAATCTTTGTGTCGTCCTCTCCTGGAGCACCGGAAGTCTGCGTAGTAATTACACCCGGAATCTTTCCGGCAATAGCCTGAGAAATATTGGCGGCGGGAGAAGCAAGCAGTTCCTTACTTGAAACTTGTGAAATAGCTCCTACCACACTTTCTTTCTTTTGGGCACCGTAACCAACAACCACTACTTCATCCAAGACTTTTGTATTTTCTTTCAGGATTACATTCAATAATGTTTTCCCGTTTACAGGTATTTGTTGAGTCTGATAGCCAACATAAGAAATTTGCAGAACAGCCTTCTCAACGTTGCTTACTGTCAGCTTGAAGTTTCCGTCCAAGTCAGTAATCGCACCGTTCGTTGTGCCTTTTTCTAATATACTGGCACCTATTATAGGTTCACCAGCCACATCTTTCACTATACCCGTCACTTGCCGCTGTTGTGCCGACAAAGTTTGCCCGATCAGCAGCATCAGGAATACCGACAACCATCTCAGGAACAGAAATGTGTTCCTGAATGATTTGGGGTTCATTTGTTTATCTTTCATATTTTCTTTATTTTATGGAAATAACAAGGTTATTTTTTCGTCGCATTATATAAAGCTGCAGCTTGTGAAGCCGACAACGGGCTGGCACAGAAATACACATCGTCAATCAATGCCGGGGCAGCTTTCCACCAGGTTTCATATCCGAAGTAGAAGTTATTGGCTGTTTTAAACATGTTCAGAATATTGTTGTATCCGGTAAAGTCGCCCGAACCGAATGCTGCATTATTTTCATTGTTAAACTTAAGCACTCCATTATAATAAACTTCAAATTTATCTGGTGTAAAGTTGATGGTAACTAATGTCCATACACCTGCCGTTAGTGCATTGGTTGCATTATTATTTTGGCAGTCGAACCATCCGCCTGCTCCATTGTAGCCCAGATAGCCAATGGCGTTAAACCAAAGTTTACTTGTGCCGTCGTTTAGAACGAAGATTTGATCCCACCAGTTTAATGTAGGTGGATTGAGCCACATACTAACACTTAGTCCTTCCGTAATAGTCTTACCTTTCAGCGGGTTATCGAAACGTGTATATGCCCAACCATTGGCATTTCCGGTCCATCCTTCTTGTTGATGCCAGATTGTACCTCTTGTTGCATCTTGTTCGAATGCTGACGGAGTAGCTTGAGTCTCTACGGTAATAAGTTCGCCTCCTTGTGCTGCATTGACTGCATTTACAAAAGAGTTATTTAATGGATAATAGCCTACCAATGAAGGTGCATATGCAGGACTAACCGGAACTCCTCCCGATGCTTTCTTGGTGTCAGCATAAAGATTCACTATTTCCTTTTCCGTCAAAGGTCTTGTTACAAGGAATATATCGTCTATCAATGCAGGTGCAGCTTTCCACCATGTTTCGTAACCCAGATAGAAGTTATTAGCGGAAGTGAACATGTTCAATACGTTGGTGTAACCTTTAAAGTCGCCCGAAGCAAATGCTCCATTATTGTCTTTATCAAACTTCAGTTTTCCGTCGTAATAAACTGCAAACCCGTCGGTAGAAATGTTTATAGTAACAAAAGTCCATTTACCTGGAGTTAGTGCGTTATCTGAATTGTTATTCTGACAATCAAACCAGCCTCCTGCTCCATTATAGCCAAGGTAACCAATAGCATTGAACCAGAATTTGTTTGTTCCGTCGTTCATTACAAAAATCTGATCCCACCAGTTCAGTGTTGGCGGATTAATCCACATACAAATACTAAGACCATCTTCTAAAGTCTTACCCTTCAAAGGATTGTCGAAGCGAGAATAAGCCCAACCATTGGCATTGCCTGTCCAACCTTCTTGCTGGTGCCATACTGTGCCTCTGTCAGCATCTTGTTCGAATGCAGATGGGGTTGTTTGAGTCTCAACAGTGATCAATTCACCGCTTTGTGAGGTATTAAGACTATTTGCGAATGTTTTGTCAAGGGTGTAATATCCAACAGTTCCTCTTGGTGGGAAGCGATATTCTTCTCCTCCGGTTACTGTAGGTACAGCAATCTCCTTAGAGGTAATCACGTTTCGATATATTTTCACGTCATCAATACGCATTGCCTTAGGCTGTACGGATGATCCGTAACCAAAATACAGGTACGGCAGGCGTGGAAATGCTTGCACAAGATTCGGATAGTCAAATGATCCCGCTTGGGTGGTAGTAAGTTCTTCACTACTCTTTTCACCATCTATATACAATGTGTAGCCTTTAGTGGTGATAATAAGTGCCATGTAGTGCCATTTATCGGCAGTGAATGGTGCCACTGAGGCGCTTGTAGGTTTGTTAACTTCACTGGCAACGCTCAAGCTGTCGCGGTGCAACCATGCGTTAGGAGTAAAGAAGATGCGTTCCGAATTATCCTCATTGGCAAATGAGAATATGGCACCTTGCAGATTGTCCGCTGCTGTTTTCACCCACATAGTGATAGATACTCCTGTCTGCACCTTTACATTATACAAAGGATTGTTCAGACGAGCATACCCTCCATTAAGATTGAGTACTTTCCCCTTGAACTCGTCGGTAGCAATTCGGGGAACTTCTCCTCCGTCATAGGCAGTCAGAGTAAATTCTTCAGGAGAAAGTTCTTCTTCAAACTTGTATTCTCCTTTTAGTTCTAATTTAGGATAAATTTGATTTCCTGCCGGAGGGTCCATTTGTCCCCATTCATCACAGGCACCTAATGAAAGAACTGCAAATACCGCCAACAGAAATGACGGCCATTTTCTTTTCTTCATAATATTAATTTTAAAGGTTAATTTGGTCTTTAATGCATGGCGAATATAGATGATCGCCAATTGTACAAGGTGGACAAATGTATTTTCTTAGTGGATAAAAGTGTATTTTGTACATTTAATAAATCCAACCATAAAACTACCAATGTATTCTGCTTAAGCTATGATTTTCTCTCGCTCAAATCACCTTGCTGTATTATTTACTTGTCTTTAGGAAATGAAAGGGGAACAATGATTTAGCTCCCCTTTATAGTTCACCCTATTGAAAAGTAATATATTGATTTACCTATATCCGTTATCAGCTGAATATAATTCAGATCTGGAATAATTATTTTACTTTTTTACCCCAAAGTGAAATACCCTTGTCTGTAAGCCCCGAGTAAATGATAGTTTTTGTACGTGGAGTAGCTTCCCAATCCAATCCCCTCTGAACTTTTACTTTATATGTACCTATTGTCAGAATCTTTTTGGTAGCATCATAAGACCAGTTCCCGGAAATAGCACCGCTTACAGTTTTATTTGCTGAAAGGACTATACTTTTTGATGTTTGCTGTGTTTGATATTGATAAGATAAAGTAATGTGTTCCCAATTTCCTATCAGCTCACTTTCTGATATCGCACTTTGTGGAACAGCAGCATATCTCTCTGGCATAACAACTGGCCATCCATTTTCAGTCCATTCTACAGATCTAACTTGCCCCATCATAATGGCATTGCTGTAAGCATTTCCGTTTGTATTGGCCGGAAGACGTCCTTGCGAACTGTAATACCATTCTTTGGTATCAGGATTCTGGAAAATGCAACAGTGAGATATACCTACCCAACCAGAATGATTGCTAAACTTATAAGGATGTGTAAGCATGGGCCAACAGTCTCCTCCCTGAGTAATATCTTTGCCATCTATACCCACATAAGGACCAGTTATGCTTTTTGAACGGCATACACGGGTGTTGTAAGCAACGGATAATTCATCGTATGCTAGGAACAGATAATAATAGCCGGTATTTTCGTTATAAATAATTTCCGGAGCTTCTGATCCTTGCCATCTGCTTCCAGTAGTTCGGGTTGCAATACAGGTTCCATAATCGGCCAATGAATTTAGCTGAAAAGGTTTTCCTGTATTCGGGTCTATTTTAACGGCAACTATACCCGAATGCCAGGAACCGTAAATAAGCCATTGTTCATTGTTTGGAGTTACAATAAATGAAGGGTCGATGGCATTCCATTTAAAATATCCGCTCCAGTCGTTTAAACTAGATCTGTACCAGTTGTTTCCTCTGTCTGTAGAGGAACAAACAACCATCCCCTTGTCTAACCAAATATTAGAGGCCAGATCGTCAGTTTCCATTAAACCGATAAATGCATGTTCTGTCCATGAATTATCAAAGTTGGCTGTGGTGTTTTGTGCTCCGGTCTTAATATAATTATCAATAACAATGCTGTAATACATTCTATATTTGTTTCCCACCTTGCGAACAACCGGCGCCCAGCAGCCATAAGAAGGAGAAGCTATTGCGGGTAATCCCTCTCTTTGGCGCATGTTGTTGAGTGTATCTTTTACCCAGGCAGGAGTATCATTCATGGCCATTCCTTTGAACTCCCAGTTTACTAAGTCTTTTGATCGTCTGTAAAGGAAGTGTCCGTGTCCGTCGTGAGCATTTCCATAAGAAGCGTCGGTTGAATACATATAATAGTAATCGCCACATTTTGTTACTGTGGGGTCGTGTACATTAGCCAGATTCCAGTTGCTACGGTTTTCCCATGAGGCAACGCTACTATAATCGTCTTTGTAAGTAGGTGCTGTATAACTCTCTGTGACAGGAGGAATAACTGGGTCTTCAGAATTAGGATTATCGTCCGATCCGCATGCTGAAATAAGAAAAAAGAATCCAATAGGCCATATCTTTTTGAACCTAATCATATCTTTAATTTTAGTTTCTCGTAGTTTTAAATTCATAAAATTAAGAATGTAATTTAATAGTGAATACTGAAGTTTAACGTAAGGTTTATACAAAGGAGAGATAACTATGTTTTTTATTTCATAAGCAACTCTTCCAAACTATTATTATCATGTATCCAGGTCTTAATATTTGATAGGAACATGACTTTGTTTTGTTTGCTCACAAATGTATTAGTGAATTGTTCTATCAAGGTGGACAAAAGAATTTTAGGGGTGGATAAATGCTTCTTTTAAGGTAAAAGCAGGTATTATGCCATATTTCTGCTTTAAAATCCATTGGTGAATAGATTTTATTTATTGGGCAATGGTTCTCTGTTTATTGAGGAATAGATTAAATTTATAGGCGAATAAAAATTGCAGACATAGTTGAACCTTATTAATTCTACAAAAGGAGAGCAGAATATCAGTATTTTGTGATTAATATGTTTATAGTCAGCTTATTATGCGTGAACTAATTTCTGCACAGTTTTATTCTGAAAAAACAAATTTATAAAGGTTGTTTTCGAGGGGGTAACAGGGTGTCTCCTTCTGAAACCCCGTGGTGATGGGGGTGCTAAATTTTATCCCAAGACATATAAAAGATGTTTTATTCAAAGTTTGTCACCACTGCGTAAAGTATATATACATTAAACTATTTATCAGACTCCATTAAGGAACTAGGTGTAACTGCAAAATGTTTGGTAAAGCACCTGGTGAAGTATTTAGGATCATTGAATCCTACTTCATAAGCTATCTCTGATATATTCATATTTCTGGTAGTGCGGTTCTTTAAAATTAATTCCCTGGCAATGTTCAGCCTGTAGTTCCTGATAAACTGTCCGGCAGATTGTCCGGCAAGGTTCTGCATTTTTCTGTTAAGTATACTTTTACTTACCCCCATTGCTTCAATAAAGTCACTAACCTCGAAATAAGAATTTTTATAGTTTTCCTTAATAACACTCATTGCTTTATCCAGGAATTTCTTATCACAAGATTCCTCTTCTACATTAAGAATATCAACGTCCATCTTAAAACTGAATTGTTTTTGATAACGTTTACGATTTTCCAGAATATTGTTTATACGAGCCAATAGTAAATCTTCATCAAACGGTTTGAGTAAATATTCGTCTACTCCAATCTTATAGCTTTCAATACGAGTTTCAATTGAAGTTTTTGCAGTAAGCATCAAGAATGGAATATGAGATATTGAAAAATTCTCTTTTACTTTTCTGGATAATTCCAGTCCGTCCATAACAGGCATCATCAGGTCACTTATAATAAAATCAATACTCTGCTGATTTAATATAGCCAAAGCTTGCTCTCCGTTTTCGGCTTCCGTTACATTAAATTTATCTATAAGTATAGAACGAATATAACTACGCATGTCTTTATTGTCTTCAACAATTAGCATGTTAAGCCGTCCTCCTGAAATAAGCAGTTTATTATCCTTAATCTCATTAGCTTCATGAAGCTGAATGGCAATATTTGTCTCTTTCTTAGGATGCTCTTCACGCAGCAAAGGAAGAACAACCCTGAAAGCAGCACCTCCTGTATGGTTATTCTTTGCCTGAATAGTTCCTCCCTGAAGATGCACTATCTGTTTGCACAGATACAGACCTATCCCTGTACTACTTTGGCCATATACTGGATACTTTACACTTCCTTTAGCTTGGTAGAATCTATTGAAAATCTTTGGTATATCTTCTTCATTAATGCCGGCACCGTTGTCCTTTACTGAAATATATAGCTTTTCTTTTAACGTCTCAGGGTCTCTTAAAGAAGAAATATAAATAGAAACCACTCCATTATCCGGAGTGTATTTTATGGCGTTCGACAAAAGATTGCTGATTACTTTATCCATTGCATCTTCATCAAACAGAATAACCGGAGAACTAAGACGGAACACCTTTTCGATACTGATATTTCTTTCGTGGGCGAAGGCCTCAAAAGGCTCGAGTATATCGTCAATAAATTTCTTGAAATTACCAGGAACCTTTACAATTTCTATTTTACCAGATTCAACTTTGCGGAAATCCATCAATTGGTTTACGAGTGAAAGTAGATGCTTTGAGTTTCTTTCAACGAAATGTAATTGCTCTATAACCTGAGGATTGTAACTAAGTTTAAGAGCTCTCTCTATCGGTCCCATAATCAATGTGATGGGAGTTCTGAACTCATGCGTGATATTGGTAAAGAAAGTTAGCTTGTCAATTGTCAGTTCCTGAACCTTCTTCGACATCTTGATTAACTGCCCTTTTTGACGAGTAATCTTTTCGTTTTGCTGTTTAAGTATTTCGTTCTGACGCGAGAGTTCTTTTGTTTGTTCCTCAAGTATATGTTTTTGTTCTTCCAGTTCATAAGTACGTTCTTCTACTTTTATGCGAAGTTGTTCTTTCTGGTTCTTCAATGAATCGATACGCCACCTGTACAGTCTGTATATTGTGAAAGAAAGGACAATCAGTATCAGACAAATAAACCATGTTGTTTTATAAAAGAATGGAGAAACAACAATTTTCAGCTCAGATATGTTACCTGACTGTATTTCTGATCCAGCATCACATTTTACCTGTAAAGTGTAAGTCCCTGGACGCAAGTTGGTATAACTTGCTATACGTCTGCTCGAAGGAACCTCTACCCAGTCGTCGTCAAATCCAAGTAATCTGTATGAATAGGTTGCTGTATTTGATATCTCATAATCCATTGCAGAGAATTCTATAGAGAATGAATTGTCTTTTTCATGCAGTTTTAAACATTTAGCCTGTGATATATCTACATCAATATAGTTTCCCTTGCCAGGATAGATATTCTCATTTAGAACACTAAGTCTGGTGAAAATAACCTTTTCATTTAATGGCTTTGGCAGTATTTTATTCCCGTCAATCGCAATTAATCCTCCCATATTACCAAAATAAAGATTCTGATTAATGTTTGATTTGCAATATGCATTCCAGTAAAATTGGTTACTTATTAATCCATCTTCTTTGGTGTAGTTAATAAATTTATTTGTGCCAGGATTGTAGCAGGAAACTCCGTTGCATGTACTTAACCAAAGACGGCCTCTCTGATCTTCCAAAATACCCAGAACACAATTATTGGCTAGCCCTTGTGCTGTTGTGAACGATTGGAACTGATAGTTTTCATTATCTCGTGATATTAATTTGTATAAACCATATCCGTTACTTCCCAGCCAGATAGTACCGTTGGATGATTCGTAAAGACAGTTTATTTTGTCAACACAATGAGAATCGGGCTTGTTACTTTTATATTTTAAATACTTATATGAAAAGTGTGAATGATTTCTGGCAAATGATTTTAAGTCGATAATCATAGCTCCATCCGAAGTTCCTATCCACAACTTATTTTTTTTATCGATTAATGAGCCTATTGTACCCAGAATATTCTTTGTTACACTGAAAGGAAAAGGAGAAATTAGTTTTTTTATTTTTATATCATAGAAATAAATACCTCTGTTCGATCCAATCCAAATACCCTTATTAATAGGATCATAGCATAGAGTTCCAATAAAATCGATAATGAATTCGGGGTGAGTGGCGGAAGTTATGTGCTCAAATGTAGGATGAGAAATATTGCTCATGTCGAGTCTATTTATGCCTCCTCCCCAGGTCCCAATCCAAAGATGATTATATTCATCAGCAGTTATTGCACTTACAGAATTATGACTGAGAGAACTGTTACCCGATGTAATATGAATAAACTTATCACTATCTTTTCTTTTCAGATTAAGTCCGCCCTCTACTGTTCCTACCCATAGATTTCCTGTTTTGTCTTCATAAATAGCATTGACCGGATTTCTGGATATGGATCCCGGATCGTTTTCATTATATATATAATTGCGTATTGAAAGCTTTTTGGGGGCAATCTTGTTCAAACCTCCAGCTTCAGTTCCCACCCAGATAAGATTCTTATCAACAAGCAAGCAATTAATGAAATCGCAGTTTATGCTATAACATTCGTCGTTTTCATCACGATTAATATGCATGAAATTGTCGTTTATAGGATCATAGAAGTTGAGTCCTTTTAAAGTTGCTACAATTAATTGCTTATCATTTGTTTCAGCGAGATCAGTAATCTGGTTCTGTGAAATAGAACCTTGCACACTTTCATTATGCACATAGTGTTTTATAGACTCATTTATTTTGTTGTATCTAAATAATCCGCGATCACTACCTATCCACACTTCATTTTCTTTTTCAAAGATTACGTTTATATAGCACCCTTTTACTAATTTCAGCTTATCAGAAATAGTAGAAAGTATAAGTTTTCCGGATTTGTTGGTCAACACCTTAAATACAGTGCTATTGTACCCAACCCATATTTCTCCGTTTATTTCCTTTATTGCAACGATTTGGTTGTTTGAAGATGGCAATTTCAGCATCATAGAATAGATATGAGCAATTGCACCATCCGGAGTAAATTCTATTTTATATAATGCGTCTTTGACAGATAACCAGATATTACCTCTGCTGTCTTTCAGTATTGTATTTGCCGATTTGTTCAGTATCTGATCTAAGGTTTTATCCTTATAAGTTAATTGATTTATTTTCAGCGATGAGAGATTTAAGATGTCTGTCCCTTTTTCGGATATTATCCATAAACGCTTGAAGTTATCCTCGCAAACTTTGCGGATAAAATTACTTTTCAGGGAAATAGGCCATGTGTTTATATTGTAATGGGTAAACTCATAGCCATCATATCTGGATAGTCCTCCTCCGGCAGTAGAAATCCATAGAAAACCTTGTTTGTCTTTATATATATCGTCTATAAAGTTATGTAACAGCCCATCATTCATAGTGATGCAGCTGAAATTATATCTGGTTGTCAGGTTCTTTGGTAATGCGAATGCTTTGAAAGAAGATAAAAAGACAACAAGCGAAAATAAGATGCAGAGTGAAATTCTATTTCTCATATTTAACCGATTAACGAGACAAATATAATTAAACTCTTTTTCTTTTATATGCTGAAACCTTTGTTTTTATGTAGTGTTTAATGGTTTGTCCACTTAAAAGAGACAGATGTCCACCTTGAGGTCTTCGCTTGTCGTCTATTTTTGTAGATAGTTTTAATAAAAGGATTTAATACTGCTATATGAAAAAACATCCGGAATTACATCTTAGAGTATTTTTTGCATTAATTGTAGTGACTGTAATGTTCTCCTGCAAATCATCGTCAGATATGAAAATTATTCCTGCCTCAAATCCCTGGCCTGATAATTATGTCTTTTTGTCGGGCATGGAAAATTACAAGAATTGGGGAACCTATAACGTTCACGATCCTGCTTGCAAGAAGTTTGGTGATACTTATTATATGTATTCAACAGATGCAATTTATGGTGAAAATAAGGAAGAAGCAAAACTGCATAATGTTCCGTTAGGATATATACAGGTGCGTAAATCTAAAGATTTGGTTCATTGGGAATTTGCAGGATGGGCTTTTCCCGAAATTCCTCGTGAAGCAGTGGAGTGGGTGAGAAGTAATTCTGAAGGTAAAGGGGCTACTAATATTTGGGCACCTTATATTATTAAACATGAAAATACTTACAGACTCTATTATTGTGTATCTGCTTTCGGGCAGAAGAATTCATATATAGGATTAGCAGAGTCGTCTTCACCTGAAGGTCCCTGGATTCAGAAAGGATGTGTTGTCCGCACAAATAAAGAAACGCCTATGAATGCCATTGATCCAACTGTTATAGTTGATCCCTCTAATGGAAAAGTGTGGATGCATTACGGCTCATTCTTTGGCGGTATTTATTGTGTTCAGCTAAATCCGGAAACGGGATTAACAACGCCCCCCGGAGATTTAGGACATTTGGTTGCTCGCAGAGCCAATTACAAAGTAGATAATATGGAAGCTCCTGAAATTGTATATAATCCACAGTTTAAAAAATATTATCTTTTTGTATCCTATGACCCATTGATGACTACTTATAATGTCAGGGTGGGAAGAGCAGATAAGCCGGAAGGACCTTTTACCGATTTCTTTGGCAAAGCAATGTCTGATACAACAGATATATTTCCAATACTTACAGCTCCGTATTGTTTTAATAATCATGTGGGATGGGCTGGAACAGCACATTGCGGAGTGGCGACTGATGAAAAAGGAAAATATTTCATGTTTCACCAAGGTCGGCTTTCACCTGATAATATGTTGATGGTGCTGCACACAAGAGAGATGTTCTTTACTCCTGATGGATGGCCGGTGGTTTCTCCTGAAAGATATGCGGGAAGTGCTTCGATAAATATTAAAGATAAAGATCTGCCTGGTGAGTGGGAAGTGATTCGTATAAAAGAACCAAGCCATGACAGAAAGTTAGAAGCCGGACAGATTCTCTGGGGAGAAGGACGACTTAATAAAACAGAGCAGAATTATTCTTCGCATATAGTATTGCAAGAAAACAATAAAATAAAAGATCGCACGAATAGTTCATGGTCTTTCGATTCATCTAAATCATTAACTAAACTGGTTTTGAATGGCGAGGAAATAAATAATTTGGTTACTTTTGCCGGACACGATTGGGAAAACCAGACGGAGACAATTCTTTTTACAGGATTGGATAGTCATGGTCGCTCCGTTTGGGGAAAACGTATAAAATGAATACAAACTAAAAACTAATATAAATTATGAAAATGCACAGATCATTATTATCTGCTTTAGCCCTTTGCATGGGGATGTCATTAAATGCTCAGTCGTCACACGAGATGGTGGTAAAAACCAGTAAGCCCGGGGCGGAAATACAATCAACAATGTATGGACTCTTCTTTGAAGATATCAATTTTGGGGCCGACGGTGGCTTGTATGCTGAATTAATAAAGAACCGTTCTTTTGAGTTTACTCAGAATTTACTAGGCTGGAAATCATTTGGAAATGTTGAGGTTCGTACAGATAAACCAGCATTTGATAAGAATCCACACTATGTTCGTCTTTCATATCCAGGGCATTCTGATAAACAAACAGGACTTGAAAACGAAGGCTTCTTTGGTGTAGGCATTAAGAAAGATGCTCAATATCGTTTTAGTGTATGGGCTCGCCTTCCTCAGGGTGGTGAATCTCAAAGTTTCAGAGTAGAACTTGTAAACTCAAATAATAATCCGGTTGCAAAACAAACATTGAATGTAACTTCAGCCGACTGGAAGAAATACGAAGTAGTACTTACTTCACCGGAAACTGATGCAAAAGCTTGTGTTCGAATCTTCCTTACTTCAAAAGGAGATATTGATATGGATCATGTTTCTCTTTTCCCGGTTGATACATGGAAAGGCCGTGAAGGAGGTTTGCGTAAAGACCTTGTGCAGGCTCTTGCCGATCTGAAACCGGGTGTATTCCGTTTCCCTGGTGGATGTATTGTTGAAGGTACCGATATTGATACTCGTTATAATTGGAAAAACTCGGTAGGTCCTGTTGAGAACCGTCCGCTTAATACTAATCGTTGGCAATATACTTTTACCAACCGTTTCTATCCTGATTACTTCCAAACTTATGGATTGGGATTTTATGAATATTTCTTATTATCAGAAGAAATTGGAGCAGAGCCTCTTCCTGTTCTTAATTGTGGACTTGCTTGTCAGTTCCAGAATAAAGACCCAAAAGCTCATGTGCCAGTTGATAAGTTGGATTGTTATATTCAGGATGCGCTCGATTTGATTGAGTTTGCTAATGGCGATGTTACTACAAAGTGGGGTAAATTACGTGCAGATATGGGTCATCCGGCTCCGTTTAACCTGAAACTTCTTGCGGTAGGTAACGAACAGTGGGGAAAAGAATATCCTGAACATCTGGAACCATTTATCAAAGCAATCCGTAAAGCTTATCCGAACATTCGTCTCATCGGATCTTCTGGTCCTGATTCTGAAGGGGATAAGTTCGAATATTTGTGGCCTGAAATGAAACGCCTGAAAGTTGACTTGGTTGACGAGCATTTCTATCGTTCTCAGAAATGGTTCTTAACTCAGGCTGCCCGTTATGATAACTATGACAGAAAAGGTCCGAAGGTGTTTGCAGGTGAGTATGCTTGCCATGCTCAGAATAAAAAGAACAACTTTGATGCAGCTCTTTGTGAAGCTGCTTTCATGACAGGATTGGAACGCAACGCCGATGTGGTTCACATGGCTACTTATGCTCCGCTTTTTGCTCACGTTAAAGGATGGCAGTGGCGTCCGGACTTAATCTGGTTTGATAATATGAGCAGTGTACGTTCTGTGAACTACTACGTTCAGCAGCTTTATGCTTACAATAAAGGAACAAATGTTCTCTCTTTGACAATGGATAAAAAGCCGGTAACTGGTCAGGATGAGCTTTATGCAAGTGCTGTTTGGGACAAAAACGAAAAAGCTTATATCGTGAAAATAGCTAATACGGCAGATAAAGAACAAGATATCCGTGTTGTATTAGATGGAATAAAGAAAGGTCAGCTTACTTCTGGTACTGTAACACTTCTTCATTCTTCTGATTTGGATGCTGAAAACACATTGGCAAATCCAAATACTGTTCTTCCACAGAAAGAAGATATTCAGATTGATGGTAATGTTCTGAACGTTAAATTAGGAGCTAAAACATTTGCTGTATATAAGTTTTTGAAAAAATAAGAGGACTTGAATGATGTTAAGAAATAGAATTTCAGGACTGATACTTTTATGTGCCGCTTTGCTAAGTAGTAGCGGAATATTTGCAGAGACTCAGGATACCACATTTGTAGCAAATGGAAATCCTTTGATTAAGCATAAATTTACAGCCGATCCTGCCGGATTGGTTTATAACGGAAAAGTATATCTTTATGCAGGACATGATCAATGTCCTGCACCAAAGGAACGTTATGAGATGAACGAGTGGTTGGTTTTCTCTTCTTCGGATATGAAAACGTGGACAGAGCATCCGATCCCATTGAAACCAACTGATTTCTCATGGGCAAAAGGTGATGCCTGGGCTAGCCAGGTTATAGAACGGGATGGAAAATTTTATTGGTATGTTGCTGTACAACATGGCTCCATTCATGGAAAAGCAATAGGAGTAGCTGTTTCTGACAGCCCTACCGGACCTTTTAAAGATGCACGTGGATCGGCTCTTATTACCAATGACATGACTACCGAGTACACAAAAATAAGCTGGGACGACATTGACCCTACTGTTATTATAGATGATGACGGACAAGCTTATTTGTTTTGGGGAAATACTCAATGTTACTATGCCAAACTAAAGAAAAATATGATTGAGCTTGACGGGCCGATAATGCCGGTTAAAAATCTTCCACGCTTTACCGAGGCACCATGGATTCATAAATATAAAGGATGGTATTATCTATCGTATGCATCCGAATTTCCCGAAAAGATTTGTTACGCAATGAGTCGTAATATCAACGGACCATGGGAATATAAAGGCATATTGAATGAAATTGCCGGAAATAGTAACACCAATCATCAGTCAATCATTAAGTTTAAGAATAACTGGTATTTTATATATCACAATGGCAGCATTAATACACAAGGTGGTAGTTTCCGCCGGTCTGTCTGTATAGATCGTTTGTTCTATAATAACGATGGAACAATTAAACGTATAAATATGACTACTGAAGGTATTAATTAAAATACCAACTGCCTAAAGCAAAAAAAAGATGTCCGTAAAAAGACATCTTTTTTTGTTATCTATATTTTGATCTTAATTATAAGATATTGAAAATAGCAATAATGTGGCAAACACTTCCTCCCAAAACAAAGAGGTGAAAAACAGAATGCATGTAGCGAAGTTTTGTAAGCGAATAGAATACTGCCCCGATAATATATGATACACCACCACCAATAAGCCAATACAAAGTACTGATAGATCCTGTTGGATAGAGGCAATCAATTAATGGTTTAATGGCAATAATGATAACTCCACCCATAATTACATAGCATACGGTTTCAAGATTACTGTGCTCTTTCAGATTTACGAAACTGAGAATGAAGCCTACTATTGCAGCAAGCCATACAAAAGAAAACAGTGCCCATCCCCATGCTCCGGAATCCCTGAGAACAACCAATGTAAAAGGAGTATACGTTCCGGCAATGTGCAGATAGATTGCTCCGTGGTCGAACTTACGAAGCAAAGCTTTTCTTTTTTCGTTCTGGCAGGCATGATACCAGGTAGAGGTGATGTAAGAAGATAACATTCCCAGCAGATAGATTGCAAAACTAACCATAATCCACCTGTTGTTTGTCTCAAAAGCACTACGCATAAGGAAAATCCCGACAGTGATTCCAAGCAGTATGCCCAATCCGTGAGAACTGGCATTGGCAATTTCTTCGCCTTTGGTATATCTCTTCTGGCCCATTTGTTTGTTATTTTACAGGTTTAATTTTCATCTTCGCAGCTTTTTCAAGCATATAATTGTAAGCAGCCTCATATTCGTTTGGAATAACGCCATCCAGAATAGCATCCTTAATTGAACTTTTAAGAGTACCAATCTCCCTGCATGGACGCAGATCGAAAGCTTCCATAATCTCTTCACCCGAAATAGGTGGCTGGAAGTTGCGGATCCGGTCTTTCTCTTCCAAATCCCTCAGCTTCTGACGTACTAGTTGGAAATTATCCAGAAATTTCTGCTTGCGAACTTCGTTCTTTGAGGTAATATCAGCCTCACACAGAGCCATCAAATCATCAATGTCATCACCGGCATCGAATAGTAACCTGCGTACAGCCGAGTCTGTTACAATATCTTCAGCAAGAACAATCGGTCGCATGTGCAGACCAACCAGTTTCTGAACATATTTCATCTTCTCATTCATCGGTAATTTCATTCTGCGGAAGATGTTTGGTATCATCTTCTCACCAACAAAATTATGATTATGAAAAGTCCAGCCCGCCTTAGGCTCCCAACGTTTGCATGTTGGTTTGGCAATGTCGTGCAATAGAGCTGCCCAGCGGAACCACAAATTATCAGTTCTCTTTGCAACATTATCAACAACCTCTAACGTATGATAGAAGTTATCTTTATGTGCCCTGCCATTCCTGCTGTCAACACCTTGCAATGCTGCCAGTTCCGGGAAAATAAGTTTTAATAATCCACATTCATCCAGCAGCACAAAGCCAATGGACGGAACGGGCGACCCCAGTATTTTATTTAATTCGTCAGCAATACGCTCTTTCGAAATAATTTCAATTCTCTCTTTATTGCGTGCTATCGATGCGAAAGTTTCATCTTCAATCTGGAAATTAAGCTGAGTGGCAAAACGGATACCCCTCATCATACGGAGAGGATCATCACTAAATGTAATATCCGGATCTAAAGGAGTACGAATAATTCTGTTCTTAAGATCCTCCATTCCTCCAAAAGGATCTACCAACTCACCAAAGCGATCAGCATTGAGACATACAGCCAATGCGTTGATTGTAAAATCCCGTCTGTTCTGATCGTCTTCCAGCGTGCCATTTTCCACGATTGGTTTTCGTGAATCTCTTTGATATGATTCTCTTCTGGCACCAACAAATTCCACTTCAATACGGTGATATTTAACCTGAGCAGTTCCAAAATTCTTAAAAACAGAAACATGTGCGTGTCTTCCCAATTTCTTCCCCAGCGCTTGTGCCATAGCTATCCCACTTCCCACAACCACCACATCAATATCTTTCGATGGACGTTGCAGAAAGATATCGCGCACATATCCACCTACAGCATAACATTCCAGTCCGAGGTCTTCAGCTGTTTCAGAGATTGCTGTAAAGATCTCGTCGCTAAAATATTCTTTTAATTCTTCTGTTGTTAATTGCATGTTATCCTATGTTCGTAAAGAGGTACAAAAATACAATAATTTGAGCAGCTAAAGGATAGGTTTGGCAATTTAATTGTATTTTTGCCTTCTATAACAAATATAAATATGAGAAAGTTTGGATTCATAGCACTTACAGTATTAGCACTCACAGCATGTAGTGGTAATGGTGAAAAGGAAGCTGCCTTGAAATTGAAAGCGGCAGAGGAAGCCTATGCACAAGGTAAATATAGTGAAGCAAAGTTGCAGCTTGATAGTATTAAAATACTTTATCCCAAAGCTTTTGAAGCCCGCAGAAAGGGAATCAGTCTGATGGAGCAAGTGGAAATAAAGGAACAGGAAAGAAGTGTTGTTTATCTGGATAGCGTTTTAAAGATAAAACAAGCTGAAGCCGATTTAAAAAAGAAAAGTCTGGTCCTGGAAAAGAATGCAGAATATCAGACCGTAGGTAATTACCTTCATCCTTCTCAGACTGTGGAAAAAAATATCCGTCGTACTTACCTGCGTGCTCAGGTTAGTGAAACCGGCGTGTTTGCGCTTACTTCCATTTATAACGGAGGTTCCAGCATCCATCATCGTTCCATCCGTGTAACTGCACCCGACGGAAGTTTTGCAGAAACACCTGCAAGTCGCGATGTTTACGAATCAACAGATATGGGCGTAAAATCGGAAAAAGTAGATTACCGATTAGGTGCCGATGGGGGAGTTGCAGCATTTATTTACATGAATAAAGGTCAGAACCTCAAACTGGAATTTGTAGGAAACGGCAGAAAGGCAGTAAGCTTCTCATCTGCTGATAGAAATGCAGTTTGTCAGGTTTACGAATTGGCACAAGCTCTTAATTCAATTAACCAGATAAAGAAAGAACTGGAAGAAGCAAACCTGAAGATTCGTTTCGTGAAAAAGAAAATAGAAGTGGAATCAAAAGGTAAGTAAAATACTTCCCAGCATAATTTAATTCAAAGATATAGGCTGATTAGACAACTTAACTAGATTAATTAGCCAAAATATAAGGTTATCTTTCCCCAAACATGTACATGTTTAACCCCAATCATGTACATGTTTACCTCCGGATATGTACATGTTTGCCGCAACCTCCCGCCAATAAATGATTAATATTTGCCGGGAACTGTCTTAAACTGCTTCCAGTTGACCACTACTATCCCTAAGTCTATAATCAGTAGACTGATTAAATCGTTAGTTTCTTCTTTAAACAGATTACGGAAAATAGTAATCATCATATAATCAATGTAATAACATTTGTTGGGGTGGACAGGGTGGAGAGAAATTGTTCTTTTTTCGTTCTGAGAAATTTAATTTTGATAATTCCGCAATTTGCAGAATTATCAAAATTAAATTTCTGGAAGCCGAAAAAACTCTTTTTTACTCCACCCTGTACACCCTTTTTGTTGATTGTCCTGTTGTTGTATTTTGTAATAGGTTGATTATTAATTGTGTAAAGTATAGTAGGTGGTAGCAGTGGCAGCAAAATAACACTTTTTCCGATTCTGAAAATAAAAATTTGATAATTCCGCAAAATGCATAATTTTAAAATTTCTATTTCTGGGAAGCCAAAAAGGTCTTTTTTCCTGCCACAGCTGCCACCTAAATTGATTTAAAGTTATTTTTTTTACATCTATGTAAGATATAATAATCATTCAAAAGATGTCAGTAATTCAATGAAATGTCTTAAATTTACCAAGTGTATTTATTCTTTTTCTGTAGAAAGAAGAGTTAAACAGACAAATGTTTGGATGCTGCAGGATTAAAAATAAAATTTTAATGCCTTAAATTGTTGTTTATTAAAATTGGTAGAAGTGAAAAATATTATCATATTTTTAGTTTGTGTATTATTGTTGTGCGGATGTTCAACATATAAAACTCCAATTAGAGCAATAAAAGCAAAAATGGAGAACTGTCCTATCCTATTCTTGAATAAGGATGTTTTTAAAGAAAGCCGAAATCTTGTTTTAGAAAAATATAAGAGGAGAGAACTTAAAGGAGATATTATTATTTTTATTGAATCTTTTGTTGATGTATCAGAAAACTATGCTTGTGAAATTTATTCTTCTAAAGACTCAATATATACAAGATTTGATATTGATCTTCTTTTTAATAAAAAGAAAATAGTATATAAACTAAATGAAAAGAGTAATATAATAGACCTTAATAGTTCTAATTTTCTTGAATCAATTATCAATGCTATTCAACAGAATAATCTAAATGAACTTATTAAAGAAAGAAATAGATATAAAACGACTCCAGAAAATAGCTATATAATTACAATAGCAAAAAATGTAGATTCTAAAATTAAAGTAAACCAATATTATATTCATTGCAATCAGAAGGGAAAGGCTGAACATAATAGCTATCTTTTATAAATTTTACTAGTATTGAAGTATCGGAAATCCAACAGTAAACGAATTGAACGAGTTATAACATGTGTTTTAAATAAAACTATTAAAATGAAGGTTGATTTTAATTTTTACACAGAATATAATCAGTTCTATGTTCACGATAAAGAACGCCAGATTCTGAGGGATTTATAAAAAATGTAGTAAATCAATGTATAATACTAAAGTGCGAAATAATTATTTAAAAAGCTATATGATGCGAACAAAATATAAATTCATTTTGGTACTACTATTATTTTTGTTTTATGGTAGCAACTTATCTGTTTCTTCTCAAAATGTTAATAAAATAGATTATGCATATGAAACGCTTGATTCTCTTGTCTTTTATGGCAATACAGCCATTCCATTAAGATGTATGCTTTCTACTGAATTAATTTTTCAGAAAAAACCGGATAATAGTATATCTCTAGTGAAAGTGAATATAGATAGAATGGATGTCAGGCGTGTATTAGATAATAAAAAAATAGACTTTATTAGTAAGTATATAAATAGTAAACGGGCGTCTATATTTGATTCTATGACAAAGCACGTTTATAGTTTCCTTAAAAAGCAAGAGATTAAAATTTATGATGCTTCAAAAAAGTATATGAAAGGGATGAAAGGATCTATATATTTGAAAACCGGATTATTTTTATGGATTTATATTTATCCTAATCCTCAAGAAGAAAAAGTCAATACACATTGATAAAAAAACGTTAATCAGTAATGGATATAAGAAAGCTGACACTATATACAAATGGAGAAAAAGTGTACATGATTTTATATACAATAAACGTGCAACAGTTTTTAAAAAAAGATTAGGCTATGATTATTAGATTTAGATATATTGGATTGTTCATTGCTCTTTTAACAGGACTCTATGGCTGTGGATCTCAGAAGGAAATACAGCAACAGACAATCAAAGATATAGATGGACGCCCAATTAGTTTTCTGTTGGAAAATGACAGAGTAATTTATTATTCTGTAAATGGTGAAAAAAAGACGGCATACTCCGGAGGGGTAGAATTCAATAGTGGTCGAGACTCATTATCCGAATACCTTTTATTAAAATATGTCAATCATCCAGATTATAATTATAACGAATACAATGTGTATGAACATTTCTTTATATTATTTGATAAGGATTTGAATATTAAAGAAATTCGCATTATGCATAGAAAGTATGCTGGTAAAGAAAGGCCTTATTATGATACTATTTTTATTAATGCATTAAAGGGTACAGTCGGAATGTGGCATAAAACTGTTGAAAATCAGAAATGGTACATTTATCTTCATCGGCAAAGAGTCTATTGAGTTTTTTAGATTAATTAAACGAATAAATTGAAAGCTAATGTGGTTATATGTTATTAGTTCACAAGTAAAACATAAAATTATAGAATAATGAAACGTATTCTGTTTGTTTCACTATACCTACTTTTAAGTATAAATGCTTTTACGCAGCTAACTTCTGCTAGAATTAAACTTATTGATGGTATTATCTTAAATAAATATTCCTTAAATGCTTATGGAACTTACTGTGAGAATGAAACCTTTTTAATATATAATGGAGATACTATTAGTTTTATTCAAAATTCAGTTGCTAATGTTGGAATTCTAAAGAAATATCCAAGCTTTAAAAGTGTATTGGGAGATTATATTGATTATGAGAATGATTATTTGTTTGAGTTTAGTCATTGTATTTATAAACATGACTTATCTATTTCTAATTATAATTTCCACACAGAGGAATTAGGAAGTAAAATAGTAAAAAGTGTATCTTTCTTTACTAAAGATGGGTGTGATAATTTATACAGTATTTATCGGTTTTCTGGATTTGTAGTATTTTATTCTGGTATAACGATTCTTGAGCCGAAACCTCACGAAAGTTGTTTTTGTCCAAAGCCTGCAACAAATATCAAGAATATTGCAGTTTTGAAAGAAGCTATAGATTTGAAACCATTAGAAGATAGTCAAATTACAGAAATGCGGTTAATGAGAAGTGGCATAAGTAGAATAAAAGTCTTTTATTGTGAATAATATAAACTTTAACAATATCTTACAGATAACACTTATTACAAAATAGAATGCCTTCAATCAGATAAATAGCACGGAGGTATATATTGGAATTATTAATTTTAAGACATAAGGATTATGAAGGTTCTTAGATGTGTTTTTTTATTTTCTATATTATTGATTATCACTATTACTGAATAGAAAAGTTATGAAAATAAAGCTGATAATTGTTACAATTTCATTGATTATTATTAATAATTTAGCTTGGCCGCAAGATTATGTACCAATAAGAATTCTTACATTTGATGAAAGAATGGTTTTCAAAATGAATACCAATGATACAATTTCTTGTATAGCACAGATGATTTGTACTTTTGATGTGAAGAATGGAACTCCTAGTATTACAAAAACGACCTTTTTTAGTGCAGAAACACGAGACACCTCAGATGTGATTTTGTCAAATGTAAGCGAAAATCTAAAAAAAGTTAGCTCAGCCAAAAGAATAGCTTTCTTGTTAGATTCAATTGTTAGAGTTAATAGAGAAAATATTAAATTTTCATATGATACTCTAAATATTAAGGACTATGAAAATAGACAAATCAGAATGTGGATGTTTTTACCATTTAAGATTGTTCCTCAATAGTTTGGAATATAATAAAAGAAACCGTATTGAATTTTTTGTGAAATAATTGATAATTAAGATAATTCATTTAGATGGAATAGTAAATAACTTGACTTGATAAATATGGTAAAGTTATCATTAATTGAGCTGGTTTTATTACCTTTAATGGGGTGAAAAGAGGCTAATAAGTAATACAATAGAGAATATGATTAATTTTTGGAATGCAGTATTGGGGTTCATTTTACTTATTGCTGGAATAGTACTTATAGTTTTTACTATAAAAAAGAAAGAGAAAGATTATAAAGACCCTTATGGCAACACAATTGGCTTATGTGTAGGTGCAATACTTTTAATTATGGTTGGATTAGATCTATTCTTTAGTGAAGTATTTAAACTTTGAGCATTGTATATGGCGGTAGAATTATAAAAAATAGTATAAAGGAAGTGATTGGGGGCTTATTGACAGATCCAAGAGCTATTTCTGCTGATTGGAATTTTGTGCGATAAGAATTATTGATAAGTCAAATTTCGCCTAATATTATAAATAGAAAACAGGCTTTAGGATTAGGGTCTGGTCTTGGTATACTTGCTATTCCTAAAACTATTATTTATTATTTAAAATATCCATTTAACAAGAAATGAAGATGAAAGATAAAAATGCATATAAAAAATCATTAGTGTTTTCGATTTGCTATGTAGGTTTTGCAACAATAGCACTGTTTTCGATGTATCCAGAATCATTTCTACATGGGGACTGGGCTTTAATGAGTTTACTTATTACATTTCCTGTATCAATACTAAGTTTTGGATTAATATATAGTGGAGTTGAAAACGCACAATTAATTATTATATTTATTCAAATAGTAATGTTTTTTTTGACATGGTATTTGTCGTACAGAATTTGGAAAGGGAAATAACCACAAAAAATGAATCGTTAAATGTAATTGTGGATTCTATGTTATCCGAATTTAAGAATCTATAAAAAATGAAGCTGTTCTGTGAGCATCAGAGCGGCTTCATTTTTTGTGCTGTACTGTCTTTTTTATTTTAAAAAATATGTATGATTTTCTAGAATTCAGCAGCAAGATGTGTTTTTGTCAACACAAAAATGTTTTACCTGATTACAATCATGACTTAGAATCCTCGCAACTCTATTGTACCGTTGTCGCGGACCAGATAATTTTCTTCAACTATTACCGCATTTTTATTCTTTTGTGCTAGTAGAATGTTAATAGGAAAACAAAATAAAACTGTGAGTAATACAATTTTTTTCATCATAATTTATTTTTAAAGGTCTTTACCTTGTCAAAGAAAACTTCAGCGTAAATCCAAAATCGGAATTGGTTACCGGATAGGAGGCGGAAGATACCAGCGGAGTATTCTTCTGACGGTCATAATACATACGGACGGTTAGCAATTTAGAGAATGTATAATCTGCTGATAAAGAAAACTTGGTTGCTTTATTGCCACTGGTTGGTTGAGCTAAGGCTTCCTGAATATCACGACTCAATGCAGATTGGTTACGGATAGAAATGTCTGCCTGAATGTTCAGGTCATTGCTGACTTTATTCTTGCTTTTCCCTGCACCAAACAGTTTCAGGTCTACAATTTTATACCCCATGCCAACAACAAAATCTTTAGAGCTAGTTGTAACAATTTGATTTGCTGTCATACTTAAAGTAAGTATTCTCGTCTTTTTATATTCTACCTTTGTGGTTATTCCATTTTTAAAGGTCATATCTACTCCGAAAAGCGGAGCGAATTGCTCATTAATTGATACTGTTCCAATATCGAATGCTGCCGAAGGAACCGGATCTCCGGTTTGTGTATCTTCAACAAAACCGAGGTTGCCCATAAATCTGCTGAAGCTTTGGTAGGTATTGTAGGAACCAACAGAATAAGTACTTCTGTATGCATGATTCAGATTAAAACTTTTGAAATGTTTTTTAAACCATTCCAGTTTGCTTAATCCGCCATAAGTTATTCTCCAGTTGGGCATCATTGATAGTAAGTTTGGGAAAAGATCAAGAGAAATCTTATTCACATCTTTTCCTGTATAAGCTGAAAGAAATGCGGGGATCATTACGTCCGGAGAGTTTTTGTCGATTGTTCCGTTTTCCGGATTGAATGTTTTACCTGCCAGTGTAGTTTCTTCCGGATAGATGGCGCCCAGATATTGAGCTTCTACTCTTTTTTGAATGATATCCAGATTCTTGAGAAACTTATCAAAAGTTTTTGATTGGTATAGTTCCTCTGCTTTGCATTTCTCGAATGCACTTCCAATGGAAATAATACTCATATTGAAACTACCATTCTGAGTGGTAGGCATACCATCGAACATAAACTGTATACTCTGTGATTTGTTTATTGTGCGGTTGGCGGTTAAGTCTATCTTAAAATCTCTTATTGGTTCTAAGGTCAATCGTATTTGTAAATCTTCCATAGCATTGGTTGTTGCTGGGTCTGCCACGGAATCGTTCATTAATAACCAGTTATTCTTTGCTGCTTTCTGTATATAGCTATCACCCGTTACACCAAAAGCAAAATCCAGTCCCGGAGCAAACATGCCGCCTGCTCTTTTTTGTCCCAGCACATCGCCTACTTCCGGTAAATATCCGGGAAGTGTCATTGCATAAGTATTTCGGTAGGTAATGCTTATATTTCTTGCCATCATTGCAAAATGTGCTGCATGCTGAGCAATTTTATACCAGCCTTGCTCTTCTGGCTTTGGACTGGGAACAATGCTTAGCTTAATTTTTATAGAATCTCTGTTGCTGACAAGAATCTTGTTGGAATCCAGTACTTTGTATTTAATAAAGTACCGTTTTCCGTCCTGCGTTATAGCTCTTACTTTTACTATTTTGGTTCTTAGTCCGTGAGAAACTGTTACGGTTGTATCCTTTTTCAGCTGAATTTCTCTCTCGAATTTATTCGGTTTCTTCATTAAATCCTCTTTTCTTCCGGGTGCACTTATGCTCATTGAAGAAAATAGTCTGTTGGTTTCCTTTAAGAAAGGAATCTTATTGTATAGCTTCTCGAAATTGAATCGACTGTTTACATCAATGGAGCGTTGGTTGGCAATAGTATTACCAACAGAAGTACCGTCAGTCAGATCGGCACCGCGATCCCAGGTATAGGAAGATGCAAATTTAACGTCACTGTTCACCCAATCGAGTATAGGTATCATGTCGAATGGTAATTTGTAACTCGAATTGAACGATTGCTGGAAATCCAGTGGACGTCCAAGATTCAACAAACTGGTTTTTATGGAATCTTTCCATGCTGTGTATTCATCCGGATAGAGATTCTTGTTGACTGGACCAACCGGTTCTTCAATCTCGGCACGGGTGGCAGATGTGAAACTTAGTTTTAGATTTTTGGTGAGATCCCACCGGAGAGAGAAATCTCTGTTCCATAGGAATTCCTTTGCTACGGAAAGAGGGATATCTGAATCTCCATAAGGATTATCCAGATCTCTTAATTGCAATTCATAGTAATGACGTGAGATGTCGGAATTGAAAGCGATATTTTGCGGTAACCAGTTTAGGTTGAATGCCTTCACAAACTTCATCCATGGAGATTTGCTTTTCAGATTTTTAAACGGCTCCCACGCTTTAATAACTGGTGAATAATTATATCCAAGAGTACTTCTCCAGTCCTTTTCAACTTCCCATGCAGTGGTATTCCCCTGATTGTATTTCTTGGTATATGAATATCCAAACGTAAAGTTTCCCGGATCAAAAGGCAGTGGGCTTTTACTTACTATATTAATCTTTGCGTTGCTCAGACTGAAATTCCTGTAAGTAACCAGTTCCCGGGCAATGTTAAGGATAGAGTCTCTTTGAGATTTTAAAGAGTAGGTATCCAATACATCATCTAAAAGCAGATCTTTATTGGTTGGATCATACAGTGGTGATGTTAACTCTTTGGAATATGAGAAATAAAGAGGGGCTGATATTTTTGCTTTTGATGGCAGAAATCTTCCTAATTCAAAACTGGTGGTGAAATTATACTGGTAATAATCATCCATTCTTCTTTTACTGACACTTTGCTCCAAACCTCCAAATCCGGCAGTTTCCATGTGCCCAGCCAGATTTACATTTCCTATATCCGAGAGCTGAACATTCATATTGCCTTGTGCTGCCCATCCTCCCGACTCATTATACTCTGTCAAACGAAGCTCGTTTACCCAAACCTCTGCCGATTTTAAATAGCGGGAGTTATTTCGAACTCCAATCATAATAGTTTTCACTTCAGCCAGACTGGGGTTTCCCATAATACTAATCTTATTGGCTGGCTTATCGGCATCGTATGTATAATATAACTTCGTATAGCTGACGTTTGAACCGGAAGCATTCTTAGCTGTATTACGTTCTTTCTTTAAATTAGTAAGTAGGCTGAAAGGTATGTTCAGCATATTCTCTTCCGGCCATACAGCTTGGCAACCACTTAGCGTACTTCCGTTATACTGTCCGTGAGGAGTCAGTTTCAACGGAATTTCATATTCGTAGTAGTTGTTCTTGTAATCGGAACCAAGTCTGATGAATACAGATATCTCATTGTCTTCCAATGATGTTACATCATCCAATAGTCTCTCGCCATGTATAAACATCTGTAAGCGTTTGTACTGACGCAAATCCAATCCAGGACTTTTATAGACAGCTCTTGCATCACCGGGAGCCAGATTCTTAACTTTTAAACTCAGTGACTGTTCATTTTCTTGTGTCAGTTGAGGCTGTGACGGATCGACAACTCTTGTAATTCCTGGAGGAAGAACATAGTTAACCGGAGTTTTATCGTTGTTTTCCTCAATATTAACTGAAGCAACATCAAGACTGCCACTTACTGTTGAGTTGGTTAAGGACTGATCGTATGTTCTCCAGTCGCCACGAACCAGGTCGAGAGTCGCAAATCTAAGCACTACCGGATCAACAAAGTTGGTAAGATACATACGCATAAAGCGGATAGACTTAAAATCGGAAATTGAGCCTACCGCTTTTTGATAATCCTTCACTGGAATCTTGAACTGATACCAGCTCACTTCTTCTGTTTTTCCGTTTCTTAGCTTAACACTTGCTGTTCGTTTGTCGGCAATGTAGTTACTCCCAACTCTCAGATCTTCAGGAGAGAGGCTAATCTTGTACTGGAAATATTTCTCATACTCATTGAGCGTGTAGTCCTGATTGATATCTTCTACATCGGGAACTGTTTTTGAGGAAACATCATATTTCTCCGGAGAATCTTCGGATGCAGTGGAATTTCCTTCCGGGTTGTTGTAATACTTATAGCGCTCCAGAATACTTTTTTCTTCTTGGTCATAATCTGAACCGCGGAAATAGTGATAAAGATCTCCGGATGGGCTCTTTTCAAATTGTGCATATACAGCCGGTTCAAGAATAGACTTTAGTTTATCCAGGTAAGTGCTGTACGTACTGAATGTTTTCTCTTCCTCAGCCGATAGTCCGTTCAATCCTACATCCTGCTTTTTTCTTGCGCCGGAAGCATTATCAAAAGCATAGACAATGCTTTGTTCTGTAGGTACTTTTCCCCACACTGTTTCTTTTACCTTTGTAGGGTCGCCATCAACAGGCATTCCGTTTTCGAAGTATTTCTTTCCATCCTTTAGAATATCTTCAGAAGCCTCTCCCAGATTTATATAAAGATCACCGCCACGGCGATTGCCGGTTGTGCTTTCGTAGATAAACGGATCGAGAAGCCAGAACTCGATATATTCAATATTGGCAGTTTCAAAATCACTGGTATCCAGTTTTCTCATAATTCCTCCCCAACGTTTTTCGGGATTATTGAGATAACCTTTTGGTGTGAGATTTGTATCAAGGTTATATGGACCACGTTCTTTGGGATAATAAGCCAGATTGAGTATTGAGAGGGTAGAGGTTTCCAGATAAGAAGTCTCTTTGTTTGGGAAAATCTCTTGTTCGTACACTTCTCTTACATAGTGATTAGACAACTGATCCAGATCACTTTTTATATGAGAGGGTGTTAAAGAAGAACTTCTTCGGGTAAATAGTCCGTCAATATAATACCAGGATAAGAGTGCTCTGTTTTTTCCATAAGCTATATCATTAGATTTTGCAGCCTCAGGAAAAAGAGCATTGGCACCACTTTCGTAAGGAGTACTGGACAGCATCCAATAAGAAGGCTGACGTAAATCAATTTTAGTACTTGTTGATTCGAAATCGTCTATGTAAGATGCATTACCTTGAGTTCCCGATGCATGTCCCGGAACCAACTGGGCAAATTCTGCCGTTAAGTTTATGTGCGAAGGTTGCGTTGCTTTGACAAAAGGTAACTTGTCCACCATGTTTGTAAGCCATTGACTTTCCTTTTTCCATGAAGTGTTTAACCCCCAGATAGTGTTACTGATAGGCTCTTCGTTCATGGCAACTTTTGTTGTTATAGGCTTTTCAGACAAATGCATTATGGTACCGCCTATCTGGAAATCTTTCGAGAAATCATACGTAAAATTCATCCCCAGCATTGTTTTTCGCTGCAGGTTAAAACTACTGTTGCTCTCCAGATTTACGCTGACAGATGTACCGGCATCAATAATACTTTGGTTGATAATGGTAACAATACCCATTGAATAGTCTACCGTGTAATCGGAGTTCTCAATAAGAGTAACACCACCGGCCGTGACTTTAACAGAACCAACCGGTATATTTGTAGAACCCAGTCTGATTTCCGATCCTGATGAGGCTTTGTATTCACCGGTAAATTTGAATTTGTCTTTCTCGGCAATTTGTTTGGCTACCGTTTTAGTAGAATCGTAAAGCTCCTGAAATACGTACTTATTGGCAATTGCATCATTCCCTATAGCTTTCCGTAAATGACTTCCAAAAGGTTCTACTACAGGGAAAAATATTCGTCCATTCTGAGCTGTTACTGTATATCCTTCAACAAAATCGAAGAATCCGTTTGGATTATTTTGATTGTTGGCATCCAGTCGGTCAAGGTTCATCACTCTAAGCAGAGGAACTTTATTTATTGAACCTTCGGGAATATAATTCAGATAAACACCTGTAGTGTCACTCTGATATTTAATATCTAACCGGAAGTTTTTACTTTGCAGGTCATAAGCATTCAATGAATAAACGTTCTTCATCATCAAGTCCCAGCAACCGGAAGTCGGGGAGTTGGACGTACTTTTTAATAATTTCAGATAGAGTGCTGATTTAGTATCTTTTACATCGGCAGCAAATTCACCCACCTGATATCCTTTCCCTTTGTATGTATATTCAAAGGCAATAGCCAGAACTTCGTCGGGTTGAAGGGTTGATTTTAAGGAAATATATCCTAAAGAGCTGTTGATGGTATATTCTGAACTGCTCAGCAGTCGGGCACTTTCAATCTTTTCATAATCCATGCCACCTTCTAACTGAGGGATCGCCCCCAGGGTAGTGCCAACCATATCAATATTCCGGGCACCGGAATAATCATTGACCATTCTTGTATAAACATCGTTGGCACTATTGGTTGGAAGTTTGTTTACTCCCGATTTTGACCAGAAAGAATTGCTGATATGCTCATTCTCTCCTAAGTCAGTCATTGCCACCACATTTCTGGGATTATCATAATTTCCTCTTTTATTGGTAATCCACACCTCAAGCCTGTTTATTGTTACTCCCGAAGTAATGGTGGGTAGCTGACTCATGTTCTTATCATAAGTATCCCGGAAATATTGCGCCAGAAAGAAATGACGGTTTTCATCATAATTATCGGCCGAAATTTCAAAAGAGGTTGTTTGTGCCCCACCTTTACTATTTACTGTTTTTGATTCTGATTGCTGCTGAGAGACAACAGTCTGCAACTTTAATTTTCCAAATTGCAAGTCAGTGCGGATACCAAATAAAGATGTTGCACCGTGGATAAGCGAAGAATTAGTAGGCATGGATACGTTACCGGCTTCCATCAATTTAACTATTTCATCTTCCTTTCCTTCGTATTTGAGCTTTATTTTTTTTGTGTCAAAGTCAAAAGTAGCATCGGTGTTGTAGTTCATGTTCATATTAACCTTGTCGCCAACTTTACCATTGATATTGACATTTATCTTTTCGTCGAAGTCAAATCCCAGTGTTTTTCTGGAACGTTCTGGTAGAGTCGGATTTTCTACATTTTTGGACTTAAATCCAAAACTGAGTTCGGCATTTCCCTGCGTTTTAATCTGTACACCGCCCGGACCGAAAATCTTTTCAGCCGGACCAAGATCGAACTTCATGTTCATGAAGTTGAACTCATCTTTTCCTTTAGCGAAAGTTTCTTTGTTTTTTTCTCTGTAAAAATCCTGAATAGACTTTTTCAGGCTCCAGTCTGCATATTCTTCCGGAGTAAGGAATAGGGGAACATCTACCTGTGTGCTTCCGGCTTTTGTGCGGATTAAGTATAGATTACTCTTTTCATTGTACTCAACTTCTGTTTTAAGATTATCCGGATTGCGAAGATCAACAGGAGCTTTATCCATGTCCTTCAGATTTTCCGGAGCTGTTTTCTTAACAGAATATCGGGGCTTAACGGAATCTGTAGGAACAGGTTGTTGTGGAGTAGGAGCGGAATAGTAGTTGCTCACCTCAAAAAGTGAGCTGTTGTTAAGAACTGCCCAGGCGTGAATACTAAGAACAGTCAGCAACAAGCAGATAAACCACTTTCCGCTTTTCATTTTTTATAATCTCTTTAGAGCTAATTTTATAACCTCTTCAACTTTAGCTAAAGGCTCCTCTTTTAAAATTGCAAAAACCACTTTTTGCGATGCAGCTGTATTGAATCCAAGCATAGTCAATGCAGCAACAGCTTCATCATGCACTTCTGTATTTTGTAACATAGTGCCGCCAACGTTACCACTATCGCTGCCGGTAATTTTAATTTTGTCTTTTAAATCTACAATAACTCTTTGAGCTGTTTTCAAACCAATACCTTTTACGGTCTTTAGCATATTTACATTCTCGGAGCTTATAACATTAGCCAGTTCACTGGGAGACAGGGCTGAAAGAATCATGCGGGCAGTGTTTCCTCCAATTCCGGAAACAGAAATAAGCAACAAAAATAGCTCTCGTTCTTGCTTGTCGGCAAACCCATAAAGTACATAAGCATCTTCTCTTATGGCTTCGTAAATATAGAGTTTTGCACTATTTAATTTTTGTATAGCCGAATAGGTGTTTAGTGATATGTTAATGAAATATCCCATTCCGTTACAATCAATTACTGCCGATGCCGGATTTAATTCTGCAATGCTTCCTTTTATATACTCAATCATTTGATTTGTTTTATATATTTGTAATAGGTGGCAAAAGTACAAATTTATTGCGTTAAAGCATATTTGTCTCCTTAGAAAGAAACGTCAAACCATACTTGTTTATTGTCTGTAACCTCCATTGTATGCATATTTTTTAATATATTAAGTTGTGAATTCTTTGATTGTGACACAATTTGATTATTTTTGTCGACTGAATATAGAAATATGTCAAACTTAAGACCACAACAGAATGAAAAAAGTTAGAGCAGCCATCGTAGGATATGGCAATATTGGAAAGTATGTATTAGAAGCACTTCTTGCTGCACCAGATTTCGAAGTAGCAGGTGTTGTACGCCGTAACGGGTCTGCAGATAAACCTGCAGAATTAGCTGATTATGATGTAGTAAAAGACATCAAGGAATTAAAAGATGTAGATGTAGCTATTCTTTGTACACCAACAAGAAGCGTTGAAAAATATGCAAAAGAAATATTAGCTCTTGGTATCAATACTGTAGATAGCTTTGATATCCATACCGGAATTGTAGATCTTCGTCGTGAACTTATGGCTTGCGGAAAAGAACACAATGCGGTATCTATTATTTCAGCAGGATGGGATCCGGGAAGTGATTCTGTTGTTCGTGCACTTCTTCAGGCAATTGCTCCAAAAGGTGTTTCTTACACAAACTTTGGTCCAGGTATGAGTATGGGACATACAGTTGCGGTAAAAGCAATCGAAGGTGTTAAGGCTGCTTTATCAATGACAATACCTACAGGTACCGGTATTCACCGTCGTATGGTTTACATTGAAGTAAAAGACGGATATAAATTCGAAGAAGTAGCAAAAGCAATTAAGGCTGATGCTTACTTTGTAAATGATGAAACTCACGTAACACAGGTTCCTTGTGTTGACGATTTATTAGATATGGGACACGGAGTTAACCTTACACGTAAAGGTGTTTCAGGAAAAACTCAGAACCAGTTGTTCGAATTCAATATGAAGATAAACAACCCTGCATTAACAGGTCAGGTTCTTGTTTGCGTTGCCCGTGCTTCAATGAAACAACAACCAGGATGTTACACAATGATTGAACTTCCTGTAATTGACTTGATTTACGGAGATCGCGAAGACTTAATAGCACACTTAGTATAATATATAAAAAATATGTTGGCATATATAACATGGGATGTAAGTCCTACTATCTTTTCGATTTTTGGTCGTGAAGTAAGATGGTACGGATTGTTATGGGGAATTGGTTTCCTTATTGGTTATGAAATGATGAGTCGTTTGTTTAAATACGAAAAACACCCGGAAGCCTGGGTGGATAAACTCTTCTTTTATACCATTATTAGTTCTGTAGTAGGAGCACGTTTAGGACATTGTCTTTTTTATGAGTGGGACTACTATAGTGCAAATCCCATGCAGATATTTGCTATATGGAATGGCGGACTAGCCAGCCACGGTGGAGTGTTTGCATTGATTGTTACATTAATGTATTACTCTAAGAAAGTTACTCACCAGAGTGTATGGTGGTTATTCGACCGCATGATTCCAGCTATTGCAGTAGCATGTGCCTGTATTCGTTTGGGTAACCTGATGAATTCGGAAATATTTGGCTACCCTACAACAATGCCTTGGGGCTTTAAATTTGTACGCTCGGCAGAGTGGGTGAAAGAGTTTAACGGACTTCCTTGCCATCCAACACAAATCTATGAAATGCTTTATTGCATTGCTGCATTGATTGTGTCATTGGTAATGTACTGGAAGTTTAAACTTCAAAGCAAAGTTGGTTTAATTACCGGCGTTTGTCTGATAATCTTTTTCGGCTCTCGTTTTGCCCTTGAATTTATGAAGAATCCTCAGGTTGCAGCCGAAGTGAATATGCAATTAAATATTGGTCAGCAACTTAGTATACCATTGATACTTCTCGGTGTTTATTTAGCTGTTACAGCTTTGATAAAGCCAGACTTTAAGAGATTATTCTAGCGGAATACTGAAATAAAATATAAAAGACAGCTTACTGATTCGAAAGAATTGGTAAGCTGTTTTTTTATCATTGTATCGTCCTAAATACAGTTTAGGCTATAATTCAATTTTCAAGATCAATAATCTCTTCCGGACAAAGTGTGAGTTTCTCTACACCATGCTCATTAACAACCCATGAATTTTCAATCCCTAATGGACCAACACCGGGAAGAACAATTTTAGGTTCGAGAGCAAAAACCATTCCTGGTTGCAGCTCTTGTTTTACTCTGGGAGCAAATACCGGAGCTTCGTTAATTTCCAGTCCGATGCCGTGGCCTACAAACTTTGCTTGCTGTTTGGTACCCATGAACTGATCTTTGAAACCAGCTTTGGTTACTATGTCTATCGCTTTGTTGTAGATTGTTTCACAAACAACTCCCGGTTTTGCCATTGCTGTAACTTCCGATTGGATATCCATACATACTTGGTGAGCTTTGTATGCTTCCTCACTTATTTTACCAATAGAGAACACACGTGACATATCACACATATAGCCGTTGAAGTTTCCTCCTAAATCTACCATTACAGTATTTCCTTTTTCAAGCTTTGTGCCATTAAGTCCTCCTGGAAGAGCAGGGCTTAATCCTTTTCCTCCTAATGCAAAATCATAAGGAGAAGGTGCTTCTGCATTGTTCCCGGCAAGTACGCTTCCAAAGAATATCTCCATGCTTTGACCAAAAACACGGAAAATACCAAGGCATCCTTCCAGGCGCATTATTCTTTCTATTTCGAACGAGAAATGGCGATCGTCCATCCCTTCACGATAAACAGATGGTATTTGCATGTATGCACGGGTATGTGCAGCACCGGCCTGACGGAAAAGCTCAATCTCTACATCTGTTTTTATGCTACGGGCAGCACGTATTACCGGTGTTCCGTTTACACATTTTGATGAAGGGAATATATTTGCCAATCGGGTATATTCTGTAAATGGTAATTCATCTCCTTCTAACATAAGCGTCTCAGGAAAAGAAATTCCTTTTTCGTTCAGTATTTCGGCAATCTGTTCAGGTTTGCGGATATAATGAATATTCTTGCCTTTCAATCCACTTGGGCGTTTTATAAAGTACCAGGGTTCTCCTGCAGCAGGCAGATAGCAATATCCGCTAAGGATTTGTCCACAAGTATAAAGTATGTTTACGTTGCAAGTAATAAGTGCAGCGTCAATGTTCGATTGAAGCATAAGCGCACGGATTTTCTCCTGACGCAGAGCTAATTCATTTGATAATTTCATTGTTTGAGTATAAATACTATTTTGATAAATTTGTTTTGGTGCCGGAACCTTTTGAGTCCATTGCATCAGGGCATACGGCATTAGGTATAGCCATCTTTTCTTCCCAATGTGGATTGAGATCTTCTTCTATTCTAAAAGGAACTTCTATAGGTGTGTACAAACTGACTTCTACAGTAGCAATTCCTTCTCTAAGCATATCAATCTCTTTTGCAGCACTGTAGGAAAGGTCAATAATAAATCGTCTTCCGAACGGACCTCTGTCTGTTACAGTAACAATTACTTCTTTGTCATTCTTCTTATTCTTTACTTTAAGTAATGTACCGAAAGGGTATGTGCGGTGAGCACAAGTGAGGCTGTCATTGTGATAACGAATTCCGCTGGCAGTATTTCTGCCATGCATTCTTTTTCCGTAATAAGTAGCTTTTCCTGTCTCTTGAGCGGATATGCAAAAACTGACTGTGGTCAGAAGAAACAGGATAAATAATAAAATCTTGTTGACCATATTGTTCTTGTTTTTGGTTAACAGTCTGGTACAAAGGTAAGAAAAATATTCCTAACTAAAAAATTGTATAAAAAAACGAATGCCCGCCACTCTCTCGAGTAACGGGCATCGCAAAACTTAAAATACGACTAAACGAATATTTCGTTGATTATTATACTATACCTTGAGCCATCATTGCGTGAGCAACTTTCATGAATCCTGCAATATTGGCTCCCTTAACGTAATTGATATATCCGTCAGGTTCTGTTCCATACTTAACACATTGAGCATGAATACCATGCATTATTTCATGAAGTTTGCTATCTACCTCTTTAGCTCCCCAGCTTAGGTGCATTGCGTTCTGTGACATCTCTAGTCCCGAAGTTGCAACTCCACCAGCATTAACTGCTTTACCAGGAGCGTACATAACTTTACGTTCTATAAACAAATCAATAGCTTCAGGAGTGCATCCCATGTTAGAAATTTCTCCCACGCAAAGAACATTATTATCTATTAAGAGTTTAGCATCATTGCCATCTAATTCGTTTTGGGTTGCACAAGGTAATGCAATATCTACTTTAACTTCCCATGGACGACGACCTGGAACAAATTTAGCATTGAATTCCTCAGCGTATGGTTCAACTATATCATTACCCGAAGCACGTAGCTCAAGCATGTAATCTATCTTTTCTCCGCTTATACCAGCTTCATCATAAATGTATCCGTCCGGTCCAGAGATAGTTACAACTTTAGCTCCAAGTTCAGTAGCTTTTAGGGCTGCACCCCATGCTACATTACCAAAGCCAGAGATAGCAACAGTTTTACCTTTAATATCAATGCCTTTTGTTTCAAGCATCTGATGCACAAAGTACAGACCTCCGAAACCTGTAGCTTCCGGACGAACTAATGAACCACCATATTCAATACCCTTTCCGGTAAATGTACCTGTAAATTCACGAGCTAGTTTTTTATACATACCAAACATGTAGCCAATTTCACGTCCGCCTACACCGATATCTCCGGCTGGTACATCTGTATCAGGACCAATATGGCGCCATAGCTCTAACATGAATGCCTGACAGAAACGCATAACTTCCGCATCTGATTTGCCACGGATAGAAAAATCAGATCCACCTTTACCTCCTCCCATTGGAAGAGTAGTTAAAGCATTTTTAAAAGTTTGCTCAAATCCCAGGAATTTAAGAATAGAAAGGTTTACTGAAGGGTGAAAACGAATTCCGCCTTTGTATGGGCCAATGGCATTGTTGAACTGAACACGGTAACCAAGGTTGATTTGCACCTCTCCTTTATCGTCTACCCAAGGCACTTTAAATGTAAAAATACGGTCGGGTTCAACTAAGCGTTCTATAATACGAGCTTTTTCAAATTCTGGATGTTGGTTGTAAACATCTTCAATAGATATCAAGACTTCTTTTACAGCTTGGAGGTATTCTAACTCACCAGGGTGTTTAGCTTCTAACGAAGCCATTATTAATTCGATGTTCATAATATGTTTTTTAAAAAGGTTTCTGATAAAATGTAAACTATTACATAAGCAAAGGTAGTTAATTAAATGAGTTAAACTAATTTTTTAGTGAAAATATTGATTAAAATATAATAAAATGATATTATGGTATATCATAGGTTACTTTTCAGCTCATTTGTTGCATAAGCCAAAAATAATCCTCAAATTTGTTACTTTATAATGTAATGAAATAGTATATGCTCAGTAAACTTAAATTAAACCAACTATATTTCAAAGATACTACTTTTGCCAATTTAATGACCAAAAGAATCTTTAATGTTTTGCTCATCGCTAATCCTTATGATGCTTTTATGCTGGAGGATGACGGACGCATTGACGAAAAGATCTTTAATGAGTATGCTGCACTCAGTTTGCGCTATCCTCCACGGTTTACTCAAATTTCTTCGGAAGAAGAGGCATGGGCAGAATTGGAAGAGATTACTTACGATCTGGTTATTTGTATGCCTAGTACGGATAAAAGTGATTTCTTTGCTACAGGGCGCAATATCAAGGAAAAATATCCTCATATTCCAATTGTTATTCTTACCCCTTTTTCTCATGGAGTAACAAGGCGGTTAGCTAATGAAAACTTAAGTGCTTTTGAATATGTGTTTTGCTGGCTGGGAAATACAGATTTACTCGTTTCTATAATAAAATTGATAGAAGATAAGATGAATCTGGAGCATGATGTTGCCGAGGTCGGTGTTCAGATGATTTTATTAGTGGAAGACTCCATTCGTTTTTATTCTTCGGTTCTTCCCAGTCTTTATAAATTTGTTTTGCAGCAATCTCAGGATTTTGCCACAGAAGCATTGAACGACCACCAGAAAACGTTGCGTATGAGAGGGCGTCCAAAGATTGTTCTGGCCAGAAATTATGAGGAAGCGATGGAACTTTACAATAAATTCCAGGATAATATGCTGGGAGTTATTACCGATGTAAGATATCCTAGAAATGGGAAAAAGGATTCATTAGCCGGAATTAAACTATGTGCTGAAATACGTAAAAAAGATCCGTTTGTTCCATTGATTATTCAATCATCTGAGACGGATAATCAGGTTTACGCTAATCGTTATGCGGCTAGTTTCGTAGATAAGAATTCCAAGAA
The DNA here is from genome assembly GCA_963668125.1 of Bacteroidaceae bacterium. Lineage (GTDB taxonomy): Bacteria > Bacteroidota > Bacteroidia > Bacteroidales > Bacteroidaceae > Bacteroides. The sequence goes on along the minus strand of OY764215.1, from coordinate 4,253,968 downwards.
GATGGATGTTGATTTACAACGAATAGTATCTGATAATTTTGGATTTGGCGATTTTATTTTCCGCAATCCAACAACTAATGCAGAGGTAGCCAAAGTCCGGAATCTGAAAGACCTTCAGAATATTATTTATTCTGTGCCAAGCGAATCTTTGTTGTATCATATTTCCCGAAACCATATTTCCCGCTGGCTTTACTCCCGGGCAATGTTTCCGGTTGCCGAGTTCCTGCGTCAGATTACATTTGATGAGGTTGTAGATATTGATATTTACAGGAAGATTATTTTCGAGGCTATTGTGAAATACCGTAAAATGAAGAATCAGGGAGTGGTAGCTGTTTTTAAACGCGACCGTTTTGACCGCTATTCTAATTTTGCTCGTATTGGAGATGGCTCGTTGGGAGGAAAGGGTAGAGGATTGGCATTTATTGACAATATGGTGAAGCGTCATCCTCAGTTTGATGAATTTGATAATGCAAAAGTTGCTATTCCTAAAACCGTTGTTCTTTGTACAGACATCTTCGATGAGTTTATGGAATCGAACAACCTGTATCAGGTGGCTCTATCGGATGTAGATGATGATACTATTCTGAAGTATTTCTTGCGGGCAAAACTCCCGGAGAGATTGGTGGAAGACTTCTTTACCTTCTTTGATGTTGTGAAATCTCCAATTGCAATCCGCTCATCTAGCTTGCTTGAAGATTCACATTATCAGCCATTCGCGGGAATATATTCTACATACATGATTCCTTATCTGGATGATAAGTATGAAATGCTAAGAATGCTGAGTGATTCTATTAAGGGTGTTTATGCTTCTGTTTTTTACGGTGATAGTAAATCATACATGCAGGCAACTTCCAATTTCATAGATCAGGAAAAAATGGCGGTAATCCTCCAGGAAGTTGTTGGTAACCAGTATGGTGACCGCTATTATCCTTCAATGTCGGGGGTGGCAAGGTCGCTCAACTATTACCCGATTGGAGATGAGAAACCGGAAGAGGGTACAGTGAATATTGCATTAGGCCTCGGTAAATATATTGTTGATGGAGGGATGACTCTTAGATTCTGTCCTTATCATCCGCATCAGATATTGCAAACCAGCGAATTGGATATTGCATTAAAAGAGACTCAGACTCGTTTCTATGCTTTGGACTTAAAGAATATAGGTCAGGACTTTTCGATAGATGATGGCTTTAATCTGCTTAAACTTCCTGTTAAAGAGGCAGAGAATGATGGTTCATTGCGTTATCTTGCTTCTACATATGATCCTTATGATCAGGTGATTAGGGATGGTATTTATCCTGGTGGACGTAAGCTGATTACTTTTGCCAATATTTTGCAGCACGATGTTTTCCCATTAGCTGAGATATTGAAGTTGGCCATGAAGTATGGGGAGAGTGAAATGAGGCGTCCGGTTGAGATTGAATTTGCCGCAACGATGAGTACGGAGATGGATAAATCGGGCACATTCTATTTGTTGCAGATTCGTCCTATTGTAGATAGTAAGCAAGTGCTTGATGAAGATTTGTCGTTAATAGAAGCAGAAAAGACATTGCTTAGTTCCAATCATGCTTTAGGTCATGGAATTATGAATGATGTGCATGACATTGTTTATGTGAAGACCGACAATTACAGTGCATCTCATAATCAGAATATTGCTTACGAAATAGAAAAACTGAATAAGGAGTTTCTTGATAAAAACCAGAATTATATTCTGGTTGGTCCGGGTAGATGGGGTTCCAGCGATACCTGGTTGGGTATTCCTGTTAAGTGGCCACATATCTCGGCAGCAAAAGTTATTGTTGAAGCGGGTTTAACAAATTATAGAGTAGATCCAAGTCAGGGAACGCATTTCTTCCAGAATCTGACATCGTTTGGTGTGGGCTACTTTACTATTAATTCTTTTATGAATGACGGAATTTATGATCAGGATTTCCTGAATGATAAGGAACCTGCGTTTGAAACTAAATACCTTCGTCATGTACACTTTGATAAGCCATTGATCGTTAAAATTGATGGTATGAAGAATGTTGGAGTTGTGATGAAGCCTGAATAATAGTGTGACTAAATAACTTTAATTGAGTTGTTAATCAGGGATTAAACCTATTTAATATTGCGTTAGTAGTTGTAATGATAGCAATTACATCATGCTCTGGCAATGATTAAAGACAGTTTAGTATTGTGCTAGTAGCTTGTAGTGAGGCTTAAGAAAGTTTATCGATTATATAATTAAAATTATCAAGTTATGAAAAGATCTGTCTTTTTAATGTTATTCTTTGTTGCAATTTCATGTGCTGCTCAGGAATTAAAGCCTATCAAATTAAATGCACCTGATTTGAAACGGACTGCTACGTTGATGAATGCTTTCTCTAACAGAAAATCTACCAGAACGTTTTCTGATAAAATGCTTAGCCTTCAGGATCTTTCCGATCTTCTTTGGGCTGCAAACGGAATTAACCGCCCGAAGGAAGGAAAAAGAACTGCTCCATCTGCACGAAATAAACAAGACATCAAAGTTTATGTATGTATGGCCGAAGGAAGTTATCTCTATAATGCTTCTACCAGTACTCTTGATCCGATAAGTAATGGTGATGTCCGCCCGATGAAAGCTCCGGTATGTCTGGTTCTGGTTTCAGATAACAATGAATCCTGGGGTGCACTTGATGCTGGAATTGTTTCTCAGAATATATCTTTGTTTTGTTCGGGTGCAGATCTGGCAACAGTATGCAGGGCTAGCATGAACAAAGAAGAATTGAAAAAAGCTTTGAATCTGACAGATAAGCAGACTCTCTATCTGAATCATCCCGTAGGATACTTTAAATAAAATAATCAGTCCTTGTACAGAACCTGTTTCTTCGTACAAGGACTTTTTTTTATTTCTGTATCAGAACTTATCAAAATAGAATAACTGGATATTGTTTATTATTAAAAAGATTTGTTATTGTAATTCTATTATTTAATTTTACGAACAATTATCAATGGGGTAATTTGAATAATTATTTTTAATAGTACTTCTTGGGTATATAATTCTTAAATAAACAATAATATGAGAAAGATCTTTTGGTTATTTTTAATTCTTGTATGTAATGTACAACTGTTTGCTCAGCAAGGGTATCAGCCTTCTGAGGAAAACCTGAAAAGTAGAACAGAGTTTCAGGATGAAAAGTTTGGAATGTTTATCCATTGGGGCCTTTATAGCATGTTGGGTGATGGTGAATGGGTAATGAATAACAAGAATATCAACTGGAAAGAGTATGAGAAACTTGCTTCTGCTTTCTATCCTTCCAAATTTGATGCTGCCGCATGGGTTTCGGCTGCAAAGGCTGCTGGTATGAAATATATTTGCTTCACAACTCGTCACCACGATGGTTTTTCAATGTTCAAAACTAAATATTCAGATTACAATGTTGTAGATGCAACTCCTTTTAAAAGAGATATAGTGAAAGCCTTGGCCGAAGAATGCAAAAAGCAGGGGCTAAAACTTCATCTTTACTATTCTCATCTGGACTGGCGCCGCGATGATTATTATCCAATCGGTAAAACAGGGCTTGTTGGTAGAACGGGACAGGGAACTGGCCGAACTACGCATGGAAAATGGAGTGATTATATGAACTTTATGAATAATCAGCTTACCGAATTACTAACGAACTATGGTCCGATTGGTGCGATTTGGTTCGATGGATATTGGGATAAGGATCAGGATCCTACCTGGGACTGGAACTTAGGCGGACAGTATGAGCTGATTCACAAACTGCAACCGGGATGCATGATTGGAAATAATCATCACAGTACTCCGCTTCCCGGCGAAGATTTTCAGATGTTTGAACGTGATCTTCCGGGCGAGAATACAGTCGGACTTTCAGGACAGTCAATTAGCAAACTTCCTTTGGAAACGTGCGAAACCATGAATAGAAACTGGGGATATGACATTACTGATAATAACTATAAAACAACCAAAGAGTTTATCCACTTTTTAGTAAAAGCTGCAGGGAATAATGCTAACTTACTTATCAATGTTGGTCCTCAGCCCAACGGAGAAATTCCGGCTACCGCTGTTCAAAGACTAAAAGAAGTGGGAGAGTGGATGAAAGTGTATGGCGAAACAATTTACGGAACCCGTGGTGGGGTAGTTCCAGTTCGCGATTGGGGAGTAACTACTCAGAAAGGAAATAAGTTATTTGTCCATATTCTGAACCTGAAAGATAAAGCTTTATTCCTGCCTGTTACCAATAAGGTGAAGAGTGCAATATTGTTTAAGAATAAAACTGCAATTAAATTCAAACAGGATAAAGAAGGTATTCTACTGTACTTAACAGAAGCTCCCGCAGATATTGATTATGTTGTGGAATTATCTTTGTGATGCTTTTTTGTATTCATTCCCAGTAAATTTAATAGTTTGGAGTAATAAATAAAAAAGCTGGAATCTCTTTTAAAATCTCTTGTACAGAAGATTGCATTCTTCTGTACAAAACAATGCAATCTTCTGTACAAAAGAATTAATTGTTTTGTACAAGGAAAAAATAATTATTCGAGATGAATTTAAAAGAGTCTGAGGAGTATTCTAAAAAGCCTTCCCTAGAAAATGCCATCTTCTACAGATGCATATACTTTAGCCTGTCTTAATCTGTATATTTCTTCATCTGCTTATTATTTTCTTGCATAATAAAACCCCGAAAGTTTTTTGTCTAACTTTCGGGGTTCATATCATTTGTTTGGACAGCCATTTTATTATTTATGACTGAAAGCCTGATAATCCCTTTATTTTCCTTTTGGTTCTATAAACCAGCCAGGGAGAAAGAGACTATAATTTTGGATTTAGTCCAATGTTATACATGATGAATGAGTAAATGTCTGCTTGCTCGTCAATAACTTTACTGATAGGTTTTCCTGAACCATGTCCGGCCTTGCTGTCAATTCGTATCAGTGCAGGGTTCTTTTTGTTGCTTGCCTCCTGTAAAGTAGCAGCATATTTGAAAGAATGCGCAGGAACTACACGGTCGTCGTGATCGGCTGTAGTAACCATAATTGCAGGGTAGGTAATTCCTTTCTTGAAAGTATGCAAAGGAGAGTAAGCACGCAGATATTCAAACATTTCTTTGCTGTCTTCGCTAGTACCGTAATCGCTTGCCCAGTTCCAGCCAATGGTGAACTTATGGTAGCGAAGCATATCCATAACCCCTACCTCGGGAATAGCAACCTTGAAAAGATCAGGGCGTTGATTAACGCAGGCACCAATAAGTAATCCTCCGTTAGAACCTCCTACAATAGCAACTTTCGATTTGCTGGTGTATTTGTTTGCTATAAGATATTCGGCTGCTGAAATAAAGTCGTCAAAAACATTTTGTTTATGCATCTTGGTACCGGCAACGTGCCATTCTTCACCGTACTCACCACCACCGCGAAGATTTGCCTGTGCATAAATACCTCCGTTTTCAAGGAATGGGATGCGGAAAGTAGAGAAACTAGGGTTGAGGCTGATGTTAAAACCACCGTAAGCATAAAGGAAAACAGGGTTGCTGCCATCTTTTTTCAATCCTTTTTTGTAAGTAAGAAACATCGGAATCTTTGTTCCGTCTTTACTTGGATAGAATACCTGTTCCGTTACAAAATCTTCCGGATTGAAGTTTACCTTCGGAGCACGATATAAGGATGACTCATTTGTATCAACATTGTATTTATACACTGCTCCCGGGAAAGTGAAGGAAGTGAATATGTAAAATGCATCCTTCTCATCTTTATCACCGCTAAATCCTACAGAACCCAGTGATGGGAGTTTTACTTCATGAAGAAGTTTTCCGTCAGTATTATATACGAAAGCATGATTTGATGCATCTTTGTCGTAAGTAAGCATTAGTTTCCCTCCAATTACTTCTGCACCTGAAAGGACAGATGCTGATTCCGGAACCAAATCTTTCCAGTTTTCAAGTTTCGGAGAGTTGATATCGGCAACCATTATTTTGCTTTTTGGTGCGCCAAAATTAGTGCTAAAGAATATCTTATTTCCAATAACTTCGATAGGAGAATATTCATAATTAAAATCAGAAGCCAGTTGTTCTATTGGAGAATCGGCTTTTGTAAGGTTCTTCATATAGAGAGCATTACCTCTTCCTTCTCCGGATTCAAAAATGAAAAGAGCTTGCTGATCTTCGCTTACACTGGCTGTATAGAAACGCTTTGGATATTTAGGATTTTGATAAACCAAAACATCTTTAGATTGTGGCTCTCCAATTTTGTGATAGTAAATTTTATGATTCTCGTTTACATTTGAAAATTCTTTTCCGGCAACGGGAGCATCGTATGCGCTATAATAAAAACCATCTCCCTGCCATGCAGCTCCTGAGAATTTAGCCCATTGAATATGGTCACTTAATAGTTTTCTTGTGGCAATATCCATTACATAAACCTCTCTCCAGTCCGATCCGCTTCTTGAAATAGTATAAGCAAAATATTTGCCATCTTTTGAGAAAGAGATTCCTGTCAGAGCAACAGTTCCATCTTCCGATAATTTATTTGGATCAAGAAAAACTTCAGGTTCGGAGTCTAAAGTCTTTTGTACATAAAGAACACTTTGATTTTGTAAGCCATCGTTTTTATAAAAATAGTATTTCCCGTTTTTTTTGAATGGAGCACCAATCTTTTCGTAATTGGTAAGATTGGTTAGTCTTTCCTTTAGTTTGTTTCTGAAAGGAATTTTTTCCAGATAAGAGGAAGTAACTTTGTTTTGTGACTTTACCCATGCTGCAGTCTCTTTTGTAGTATCATTCTCCAGCCATCTGTATGGATCTGCAACTTTTACACCGAAGTAAGTATCTACTGTATTGTCTTTCTTTGTAATAGGATAAGTCAATTTACTGTTTTGCCCGAAAGTATTTGCTGTAATCATTCCACAAGCTAATAATAACGTCATTTTTTTCATCTTTTATATCTTTTAGTAGTATCGTTTCTCTGTAAGAAATGCAAATATATTCGAAATATATAAATTGTCAAAGATGGAAAAAGAATATTACTTATAATATTAAAAAAAGAAGCGATAACAAAGGGTTGCCTTCACAATAACAAAAGAGGCTATCCAAAAGGATAGCCTCTTCACTATGACTTTTTAAATCTGCTGATTAAACGATGCCTTGAGCCATCATAGCATTTGCAACTTTCATGAAACCTGCAACGTTTGCACCTTTCACGTAGTTTACATATCCGTCAGCTTCTGTTCCGTATTTAACGCAAGCTTCGTGGATGTTTTGCATAATGCTCTTCAATTTTTCGTCAACTTCTTCAGTAGACCAGCTTAATCTGATAGAGTTTTGAGACATTTCAAGACCAGAAACAGATACACCACCAGCATTTGCAGCTTTACCTGGAGCATAAAGAATCTTAGCATCCTGGAATACTTTGATAGCTTCTGGAGTAGAAGGCATGTTTGCACCTTCACTAACAGCTATACATCCGTTAGCAACCAATGTCTTAGCGTGGTCTCCGTTCAATTCATTCTGAGTTGCAGATGGAAGAGCGATATCACATTTTTCACCCCAAGGCTTAGCTCCTTCAACATATTTGCAACCGTATTTCTCTGCATATTCACGGATACGTCCTCTGTATAGATTCTTAAGTTCCATGATGTAAGCAAGTTTTTCGCTGTCAATTCCGTCTGGATCATAAACATATCCGTCAGAGTCAGAACAAGTAACAACCTTACCGCCTAGTTCAAGAACTTTTTCGATTGTGTATTGAGCAACGTTACCTGAACCAGATACTGTACATACTTTACCTTTAAGATCTGTTCCTTTAGTCTTTAACATTTCCATCAGGAAGTAAATGTTACCGTAACCTGTAGCTTCAGGACGGATTAAAGAACCACCGTATTCACGACCTTTACCAGTGAATGTACCAGTAAATTCTTTGCAAAGTTTCTTGTACATACCGAACATGAAACCAATTTCGCGGCCGCCAACACCAATATCACCTGCAGGAACATCTTGGTCAGGACCAATGTGTTTCCACAATTCAAGCATGAATGATTGTACGAAGCGCATAACCTCAGCATTTGACTTTCCACGTGGAGAGAAGTCAGATCCACCTTTAGCACCACCCATTGGTAATGTTGTCAATGAATTCTTGAATGTTTGTTCGAATGCTAAGAATTTAAGGATTGAAAGGTTTACAGAGCTGTGGAAACGCAGACCACCTTTGTAAGGGCCGATAACGTTATTATGCTGGATACGGTAACCCATGTTAGTCTGGATATTACCTTTATCATCCATCCATGTAACTCTGAATTGGAAAACTCTGTCTGGAATACAAAGACGCTCAATTAAGTTTGCTTTGTCAAACTCAGGGTGTTTGTTGTATTCGTCTTCAATTGTGGAAAGTACTTCTTCCACTGCTTGATGATACTCTGGTTCGTTAGGGAACCTTCTTTTCAGATCGTCTAAAACTTTACTTGCATTCATAAGATTTCTTTTATTGGTTGTTGTATGTTAAAAATGTTGTTGTTCTAAGTTGTGATTGCAAATTTATTGTTTTAATTTTAAATATCAAACAAATTCACAATTTAAAGTGGGAATAAATATCAAATTGGTTGTTTTTGTTTTTTTAAGTGACTAAAAGATACCTTTTTTCTTTTTTTAAAGATTTGTGTAAAAATGTAAGAGTGATATGATGTAAATCAGTAATTGATGAAAATTATATCATCAAATTGTTTAGTGGCTCCGCTTATGTGTGTTAAAATGATATTTAAAGCAGATTAAAAAGAGCAGATTGGGATTAAGAATGCGATTCTTTTAATTATTGTATTTTCAGTAGCGGAAAGAATAAGGGGTGATAAACAGAAAACATTAAAGTCATCTAATTTTACCACCCCTAATAAAAAGTTTATGTTACTTAGCGTTCTTTGTCTTTTCAGCAACAATAGCATCAATAACTGCTACAGCAGTGATGTTCACGATGTCGCGAACAGAACTTTCACTGTCAGTAAAATGAATAGGTTTGTTAAGCCCCATCTGAATAGGACCGATTAGTTCGCTGTCGTTCATAGCCTGAATTAACTTATAGCTAGAGTTAGCAGAACTTAAGTTCGGGAATATTAATGTATTTACATCTTTGCCAAACAATTTTGTGAATGGATATTTCGCATCACGAATGTTTTTGTCCATAGCAAAGTTTACTTGCATTTCTCCATCAATAGCTAAATCAGGATAAGCGTCCTGCATTTGTTTTACAGCTTCGTGTACTTTTGCAGGGCTACCTACAGGATCAGAACCAAAGTTTGAGTATGATAACATTGCCATAACCGGAGTCTGGTTGAAGAAACGAACTGTTTTAGCAGAGAGTCTTGCAATGTCAGTCAGTGTTTCTGTATCCGGGTGGCGGTTAATCAATGTATCAGCAAGGAAGTATGTACCTTTCTTTGAATTAAGAATGTGCATTGTCCCGAAATGCTTGTATCCTTCCTGTATACCAATAACCTCTTTTGCAACTTTAATTGTATTAGAGTATTTTGTATACAAACCAGTAATGAAAGCATCTGCTTCACCGGTTTCAACCATCATCATACCAAAATAGTTGCGTTCGAACATCTTATCGGTAGCTTCATCATAATTAGCTCCTTCACGTGCACGTTTTTCAGCAAGTATATGAGCATAACGATCACGACGTTCAGCTTGGCAGTCATGACGTAGATTTACAATTTCAATTCCGTCAAGATTCAAATCATATTCTTTTGCTAATTTTTCAATACGTTCTTCGTTTCCTAATATGATAGGGTGACAAATACCTTCGTTCTTAGCTTCAACAGCAGCTTTCAACATGTTAGGGTGTCCACCTTCTGCGAAAACAACTTTCTTAGGGTCTGTACGAGCTGTGTCATATAGTTGACTAGTAAGTTTAGATTCATAACCCATCAATTCACGAAGGTGTTTCTTATAAGCATCCCAGTCTTCAATAGGTTTACGTGCAACTCCCGATTCCATAGCAGCTTTAGCAACAGCCATAGAAACTTCAGTGATTAAACGTGGATCTACAGGTTTTGGAATAAAGTATTCAGGACCGAAAGAAAGGTTAGTTACATTATATACTTTGTTTACAATTTCAGGGATAGGCAGTTTTGCCAAATCAGCGATAGCCTTAACAGCTGCCAGTTTCATTTCTTCATTGATAGCACTTGCACGAGTGTCAAGAGCACCACGGAAAATATAAGGGAATCCAATTACGTTGTTAATCTGGTTTGGATAGTCAGAACGACCTGTTGACATTAACACGTCTGGACGAGCTGCAAGAGCATCTTCGTATGTAATTTCAGGAATAGGATTTGCACAAGCAAACACAATTGGGTTCTTAGCCATTGAGCGAACCATATCCTGTGATAATATATTTCCTTTAGATAATCCTAAGAATACATCTGCATCTTTAATAGCTTCTTCCAAAGTGTGAATGTCAGTGCGTGAAGTTGCAAAGAATTTCTTAGATTCATCAAGGTTTGTACGTTCTGTTGAGATAACACCTTTACTGTCAAGCATTACAATGTTTTCCAACCGTGCTCCAAGAGCTATATATAATTTTGTACAGGAAACAGCAGCAGCACCAGCACCGTTAACAACAATCTTAACATCTTCTATTTTTTTTCCGGCTACTTCAAGTGCGTTAAGCAAACCTGCACTGGAAATAATTGCAGTACCGTGTTGGTCATCGTGCATTACAGGGATATCAAGTTCTGCCTTCAAACGTTTTTCAATTTCAAAACATTCAGGAGCTTTGATATCTTCCAGGTTAATACCTCCGAAAGTTGGAGCAATAGCTTTTACAGCTTCGATAAATTTTTCAGGATCTTTTTCGTTAACTTCAATATCAAAAACATCGATTCCTCCATATATTTTAAAGAGCAGACCTTTGCCTTCCATAACCGGTTTTCCGGATATTGCGCCAATATCTCCCAGTCCAAGTACTGCAGTACCATTGGAAATTACAGCTACTAAGTTTCCTTTAGCTGTATAATCATACGCTGTTAGAGGATTTTTTTCAATTTCCAGACAAGGTTCTGCAACTCCGGGAGAGTATGCCAAAGATAAGTCAGTTTGGGTACTGTAAGGTTTGGTAGGAACTACCTCGATTTTTCCGGGCTTACCCTGAGAGTGGTAGAGCAAAGCCGCTTCTTTAGTTATTTTAGCCATTTTCTTGTGTGATTTATCATAATTTGCCTACAAATCTAATAAATAAAGTTGTAAATTGTAGTTTTTTAAATGTCAATTAATACAGATTGTTGCTAATAGATTGTAAAAAAGAGTATTTTTGCACTAAATAATATATTAACGATGGAAAAGCTAAAATTTAATCATACAGTCCCCATTCAGTTGCGTTTTAATGATTTTGATGCACTGGGACATGTGAATAACTCAGTCTATTTTTCGTTTTATGATTTGGGTAAAACATCCTATTTTAAAGATGTTATACCCAATATGAGCATCAATAAAGATGTTGGTGTAGTAATTGCAAATATTCAGGTGAATTTTATATTGCCTGTTTATCCTAATGAGCAAGTTGCTGTACAAACAGCTGTGGTAGAGATTGGAACTAAGAGTTTTAAGCTTTTTCAGCAGCTTATAGATACAGAGACAAATGAAGTGAAATGCATTTGCCATACAGTAATGGTATGTTTTGATGCAAAAACAAGATCTACTTATCCTATTTCTGAAGAATGGAAAAAAGCCATGATTGATTTTGAAGGCAGAGGAGATCTTAGTAAGAAAATTTAATTTATAAATAGAAAAAGAAAAAAGGATGTTCAAAAATGAACATCCTTTTTTGATAACACCTATTTAACCTTCCATTCCAGAACTCCTCCAGATTCTCCGTCTTGTAGTTTTGCTACAATTTTCAGACCTTTTGTCTTTACCGGAGTGAAGTCGAGACTGTTGTAACAATCCTTTTTAATTGTATAAGGACTTTTTGCTTCTACTTCTTTCCAGCTATCGCCATCCTTATAATATAGTTTCCAGCTTTCTGGCACTCTGAAATTACCATCGTATTGATCAATATCCAGCCAGTAAACCTCAACATTTGATACAGTTTCTTCATTTTCAAATTCATAAGCCAGAGTTTCAGGTGTTCCTCTTTTTAGCCACCAGTAGTGATATGGTTTTGATGTATCTGAGGAACTTTTTGGTTCCCATTGATCATTCACTCCCCATGCCCATTCTTCAGAAACAGCTGAATCTGGAGCATCATTCTGAATAGGAGCTTTAACAACTACAGTACGAGCTTTTGAAGCGATAGTCGGTAGTGGAGTAGGATGGGTGTATTTAGCCGAAGAAGGAATCCATACAGCCATCTCATCTGTTCCACGATTATTCCATGTTGAGTATGGAATAGCTGTGAATGGAGCATCTTTTTCTTCACCGTTTAAGGTTACTTCTTTTGCATTGCCTTTTAGCACCATAACTCCATTAAGAAGATCTTTTTCAAAAGTAAAATCCATCTTAGTGTTTTCAGGAATATATTTATCGAATACATGTTTGTCGGTTTGGTCTTTACCTTCCAAACAATATACTATAGGACCTCTTTCTATAGCCAGCTTTCCTTTATCATCAACTACATTATCATTAGCTTGAATACGGCGAACAGACATTGGCAGATTAAGTTCAATTACATCTCCTTTTTTCCACTGACGATCAATAGATGCATATCCATTTTTAAGAACTGGTTTCACACTCTTTCCATTTACACGAATATTGCAATCTGCTAATGCTTTTTCTGTAAATTTGTAAAGATTGGTAGGTACAGGTTGGTTACCAGCCCATCCCGGTATACGAAGACTGATAGCAAACTTACCGATTTTCAATGGATTAACAGAGATTGTAATTTTGCCATCCCATGGATATTGTGTTGTTTGTTTCAACGATACCTCATTTTTTCCGACTTTTACTTTGCCATTGCTCTGTGCATATAGGTTTACGAAAATATCATTCCCTTGTGTAGCATACATATAAGTGGGTACGGATGCCATGAAACGAGTGATGTTTCCGGGACAACATGCACAACCGAACCATGCCTGACGTTCATGCTGTCCCATTGACTCAAGAGGATTATCGTAGAAAAACTTGTTTCCGCTTAATGATACTCCTGAAATTACTCCATTATAAAGAGCTCGTTCAAGAACATCTATGTATTTTGCATCGCCTGTAGCCAGGAACATTCGTTGATTCCAGTATACATTTGCTATTGCTGCACATGTTTCACAATATGCAGTATGATTGTTTAGCTCATAATTAGGACCGAAACCTTCACCTTGTGCACGTGATCCTATACCACCAGTTATGTACAATTTTTTACTTGCCATATTATCCCAGATACGAGTAAGAGCATTGAAGTAGGCTGTGTCTTTGGTAAGGTAAGCAACATCAGCTACCCCAGAATATAAGTATCCGGCTCTTACTGCATGCCCCTTAATTTCGTCTTGCTTCAGAATAGGCATATGATCCTGACTGTATTCGCTAAGTCTGTGTCCATCGGTTCCTCTACCTGCTTCTTCCACAAAATATTTAGCCATATCAAGATATTTCTTTTTACCAGTAACCTTGTATAACTTACAAAGAGCCATTTCTACGATAGGGTGACCTGAAGGACGGTGAATTTGACCGGTGTTTGGACCAAATGTTGTACATACCAGATCGGCATTCTTAATCGCTATATTTAATAATGTCTTTTTTCCTGTTGCCTGATAGTGTGCTACAGCAGCTTCATATAAATGTCCACAGTTGTATAGTTCGTGACTATTGATCTTTTCCCAGCGATGAGTTCCCCACCATCCTGACAGACGAGTACAGTTGTTGGTAACACAGGTGCAAAGATACCCATCCGGCTCTTGTGCAGCACGGATAAGATTGATAACGCTATCCAGATAAGCATCCAGTCTTTTATCATATTTCACTGCAAGAGAATAAGACGCTCCCTCAATTATTTTATAAGGGTCTGTATCGTCAAAGGAAAAGTCACCTTTATGTTCACCTTTAATCAGTTTACCGGCAAGAGCGAAGTTATCAAATCTGCCATTTTTCTCGCATTCTTTAAATGCAGAAGGGATAGATACAGTTCGGTTTATTTCAATTCTTGGTGCCCAGAAATTATCATTAAAGTGTACCTGAGTAAAAGGTATCTGAAGTATAGGCTCTATGGTTTTGTTTTTTGCAGAAACTATAGTTGTAATCCCTATAGCTGTCAGAAAAAACAAGAAACGTAGTCTGATATTCATAATTTATTTTTTAAGTTTAAAGTCTTTGTAATTGGTTGTAAAACATTAATGTAAATGTAATATCTATTTTAAGATAATGTTGTGATTGCTTTTTAAAAGTCAAATTTTACCTCATAAGTTTTATTTCCGTCCATACCACTGTTATGCATCATGAAATCAGATATCCAGGTATATCTCTTTTGTCCGTCAGCAGTAGTTGCTTCAACCAGAAAGACCTGTCTTCTGTCCCATTTATTCTCGGGATTTTTAAAGAACACCCCCCTGAGATTATTCACAGTATAACTACCATTCTGTATATTGTAAGTACAATATGGAGTTTTACTAACAGTGTTACACCAGGTTTCGTATGAGTAGGTTGCGGGATAAAGAGCGATTTTTCCGTTGGCTGGCGTTCCGTTAATTGTCATTTTTATAATCATATTATCAGCAAAATCCTTATACATTAACTCGTCAATAAGACCACTTTGTTTGGTATTACCAACCATATTAATGATTTTTATTGCATAATCACTCCAGCAACTTTCCTCATCCGGAGTGTAACAATAATCGTTCATCAGGCAATGAGGAGGATTGAATCCTTCACCGTTGACAGGATTGTTTTTTCCTTCAACAACGTCGGCATACAAATCAATAACTCCCCGGAAATGTCCTAATTCATGAGTAATGGCACGATAGGTGTATTGGTTGAAATGATCGTTGTATTTGTTTTTCATGCCTTCAGATCCATTGATAACCAATATCGTTCCAATTCCGTTATTGTTGCCACATCCTCCGCCATATTCACCTTTTTCAGCTCCTTCGTAGAAAAAGTCATAGATAACAACCAGTTTAAATATGTTTTTGTCCATTCGTTGGATTGCTTTGGTGTCTGCACCGTTTTCGCCCCAATATGAACAGCCGTCATAAACAATAATATCATCCAGGTCAGGTTTGAAAATATATTTTCTTTTAAGCTGATGTTTTTTATCACAATTATTGAAACGAGCATTAATTTCGTTCCACTGAGTAGTTAGTTTTTCTTTAAAAAAAGCTGGAGATTGTGTTTGCCATCCTTTTCTGTCAACAGCTATTTTTACATTGATATAGATTGTAGTTCCATCATCATAGTCTGCAGTATATTCAGGCTTCTCAGTTTCAGGTTTTGTTATGTCAGGATCATTGCTCGACGCTGAACCACAACCAACCAGGGTAACCATTGTTGCAATCAATATCAATCTTATATTCTTAAATATTTTCATCCCTTTTTAGATTAGATTTATTTTTTAAGTTTTAACCGCACCATTAGTACTCCATGCGCAGGTATGTTATGTTTTGTATTTGCAGCTGTTGTGCCAATATCTTTATGTTTCCATAAATCTCTTATTGTATATTCATTTTTGTGAATATTCACATCAGTAGCAAAGTACATCACATCTTTTTTCCAGTTATAGTCAAGTTGCCATTCGTGGTCAGTACGGTTAAGGAAACATACGGCAACTTCACCTTTAGCCAAAGGTTTTACCCATATTTCATGATCTCCCATATCCATAAAGCGTCTGGCCTGTTGTCCAAGGCTATCCTGATCAACAGCAACAACTTCCTTGTTTGTAAGTATCTCTTTGGTATCTTTATCCATAGAACGAAGATCATTACCAGCCATTAATGGAGCTGCTAACATTGCCCACATTGAGAAATGAGTAATATATTCGTCTTTTGTCATTCCACCATTACCAATTTCAAGCATCTCTGCGTCATTCCAATGGCCAGGTCCTGCATAAGGGTATAGCTCGGCTAAAGTATCAATGATATCAAGAACACCAACACCACCCCAATCGAATTTGCATTGATAACAATCACGAATGTCGGCAGTAGTACGCCACAAATGTCCTACACCTTTCGCCCATTTCCATGGCTGACTTTCGCCCCATTCACAAATACTGAAAACGATAGGTCGTCCACAAGCTTTGAGCGCATCGCTCATTGTTCTGTATGCCGCTTCTGCATTTTGTCCTTCATTTGAGCACCAGTCATATTTCAGATAATCAACTCCCCATTTTGCGTATTGGCGTGCATCCTGAAACTGATATCCTCTGCTGCCCGGTCTTCCTTGACAGGTCAGAGAACCAGCGCATGAATATATTCCAAGCTTTAATCCTTTGTTGTGAATATAATCCGCAAGAGCTTTAATTCCATTTGGAAAAGCTTTTGGATCGGCTATAATGTTGCCATCTTTATCACGACCAACCTGCCAGCAATCGTCAATTACAATATATACATATCCGGCATCTTTCATTCCTGAGCTTGCCATTGCGTCTGCCATTTCTTTTAACAGGTTTTCATTGACATCACAGCCAAACTTATTCCAGCTGTTCCAGCCCATTGGCGGTGTGGCTGCCAGATTTTCAAAGATAGAATCCTGTTTGCTCTGATTCTCTCCGAAAAACATTTGTGCTTTTGCTGATATTGCCAGTAAGAATAGATATGTTGTTATCAGAAGTTTTTTCATGTTTACTACAGTAAAAGAAATCTTGTTTAAACTAAAATTTGTTTTTATCAGAATGCCTTAAATAATTCAAGGCATTCTGATGTTATTAACCCTATTGATAAGGAGCTGGATCCAGTTGTGGAGCTCTTCTTAACTCATATCTAGGAATTGGCATCCAATAATTTTTTGGAGCATGGAATGTTCTGTATTCGATAGGTTCGGGATTCAGTTCATAAGTTTTGCTTCCGTCACTATGTTTCCAGATAATCATACCGGTAACAGGTTTGCTATAAACATCTTCAATAATCATCCAGCGTCTGATATCGAACCAACGTTGTCCTTCAAATACTAGTTCAATCTGTCTTTCATGTCTATACTTTGCTACAATATTATCAGCTGTAATATCCGGCATATGAACGCGTCTTCTTGTTTTATTGATATATTCAACAGCTTCGGGAGTGTTACCTAATTCAATCTGACATTCTGCATAGTTCAAATAGAATTCTGCTAAACGGAACATGAAATAAGGAGTGCTGGGAGCATCAGTAGCATAAGTGTCATAATTCTTATCAAGGAACTTTCTGATATAATAACCCGTTTGAGTACCATTCCACCATGAATCTCCACGACGGCTGTCTTTTCCGTTTGGAACTCCGTCTTCAGCTCCAAAGAAACATTCTACTTCTCTTTCATCAGCACGGTATCCCCATTAGATCCATCAGTAAATATGGTTGCAGCGAAGCGCAAATCTCTATTCAGATAAGGATTTTCTTTTTCTGATCCTCTCACATAAGGAGTTCCGTTGGCCATTTCAAACTGGTCAACAATCTCTTGAGTAGCCTGGAAATTTCCCCATCCATTGAAGCCACTTCCTGTTCCGCAAGGAGCTTGGAACAAATATGAATTATTGTAAGCACCTTCACCTTGGGTGTTGTATAGTTTTTCAAAAATAACTTCCGGGTTCTGGCTGTCAATAAACAGATTTGCATACTCTTCACTGGTTGATACATCTTGCAGATAATAAGCAGGTGCTCCGCTTTCATCTTTCAGATCAATAACAGCTTTGTTTGCATCAGATGCTCTTTTCCATTTAGCTTGAGATGGAGTGCCGAAAAGTGGGCTGGCTGCATACAATAGTGTTCTTGCTTTCAAAGCTAGTGCAGCTCCTTTTGTAGCTCTTCCCAGGTCGGTATCATCGCTATACTTTACCGGTAAATACATTGCGGCACTGTCACATTGTGAAACGATGTATTCTGCAACATCATCTTTAGGAGCCCTAACCTGTTTAGTAAAATCATCATTAAGTCCATATGAATTTTTAATAAGTGGAACTTCGCCGAATAAACTGTAAAGCTGACAATAGAAGAATCCTCTCAGGAAATACGCCTGACCAATTTGTTCATTTTTCCATTTAATGTTTTCTTCACCTGTTGCAGGTACTCTATCAATATTTTCCAGGAATATATTTGTATTACGAATTGCTTTGTAATAGAAAGACCATGGATTCCATGTTGAACCATCCCATCCGATATTCGACTGATCGGGAGAGAGTAAACCTTGCTGGATAGACTCAGTACCATATTTATGCATTTGATACACTTCTTCTGTATAACTTGCAAATCGTGATCCTTTCTGAGTTTCAGCTTCTACATTATTGTACTGGTCGTTCAGGAATGTTTCCGATAGAGCCAAATCACCCCAGATAGCACTATCAGTATATGAATTGAGCGGACTCTGATCCAGTATATCAGTGCATGAGCTGAACATTCCAGCCATCATCATGGCTGCGCATATATATATTTTTTTCATTTCTTTATAAGTTTAGAGTTACTAGTTAAATTAGAAAGTGACATTTACACCAACAGTGATAATTCTCTGTTGTGGATAGAAGTTTGTACCAGCTACATTGTCCGGAACTTCAGGATCACAGATCTTTATGTTATCTATAGAGAATAGATTATTACCGTTTGCATAAATTCTCATATTTTCTATACTTAATAATTTTGTTACTTTCTTAGGAAGAGTATAACCTAATTCCAGAGATTTAAGTCTCAGGAAGCTTGCATCTCTCATCCACCATGTTGAAGTAACTCCATTGAAAGCATCACCGTATGTCTGTTTTATGAAAGCTCTTGGCCATCTTGCTTTTGCATTTTGTTCTGCAGTATTTGTATCAACCCATCTGCCATTATAAAAATCGGTAACCATGTTCATACTTGGCTGAATAATTTGTTTAGCCAATGCCTGTCCCTGGAAGAAAATATTCAGATCGAATCCTTTCCATGAACCGTTTAATGTGAAACCGTACATAATTTGAGGAGTACTTGATTGGTTTACACGATATGCATCCTCCGATGTAATATCATTATCACCATTTCTGTCCTTATAAATAAGATTTCCAGCTTGTGTCCCTGCAATATGTGGAGTCTTGTCTATTTGTTCCTGTGTTTGATAGATACCTGTTGCTTCGTATAATTCAAATCCATCAATTGGATGACCTTCTGTTTTTTGCCATGCTGGAGTTGTTTTTGCTTCGTCCATGTATACTACCTTATTCTTTGCATAGGTAAAGTTACCGCTTACACCCCATTTAAAGTCGCCTGCTTTATCCTGATAATTTGCAACAAGTTCTATACCCTGATTATTAACCTTACCTAAATTTTCCTGAGGTAGAGTAAGTCCGGTGTAAGAAGGCACTGAAGCATTTCTGGAAATCAGAATGTCATGTCTCATAGATTTGAAGTAATCAATATCTAATCCGAATTTTCCGTCAAGATACTGGGTAGAAATACCAATATTGTAAGTCTGAGCTTTTTCCCATGTGATAAGAGGGTTGGCTGTTCTAACCATATAAGTGCTTTGGTTAACAGCATTTTCTGTACCGAAAGTAGCTCCATTTCCAAAAGCATATTCTGTTAGGAACTGATATGCTGGTACAGCGTCATTACCCATTAATCCCCATGATCCTTTTAACTTTAAGAAACTTACAACAGGCTTAATTCCCTCGAAGAAGTTTTCTTCGGAAATAACCCAACCGGCAGAAACACCAGGGAATGTACCCCAACGGTGACCTTTGGCAAAATTTTGAGAACCATCAACACGTAATGTGAATTCTGCCAGGTATTTGTTGTTATAACTGTAGTTGATACGTCCAAAAACATTTCTGCGAGCTGATGCATCTGAATATCCTCCGTTATCTTTGTCTTTAGGTACGCCACTTCCAGCAAAAATTTCAGGAATAGCAGCAGAAAGATAATTTGTGCGATATGCAGAAACAGAACTAAAGTTATATTTGCTTTGTTCGTAAGCTACAAATGCATCAATTTTATGTGCTTCATTAAATGTACGATTATATCCCAAACGTCCATTTAAGGTAATTTTATTAGAATTGTCAGCCCATGAGTTTACACTGATAGCTCCGGTACCAGCTCTCTGATTTTCATATTCTCCGCTTGAATTATTGTATAAATACAAGTCATAAGGAGTATTTAAGCTCTTTCCTGTTCTGAAAGAGAAGTCCAAAGCTGCATATCCTTCCACATATAACCCTTTAGTAATCGGATCAAGATCAAGACGTAAAGTAGGCTTTAAAGTAAGAATGTTATATTTAAGTTTGTTTGTACCCGGTTTGTCTGTTACCATTATTGCGGCATTGTTGGTAATACCATCGTAACCACTTCTTGGCAATCCATTAGGATAATAAGCAGCAGCCATTGGAGAAGTTGACAGGAATTTACCAAACAAGTAATCTGTCTCAAATACACCTTTGTTTCTCACTTCCTGTCGGCCTAAGATATCAAAACTAAACTTAGCTCTTTTACCAACCTTGGCATCTACATTTGTAGTGAACTGATATTGACTGTAGTTTTGCGCACTTTCTTTATATATAGCATCCTGCCATAAATATTGAACAGATGTATAGAAAGAAACATTCTCATTACCACCGCTTACCGACAAACTGTGCTGAGTTTTGGTAGCCCAATCCTTTGCTACAGTTTTCCACCAGTTTGTACTAGGATAATTGATAGGGTCCGATCCATCCTGCAATTTCTGAAGTACATCATTTGAATATGTTTCGTACATATCATGTCCTCTGTCATATTCGTTTATATATGTAGCATATTGGAAAGCATTCAACATGTCAGGAACGCGGGTTGGTTGGGTAAAACCTACATTACCATTATAATTGATCTTCACTTTCCTTCTTTACCACGTTTGGTAGTAACAAGAATTACACCATTTGCTGCACGTGCACCGTAGATAGCAGCAGAAGCATCCTTCAATACAGAAATAGTTTCAATATCTTCCGGATTTAAACGGCTGAAACTACGATCGGCCACACCGTCGACCACAATCAGTGGAGAAGTGCTTCCAAAAGTTCCTTTACCACGAATTAAAATGCTGGCACCATCTTCACCTGGTTCACCAGAACGTACGTTTGAAATAACACCGGCTGTTTTCCCGGCTAAAGCACCACTTAAGTTTATTGCAGCAACCTTTTTCAGTTCGTCACCTCCCACCTGAGATACAGAACCTGTTACTGTTGCTTTCTTCTGGGTACCATAACCTACTACTACAACTTCATCCAGTCCGATGCTTTCCTCAGACATTGTTATTGTAAATTTTGTATTATTTCCAATAGCGACCTCTTCTTTTTTCATACCGATGAAAGTTACTTCTAGTGTTTTGCTTGAAGGATCTATTGATAACTCAAATTTTCCATCCAAATCGGTTATTGCTCCAGTTTGTGTTCCTTTTACTTTAATTGAAGCTCCAATAATAGGTGTTCCCTTTGAATCGACAATAACTCCGGTTATTTTCTTTGTCTGCTGTTTGTTCACAGAATAGGGACTTAATAAATTGGTTCCGGAACTGTTTCCGGCCATAAGAGGAGAGGCACTTAGAAGACCTAAAGCTATTGCCATTCTGGCAATGCAGAATCTTCTTTCCATCTTGGTTTTTCTAAGAATTGGATTCTTACTGTTTTTCATGTTTTTACTTTTTAGATTTATAATTGTGGTTATGATTATAAACTTTTGATTAGCTACCGGTTGCGAATTAATAGAATATATACTTTATGCTCATGTAAAATAGTCTATTCTGATAGAAAATTAGTCTAACTGTTATTTTATGTTATGTGTATTTAATTAATTGATTTATAGGTGTTTGTGTTGTATTACTGGACTATTTTTCTACTTTTATAGATTATTTTTGTGTGTTCAGCTTATTATATCTACCAATATTGTGTTGCTTTTGCTATTACCATAAATGTGGTAGTTAAATGCCATCTAAAGGGGATTTATCTTTCGTTCATCATGGTATATCTTTGTACCATCACAAAAAGATTGAAAGACGTATTTAATTCCTAATCTAAAGAAGATGACTAAAACAACTCTTATCATTGCGGATAATCAGCCGCTTACATCCTATGCTTTAAAAACATGGGCTGAGAAAAATGAGCTTGTCGATTCCGTTATAGAATCACCAGATAAGCAAGACCTGGAAGATTTACTGAATAAACTATCCGAGGAAGAGGTTATGCTTATTATGGATGTAGAGTTGTTTGATTTTTCAGATAAAGACGAGCAGATTGATTTCTTTCAGAGGCACAAAAGTATTCGTAAACTCTTTATAGGAGATCAGTTTAAAGAAGACGAACTGGCTTTCTTTGCAGAAGATTTGCAATCGAATATTATTCTAAAAAGTGTTGAGCTGGAAGAACTTAAAATAGCAATCATCTATACTCTAAAAGGACGATACTATATCCAGTCTGAATTGCTGAACATTTTAATGCGCAAAAACAGTACGCCCGCACAATCTACTTTTGAGGATGTTCATCTTACACCTACCGAAAAAGATATTGTAATCTTAATAGCAGGTGGAAAAACAACAAAAGAAGTAGCTTCAATTCGTAGTCTCAGTTATCACACAGTAGTTACACACCGGAAAAACATTTTTCGGAAATTAGGAGTTTCCAGTATTCATGCACTGACTATCTATGCAGTAAAAGCAAGATTGATAGATCCTACAGAATATTATATTTAAAGTAAACAATCACTAAACAGCAGAATCATTATGTTAAGCCCAACAGAAACCATATTGAAGAATGTAGACCTACTTTCTCAACATTCAACGGAAGAGTATAAATACATACCCCGGCATGATAAACCACTGCCGTCAATCGAAAGAACTGCAGAAATAGTAGAGCTTATAAAATCTATTATCTTCCCCGGATTTTTTGGTGATTCAATAGCCAATCAAAAAACGCTGAAGTATCATATAGGAATGAATACAGAAAGACTATATTCATTGTTGACAGAACAGATATATAACGGTATTGGCTTTAGTTCTCAATATGCCGTGGGAAAAGATATAAAATCGAAAGCTTCGGAACTGGCTCTTATTTTTATAGATAAGGTTCCGGAAATAAAACGCTTGTTGTG
The DNA here is from genome assembly GCA_963668125.1 of Bacteroidaceae bacterium. Classification (GTDB taxonomy): domain Bacteria; phylum Bacteroidota; class Bacteroidia; order Bacteroidales; family Bacteroidaceae; genus Bacteroides. The sequence continues at coordinate 4,230,828 of OY764215.1, read as the reverse complement.
CACAGATGTAAAAGCAACATTCGACAGAGACCCATCGGCGAAAAGTTATGCAGAGGTCATATTCTCTTATCCAACTATAAAAGCACTGATCAATCATCGGGTTGCTCATGAATTGTTGCTACTTGGAGTTCCAACTATTCCCAGAATCATTTCAGAACTGGCACATTCGGAAACCGGTATCGATATTCATCCGGCAGCTAAGATAGGAGAGTATTTCAGTATCGACCACGGAACCGGAGTAGTAATAGGCGAGACTTGTATTATAGGTAATCATGTAAGGTTGTATCAAGGTGTAACGTTGGGTGCAAAAAGCATTCTGGCAGATAAAGCTCATGCCAAAGATATCCCTCGTCATCCTATTCTTGAAGATAATGTTACTATCTATTCCAACTCCACTGTTTTAGGTAGGATTGTGATTGGGCACAATACAGTGATTGGTGGAAATGTGTGGTTAACAACTCCTTTGCCTCCTTATTCAAACATCCAGCAACAAAAAGCTGTAGAAGGACTTTTTACTGACGGATTAGGTATTTAGTAGTTAGAGATAAAAAGCCCTGGCAGTTGGTTTTCTTCTTTGTGTTGAAAACTACTGTCAGGGCAATATTTTTTAGTCTACAAATTTCTTATTATATGCTTCCTGCAACTGAGCTAGAGCCTGTTCCAGAATAGATCTTGGGCATCCTATGTTTATGCGCATAAATCCGGTACCTTCTTTGCCAAACATTGCCCCGTCATTCAACGCCAGGTGTGCTTTATCAACAAAGAAGTCAACCAATTCCTCCTGATTAAATCCTAATTCCCTACAATCAAGGAATATCAGGTAAGAAGCTTGCGGACGAATAGCCTTAATAAGCGGCATATTTTTTTGCAGATAGTTATCTACATAGTCGATGTTATCTTGAATATAATCAAGCAATTGATTTAGCCATTCTGTACCATGTTCGTAAGCCGCTGCAACAGTAATGAATGCAAAGATATGCCCTTCCGAAAATTCACTTGCGTTCAGATAACTCTTGAATTTTTTTCTTATTTCATCGTTTTCAATAATACAATAAGAACTAGCCAGTCCCGGCATATTGAAAGCTTTACTAGGCGACATGAATGTAATAGAGTTCAGTCTGGCTTTCTCTGAAATTTTAGCAAAAGGAGTATGGGTATATCCTTTCAGTGTAAGGTCGGCATGAATTTCGTCAGAGATTACCATTGTTCCGTTCTCATAACAAATTTCAGCAACAGCCTCCAGTTCCTCTTTTGTCCACACTCTTCCGCCCGGATTGTGAGGATTACATAAAATGAACAGCTTGCATCCTTTCACAGCTTTTTTAAAATGATCCAGATCCATTTTGTACTGACCATTTTCCAGAATCAGCGGGTTACGCACAACCTCACGATAATTATGTTCTGTTACAAGAAAGAACGGATGATAAACCGGACTTTGAATCAAAACCTTATCGCCTGGCTGAGTAAAACATTTCAAAACGTGAGCAAGTCCAACAACAATTCCCGGAGTAAAGGTAATCAGCTCCTTTGAAACTTTCCAGTCATATCTTGTAAACAGCCATTTCTCAATAGCCTGATAGTAAGAAGCCGGTTTGCTGGTGTAACCAAGAATTTCTTTTTCGCAACGTTCTTTAATTGCATTCATAATAAACGGTGGAGTGCGGAAATCCATATCGGCAACCCATAGAGGCAGTAAGTCGTCTCTTCCCCATCTTGGTTTCAGTGCTTCTACTTTCAAAGCATCAGTACCGGTGCGGTCAATGACCTCATCAAAATTATATTTCATAAAATCTGTTCTGTATTAAGTTATATTGCAAAAATACAAAACCTTATCTACAGGATAAAATAAAAACTCAATAATTCACAACTCATTCATAAACATTAAAATATTTACCCTCATTCCCTCACTATCTGCACAAATTATTGCACATTAGTAATTTATGAGTGAGGGATGAATTTGCAACCCTCACTTTTGGAGCTTATCCCTCACTATTTCGAGCCATTTTTTTGAAAAAATGAATATCAACTTCTCAGGATTAAGATTATTGCATATCAACTGGTGTATATAGCTTTAAGTTGCAAAAGTAGATTTGCGGTGAATAATAGTTGCATTCGCCGCAAAATATGCGGTGAATAATTTTGTTTGCGGTGAATAATCGCTATATTTACCGCAAAATATGCGGCGATTATGAGAAAAGTTTATATCTGGCAGCAAGATGAATGGCCTCATTTTATATGGGATGATGCAGTTTTATCCTATAAATTGGGCAGAGTACGAGCTTTACAGGGTAAGCTTGTAGGGAAAATGAGTTTGCTTGGTTTCGATTTAAAGAACGAAACAATATTAAATACACTCACAAGCGATGTTATTAAATCGTCTGAGATAGAAGGCGAATTATTAGACAATGATCAGGTGCGTTCATCCATTGCCCATCATTTAGGAATGGATGTTTCAGGATTACCCGAAGCCGATCGTTATGTAGATGGTGTAGTAGAAGTAATGCTTGATGCTACTCAGAACTTTTTGCAACCGCTTACCGAAGAACGTCTTTTCAATTGGCATGCCGCATTATTTCCAACGGGACGAAGTGGTATGTTTAAAATTACAGTTGGCAGTTGGCGGCAGGATGAAGGCGGCCCAATGCAGGTTATCTCTGGTGCAATGGGAAAAGAAAAGGTGCATTACGAAGCTCCCAATTCTAAACTGATACCCAATGAAATGAGCAGATTTCTGGAATGGATAAATACGGATCATCAGATAGATCCAGTTCTGAAAGCTGGAGTTGCACATCTGTGGTTTGTCACCATTCATCCATTTGATGATGGTAACGGACGTACAGCACGGACAATAGCCGATATGTTTCTGGCTCGTGCCGATGAAATCCCTCATCGCTTCTATAGCATGTCTGCCGAAATACGCAGGCAGCGAAAACAATATTACGAGATATTGGAAAAAGCACAGAAAGGTGGACTTGATATAACTTTGTGGCTCGAATGGTTTCTAGATTGTTTGGAGGCAGCACTTCTTGAAACAGAAAAGTCTTTGAGCAGAGTATTAGGTAAAGCCAATTTCTGGGAAGAGCATCGTCTGGTCAGCATGAACAATCGTCAGGTTAAAATGATAAACCTGTTGTGGGATGGCTTTGATGGTAAACTTAATTCTTCTAAATGGGCAAAGATTACTAAATGTTCTTCTGATACTGCACTTCGGGATATTCAGGACTTGATTAGTAAGGGTATTTTGCAGAAGAGTGATGAAGGGGGAAGGAGTACCTCCTATGAGCTAATGGAGGTATTATAATACTTTCAAGATTCTATTATTCAATAACCTCGAAAGTATTATTTTAGATTTATTTTCTGATCAAAAGAGCCATTATTAATAAAGCAATAGAAGCTATAATTCCTGCTATACTTAAGTAGTCAATTTTTTTATATCTTTTAATTGTAATAACGAATTGTACAGAGAATATGGATGCAAACACTACGCTCAATAACCAATTTAAATAAAGATATAAACAACTATCTTTATCTGTTAATAGATATATCAGACAACTTAATATTGCTAATATGGGAAAAAGTGTTTTTTGGGGTGGTCTTTTCATTTTTATTAAGATAAAAGGTTACAGTTGTGATATATTTTAAAATAATAAATTTTAATTTTTCAACCATTCAGCCGGCCATTCAATCTTGTCACCTTTGTCGTTGTAAGTAACTATTTATTTACGAAAGGTTTACGATTTATGAAATAGAGAGTTGTGTTTATAATTTCATGTCAGCCAAACGATTCCTACGACTTTGATAATGAGCTAGGTATATTCTCTTTGTTTTATCAGATAAAAAAGAGTTGTTAATGAGTTCTTCTATTTTAGGATGTTTTGTAGTGAAAAAGGTTAACTCTCTATCTACTGTTTTGGGAGGTAATCCTATTTTAACGCCGAAAGCTTGAAAAGTGGCTCCGATAACTTGTGTACCAGCTTTGAGGTTTTTAGAATTTTCTTCTTTAAATAATCCCTTATCAAGGGCAAACTCTGTATCATCGATATGGATTCTTGTGTCTAAAAGGTCGTAAGCCGGAGCTAAGCGAAAGTCTCCATCTTTAGTTTCAAGTATAGAGAAATTCTTTAAATGCGCATCTCCATTAGAAAACAAGAAATTGAACATGACTAAACGAAAGAATTTTAGCTGTTCAATACGCCATGCTGGAATATATCTTTTAATTAATTCAGCCACTTCTTCATAACTACATTTGTCATATTTGTAGTTTGGCCCGGCATTATCAGATGTTAGACCTGCTAATGAAGCAAAATCTTCTTTTCTTAATTTACTTCCTGTAGGAGATATATCAAATCTTCTTGTCAGATAAGCGGCTTCGCCATTTTGAAAAAAGCATAGACCATTAGCGGCAGTTTCTATTTTGAAAACTTGTTCGGCTATTTGCATAGTAAGGTTTTCATTTGCTGCACACTCTAAAGGATTGCTAATACCTTCTGGCTTTGGTTTGAGAATATAGTGTCCTTGTTCTTTTTCAGTGGTTAGAATTAACGAACCATCGTGCACAATCATAGAATATTTACTTTGTACTCCAGACAATGAAATGCGTTTTCGGTTATTTAGAAACTTTTTTGCATCATCTTCGTTATTTTCTATCGGCGAATACGGAATGATGTGTGAAACGTTTTGTTTGTCAAAAAGTTTTTTTAAGGCAGCAGGACTATAAGTGTTGAAGCCTTGTGCTAATGTGGAAGGGCAATGAGTTAATACTTCCATGTCAGAGAGGTTTTATTGTTACAGCTCCCGTTACATCGTTTTGTGCAGTTGCTAATAAAATACCAAAATGATCTTTTTCATCAATATGCAGAAGCCTTGATTGAGTAATTCGATTACTTCCTTCAGAAAGCATATTGAAAAAGAAAGGAAATAGGTATGAAGATCGGTACTCTTGTTGTTTCTTACTTAAAGTCAAACTTATATCAGGCATAGTTGGATCATTAAAATAATCATCTTCATAACGAAAAACATATTCGTTTCTTGATAATTCAATTAGTTTACCTGCTAAAATTCCTCGTAAATAAACAGCTCCTTTTCTCATTGTGTAGCTCTATATTATAGATTAGTGTTCTTTATCTTTATTTCTATTTCAAGACCTAAAGCATCTAATATACGATTAAGAACCTCTAACGATGGATTGGCTTCTCCTCGTTCTATCTTAGTTAGTGTGTTTATGCCAACCCCAGCTATCTCTGCTAACTCTCTTTGAGTTATAGAAAGCATTTTTCTACGTTCTTTAATAGTATTCCCTATTGATATCATAATCCCAGTATATTGTGATTGGAATGCAATTATAGTTATAAATTAAGATAAAAACAATAGAAATCACATTTTATTGTGATTTTAGTAGAAAAACGTATTCCGTTAATGAAGCTTTGTTTAGTAATCACAAAATATTGGGATTTTTGATTATAAAGCTTAGGCTGTTTTTATATAGCATATCGATTAAAAAGAATAGCCTTAACAGAGTGGAGATACTCTGCTAAGGCTATTCTGATATATTTTACGATAATAAGTTTTAATGCTTCAACCATTCAGCCGGCCATTCAATCTTGTCACCTTTATCGTTGTAAGTACTCATTTTAAGTGTACCTCCGTTGTGGTCGAAATAGAGGATCTTTACAGGGTGAAGACCTTTTGAAAGCGCCATTTGCGAAGTAATCTCTTTCGGAGAGTGACCACCGTCATTGTCAAGAATCAGCTGGCCGTCCACTTCCATAGTGCTGCCATCGTTTGATAGCAATGCAAAGGTGTAGATTCCATCTGCGGGAACATCCAGATAACCGGTCAGTACCAAACCGATATTACCTTTTACTTCTTTCGGGATTGAGACGGTGGAAACCTGATATTCTCCATTTATAGGAGCAGCTTCTATTTCACGGCAACGTTCCCCAACATATTCATGCCAGGTCGCTTTTAGTCCGCTTCCCTGAATGGTGGCCGGAGTTGCCGGAGAATAATCCATCTTGATGAATTTTGCTTTTACAGCTTCGGATGGAGTTCCGTCGGCACGGAAAGTACGGAAAATATAATCAGTGGAATGATCAATAGTTATCGGACCATTATAGAGGGCAGAACTTCTTGTTGGGTTCTTGCCATCAGTAGTATAACGAATCTCCACATTTGGTTTAAGGCAAGTCAAATTTAATGTCTTGCTATCAATAAACGCATTTGTTTCGTAGATACCGCCTAAATCGGGAACACGGTAGTTCACCTTTTCTGCTTCCAGCAACTTCAGTTGAGCAGGTAGTCTGTTCAGGAAATCCTTTTCGTTCTTTTTCTCAGCAGGCAGCCAAACCATCTCACTGAATGCCACCAGTCGGGGGAACAACATATATTCCAATCTTTTAATGGTTGGCACCGATTCCGTCCATAAGTCACATTGTGCCCCGATGATATTCTGCTTCTGAGTATCAGACAATCCTTCGAACAATGGATTGTAGTTATAAAGAGTTGACATTGAATTCTTGTCTTCCCAATTATCCAGATAGAATGTACCGTTAGGACACAAAATAGCCTGATTACCTTGTGCAGTAGCCTTTGGTACAGCATTCGGAGCCCAGGTACGCCACCAGGTAATGGTAGCTGTTTTAGACAGACCACCTTCCAGAATTTCATCCCAACCTATCATGCGGCGACCATTCTCATTAAAGAACTTTTCCATGTAGTGTACAAACCACGCCTGTAACTGTTCAGGAGTATTCAACCCCAGTTCCTTCATTCTGCGCTGGCAGTCGGGACACTTCTTCCAGTTGGTTTTCTCCACTTCGTCGGCTCCCAGGTGAATGTATTGATAAGGAAATAACTGCATCACTTCGCGATACACATTCTTGCAGAACTCCAGAGAAGAATCTTTTCCCGGACAGATAGGAGAGGAGAAAGTAGTTCCCCATCCAACCATACCTGAGCAGGCCACATCCGGATAATTACTGATAGCTGCCATAAAATGTCCCGGCATATCTATTTCGGGAATAATGTCGATGCCGCGTTGTGCCGCATAAGCTACCACTTCACGGATATCATTCTGAGTATAAAATCCGCCGTAAAGAGTATCTGTTCCCTGAATCTGCATTTTTGCTTCCGGCAAGTGGAAGTCAGAGTTCTCATATTTTTGCTCAAATTTCTGGCAATCGCGGTCTTGATTATTGAAATGTCTCCACGCACCTTTTTCAGTAAGCAAAGGATATTTCTTTATTTCAATACGCCATCCCTGATCATCAGTGAGATGCCAGTGAAACTTGTTCAGTTTATAAAGAGCCATTAAGTCGAGTACCCTTTTTACTTCAGCTTTACTCCAGAAGTGGCGGGAAGAATCGAGCATAAAACCTCTCCAGGGAAGAGCGGGAGAGTCCTCTATCTTTACTTCGGGAATAGCATGTCCCTGCAACAATTGTCGCAGTGTGGCAATACCGGCAATCACTCCCTGGTAATCTTTTCCTTCAATCTTAATACCCTTAGCAGTTACTTTCAATCGGTAAGCACCGACTTTAGGCAGAGAGCTATCCAGCGAAATCTGTATCACACTGCTTTTGCTGTTGCTCACTTTAAACGAATATCCTGTTGCTGCACCAATAACCTGTTGCAGATATTCGGCTGCAGGGCGCAGACTGGCGGCAGTAGCAGTTATTGCTTGACCGCTTTTAAGGTTGAATACCCCAGCACCTTCCTCCATAGAAAGAGGTTTTGGTACGATAGACACTGTGTTTTTTGCTATTGTTGGAATGCCGATCATAATTAACGCAACCAGCAGGCAAACTCTTATTTTTTTATTAAGCATGACTATTATAAGTTTCTGTGTTTTTTGTATTTAATAAGTTATTTCACTTCTATTTCTGCATATCCGGCCTCTTGAGTACCATCCGTATTGCTTAATGCTGTAAGTTTCACGAAACGTACTTTTTTCTTCTGAAAGTACTTAGTCTGAGGAATCGGATTGTTTTTTATGTTCGAGAATTCACCTTCAGATACCGTTTCCCAATTCTTTCCGTCGGCAGAAACAGAAAATCTGTAATTGAAGATAACCCCTTTAGCTCCCACTTTCTTATCCGGAGTGTAAGTAAACTCTGAAATCTGAGCATCTTTCTGTAAGTCGATGATCAATTCGTGAGGCAGATTACCTTGCTGAATATAAACGGTAGCAGGATTGCCATCAATAGCAGCAGAAGCAGTTGCATCACCATTCAAAATTTTCCAGCTTTTAGTAACATTCAGTTTACCCTTTTCATTATAGTTACTTTGTGTTTCCACAGGAGCATTGTAAACAGACAATGTAGAAATTAAAGGGCAAGCCTTCGAATCTGTAATATGAATACGAATTTTAGAAGCCGTGGTAGATGGAATACGCAAGATGCGTTTGTTACCAATGGTTGTTGCTTTGGCCACCTCTTTCCAGCTACCATTCTGATAAGCATCAACGGTGAACGCCTTAACACGCTGTCCAAGTGCAATGTACTCACGCAACAAAACTCGGTTGAAAGTAGTGTTCTTCTTAAAGTCGAGAGTCAGCGTGGCATTGGTTACCCCGTCATCAGTTGCCCAGTAAGTCTTGTTATCTCCGTCAACAGCATTGCACGCTGCATAACTTTTAGACTTTTCACGAACATTAGATGCCGTAACCATTTTCCCTTTCGCAATATCGTTAGCAAGTTCTTTTCTGATAATCCGTGCAAATTCAAGCAAAGACTTCTCATCTATCTCATTCACAAGACCGCGGCGATCAACTGGCAGATTCAGAATCATATTGCCGTTGCGTCCTATGGAGTTATAATACAGCTCAACCAATTGCTGAGGAGTTTTTACTTTAGAATCTTCCGAAGCATGGTAGAACCATCCCGGACGAATGGACGTGTTCACTTCCGCCGGAACCCAGTAATTGCCATCTTCGTGTCCGTTGCGAAGTTGCTCATAAAGCGGCCATCCCGGCCACACTTCATCACGTCTCAGTGTGCTCCAGTTTGTTTCTCCCACCCAGCCTTCTTCCGTTCCGCACCAGCGGCAGTCGGGTCCTGCATCACTGAACAACATAATATTTGGCTGAAGAGAATAAACCAGCTTATACGTATTTGGCCAGTCATAATAAGTCTTCCGATCTATGGTTCGTTGCTCGTTGGCTCCGCCGTAATACCCAGTACCACCATTGGCACCATCAAACCACATTTCGAAGATATTCCCGTAATTAGTCAGAATCTCCTTTAGCTGATTGCGGAAATAAGTAATATAATCGGGAGAACCATACACAGAACTATTGCGATCCCACGGAGAAAGGTAAAGACCAAGCCTCAGCCCATACTCATCACACGCCTTGCGGAGTTCGGCAATAACATCGCCCTTGCCATCCTTCCATGGAGAAGCTTTTACCGAATAGTTGGTGTATTTGGAAGGCCACAAGCAAAACCCGTCGTGGTGTTTAGTAGTGAGAATAATCCCCTTGAATCCCGCCTCCTTGCAAATGCGAGCCCATTGTCGGCAATCCAGCTGAGTAGGATTGAAAAGCTTAGGATCTTTGTCGCCATATCCCCATTCCATATCTGTAAAAGTGTTCATACTGAAATGGATAAAAGCATACATCTCCATTTCCTGCCATTTTAACTGACGCTGATCGGGCACCGGACCACACGGTGCAGGTTGTGCTTTTAGTAGTTGACTTGGAAGACAAGTAAACAAGCCCATTATTCCTGCTAAGACTAATTTCTTCATATAATTTTTTAAAAGGTTTCAGGATAAATACACTTCTATATACAATTGAAATAGCCAATTTACCTATATTGAGGCTATATTTTGTTACAAATACAAATATAGATAATATTTAATAGGCGAATTTTATTTATTAAAAATATTATTGAACTATAGGTGTGAATCGACATGTTGTTTTAAGATATACCATGTCGGAGTATAGTAAAACTCCGGTTTGTCTTTTCAAAAACTATTCCGGATGTTTGTGAATTCTTGTACAAAAGAATGCATTCTTCTGTACAAAACAATTAATTCTTTTGTACAGAAGAAAACAATGTTTTGTACAACATTACATCAACTTCCCGCCTGAGATATAAAAAGTCACTCGGGAGTTTGAGTAAACTCCTGCCGCATGTTTCCGAAGAGCCGAAGTGGCATTTTATAACTTGCAAAACCACTACATAAATTTTAATTTTGCGAGAAAAGTCTTGCAGTCTAGCGGTATGCATATAAGTCGTTGTTTATAAGCGCGATATAGGTGCTAGATATACTTGGAGAAGTCTAGCGATAATCTAGCAGTCTAGCAGTTTGTCTCGTCCTGGTTTTGGTTGACTTTACTTATTATTAATCCTTGTATATGTTGGTTAAAGTGTTGTTTATCAGCTATAATTATATAATAAGTTGCCTGAACTGTATATGATTTACCCGCCAAAGCGCTTGATTGCTAGATCACTGCTAGATCAAATTTATTTGATCTAGCAGTTGTAATGTATTTATAATTAGTTTGTTAGGAGCGTAGTGCTAGATTGCTAGATCAATTTGTGGAATTTTAATTTTCTTGGAGAAGGTTTTTATATTGTGTAACCTGTTAAAATTTCATTGATAAACTTTGTTCTAAAAAGTTCCTTTTAAGCATATCATTTTGTGTTTTCGCAGTGTGGAAGAATAATTGATTGACATATCTGTTATTCTGTCTCCTCTTTGTAAAGATGTACACTCCCTGAGATAAGAAGTATATTTGCAAGGATTTAAGATAGATGTTTTGGTAAAATTAGTCAAAAGAAATATTGTTAATATAAATAGTATTTTTACCTTTGGGGATAAGAATTAAAAACAACTGAAATTTATACGTATATAACCACCAAAGAATTTGATAAGCAATAAATATAGAATTAAAAATAATATGTGAAGTTGTATATTCGCCATACATTCAAAAACTCAATAGATCACATCGATTATATTTAATAATATAAAACAATAAGACCTATATACCCGCCATACTATGATGCCAGAACAGGTGTTAGCGGTCACCCTAATAGAACAATAAAATTAAAAATTGACAGAATTGAAAATTCCATTTAAATATACTCATTCTAAAAAATATTGGATTCTTAAAAATAGAGTTGAAGTAATTCAGTTTCGTTTAAAGCGACAACAATATAGAATCAAGAATTTTTTCTTTGAAGAAAAACGAAAAATAGAATCAACAATTACACACGTCAGACTTACTCTATGGAGTATTGTAAAAGCGGTTGGATTTATAGCGATTATTTTACTTGTTGAAAATGTTGCCACGAATTATTGGCAGGCACATTTAAGTTTATTCCCCAATTGGCTTGTAAAACTTCAAGAATTACTTCCTAAACCTACATATCCAGATGACAGAGATGCAATAATTGAATTTATTTCTGTTATTGCAAGTGTTACTGGTGTTATTTTAGCGTTGTTTTATCCGATACTTGCAACAATTGCAAGTACAGCCTACGCAAAAGTCCACGCAAGCATTAGAAATCTTTTACTTTACGAAAAAGAGACTCAAGCCTATTTAAGACGGCTAACATACTTAACGGCTTCTGCAATTACTGTTTTATTGTGCCTTAGCTTCGGTTTTTTGCCTGGCAATTTTCTTTTGTCGTTTTTGGCATTTTATTCACTTACAACTTTGTTCGGTATTTTAAAAATAGGTTTAGGAGTATACAATTTCTTTGAACCAAGTACATTGGCCAGAATTGTTTTCAGTAAGCTAACTGATTCAATGAAAAATGTTACGACAGGAGGCGAATATTGGAATGACAGAAACTTTCAAAATCATAACTACAAACTTGCATTTGAACAAACAGAAAACCTATCCTTGCTTACAAGTTTGTGTCTTAAAGATGATGATTTAAAAGAATCATCATTTAAATCAATTTTTCAAACGTCATTAAATACGCTTCAATTTTACTTATTGCAAAAGCCGAAAATTCCGATTGACAGTTTTTGGTTTCCAAATTCGTATGAATACACTTCATATTTTGAAAGTGATATGACAATGAGACAATTATCAGATAGCACTAATACGCTTACTCAACCTAAGGTTAAACCAAATCGTTACTGGCTTGAAGAACGAATTGTAAATAATCTTTCAAATGGATTAGCATCGGTTGTTAAAAGCGGACACATAAACGTTTTAGGAGAATCAATCTTAATTTCACACGGTGTTTTTAATTCTTTAGGTACAATAACAGATTTAAGAACAGGAGAAATTCTTCTTGATAAACTTTTGGTAAGTGTTCGCTTAATAAGCAATAAAAAAGAGAAGAAAGCCGAGATCTCTAATTATGAAAACTGGAAAGATGAACTTGGCTGCATTGAAACGTATTGCTACGCAATACTAAAACTTCAAGCAGGTGTTTTTGAAACCATAACTTCATTTAATTCTAATAGAATTCTTGAGGAATACAAAAAGATAAATTGGGAAAATAAAAGCACAATTTACTCAACATCTTTTATTTTTGAATTATATGATCATCTAAATAAATTTAGAGAATTTGTTGAAAATGAAAAAGCAATTGAAGGAAAACAAATCACACCTGATTGGTATTTCTGCCAACATTTAACATCAATTTATTTAAGACTTACAAACGACAAAATCAATCAAACGATATTTTTTTTTGAATCGCATTTACTATCTCTTGCTAAACACTTTGACAAAGAAAATAATTGTTTGTTGTCATCATTCACAGCGCAAATCGGACTTGAAATAATACATAAACTTCTATTTAGGATTGATTTGCTAAAGGAAACGCTTGAAGATGTTGATAAACTTGAAGTTTGTAAAGGCGAGTTTCCTTGGACTAAACCAACTTTTGAGAATATTGAAACTACACTTTTGAAATATGAAAAAGACTGCATTGAAATCATTGCAAAGAATGTTGAAAAGTTGGTATTAGTTAAATGGAACAACCTATTTCCTGATATTTTTGCTCATTCATATTCTCTTCTTTCAAACAAGTTAAATGTAAGTTATAGGAATAATCAATTTGATGTGTTTCAAAAATGCTTTGCACCATTTCTTAAATCATCAATTGTAGCTTTCGGCAACTTGAATACGACCTTTAAACATTATGATAGACCACAAAATATTTCATATCAAGCATTGCTTGACCCAATGGAAATTAGTGGTTACGCTTACATTTATTCTGTACTTTATAATTTGCCAAAATATTGGGAAGAAGTAAAAAAGGCGTGGGACGAATCATTTGTACCTTCAAAAGAAAATATTGAATTATTGGTTACATATTACAGCTACTATAAAAACAACCTATACGGAACAGGAATTAACTTTATTAATAAACACCAAAGAGAAAGAACCCTATCTGATGTAACACAAATATTAAATATTAGAGTAAGAGATATTTCTGATTTTTTTGTTAGGCTTTTTGTTAGTGAAAACCCATATCATCATATTTCTTACGATGTAGCAGAATTGTTTATTGAGCTTTACCTATTCACATTCGTTGAAGCAAAAGATTCTACTGGAAAAATGAAAAGAGATATTTTTAATCAGTTGAGTTGAAACATTAATAACCCCAATCCAAATGAATATGATTTCTGAAACTGATAGAATTTCTGTAAGATATCAGACAAATACTTGTGATGCAACTGAACTTAATTCTCATATGTTTATTGAAGATTTTGGACGTAATGTTGTTCCTGTTTACGGTTCAAGATCAGAAGCAGTGTCTTGTAAATTAGAACCTGACAGCAAAGAGGTTATGAAGTCGCTTTATGAATTTCTACCTTTTAATCACCAGCATTATCGTCCAAGTTTTAATGATACTATTTTAGAAACAGTAGAGTATATTGCTCAACATCTGGTTAATCATGGCTTTTTAGTCCTAGAACTAGTAAAATACAAAGATGACAACGAAAGAGAGTTCTACAGACTTGAATCTGTTTATGGCAAGGAAATAATAATCCAAAAAGATACAGTAACTCAAATTATTCACGATTATGCGGTACAACAATTAGGGATAAACGAAGTAGTCATTCCTATAAAGAAGTGCTTTATAATTGAGTTTCCTGAATCATTGGGAGGAAAAGAAAAATATCTTCAATTTCTTAAAGAGCTTAGAGAACTATCCAGCCAGGGCCCAATGATGAATTTTTTAAATAACCCACTACAAGGACAAGTGGGCTACAATATAAATGAACATCAGCGATTACACGACATTGAACTTTGGAAAAAAACTAAAACATATAATTGGCATCACAGAGAAAGTGGCGGGGAAACAATTACTGGATTTTATCAGATATATAGATATTTATTATTCCGAATGAACAAAATAAAACTTCGTGATTTTGTAATAGAAGAACTTTGTGATATCGTTTCAACATTATCAGAAATGGCTTTTGGACAAAAAATCGATTTGAAAATTGAAGGTTTGTTGACTATAGACAAAGTTGAAGAAAAATTGGAGCAATGGAAAACAGGGCAATTAGATCCTAAAACGATACGTGATGTATTGTGAAAAAATGGTATTTTTAAAAAGGCAAGCTGCTAACATCGTATATAAAACATATTACAATTATTAGTTTCATTTACGCAACCGTAATCAGCAAACAGAAGTTTCACAACGGATAATGAATTAAAAAAATGAGCTTTAAATAAGATAATAGAAACAAATTTAAATTCAGTATTTATGAAATTCAGCAATGTAAGATTATTAGTCAAAGACTACAAAAAATGCTTTAAATTTTATACAGAACAATTAGGGCTTGAACCTCTTTGGGGAGATGAAAACGGATGTTATGCTTCATTTAAAGTGGCAGACGGGATTGAAGGATTTGCCATTTTCGTTTCTGATTATATGGCTCCGGCTGTTGGAAATGAGGAGAAAACACAACCGATTGGTTATAGGGAAAAATCAATGGTAGTTTTTGAAGTAGAGAATGTTGATAATACCTATCAAGCATTTTTAGAAAAGGGCATTAACTTTATTAATGAACCGACTGATATGCCTGACTGGGGAATGAGAGTTGTTCACTTGCGAGACCCTGAAGAAAATTTAATTGAGTTTTTTACACCTTTAGCTGCACAGTAAAATGAATTGGGAACCATGGACTGGTTGTTATAAAATAAGCGATGGTTGCACTTACTGTTATTTCTATGGTCCTTTTTCAAAACGTTACGGACAAAATAACGTATATAAAACGAACGAATTTGATAAACCTTTAGCTAAAACGGCAAAAGGCATATATAAAATTCAAAGCGGAAAGATTGTTGCGACTTGTTTCGCAAGCGATTTTTTTATTCCAGAAGCTGATGAATGGCGTGCTGAAGCTTGGGCGATGATAAAGAAACGACCTGACCTTGACTTTTTGATTTTAACTAAGCGCATTGATCGCTTTAACGTTTCTCTACCAGCCGATTGGGGAGATGGTTATGATAATGTGAATATAGGGTGCACAATTGAAAATCAGGAATCAGCTGATTATCGACTTCCTTTGTTTCTATCTTACCCTATCAAAAGGAGATTTATTGCAGCTGCACCACTTTTGGGCGCTATTGATATATCGGCTTATCTTGACGGAATAGAGCATGTTACCGTAGGTGGTGAAACAGGGCGAGAAGCTCGTATATGTAATTACGATTGGGTTTTAGATATTCGGGAGCAATGTGTTAAAGCAGGAATAACCTTTTGGTTTAAAAACACAGGTTCGTTTTTTAAATATAACGGCACAGTTCAAAAAATTAATCCATTCAAGCAGAGTTGTGTAGCAAAAGAATTAGGAATTAATATTTTAAACGGCAAAAAGCTATTTTAATCATATCAAAAACAGAAGGAGTTATTAAATACAATGCTAGCCAAATGTGTATAATAAATGGAGAGCTATCCTCAAAAATCAGGTAGCTCCCCATAATATTCAACTTAATTCAGCTTAGTAACACGAAGCTCATCAAGCATAGCCTGATTGATAACAAGATTCATGTTCTCATTATATGGCATATAAGTTAGGGA
Source organism: Bacteroidaceae bacterium (assembly GCA_963668125.1). GTDB lineage: Bacteria > Bacteroidota > Bacteroidia > Bacteroidales > Bacteroidaceae > Bacteroides. The sequence goes on along the minus strand of OY764215.1, from coordinate 4,214,824 downwards.
AATTTTGTGCTTTCCGGCTGAAAGGTGAATTTGAAGAGGATTGCTCCATCCCCAGTTGCTCCACTCATGCTTTCCTCTTTGAGGGAATATACTAACTCCGGCTTTTTGTCCATCAATAAAGAGAGTACGGATTGCGCATTCATTTTCGGTATTGGTAGGACCGTTACCATTGGCATAACGCCAGTCGAATGCATAATAGTCTTCTGTACTTATCGTTATATCGATTTCAATGTTAGTGTTTTCTTTCTTATTGATTTCAACAAAACCATCACCTTTATATCCTTGGTAATTGGCTGAGGACTTTGGGGCGAACTGCTCTACCTCATAAATTTGTGTAGGGAATATTTGAACCGGCTCACTGGCAAAAGATGTGAATCCTCCTTTTTGAATGGCTGCAACCTGGAATTCTCCTTTTTCATCTCTTAGCAGGATGGAAGAATCTGAAGTCTCTTTCCATAGCTTTCCGTCTTTATAGACTTCATACTTCACTGCGCTTTCAATGGGCTGCCATTGTAATCTGTCTCCATTCAACTGTACAACAGGCATTAATGGTGAAGACGCGTTTTCTACAAGATTGATTTTCATGGGTTTAAATTCATTATCTGCCATTACAATTTTAACAGAATGATGTCCGGTGAGGTTTGCATCGATCACGGGTTCACTCTCTTTTCCATCAATGAGAAATGATTTTATCTTATTTCCATAGCCTTCTAAAGAGATGTCCAACATAGCTTTTCGATAAGAAAAACCGGTCAATTGACGTTTGCCTTTCAAAGTTTTTGGTACGAATGGAGAGAAACTTAACTGATTATCCCCGAAGTGAATTCCGAAAAGCAAACGATGTGTGATGCTTAAATTACCGGACAAGCTCCACAACATATTGCTGGAATTGATTTGCGTACCCAGAAAATCACCGGACTCGGCTACGAAATTCTCCTTATTGGTGCAGAACAAAGCCGCAGCACGATAAATACTGCCAATTGCCTGCATTACTCCGGCTTCATTCCCTCCTTTAGCAGATGCGTGCATCCAGTAGGATGAAACAAAAGGCCACACGGCATTGTTGTGGTATGGCGGCATATCGGCAATTTGAGGATAAAAGATGGGTGCACCAAACGGAACAACCGGATTATTCTCGGTCACTTGCTTTGCTTGTTCGGGAGAGGCTACATCAAACAACACAGCTAATGCTTCACCCAACGATTCACTTTTGGGTGATTTAATATAATTGTTTCTGCCATAAAGATATTGTGCATAATAACCTTTATCGGCCATCCACAGATTTTTGTTGATAGCCTCTTTTAATGCTAAAGCTTTCTGCTCATATTGTTGGCATACTTCTGCCTGACCTAAAAGCTTTGCTATATGGCTAAATACATTCAATGCCTGATAATGAACTGCATTGGTGCCAATACATTCCGATTGATAAATATCTGCAGGTTGCATCCATCTGGGGTAACTCTGCTCGCGCCAGTCTATGAATGAGGATTCTCCCATCATCAAACCATTTCCTGGATTATAGATTGTTTCAAAATCATCTTCCAGAGAGTTTTTTATGATAGGGTAGATGGTTTTTAACCATTGCTGGTCACCTGTTACTTTATAAATTTCGTAAGCTGCAACAGCCCAGATCATTCGGTCGCTTGAACATGGCCACGCACCACCTGTACCTGTATCCTGAATAATCCGTCCACGGGAATTGACTTTTCGCATCAGGCTGTTCATTGAAACTTTGGGTTGCATATAAGCCATACTTAAGATAATGCTGTAACTCACATCACGAGTCCACACTCCGGGCCATTCTTTGCCGGTTCGCAAAGTGCTATCCTTTTCGATGGCGTTTTGCATTTCATCCAGTGCCAGATTATAAATAGCATTCTCAAGTTTTGTGGGAGCTTTCAACTGAGGAAAGGCAGAAATATCATTCTTGACCGACCATCGGGTAATACCTCCATACTGCTTGCTTGTATCGTCCAATGTGAGTCTGGTTTCATAAATTCCATCTTTATCCTCATCGGTCAATTGTAGGGCTGAGTGATTTACCAGATTATCAAAATCCCATATCAGAGGATCGGCATCACCTGCAACGTACACTCCTTTAAAATCTTCCTTATAGATTTTCTGTCCAGTACGGGTTACGTAATATCCCTGATTATTGAATGCTTTCAGCATTTCGCGCATATCCAGGCGGATTGCTAATTCTGTGTTTTGCTGAAGGATTACACCCTCTGCTTCTTGCTTATCTGCTTTGAGCAATTCACCAAATTTGATAACAGGAGTCTCTGATTTTCCACTCACGGCTTTGCAAATAAAGCTATGATCTTGCCCCGAAGGCATTTCGTTGTCTTTACCGTTTATGGCAAATTTAAAATGAATCAGAGCCGGTTTGTATAAATTGACAGGACTTTGATAATTTGATTCAAGCGCTGTGCCCGAAAGTGCTTTTCCTGTATAATTGCCTTGAACAATCCGATCTGAGTACCATTTGTATTTTTGAGTAGTGAGGATGTTGTCCTGCTTGCTCAGTGATGAGCAAGAGGACAAACATACAGACCACAAAAACATAATACCTATCTGTAATTTATTCATAATATTTACTGATAATAGGATTTTGATTATTGATATTCAACAACAATCATATCCCAGTATTTCAATGATGGTAACTTAAAGGTTACGCTTGCTGCACTCTGATGAAATTCAACTTCCTGACTTACGCCACCGTTAATGTCCGGTGATGCAAACCATATTCTCTTAATGCTGTTCGACTCTTTTAATCTCAAAGAAGGTGTAGAAATCAAAGAGGGTCCGGGCATACTTCCGTCCAGGTCACGCCAGCTGAAATAGTTGGCATTGGACAGATTGATAAGATGTATCACTTCGCATTTGCTATTCACCTTTTTAGCCAGAACGGATACATTTCCTGTTGATGGAGGCCATGCAGATACATTCATCTTTCCATTAGTGCAACTGAGATCGACTGTTGTAAATGAACTGCCATTACGCAACAGATTCTCATAACCGGTAAGAAAATCATAATAGCAAATCATTGCTTTCTGAAGAGTACCGTCCATCTGAAGATTGTTGTTTGGAAAATATTCTTTGCCAAGCATGTGTTCGCCCATCTCGAGATGTGATCCACCTAGTGCAAACATAACGGCATCGGCTAAAATTACTCCCGGAGTATTGAAATAGCCTTTGCTATTGGCTTTATCATAATTCATATATGCAGCAAACACTGTTTTGTAATTTCCGTAAGAGGTGTTTTCGTCAATAATATCTTTCAACGAAGAATAATTTGCATCATTACTCCAAACCTCATTGTAAAGGAAGTCCACATCACCACTTTCGGCAATTTTCTGCTGTCCGTAACGGGCAACTGCATTCATAACTAATCGTTTGCCGGGATGTTTTGCTTTCATTGCCTGAATGAATGACTTAAAGCCAGTAGCCATATCAATGGTATTCCCATTGTAATCATAAACTGTGCCACGGTCACCCAATTGATCAATATGGTATCCGTCAAAATCAAAAACTGAATAAACATCATTATTCTGCTTAGCCAAATAGTTCTGCCAACCAGTATTATTGGGATCGACCAGATAGATTGAACTCTTAAACATCGGAGCGCTCAAAGAACAAACATCCCGATTACTGTGGTTACGGTCCTTATACAAATTCCATGAAGATTCTGCACCATCAGAAGCTGCATCGGAAAGTACTCCATAGCATAAGTTATAGAACATTGTTTTCATGCCCGCCTTATGAGCTTCTGAAATATAGTTTTTTACCGTAGTAAGCGATGTGTTGCGGTTTGCAATATCTGTCCAGTTATTGTCTGGTTTATCCGGAGTGCCAGCTAAGGGTTTGTGGTGCTTGTACTGCCAGTCGTAGAATTGCAATCCATTGATATGATAACGCTTCAAGCTGGTAATAACAGAGTTGATAGCTGAAGTTGACATATCATCGAAATTGGAAAGAAATCCATAACGAGGAAACTGTGTCCAGTCACTTGATACATCTACTGCAATAGAACCTAAAACTGTTTCTTTTCCGTCACTGGTTGTAGTATATACTTTAACCATATAACCGCGATAATCGGTAGACGGGGCGGTCCAGTTCCATGTTGTAGAAGAGAGTGTCTGTTCGCTTAACTTATCACCCAAATAGTAGTATGCCGCTTTGGCTGAAGATGGCAAGCTGGTAGAAGTAAACGTAACTGTCTCTCCCGGTGAATAACACGCTTTGTCTGTTGACAATGTTACAAAAGTAACATTTTGTTCAGGCGTATCACCACCTGTTCCGGTGGAGTTATCTCCACTGGAACAAGCTCCATTTAAAGGAACCAGACATACAAATAATAAAGATATAATTGTTCTGTTAATTCTCATTGGTATAGTTATTAATTCTTAGTAACTGTCATTTTCTCTGTTAACTGGTTCAGTGAAATAGTATATTTACCTGCTGTACTTACTTTCCATTTCCGGTCAATATCTCCATTCCCTGCAATATGCTTATCAACAAAAGTTATATTCTCTGTACCATCTGTCAAGGCTTTACCATCAGTAGTTGCCATAAACCAGGCACCCATCCAGTCACCTTGCTTATCACATGTGAACTTAAATTCTCCGGCTGTCAGGTTTCCGGTCCAGGTAAAGGTGTATGCATCTACTGCTGTCATTGCTGTTGCATTATCTATACTCCATCCATTAGGAGTAGCGTCGCCAACCATATAAATGCCTGCATAAGGAGTAAACTCTGTCATAACCATTGATTCTTTGCCAGGGGTAATATCGAGAGCTATTTTGTATGCCTTGCCACATTGACTTTGCGTCATTGACCATTTATAATCACCAGTATCGTCAAGTTTTACACCAGTCGATGTATAAGGCGCGCTTGCAGTAGTAGGATGATACATGTTGTTCCAGCCTTGTGCTGTAGCAAACTTAAACTCGCCACCATCATTCCAGTTAAAGACTGCTCCGTAGCGGAAAATAAACGGATTGACAGGATCTTGCGTCATTTCCACAAAATTCCAGCTCGAGAATGATCCGACAAACCATATTTTGCTATATGGAGGAACTGCTGTTGCGCTCTTTACTACAGAAATAGATAGATTTAATAGATTGACTTTAATTGTATAATAACCTGCTTCATCAATAGAGAATTGTTCATCAGGATTATCAAAGGAACTACGGTAAATCAGTTTCAAATCGCTGGATGTGGCATCACGATTATAGGAAGGAATAAAGCTGCCTAATGTTGTAATAAACTTAAAGGTTCCTATTTTCAGATTTCCACTCCAGGTAAAAATACCATTTGTAGTTCGCGTCATTTCAGTAGCATTATCAGCATTAAATCCGTTGGGAGTTGCACTACCAATAAGATATAAAGTAGAAGATACTGGCTTATAAGTAGTAGCAGCGAAACTAGTTTTTGCAGTTTGTACTTCTACCTTGGCATCGGCAACAGTTGCTGTGATACGTGCTTCCAGATCAACGGATTTATTGTAATCAGCGCCAAGCTCTTTGGTAATAATCTCATTCAAATCTTCAACGGTATATTTAAGAGAATAAACTTGCTGTCCAAGATCTACGTAATAAGCTTTGGCAAAATTGTTGCCTGCTTTATCAATTTCAAGGGTATAGCTGATTGCTGCATTGGTTCCTTTATTGGTTCCGGTTGTCCAATTGAAAATAATACCATCGCCGGCAGCATTATTCTCATTAAGACTGACGCTGGTTGCACTGACAGTCAGAGCAAGTTCTTCCTCACCTTTATTCAATTCCATCAAATTATCGCTGCATGCTGAAAATGCTAAACACCCGGCAAGGACTAATAATATGTTATATATTTTTTTCATATTTTCTTGTTTTGATAATATCTATGAGTGATTAATAACCTGGATTCTGCACCATTGCATTATTGCTATCCATCTCTGTTTGAGGGATAGGTAGTAACAGACGTTCTTTAGTTACATTTGTTTTTCCAATAGATTTCAGGTAATTGATAGCATATTCACCATTTTTCCCGATACGGATAAGATCAAACCAGCGTTGAGCTTCGAACGCAAACTCCATGCGGCGTTCATGTATAATAATCTCTCGCATATCCGACTGAGACTTTCCGGTAACATTAGTCAGACCGGCACGCTTGCGAACAATATTCAACGGAGTTTCGGCTGCTGTGGTTTTGCCCATTTCATTTAATGCTTCAGCTTTCATAAGAAGAATATCTGCATAACGATAAACTACAAAGTTGCTTGGGTTAGTATTATATTCAGGAGAATCCTTTTTACTAACCAGGAACTTACGCACATTGTAACCTGTGTATGACCATGAAGGATCATAAGCTGTACCATCAAAATCAGGACAACCGGAATAAAGGACAGTAACATCTTTACGTAAATCGCCTGTTTCATAAGAATCTACAAATTCCTTAGTTGGTTGATTCCATCCATAACCTCCGGCAACAATACCTGAATTACGAGGCCCCATAAAGGTACTCAACCAGGACGACTGACCGTCTGTGCCCCAGAAATTATAGGAAGTATCGCCAGTATATTGAATTTCAAAAATGGATTCGGCACCATTATTGGCCTTTATACCAAAGTTGTCTGCATATTTGTAACTGCTCAGATCATATCCCATGCTTGTAACCTGATCGCAAAGATCTGCTACCTTCTGGTAATATTCAGTATGATTGGGTGCTAACACCAGATAGACTTTGGCCAGCTGGGTACATGCTGCATCTTTGCACGCACGTCCTAAATCTGTTGAACTGTAACTCTTCTTTTCCGGCAACAGATTGATTGCATTCTGACAGTCGGAAATAATCTGTGCATAGGTTTCATCCAATGTGTTACGGGCAATATCTGTACCTTGACTAGCATCGTGGGGAGCAGTCTCCACAGGAACGCCTCCGAACAACTGAGCCAGAATAAAATAGTAATGTGCACGCAAGAAGTAAGCTTCGCCCATGCAGCGATTCTTGATATCTTCGTTAATGTCAGCATTTGCAACACTCTGCAATACTGTATTACACTGAGCTATTCCCACCCAGGGACTACGCCAGATATAGAGTGCAAAACCATTATCACTTGTTGCTGTGAAGTTTGCAGCTTGGACAGTTTCAATACCATCAGTACCTCCGCCGGCACCTACATTGCTATTGCTTCCTATAATATCAAGAGACCACATGCGCATATTATAAAGATTCGATGACTGAAGTGGTTTATAACAAGCATTTGTAAGGGCAATTGCAATATTTTCAGTGATTTTAGCATTAGTGCTGACCGCATCTGAAGGGTATTTATCCAAATAATCACTGCAGGATGAAAGGGTCAATCCCATTAGAATCAGAGCTGAATATATAATCTTTTTCATATAAGTATTCTTTAGAAGTTAACATTAAGGCCTAAGCTGAAGGTGCGAGACAATGGGTAACGGCTACTGTCAATTCCGTTGATAGCAACTTCAGGATCAAAACCAGAGTAATTAGTAAATGTAACCAGGTTCTCACAAGACATATTAATACGGGCAGAGTTAATATTCATCTTTTGGATCCAACGTTGAGGGAAAGTATAACCTAAAGTCACATTCTTGATACGTAAATAAGAGCCGTTTTCGATGAAACGATTGGAAGCACGACAATTCAGGTTTGGATCAGCATAGACAGCACGTGGCATTGAATAGCTGGAACCGGCTCCTGTCCATCGGTTAAGAACAGCTGTTGTTTGGTTGTAGGCAGCAGACATACCTTCGGAACTGATAGCATTCACATTATAAATATCATTACCTTCCACTCCCTGCAAAAAGATTGAAAGATCGAAACCTTTATATGAGAAAGTATTATTCATTGAAAATATCCAGTCTGGATTAGGATTGCCAATAATTGTGCGGTCGTTTTCATTAATTACGCCATCATTGTTAAGATCATTAAATTTGATATCGCCGGCAGCTGTACCACCTTGTACCTGAACGGCATGTTTGGCAACTTCATCACTTGTCTGGAAAATACCTCCTGTAACATATCCATAGAAAGCATTGATCGGAGCTCCAACTTTCTGAATTGTCAGGTAAGAATTATTATACTGATTCTGATACAAAGGGGTGTTACTATTTAAGTCAACAATCTTGTTTTTATTGTAAGTTGCAGTAACAGATGTTTCCCACTTGAATGCATCATTAAAGTTAACTGTGTTCAGAGTCATTTCAACACCTTTATTCTGAACTTTACCGGCATTGGTAAAGGTTGTTGTTGTGTCTTCGAATCCGGATGTAATAGGAATAGCAGCTTTTACCAACATATCACAAGTATTCTTTATATAAGCATCGACAGCAAAGTATACGCGACGATTTAGCATTGAGAGGTCAAAACCTAAATTAGTTTGACGAACTTCTTCCCAATGAATGTTTGGATTTGCCATAGTAACTGTTGACAAGGCATTTACTGTTGTACCACCAAAGCTATAAACACCTGTATTGTAAGTTGATGCAAAATTGTAATTACCAATTTCCTGATTACCGGTAATTCCGTATCCAAAACGGAATTTCAAATCATCAATAACATTTGTTTTAGGGAACCAGCTTTCTTGTGATATTCTCCAGGCTGTTGAGAATGATGGGAAAATACCATATTTATGTCCGGAACCAAAGCGTGATGATCCATCACGGCGAACAGTTGCGGTTAATAAATATTTGTCGGCATAATCATAATTAGCACGGGCCATCAAAGAGAATATAGCCCATTCATTTTGATTACCATCAGCACTTTTAATTGTAGAACCATTGCCTAACTGGCTTACAGAATCATACAAAAAACCACTTTTTTGTGCAGAAATAAAATCATATTTATTATTCTGAGCACTCGTACCGGCCATAACACTAACATGATGTTTACCAAAGGAATTATCATAAGTGAAATAGTTATCCCACAAGTAAGTAAATGATTTTTTGCTTGATTGGAAACGACTTGATTCTGCTACGGCAATCGGTTTCCAGGCGTAAGCAGGAGTGAAGTTATTTTCATACCAAAACTTAGCATCGTATCCAAAAGTGCTTTTAAACTTCAAATATTTGGCAAAAGTTATTTCGGCTGAAATATTTGCCAGCAAGTTATATCCTTTTGTATTGTTATGGGTTGTTTCTGCTGTACCAATAGGATTGCGAATGTCGCCATACCAATAAGCATTTCCTATAGGACCGGACCATCCTCCATTCTCATCTTTTATACTTTGGGTTGGTAAAGCATACATAGCATTGGCAATACTATAATCGCCGGAATTTTTATTATCAGTACTAAAAGTAATATTGTTAATAAGCTTCAACCAATTATTAAGTTTGAAGTCGGTGTTGCTTTGAAAAGTATAACGACGATAATCTGTGTTACGAACAATACCATTCTGGTCGTAAAGTCCACCTGATATATAATAGTGTTTGGTATCGTCACCACCAGAGAAATTCAAGGTGTAATTTTGTGTTACACCTGTTTTAAGTAATTCATCAAGCCAGTCTGTTCCAACACTTAGAGTTGATGGGTCACTCCAGGCTGGATTAGCTCCCAAACCTGCATTCTTTAACATGTCATTGCTGTAGGCTGCATATTGTTTTGCGTTCAGCATGTCGGGTACATTTGTTGCATCTTGAATGTTCCAATTGGCTGTAACTCCGATAATTCCTTTTCCGTTCTTTCCTTTCTTTGTAGAAATCAGGACTACGCCGTTTGCTCCACGAGAACCATAAATGGCTGTAGCTGATGCATCCTTAAGAACATCAACACGTTCCACATCTACCATGTTAATAGAGGATAGCCCCAGATCAGTAGGCACACCGTCGATAACAACCAGTGGATTACTGTTGTTGATAGAGCCTAATCCACGAATCTTAATTGTTACATTATCACCCGGAGCACCGGCATCGTTAATCTGTACGCCAGATACTTTTCCTTGTAAGGCCTGACCAATATTGGCCACAGGAGCATCTTTCAGATCTTTAGCACCCACAGAACCAACAGCACCCGTTAAATCACTCTTTTTAGCTGTACCATAACCTATAACAACCACCTCATTCAGTACCTTACTGTCCTCCTGCAAGACTATATCTAAAATACTCTTTGCTGCAACGTGTTGTTCCTGGGGTATGTAACCGATAAAAGAGAACACTAAAGTTGATTTAGGATTTACATTAGAAAGTACATAATGGCCATCAATATCTGTAATTGTTCCATTTGTTGTACCTTTTACAACGACATTTGCTCCAATGATTGGTTCGCCGGATTCAGCTTTGACCTGTCCTTGAACCTTGATTTGCTGTGCAAAAACATTCACTGAAAAAAATAGCCCCAGCAACCATAAGAATATACTGCTGTAGCTTTTTGATTGAAATACTTTTTTCATAAATGAAATCTAAAGTTAATATTATTGTTACCTGCAACTTATCATTGCATCACAAAAATATTTAATCTTGGACTTTCATTTAAAATAGATAGAAAAAAAGTAGTGCTTTTGTATTTTTATATGTTTGATAATGAAGCTTTTATGTATTTATGGAGTGGCGTAAAAAGTAGTTGGATTTTATTTATTTTTTTGTAATCCGACTTATATTCATTACTTTTTCTTCAAGCTCATTCCTGTCGCCAATAGCTTTATTACGGACCTTTACACGATAATTGTAAATTGTAGTAACGGAATAACGAAGAAACTCGGCTATCTTGACACTATCAGTAATTCCCAGGCGGATGAGTGCAAAGATGCGTAATACTGTGGTTAACTGATTTTCCGATTTTGGATATTCACGACCATCTTCTACTAACAACTCATTAAATTCGTCCACAAAGTTTGGGAATAAATGCAGAAATGTATCATCAAAGTTTTCATAAAACTCTTTCAATTCATCCTCAATAATCTGATTAGAACGTAGTTTCTTAAACAGAGCTTCAACTTTTTCATTTTGAGCAATCTTACACAACAAGTGACGATAATTCTCCATCTTGTCAATGTGCAGAGAACAGAAATTCATGTAATGACCGATGTATTCCTCTTTGATGCGATTAGATTCAATAAGAGCATTATTTGAATCTCTTAGTTGTGTATTTGATTCTACTAGTTTTTCATTCAGGAGTTTCTGCTCAATATTCATTTCTTGTAGGCCTTTTGCCAGATTCTGGAGTTGCTCACGGGCAAGAACTAAGTTTTTATATTGTTTATAAAGAAAGAATAGCGCAAACATTAATAAAATAGTCAGAAAGCTAACAATAGTCAGCGCGATTGTTCGTTGCATTTCTTTCTTATGCAACTTTTGCTGATATGCTTTCTCTACTATCGGAAAGAACTTGGAAACTTCAATAGTTCGTAAACGTGCATTACAGAATGCTGCATCTTCCATAGAACATTTCAGATAATTATAAGAACGATCTAAATCACCTTCATCATAAAGAATCTGAGCCAGCTCACGCAACGAAACATATTCTTTAGCTCCTCTTTTAATATCAGAAAGGGAGGATATGGCTAAGTAGTACTTTCTCTTGTCATTATCACGATTCTTTAGATAAGCGAGTGACATGGTATATGCTAATGTTCCGATATTGGGATCGTTTTTCTTCAGATTATTCATATAACCGGATAGTAGCAAGATCGCTTTATCCTCTTTGTTGTTATAGATCAATCCATCTGCTTTTACAATAACATATGCATATGTTTGCTTTTTATTGACTATTAATAAAGAATCCCGATAATGGTCTGTTAATTCAGCATATTTTTTCTTGTCCGATTCAAGCATGGAATAGTCACTCATTAAACCATATATTGTTCTGTATAGGTAGTAATAGTAGGGAACAAGATATTCGGCAAGTTTACTTCGGTCGACAGTGTTCAGAATATCAAGTGCTTCTTTATACATTCCTGTAATACCGTAAACTTCAGCTAGATTCATATTAGAATCATCTATATACGATCTTTTGCCTATTTTTTTAGCCAACTGCATTTTTTTCTGAGCGTAATAAGCGCATGAATCGGTATTAAATGCCCGAAACTCATCGAATATTTTGCCTAAAATAGCATAATTCTGCTCATCATTATGCAAAGGGAATATACTTTCAATTTGCCTGATACGACCAACCTTATCATTAAAATAAGATTCACGGTTTTTAATTGTAAGATCAAGCTCATTCAATAAAGACTCAATATCCTGCCCTTTTACATAAGAGATATTGTAAATTATCAATATAAGAAGAATTATAATCTTTTTCATGTATTAGAGATTCGTGTTTTCTATAATCCTATAGTTCAAGACAGGCAAAGGTAGTAAAATATGATTTACTTTTTCTAATCCTTCTTAACAGATTTAGAGCAACAACAACATTTTATAGGATGGTAAGAAATAATGGTTCCATATTTATCGAATTCGTAATGACAACAATTCATAAGGGAATCCTTTAGCATTTGCCTGCCACGTTGAACTCGCGATTTGGCACCTGAAACGGATATATTTAATTCTTTGGATAACTGAATTTGAGATAAGCCTTGAATTTCTACCATATTTAAGGCTTGAGCGTATTTCTCAGGTAGAGAATTGATCATATCTTGCAAACCGGATGCAAGGTGCTTTGTTGGATTGTCTTCCAATTTGCTATCTGTTTCGTCAATAGCATTTAGTTCTTCATCGGAAAGAATCTGGACTTCAGAGAGCTTTGTTTTGTCTTTTCGATAATAATCGTTTATCGTATTTCTTGCAATCTGAAATACCCAGGCACAAATTTTCGTATCGTCTTTTATAGAATGAATGTTTTCGTGTATTTTGATAAATGTTTCTTGTAAAATATCGTCGGCAAGAGAAGAATCGGGCATTCGTTTTACAATATAACCTTTTAACTGGTCTGAACATGCTTGCCAGATTGATTCTGTACTATTATTATCCATAATTTTAGCTATTTCTTTATTAAAAATCGAAATTCAATAAACTCTTTTCTTTGCTTAAATACCCTATAACAAAAATAGAATAAAGAATGCTTTGTCAACAACATTCTCCTGATTTTATTTTTATTATACAGGTTTGATAAATAGCTCATTGTTATAATATACCATAGATTTTGCAGGAATGCTATGTGTAATAAAAACATTTCCACCTATTATGCTGTCTTTGCCAATAATGGTATCGCCACCTAATATTGTTGCTCCTGCATAAATAGTCACATTATTTTCAATGGTGGGATGGCGCTTGGTCAAAGCCAGACTTTTCTCTACGCTTTTTGCTCCTAGAGTAACTCCTTGGTATATTTTTACATTATCTCCGATAATTGTTGTTTCTCCTATAACAATCCCTGTTCCATGATCAATTCCGAACGACCGGCCAATAGTTGCCCCGGGGTGGATATCAATACCTGTGATACTGTGTGAGTATTCAGAAAACATTCTAGCTAGCAGAGATAGATCTAATTGATGTAAAGCATGTGCTACTCTGTGAATAAATATAGCATAAAATCCAGGATAAATATGGATTACTTCTTCTATATTCCTGGCAGCTGGGTCTCCTTTAAAAATAGCTTCTGCATCTTCTATTAGTAAGTCGTATATATGAGGAAGGTTATAAAAGAAATTATTCTCAATTTCCTGTTCTTTTGCTGAGTCCATATTTAGTATCGGTAAATAGAGTTCTCTAAACTGTTTATATACTGCTAAATGCCCTTGCTCTAATTGCATTTTCTCTGGCATACATAAGCATTGAACAGGAAATAGGTATTTGAATAGTGCTTTGATAAACCGCGATACCTTTTCTTTACGCTCAGGAACATCTTCCCAAAATCCTCTGCTTAGGATTTTATTGAAAAGTTCTTCTTTTCTGTAATTAATTGCTTTCATCTTTCTCGTTTTTATGGTGGTTCATCAATAAAGACGCTATGCTTTTATAAAAGACGCAAAAACAACTTCCCTTTTTAAAATAAAAATTTTGCGTCCTTTTAAATGATTCTGCGTCTTTATAGTAAAAATCAAATCGGTAACATACATGGTATTATTTAAAAAAGATGCATCTGAGATTTTAAGCAAAGTTCAACCTGACTCTATTATGGATCAGTTAGTGCGGTTGGCATTGCCGGTTATTGCGTCTTCGTTTATGTCAATGGCATATAATTTTATCAATATAATTTTTGTTGGAAAGTTTGGTAGTGAGGCTGTTGCTGCTGTTGGATCTGCTGGATTTTATATGAATTTAAGTTGGGCCATATCTTCTTTATTAACAGTTGGAGTAGGAATAAAAGTGTCTCACGCTATTGGAGAAAGAAATTTATTTATTGCAAGAAGCTATGTAAAGAATGGCTTATGGGCTGTAATAATGTTAGCACTGGTTTGTTTCGCTTTGCTGGCAACGAGCAGACAATTTTTGATTGGGCTCATTCAATTGAATAATCCTGAAATTGAAAAAGTTGCAACAGATTATTTACTCTTGGTAGGAATGAGCATTCCATTCTTATTTCAGAACTTATTTTTTACCAGTGTATTTATTGGTTATGGAGATAGTCGATCTCCCTTTGGTATTAATGTAGCTGCATTAATAATCAATATTCTGCTAGATTTTATTTTAATATTTCCTGTTGGACTGGGGATAAAAGGTGCAGCAATTGCCACCATCATATCACAGGTTATTGCTACAACATTGTTCTATAGGAAATTGAATAAGACAGAAGAGCTGAAACCTGTTGGAGCTGTTTATCAATATAGTTTTTTGAAGGATATTATAAAGCTAGGAATAAGTCCGGCTATTCAGCGAATATCTTTTACTGCTGTTGCTCTTGTAATGGCCCGTATTATCAGTGACTGGGGGGCTACCGCCATTGCTGTTCAAAAGGTGGGGGTACAGATTGAAGCAATTTCGTACATGACGGCAGGTGGTTTTGTATCGGCTTTATCCACTATATCCGGAAAGGCTTACGGAGCAAAAGATTATCAGAAACAATGGGCTGCTTTTCGTTCTGGAATATTTCTTGCTTTTGTAATTGGAACTGTTACATCCGTATTGTTAATTGCTTTTCCCGGATTTTTATTTTCTATCTTTTTAAGTGATACAGATAGTATAAATATGGGGCGGGAGTATTTAATTATTCTAGGCTTTTCTCAGCTTTTTATGTGCATGGAGCTGATGGCTACGGGAGCTTTCTTTGGCTGGGGACGAACTAATATACCGGCAATTTCCGGGATTATATTTACAGTAATCAGAATACCGATGGCTATTGCTTTTATTAATTTCTGGAAACATGCACTTTCATCTGTTTGGTGGAGTATTAGCATAAGTAGTATTGCTAAGGGTATATTACTTGTAACACTATATATCATTCTGTTTAAACTATTTATTAAAAAACATAATTCAAATTAAGTTATGGGAAGTGATATCTTTAAATCGGCAAACGATTTATTAAAAGGAAATGTATGGTTGGACGCACTGTTTGGCCTTGAAAAGGAGAGTATCCGCGTGGATAAAAGTGGCAAGTTAGCTCAAACACCACATCCAAAAGTTTTTGAGAATAAACTGAAACATCCTTATATCACAACTGATTTTTCTGAAAGTCAGGTAGAAATGATTACCCCTCCGCTGCCAGATATAAATCAGACAATTGGTTTTGTGGAGACTATACATGATATTGTTAGTCTGGAATTAATTGATGAGTACTTATGGCCTCAAAGTCTCCCTCCAATTTTGCCGGACGATAAGCATATACCTATAGCGAAATATGATGATGATGGAAAAGAGGCGGAACATTACAGAGAATTTCTTGCTCAGAAGTATGGCTCGAAAAATCAATTGATTTCGGGCATACACTTTAATTTCTCCTATAGCGAAAAGTTATTCGAAATATTATATAGAAAAATAAATCCTTCATTATCATACGAAGAATTTAAGGATGAGGCTTATCTGAAAACTATCCGACAGATGCTTCGGATGCGTTGGCTGTATATACTGCTCTATGGAAGTAGTCCAGTGGTAGATTCTTCATTGGAACTTAAATGTAAACTGGCACCTTATTCAATTGATAAAGATGTGGTGGCTCTATCCATTCGTAATAGCTGTTATGGTTATAGGAATATAGGAGATTTGTATCCTGATTATAGTTCGGTAAAGAATTTCAGAAGTAGTATACAACAGATGATTGAAGAAAAAAAGATTGCTTCTTCCAAGGAACTGTATTCTCCGGTGCGACTTAAGTTTATAAAAAGTCCTGAACATATTGCTTATATTGAACTTCGTTTCATTGATATTGATCCATTAACAAAGGCAGGAGTTACTAAAGATGAGTTATCTTTTTTGCATGCACTTGCTCTGTATGGATTATTGAGTAAAGAGATGGATGATTTTGATGTGGAAGCTCAGGTTAAGGCAAATAAATATCACGGATGTGTTGCTCTGTATGGATTGGACGAAATACCATGCATGTTTGAAGAGAATCGAGAACAAATAAGCATTTGGAATAAAGCTAAAGCACTGATTCGAAATATGATGAATTTATTTGAAGAGCAGGGAATTGATAAGAGTGAATATTGGGATTCATTATTGCATGCAATGGAATTGGTTGAAGATCCCGGAAAACGTAGAGTTTACAATGTACTGAATGGTATTCAGAAGATAGGTTATATTCCTTATCATTTGGCGATAGCTGGCAACAATCTTCGTAAAAGTCGGCAAAAGGACTATAATTTTATTGGATTGGAAGATATAGAACTCTCAACGCAGTTGTTATTACGAGAAGCGATAAAGAGAGGTGTCTCTTTCGAAATTATGGATAAAAAAGAAAACTTTATCAGACTGGAAAAGAATGGGAATATACAATATGTGAAGCAGGCCACTAAGACTTCATTGGATAATTATGCTAGTGTACTGGCTATGGAAAATAAACTGGTTACTAAAAGGATTCTGGAAGAACATGGCATTCGGGTTCCAAAAGGAGAGGAATATACTAATATCGATACGGCAAAATCTGATTATGTAAGATTCCGGAGGATGCCTGTGGTGATAAAACCGAATCAGACTAATTTTGGAACTGGGATAACTATTTTAAAAGAGAATATGGATGAATTGACTTTTCAACGTGCTGTTGATATAGCGTTTGAATATGATTCTACCATCTTGATAGAGGACTTTATTGCAGGAAAAGAGTATCGTTTTTTTATAATAGGAGATGAGGTGGCAGGTATCTTACATCGAGTTCCGGCAAATGTAACCGGCGATGGTATTAAATCTATCCGTGAATTAGTGCATACTAAAAATGAAGATCCGCTGCGAGGCAAAGGCTATCATACACCATTGGAAAAAATTCAATTGGGTGAGGCTGAAGCTATGTTTTTACAAGCACAGCTCAAAGACTTTGATTATATACCTACATCTGGAGAAACGGTGTATTTACGTGAGAACTCAAATATAAGTACCGGCGGTGACAGCATTGATTTTACAGATGATATTCCGGATTTTTATAAACAGATTGCTATAAAAGCTGCTCAAGCCTTGAATGTAGCTATTACCGGTCTTGATATGATTATTCCCAATCTCACAAAAGATGCTTCGGATGATAATTATGCTATTATAGAGTTGAATTTTAATCCGGCAATTCATATTCATTGCCACCCTTTTAAAGGAAAAAACCGAAAATTGAATGAAAAATTAATGGATGCACTGGGGTATAAGATTGGAATATAGCTATTTTATAGATTTTATTTTAGATTGAAGACAAATATGTATGCTTAAGTAGAATCACATTTTAAGTGTAGATTATGTGATTCTATACACATTTTCTACACTTAAAATGTGATTTGCCATCATTATTTCATATATTTCTTTATAACAGGATAAAGCAATTCTGAATATCGCATAAACCCAAGATCGGTAAAATGAATACCGTCTACCATTGCTTCACCATCATTGCCAACCATGTTTTTGGAGGAAAGGAAATAAATATTCTTTTCGCCACGTTTTTTCAGAGTCTGAAAGAATGCATTGATAGTTTCATTTTTATCCTTCACTTCCTTAGCCATTCTTTGATCGAAGCGACTGTGGGTAAATATAGGATCTTCCACAAAAAGTATCGGAGTATCCGGATGGCGACTTCTGATAATAGTATAGAACTTGTCTGCTCGTTCTTTCATTTGTTCTACGGTTGCGTTTGGCACAAAGTCGAGAATATACATTGATGCATCTACATTAGCAATAACATCTGCAATTTCCAGATCTAATTGTCCGTTGCCACTGAATCCCAGGTTAATAGCTTCACGATTTAGCCAGCGAGATAAAATGTTTGTATGTGCCATACCCGGACGGGAAGCGCAGCCTCCTTGAAGAATACTGGTGCCATAGAATACAAGCGGTTTCTGTTGAATAGGCCAATCAACAGATGGTTGAGAGATCTCCGACAAAGAATCTACACCTATTGATAAGGAGGTAACTCCATCATAAAGCGGGAGATATAACATGTACTCCCGTTTCTCAGGTTTCATGTCTGTTATTATTGTGGCAGTATTTACTTTTCCCGACGGACGTCCGCTGTTTACAAATACCCATTTACCATTTTGCAGACAATAGAGATCGAGCCCTTTTATGCCTGTATCGGTCATGTGATTCATGCTTCGGTTTAAGAGTACTTCCCATTTTGCGGCAATAGTTGTGGAATTTGAGCTGAAACGGATTGCTAGTCCGGCACTGTTTTGTCCCAACTCCCATAACGGTTTGCGGGATATATTTCTCAAAGAATCTGGCAAACGCTCATAGCGAGTGGCTGTACTTTGTGTAGCTTTGCCTAATAAAGGAAAGGCTGAAGCGTCGTGGTATACGAGTTGTCCTTTTACTGTTAATGTAAATAATAGCATAGCAATAAGTGTAATGTGTGTTTTCATATAGAGTATAAATATTTAAATAAGAAAGTATTTCTAGTCAAAGTTAGCACAAATTTATAATGTAATCATATATAATTTTCTTATTTCTTTTATAGTAATGTATACCTTAAATTATATCTTTGTAAGCGTTAAACTTTTTTTGAATGAATACTATGAAACGAATCCGCACTTTGTCTCTGATAACTGTAATACTATATGCTACTTCTACCTTTGCTCAATTTCCTGAAAGAACCCCCGAAAATGTAGAGAAATATAAAAGAATCTGTCGCGAACATATTTATAAAGATATGAAAGGGATGTATCGCAATGCTGGCGGTGCACTAAAATATCCTTTTCTGGCTCCCGGAAGTAGTCAGTATCTGGATATGTTGTGGGATTGGGATTCCTGGCTGAGTGATGTGGCACTGAGACAAATTCTTCTGGAAAAAGGTACTAAGGCGGATAGAGAAGAAGCTTTGAAGTATGAACAGGGATGTGTGCTCAATTCTTTGAGTTACGGTGGCATGGATGGCTGGATTCCTATCTGGATAGAACGTGATGCTCCATCCCGAAAGGATATGCTTTCCAAACGTAATCCATGGAAGAGCAATATGCATAAACCTTGCCTTGCACAACATGCAGCGTTTATTGTGAAGAATATGAATGGTGATGCTGAGTGGTTGAGGGATAACTTTTATACATTGCAGGCTTTTGTAGATAAATACTGGAACTATCATCGTGATAAAATTACCGGATTGCTATATTGGGAAACGGATGAGGCCATTGGGGTAGACAATGATCCCAGCACTTTTTTCCGTCCGCAAGAAAGCTCGGGTTCTATCTTTCTTAATTGCATGATGTATCGCGAACTTTTGGCTATGGAATACTTGGCAAAGAGCTTAAGCATGAATGAGATAGGAGGAAAGTATAAGCAAGAGGCTGATTTCTTGTGTAATTCAATCCGTGAACATTGTTGGGATAAACGGGATAAGTTTTATTATAGTGTAGATTTTAATCTGCTTCCTGTGCAGAAACCACAGGTTGAAACGCTTCAAAAAGGTGACTTCTTTCTGCATACAGGTCATCCACGGACGTATGATTGCTTGATTCAGCGCTTTAGTGTGTGGAGTGGTTTTCTTTCAATGTGGGCAGGAATAGCTACTCCCGAACAGGCAAAGCAGATGGTTGAGAAACAATACCGTGATACAACCTCGTTCAATGCGCCTTGCGGAGTAAGGACCTTGTCTCCTTTGGAAAAAATGTATGATCTTAGAGCTAGTGGAAATCCTTCTTCCTGGTTGGGCCCTATTTGGATTAATGCCAATTACATGGTTTTCCGAGGACTTGTTAATTACGGCTTTAAAGATGATGCTCGCGAATTGGCTGAAAAAACGATTCTGCTGCTGGGACGTGATTACGAACGTTTCGGTGCTTTGCATGAATACTACTTACCGGAGAATGGTGAACCGGTTCTCAATAAAGGCTTTCAGAACTGGAATCTGCTTGTGTTGAATATGGCAGCCTGGCTTGATGGTAAGGAGATAATAACTGAATTTTAATTTTTAATAAGATACGATGAATTTTACACATTTAATTAAACGGAACCTGGGCATAGTCTGCCTTTGTTCTCTGTCAATAGGTATTTCTGCCCAGGAGGTGTATAAAAATCCGAAGTTAACTCCTACGGAAAGGGCTAAAGATTTGCTCAAACGACTAACATTAGAAGAAAAAGTCGCTCTCATGCAAAACTCCTCGAAGCCTATACCGCGATTGGGTATCAAGGCATACGACTGGTGGAGTGAAGCTCTTCATGGCATTGCGCGTGCCGGTAATGCAACTGTTTTCCCGCAAACAATAGGTATGGCTGCTTCATTTGATGATGCACTTCTTTATAAGGTATTTGATGCGGTGAGTGATGAAGCCCGGGTAAAATATCGTCAGTTTAGCAGTTCCGGACAGTTTGGAAGATATCAGGGACTTACTGTTTGGACTCCCAATATCAATATTTTCCGTGATCCACGCTGGGGCAGGGGACAGGAGACTTATGGTGAAGATCCTTATCTGACTAGTCGCATGGGGCAAGCTGTGGTTCATGGACTTCAGGGAAATCCAAAAGCGGGTTACGATAAACTTCATGCTTGTGCCAAACACTTTGCTGTGCATAGCGGACCGGAGTGGAACAGGCATACTTACAATGCCGAGAATATATCACCACGTGATTTATGGGAAACCTATCTGCCTGCGTTCAAAGACCTCGTGCAAAAGGCTGATGTAAAAGAGGTAATGTGTGCTTATAATAGTTTTGAAGGATCACCGTGCTGTGGATCTAACCGTTTGCTTATGCAGATATTACGTGACGAATGGAAATATAAACATTTGGTAGTAAGTGATTGTTGGGCAATAAATGATATCTATATGCCCGTACCAAAAGGACACGGTGCAGAGCCCGATCCTGCTCATGCAGCATCAAGAGCTGTGGCAAGCGGTACGGATGTGGAATGTGGTTCTGTTTACGGAAACCTGCCAGCTGCCGTAAAACAAGGACTTATTAACGAAGATAAAATAAATCAGTCTGTTGTACGTTTGCTGAAAGCTCGTTTTGAGCTCGGCGAAATGGATGATCCTTCTTTAGTGCCATGGATGCAGTTGAAAGATGATGTTATCAACAGTCCGGAGCATCAGCAACTTGCACTTAAAATGGCGCAGGAAAGTATGACTTTATTGCAGAACAGAGATAACTTGCTGCCATTAGCTAAGAATCTGAAAGTAGCTGTGATGGGACCAAATGCAACAGATTCTGTTACGATGTGGGCCAATTACAACGGATTTCCATATCATACTACAACCATTCTTGAAGGTATAAAGAATAAGATTGGGACGGATAAGGTTACTTATGTTCAGGGATGTGGTTATACACAGAATGTTGCACTGAACAGCTTTTTTGATCAGTGTACATTAAACGGTAAACCTGGTTTCGAAGCTACATATTGGAATAATACAGATTTTAGTGGAGAAGCTATCGCCAACGACTGGCTTACCACTCCGCTAAACTTTTCCGCTGCCGGTGGAACAGTCTTTGCTCGCGGAGTGCCATTGGCTAATTTCTCAGCCCGTTATCATTCAGTCTTTACTGCGAAAGAGAGCGGTGACGTTTCATTTAATATGAATTTAACCGGATCATATACACTTTTTATTGATGGCGTTCAACAAAGCAAAGGTAAAAGCATTGGTTTACCTACCAACGTCTTTACGTTGAAAGCAGAGACCGGAAAATCGTATGATATTCGACTGGATTATAGTGTACGCTATGACGGCACTCTTAACTTTGATTTTGGTAAAGAGGTGAATCTCGATTTTACCAAAACAATTGCCAGTGTGAAAGATGCAGATGTGGTTGTTTTTGTAGGAGGTATTTCTCCAAAACTTGAAGGAGAGGAGATGGCTGTAAAAGCAGATGGATTCAAAGGTGGCGACCGTACAAATATTGAGTTGCCTGCTGTTCAGCGTGAGTTGCTTCAGCAATTGTATAATGCCGGTAAAAAAGTAGTGTTTGTAAACTGTTCGGGTTCTGCTTTAGGCTTGGTGCCTGAGACTAAGAGTTGTGAAGCAATTCTGCAAGCATGGTATCCCGGTCAGGCAGCTGGTACTGCTGTAGCCAATGTATTGTTTGGCGATTACAATCCTGCCGGACGCTTACCGGTAACTTTCTATAAAAATGTAGAGCAACTTCCTGATTTTGAAAATTACAATATGAAAGGTCGTACTTACCGTTACTTTAAGGGTGAGGCTCTCTTCCCATTTGGTTATGGTTTGAGTTATACAACTTTTGCTTATGGAAATGCCAAATTAGCTAAATCCGTAGTAAAGGCAGGTGGTTCAGTAGAACTCACTATTCCTGTTAGCAACACAGGCAAACGAGATGGTGAAGAAGTAATACAAGTTTATCTTAGCCGTCCGTCCGATGTAGATGGTCCAACCAAAACACTTCGTGCATTTCGTCGTGTATCATTAAAAGCCGGTGAAAATAAACAAGTCACGATCAAGCTGACAGCAGATGATTTACAGTGGTTTGATACAAAATCAAACACCATGAGATGTGTGCCGGGAGAGTATAAACTACTCTATGGCGGAAGCTCAGCAGATAAGGATTTAAAAGTGTTGCGATTTAAAATGAATTAGTTCATACAAGCAGAATGGAGTTTCTCGAATAAGAGAAACTCCATTTTATAATATGTTGTATAGCTATCTTACCATTATTTTATTAGTGAATTTCCATATTATAAAATTGTCTTATTAGATTAGGCTCTTTGAGGTCAGAATAGTACACCTTGTTTTGGCCGATTGGGATAAATATCGAAAGGATAAATCAATTGGAAATCTATACCGCATTGTTTCATCGCATTTGCATGATTTTCAGCATCAGCTTCATTGTAATAGGAAACATTCCATAGACACTTCTTACTTACGTGGGTAGCAATGGTTTTGAAATAAGGAATATCGACCAAAGATAACGAATGTCCGATTATGATAATCTCTGTTACAGAAGATAGTTTTTCCCAGAAACGTTGATTGTCTTTTATAATTTGTTCAAAGGGTTTCCGGCTATACTCTAGGAATGATCGTACCACAATCCTTCCCTGTCTCTCTTGATTATCGTCTACATCGTAAATCAAATCTGATTTATCCATATTATGTCCCAAAATAAGATCACAGTTTGTATCCTGAGCATTCCCATGAATATAATTGATCTGATCAGAATGGATATGAAAGTATCTCTCGAGCGTATTGGTGTAATTGAAAGAAATGAATAGTGAATCAGAGCAGATATCCGGATATTTTCTCGAAAGTGGAAGAATATTCAAATGCCTTATCCAATCTATCATATAGTTTTTTAACTGACGGAACATACCAATTGTATGATACTCAAGGAGTGGCTCATAATTTTCAAGTGCGTCTTCATCCCATCCGTCGGCACCTAAAGAACGCAGTACATCATGGATCAATTGGAATTCATCCAAATTGCTCAGATTTATTTCAAAAGCATGCCAGAATGCTCCCGTATAATCCAAATATTTTTCAATTATTCCAAAAATAAATGGGTCTTTTTCTTTTATAAAATCTCGAAAATCACAATATGAAGAAGGCAGATGATGATAAAGGTCGAAGCCATTTCCTATAATGTATAATTTCATGTTAGAATCTCATTACTAAGCAGGCTTATTCCAATGTCTAATTATCCTTCTGTAAGTGAATCTACAAATTCCCCAAACCGCAAAATTCTCTCACTATTTGCTTTATTGAATAGCAAGTGCTCAAAATCCTTTTGCTTCTTTTTCAAATCAATCGTTTTCAATAGCTCGGTTGTTGCTTGTTTGAATTCTTTTAAATTATGTACTCCACAACGTTTTGAAAGAAAATCATAATCGGGTTTGGACTGTGCTAATAAAAACATTAGGTCGTAAAAATCACGGCCTTTAGCACGAGCTAACATGGCGGCAATTTTCATGCTGCACAATACGCCATCGGAAGGAACGGGAAACGGGAAAAAGAATCCGCAACCTTTGATCTTTGTGATAACTGGAGGATAAATAATCCCTTGGTCTTGGCTTTCGACCTTTATTAAAAAACGTTCTTCTTTATGTCCGCTCAATCCTAAATCAAATAACAGTTCTGGAAAATGGATATTGCACCGAAAAGCCGTTAGTTTTGGGCTTTCTTTGTCCTTGGCTTCTACCCGCAACCCCGAACGTTTCAAAAACTGGATTACTCCATTCGTCATTTCAATAAATTCGTCTTTCGACAGGCCTTTACAGTCGAAATCTAAATCTTCGGAGAATCGGTCTATCCCTTTTACTAAACGCAGGTTTGTTCCGCCGATAAAAACCATCTTTTGGATGTTTGGTGTGGATGAAAGATAATCCAGAATCATTAACTGCAAATACTCTTTCAATATGTGTTTGTCGAAAATTGAATTTCCACGAATTTGAACTGGAAAGTAATTTCTTATCTGTTCAATCTGTATCATAAGTTATAAGTTTTGAAAAGCAATCTTACTCGGCGCTCAAGTGCTTTACTTTGAAACTTGGCACAGTAACTCATCAGTATATCCTTGTTTAAATCATCGTGCAGGTAATCTTCATCCAGACGTAATTCTTCCAATTCCTGTTCGGAATCATAGAACGAATAAAGATACAGCAAATCAAGCAATGCTTTTTCGGGAGTGGCAAACTGTATGATGCGGTTGTCCGCCATTGACTTTAACTCATATCCAAACATTAAGCTTTCTTTTACGTTCTTATAAGAGTATTCGCCAAAGTCGTTACTAAATGATGCTGTCTTTAATGAAGTCACATTGGTAATTTGCACTACCGCTTCCGGTATCATTCCATAGAATGATAATGCTGTGTGCAGGCTAATATAAGACGGACGGTAAATTCGATTGGCAAAATAGAAGGAATAATCTGGCTTATTCTTATATTCAGAAAAAGCAAAATATCCCTGTC
This sequence comes from Bacteroidaceae bacterium, assembly GCA_963668125.1. Classification (GTDB taxonomy): domain Bacteria; phylum Bacteroidota; class Bacteroidia; order Bacteroidales; family Bacteroidaceae; genus Bacteroides. The sequence goes on along the minus strand of OY764215.1, from coordinate 4,189,477 downwards.
GTAACCGGATAAGATACCCCTTCTTCACCCAACGAGTAAGGTTGTTGCGGTCAAAATCAGGTTGCCATGCATATGTTTGATAAATATTGAAGCATGCCAAATCGAACATTTTATCCTTGAATTCCAAAAATAGCATTATTGTATTTTGTTTCTATTGTGCTACAAATATAATTTATTTCGGAAACAAAATAAAGTATTTATTGCTTTTAATTAAAAATGATTGAAATAAATTGTAGGATGGGGAAAACAAAAAACACCTAAACTGTAAAGTTTAAGTGTTTCTGTAAGGTGGTGCCACCAGGAATCGAACCGGGGACACAAGGATTTTCAGTCCTTTGCTCTCAAGGCTTCCAGAAGTTACACTTCTGTCAGCTACCAACTGACCTACAGCACTTTATGAGATTATCAAAGCCTCGTATAGGCAGTATTTTGTTTAACTATTCCTCTGGTTTAACTCTGGGTTTAACTTTCAGGGTCAAAACGAGATTTGATTAATAATATAATTGTTTAATTCAAAATTCAATATTGGTACAGAATCCTTGAATGGTCATATAAGACATATATTCTCAAATTCCTTACTAATGCTGCAAGGGTAGCCATTTCTTGGCATATATCATTCTTAGTTATAGTAAAAGGCATTATATAAATGAAGAAAGACAGCAAATGAATTGCTCCACTTGCCGTCTCCTAATAAATGCAGAATGAAATCTTACTTCTTACTTTGCTTGTATAGGACAAAAGTATCGGTCAGAGTCTTTCCGTTCTCTACGTAAGTTGAAGTTAAGACTAACTTTGTCTCTGTGAGTTCTGCAATAGTCATTGTAGCTGTCTCTCCTTCATCTGTTGATTCTAGTTTATTTCCGTCTACCTTATAATGGAAAGAAGAAGAACTCTCTAATGTTGTACCATTATAAATCTCACATTTACCACTTCCGTCAGAATTGAAAGTGTAGACAAACTGTTCAACAGATGGCTCTTCCGCCCAATTTCCTACGATTGAGATATTATTACTAATAGGTTCATCATCACTTTTGCTACATGATGCAAAACCAACGCACAACACAACCATTAATAGGGTTGCAAATAATCTAACTGTTTTCATTATAAAATTTTATATGTGCCTCCCTGTTCCCTCTGGTTGGCATTAGTATAGTTACAAAGCATGGGAACTAACAACAAGAATGTTGAATGCTTTTTAATTAAGCTAGTAATGCAAGGGAATATTAAATCTGTCCTTCATCAGCAAAACTGTAATAAGTTTCATTGCTGACTATGAGATGATCTAGCAGACTTATTCTCATTATTTGGGCGGATTCTTTAACTCTCTGAGTTAAGCTGTTATCTTCTTTACTCGGTGTAAGATTCCCAGATGGATGATTATGAGAAAGAATAATTCCGGATGCATTAGACAGAATAGCAGCCTGTAATATAATTCGTATGTCTGCTATCGTTTCACTTATTCCTCCTTCTGAAATGCTTGACACTCCTAAGACCTTGTTAGCCTGATTTAGCAGAACGACTTTAAATGACTCTTTATGTTCTATAGTGTCTCTGTCATAGAAGTTGTCAATTAGCAGCTTGTAAACGTCTGCTGAACTGTAAATTCTTACACGCTCTGATGCTTTCACTTTTGGATGGTAGGTTATTTTAACCTCGCTTACCTGATAAATGTCACTCATAACTGTATGCTTTTAAATGGTTTATTCTAAAGCAACTTTGCCGATGTAATGAGTAACTAGATTTAATATGGGAATCATATAATGAAGGTATGAAAATTGCTGTTCCCTTATAATAGAAAAGTTTCCTAATTTTTCTACCTAATAAAATCAGAAGTACAAGCAATCATAAGGTAATTTTAAACTGATTATTGATAGAATAGAATCTACTGAGACCATTTTATAGTTGGATATATTGCTGCATTTTTAGGAAACTGCGAATAGTATTAAGCCTTAAGAAAGATGTCAGGAGTGTGTCAGGAGTATGGAGAATAGTTCTTTTATTGGGGGAAATAGGGGTGTACCCACCCTATGCCTTGAAGAAATGCTTTTTCCTAATAAACTTAGGAGGGGGGCTTTATAGGTACTGTACTCTAGGTTTAGGTTTCCGGGTAATTTTACGGAGAGGGATATTCAACAGATTTTAGGAGAGAGAAGATGTGTTTTGCTGTTGGCTTACCTGAGAGTGCGTTTTACTCCAAATTTTAGCCAAATGAGACAGAATCATGCAGACCATAATAAAGAAAGATTTTTATGATTCTGTCTCAGTTTTGATTATTCTAATGAATATTTCTTCGATAATGGAATATATCCTTTTTCACGAGTATTAGGTACAGTCACTCTAGTGGATATTTCAAAGTATTTCTTTAAATATGTAGCCTTTTCTGCCTTCAAGGGCTTATTGTTATCATCTACGAGGTTATAGTCGTCGTAATTTCTTTGTAGAATAGCCATTATTTGAGCTTCTGAATATGCTTTACCGATAACAAACGAATTGTGAATTTCATCTAATGGCTTAAAGAAGATTTCTTCTCTATAGCTTGCTTTTAGCTGACGTTTCATAATGTTTAAATCATAATCAATTTCTACGATTTTTTCAATGCCAAACTTTGCATAATATTTGCACAGTACAGGTGCTTCATCCCTTAAAGCTGCTAACTCTATCTCTTCTTCATTGGTCGAGATTTTAAACGCCTCAATCCCAGGAGTAATAAATCTTAAACGGTCTAGTATTTCAAGTTTTCTCTCTCTCGATAAAGGCTTGCTCTTTGCAGGCTTATTTTCTGTCTCAGATTCTTTTGTATCTTCGGATTCTTTTTTCTTATAAGGGCTGTAATGGTACAACACATTGAAATGCCCTGTCTCAGTATAAGCTTGCTTCAATGCAGATAATTGTTGGTAGAAAGATTCAACCTTGGATTTTTGAATGCTGCATTCCAATAGGAAAGGGTTTATCTTGCCTTTGTATTCACCACTTTTAAACAGAAGTGGATAAACGTTTAGACGTTCTGTAATTTCTTTTAGAACATTTTTCTGCTTATCATTCGATGCTTCCTTAAATGTTAGAAGTCTGTCATAGAAGGCTTTATCGTCTAGTATTTCCTTAATAATTTCCTCACGTGATTTCGGGTTTAGGTTGCTATTCCAATTTGTAATGTGTGTAATATTACCTATCCCTAAACGAAATCTACCTGTAATCTGAACTGCATGTGTAAAAGGGTCTATCATGCTCTGTGATCTGCTAAAACAGTCTGTAACCATTATTACATCAGGTTTATCAGAAGTTTCTAAATCTACTGCCGAATAAAATCTACTTGTGAAGAAGTTATATTGTTCTAATGTACTGTCTGATTCAAAACTTTCAGCAGCTTTGTAACCCTCATCGTTGAGCTTTTTGATTGCATCGTTCTGATCTGAACAATAAATTTTACTGCGATCCTTAATGCCAGTTTTATTAATTAAGCTTTTTGCATATTTTATTGAATTGAGGAATATTGCTTTCTTGTTATCGTTTATGGATATTTGGGTTAAGAATTCCTCTTCTACTTTATTTGTTCCAATTAAGGATATGATTTTCTTGTAATCGTAATTAGGGACAATTTTGATATGCCTAAATTTATGATTGGTAAAACCTTTCAGGCTTGGGTACAATGGAGTCGCTGAAATGATGGCTTTGTCTTTAAAATTGAAGAAATCGAAGAATGGGAGGACTATGTCAGGTCTGTAATCAGAATCTTGAACAACTTTTTCGCATTCGTCTATTAGTAGAAAGTAATCATTAAACAGATCAATATCTGCATATTCAGCTACTCGTTTTACTTTAGAATAACTTTCAGGTGTAACAATGATCTTTTTGTAATCAATGGATTTGTCTTTCATATATGCCATTATTCTGGCATCCGTCACACCCTCACGTACTCCTAATGCCTTTGGGAATTTAGCTTGTTTTCCATCAATAACAGGTACATTTGGCTCGATGATTATTGAATTTCTTAAGCTTTTTGAGGCTAGTTCCGGGTCTGTTTCCAACTCGCATGTTGTTCCACCTGAGGCTGTTACTGTTTTGTCAATAATAGCGTTTGTAGGCAAACCATCAGGGAAGATGTCTGACATATATTGGTCTTTCTCAAGGTAGATTATTTCAATGTTATCTTCGCTTTCTGATTTTGTATTTCCCATGAATTTAAAATGTAAATCTGAATTTATAATTATTACTTGGGACAAAAACATGCAGAATTATTATTATTATGGTCTGAACTGCTTTGTCCCATTTTGGTAAAATATCGCTTATATTTAAGTCTATTGACTGTCTTTTATGTAACCTTTATCAGCACCGGGTAATCTAGCTATTATTTTCAGGCATTATGTCGTATTATCATTGGCATTGAATATAACTGCATAAATATTGGGACAATGATTGCGTCTTTTACCGGAGTGCAAAAATAAAAAAAAATAATCCCACGCCTTTATTAGGAGCAGGATTATTAATTAATTGTTTATGAATATTGTTGCATATATGTTTTTATATCAGCATAATCTTGAAAGTTAAGATTAAACCATTCACCTCGAATCCTTTTTTCTTTATATCTAGTATGAAGTTCTTTTTCTTCTGTTCGAGGTGCAATCCAACAAACAAGCAGTTCAATTGAAGGCTTTTCACCTTGTAAAGTCTTCTCTCTTAGTAATGGAAATGTGGAATATCCAATCTTGGTTAGATTTGTTTTAAGATCAAACATTAAATATATCTTACTATTGATTTTGTCCTCTTTGTTCCAAATGATATTTTTAAAAAAATCCTTGTAAAATTGCTTTTTATCAATAGTTCTTATTATGTATATTGGCGTTTTTGCTACTAACTCACCCCGAGGATCCAGACTTTTCATATATCCTATTTCTTCAGTGTTAAAAGTTGTAACTCCATTCTTCTCTAAGGTAGAGCGCAAAAGATGACAGTAATTATTATATATATCAATAATATTTAAATTGTTTATTGCCGATATTGTAACTGAATATTGGAAAAGCAATTTGTGTGAATCTTCATTCAATGTTTGTCCTAGATTTAAATTGGCTCCACAAACTTTATCTTTTTCTTTGTTAAAATAGATATAAGTCAACATATAACTTTTGTTTTGAGATATACTAGCTCCATAGCATTCATCGCTAATGCCAGTAATAACATTGTTTATATTTAAATCATTTTCTGCTAATTTTAAAACAGATTCTTCTTTGATATAATAAAAATTATTATTCCAATATTCATTCATCTCTTCCATCATTTTATTAATTTTAAAGTTATCTGTAAATGTATAAATATTTGTCATATAATTGTAGAAATAGTATGTTTTTTTAAAGCAAATTTTTCATTGCATCATTCATTTGTGAGTTGTCAAAGCTATCCAAATAAATCTGTGTTATTTTCTCAGAACTATGTCCCAATGATTCGCTAATGATTGATGTTGAAACACCAGATCGTTTTAGTACTGTGGCAAATGAATGCCTTGCTACATATGTAGTTAGGTCTATGGGAAGTCCTAATTCCTTTCCTATATCCTTTAACCGTGTGTTGACTTTGGTAATTACTTTGTGAACTCTGTTAGCCCTTTGCTGTTCTGTCTTATGAAAAGATGATAGGATAGGGAAGAGGTACTGATTATCGGAATTATGATTCTTCTCTATTAACTCTACAGCCTTATCTTGTATAGGTAGCTTAATTAGCTTCTTTGTTTTTCTTCGTGTATAGATTAATCGGTTATCAATCAGATTTTCTTTTGTGAGATATGCTATATCTACAAAATTGATTCCTCCCATTAGGTAGGAGAAAGAAAACAAGTCTACCGCCAGTATTGAGTATTCGTTAGTTCCTTGGTATGTTATTACTTTATTTACTTCTTCCTTAGTAATAGCTCGTTTGGCTGTTCCTTTATGAAGCTTAGACACCTTGTAACTCTTGAACGGATAAAGTTCAGACTTTACCAACTTCTCTTCTATTGCTACATTGTAGATTGCTCGTAATGTTCTGAACCTTATTCCAATGGTATTTTCTGCAATGTCTTCACTTCTTAACCAAGTTTCATATCTCCTTAGCCAAGTAATGTCTATGTCTGAAAAGTATATATTAAGGTGCTTATTGAACTTTATAAGGGAGTTATAAACCTGTTGGGTGGAAAGCATATATCCTCTTCTTTTTTCTTCACTGAGCCTCTGAATTTGTGCTAGAAACACTTCTCCAACAGTTTTTGGTTTAACTGGGTTTGAAACTCTATCAGCTAAAGTATTGGTGGTAAACTCTTTATTCTCTGATTTTAGTTTAACTATCTCATCCGTGAATTCTCTTTTCTTCTCTGAAATCAGCTTTTCAATTGCTGTTTTATTAGGACATCTGACTTTTGGTTTTCCCTTTTTGAAATCCCAATAGATAGGATTTAATGAGAGACCAAGGCTCTTGTACTTCTTCTTGCCATCTTTACAGATGCGAATCATAAGAGGACTTTCTCCATTAGATAGAGTTTTAGACCTGTAACACAAGATGTTAACCGTCGTTATCATGATATTTCTGGTTTAACTCTCGGTTTAACTCATGGTTTAACTTTGGAGTAAAATAGAAGGAATATAAACAAAAAAAGAGAGCTACATTGTTATGTAACTCTCTGATTTTAAGGTGGTGCCACCAGGAATCGAACCGGGGACACAAGGATTTTCAGTCCTTTGCTCTACCAACTGAGCTATGGCACCTCTTTGTCATTGCGGATGCAAAGGTAGCTAAAGTTTTTGAATATGCAAACATTTAGGAATAAAAAATGCCGGTAAATAGTGTGATTTTATCTGCCGGCATTCTCTTGTATTCTTTAATATGCACAGAATGAATTAGTTATTCTTTTCTGCTAATGCATTCCATCCTTGAGCTTTTAATTCAAATTCTTGTCCGTCTCTGGTGATTAATGCACATCCTAAGTCTTGCTTGGTGATGTGACCAATCATTTTTACCCCTTCCATTTCTGATATTTTTTCATGCTCTGAAATTGGAACAGTGAAAAGTAGTTCATAATCTTCTCCACCATTAAGTGCGCATGTTGTGAGATTCATGTTGAACTCTTCGGCCATAACTGCTGTTTGGTAATCAATAGGGATATGCTCCTCGTAAACACGACAACCAACCTTGCTTTGGGTACAAATGTGCATCAGTTCTGAAGAAAGACCATCCGAAATATCCATCATTGAAGTAGGTAGAATATTCATCTGTGCCAGTTTCTCAATAACATCTTTACGTGCTTCCGGTTTTAATTGACGTTCCAAAAGGTATTCTTTTCCGGAGAAGTCTGGTTGCACATCTTTTTCTCCTTTAAGAACAGTTTTTTCTCTTTCCAAAAGCTGAAGTCCCATATAGGCTGCTCCTAAGTCACCACTAACACAAATTAAGTCGGTTTCTTTAGCTCCATTGCGGTAAACAACTTTCTCTTTGTCAGCTTCGCCAATGCAAGTAATGCTTATGGCAAGACCGGTTAGTGATGAAGATGTGTCTCCACCTACAATGTCTACATTGTGCTCTTCGCATGCAATTTGTATTCCGGCATAAAGCTCTTCCATATCTTCTATGCAGAATCTCTTGGAAACAGCAACTGAGATGATCATTTGTTTGGGACTGCCGTTCATTGCGTAAATATCCGAGATATTAACGATAGCAGCTTTATATCCCAAATGTTTCAATGGAACATAAGTCAGATCAAAATGAACACCTTCCATTAATAAATCTGTTGTAACCAGAACTTGTTTGTCCGGATAGGAGAGTACTGCTGCATCATCGCCCACACCATATTTGCTGGATTCGTTTTTTAATTCAATTCCTTCTGTAAGGTGTTTGATGAGGCCAAATTCTCCTAATGTCGCAATCTCTGTTCTTTTTCTTTCTTGCATATCTATTATTTAAAATTATGCGCGATTAATTAATTCGCGCATGATAGTTGTCATTTTTGGTTGCGCAGCATCAGCTGCTATTTGTACGTCTTCGTGAGAAACTTCTACAATTTTACCTTCAACACCCAGATCGGTGATGATTGAGATACCAAAGCATCGGATTCCTGCATGGTTGGCTACAATTACTTCGGGAACAGTAGACATTCCTACTGCGTCAGCTCCTAAAATATGAAATAACTTGTATTCTGCAGGAGTTTCAAATGTAGGTCCTTGTGTGCCGATATATACTCCTTGCTGAACTTTGATTCCTTTTTCTTTAGCAATAGCTAGTGCTTTGTTGATAAGGTCTTTGGAGTAAGCTTCACTCATATCAGGGAAACGATCTCCATAGAGGTTTTTTCCACGGAGAGGATGCTCAGGGAAATAGTTGATATGATCTGTTATAATCATTAAATCACCAATCTCAAATGACGCATTTGTTCCACCGCTGGCATTGGAAACAAATAATGTTTTGATGCCGAGTTCTTTCATTACTCTTACCGGGAACGTTACTTCTTTCATGGAGTAACCTTCGTAGTAGTGAAAGCGGCCTTGCATAGCCATAATATCTTTATTGCCTAATTTTCCAAAAATAAGCTTTCCGCTATGTCCTTCTACTGTGGAAACTGGGAAATTAGGTATATCTTGATATTTTATCTCATATTTTTCTGTAATTTCATTAGCCAGATTTCCTAATCCTGTTCCTAAAATGATTGCTGTTTCCGGGCTAGTATGCATCCTCTCTTTCAGGAAGGCTGCTGTCTCTTTTATTTTTTCTAACATACTCAATAATATTTTGGTTAAATACATCTTCCTGATTCTGTAGGAATCTTACTTCTATAGGAAGAGTATAGATGTTTTTTTGTATTTTTTCGTCTAAATTACTAAACTGGGTAAGACGCGCTGCATCTTTTTCTGTAGTTATAATAATCTTCTTTTCTCCGGGTAGACTCTCAAAAGTTTCCTTCAATGTTACCATGTCATTTTCTGTAAAATCATGGTGATCTGCAAACGTTAATGGAGTAATGTTGGATGAATACCTCTCTATATCCTGCAGTAATTGTTGAGGAGATGCAATTCCGGTAAGCAACAGCACTTTTTCGTCTTTCTCAATCTGCCCCAAGGTTCTCTTTTTTTTGTTAACGGCAGGAAAAATTGGCGTTAGGCTACTGTATTTATACGAAGTAAAATAGAGTTGCTGATATGGATATAAATCTAACCGTTTCGTAATAATCCGGAAATCCATTGGCTTCATTACTCTTGGACACTTTGTTACTATAACAAAAGTAGCCCTACTTTTACCACGTGCCGGTTCTCGCAAACGTCCGGCTGGAAGAAGAGCATCGTCACAGATAAGTCTGTTGAAATCTACCAGTAATATATTTATGCCGGGAGTTACATATCGATGTTGATAAGCATCATCCAAAAGAATTACTTCTATATCTGAAGCCTTTTCTTGTTGTAATGTCTCTATTCCGTGGCAACGATCTTTATCAACGGACACTATTACTTCCGGAAATTTCTGCTTAATCTGGAAAGGTTCATCTCCAATCTCCTTAGCAGTGCTGTTCTCATTTGCCAAAATAAAGCCTTTTGATTTTCGCTTATATCCCCGGCTTAGAACCGCTACCTTAAATTCCTTCTTTAGTAGTTTTATTAAATATTCTGTATGTGGAGTTTTCCCTGTACCACCAACAGTGATATTGCCAACACTGATAACCGGAATATTATAACTCTTTGAGTGTATAATACCCCAGTCGAACATCTTGTTGCGCAGGCTTACCCCCAATCCATAAAGAAAAGAGAGTGGATAAAGGCTCTTATGTATCTTAATGAAGTTTTCTTCCATCTCATCTTATTTGATATTTACATCAAAAGGTACTCTGGCTTGTACATAATCTAATTTCTGAACATCTTTAATCATGCTAAATCCTTTGTAGAATTCACCAAAATTACTTTCTATCAATTTAGATTCTATATAATGAGTTGGTTTATCCTTGAACAGAGATTCAAAGAATTCTTCTTTTGCAGGATATGAAAGAACTGTATATTCTTTTATCTTTGCTTTCTTAGCTGCAATTTCAATAGCCTTGTCTATACCACCCAATTCGTCTACCAGTCCTATTTCTTTAGCCTTTGCACCAGTCCATACTCGTCCTTCTGCAATTTTGCCAATAGCTTGCTTACTCATTTTTCTTCCGTCAGAACATCTGGTTAAGAAGGTATCATATCCCTCGTTAATCATCATTTGAACCAATGATTTTTCGTCGCTGTTTAATCCACGTCCTATTGCTCCAAGATCGGAGAATTTATTAGTTTTAACTACATCAAATTTAAGTCCAACTTTGTCAGTAAGCCCTTTTACATTAGGAATCATTCCGAAGATTCCGATAGAACCGGTAAGTGTTGTTGGTTCGGCAACAATACAATCAGCAGCACAAGAAATATAGTAACCGCCAGATGCCGCATAATCTCCCATGGAAACTACTACTGTCTTCTCCTTTTTAAGAGCTTTTACTTCATTCCATATTTGTTCAGAGCCAAAGGCGCTTCCTCCAGGGGAGTTTACTCGAAGAACAACCGCTTTTATTTCTTTGTTTTCACGTAGTTCACGCAAATCTTTAATTACTTTCTCAGAAATAATACCTTCGTCAGTTGATTCATCAATACCTCCAAATGCATAGTATACTGCAATCGCATTACCGCTTTTATCTTTTGGAACGTTACGTTTAACGTTAATCATATCATCCAGATTTAGCACTGAAAGATCTTCGTCTTTGTCTATTTTGACCAATGTCTTCAGATAATCTCTGACATCACTTTTATAGATTAGTTTATCTGCCAGGCCACATTTCACGGATTGCTCAGACGGATAGAACATAAGCATGCGATCGGCACAAGCATTAAGAGAATCTTTGGAGATTTTACGAGATACAGAAACATCTGTTAATATCTGGTTCCAGATAGAACCTATGTATTCTGTCACTTGTTCACGATTGGCCGGACTCATCTCGGTTGCGATAAAAGGTTCTACAGCCGATTTGTATGTTCCAACTCTGAATATCTGCATTTCTACTCCAACTTTTTCCAGCAAGTCTTTATAGAACATTGGTTCTGCAGCAAGACCTTTCCATTCAATTACTCCTTTCGGATTAAGTAGAACTTTATCTGCTACACTAGATAAGTAGTAAAGCTTCTGAGTATAATTATCACTGTAGGCAACAATGAATTTACCACTCTTTTTAAAATCAGCCAGTGCATTTCTTATTTCCTGTAGGGAAGCATAAGAAGCTCCCAACATTTTTGCCTGTATATAGATTCCTTTAATATCATCGTTTTCCTTTGCCTTTTTAATAGAAGAGAGAATGTCATCCAATCCATAATCAGAAAATTCTTCTCCAAAGAATTGTTTTAAGGGATTGTCTTTGGTTCGTTCCACTAATGTTCCATTAAGATCAAGAAACATTATAGAGTTCGGTTTCACTTTTACTTCTGTATCAGCAGAAGCCACAACGCCAAATAAGATTATGGCACCAATAAAAAATATAACAATGCTTGATAGGATTATTCCCACTACGGTTGCAAGCGTAAATTTGAGAAAGTCTTTCATGAGAGTGTATATTTAATTTTTATATTATTAAAAGCAATTAGATAGCAAAGATAAATTATAGAATTGACAAGTCCAAAGATTAAGTGAATTTTGTTTACTCTCTTAATACGGTTGGTTTTAATGGACTAACTAATCATAATAACGAGATTAATTTTAAGTTTCTATTGTTCTTTATTTGTCGTTATTAGTTTCGTAATATCACATTTTTACTGTTATTTTTTGAATAGACAATATAAACATGATCTATTCTTCTTCACTCTATTTGATTAAATGTTTCAGTATAACTGCTTTTTATTTTTTTAAATATGTAGAAGAGTATCCTGCTAATATAATTGCTATTACTCTTCTCCAGAAAAAAATAAAAAAGCGCGGCATCATCTGCCACCTGCTACTAAATACTACTCATAATGCTGATTTATAGATACCTACTTTGGTGGGAGATGAAAACATAATACATTTTATCTCCCACTAAAAGCATTTATCTCCCACCACCGGTTTTTACATCATTGAATCATTTATAGATAGAATTGCTGAATAGATTTATTTTCGTGTTCTAACTAGAGAGTAAGCGTGCGTAAAAAACTAACCGCACGAGTATTTTTCGTATTGTATCTAGGGTTTAATCCCTATTTATATGGATACAATAGCGTGGTTTTAGAAACATCCTCCTTGTTTTTCTTTAGTCTATTCACTATTATATTGCTGCAACGACCAAACTCTATTTCATTGTATTATCTTACATTATCTGTAATGCCTGTTTAAGAATAACCAGAATATTATAATCCAATCTTAATAATAACAGAAAAATCAGTAATCCAATTCCAAAAAAAGTCACTGCCGGTTTAATTTCTTTCAAACCCGCCCGGTCTTTCTGCAAACACTCGCCGCCTTTTTAAAATCCTCCTAGACATCTTTCTGCATTCCTGTACAAAAGAAAACAATGTTTTGTACAAGAATAAATAATTTCTAACCGGAAGAAATAAAATCTCCCGTGGGATCATGAAGAATGTCCGGCCTGCTTTTCAAAACAAATAGTGTAATTATTCCCGGTGGCAGATACAACTAGTTAGTGGGAGATACAACGATTTAGTAGCAGATGATTTGTAGATAGTTTTTATCTTCTACTAATCTAAGGTGTTGATAAACAATGAATAAATTCTATTTAGTAGCAGATGGGGCAGATCAAAGCCTGCATTTTGTTTTTTCGTGATAAACTTACTAAAAGTAACTTTAAAGCCTTCCCATCACAATATGAATTATAAAAAATTCCGGCACCTCCTTACGCGCTCGCGTAAATATATAATGTATTAAAGGAATGAACATCCATGCCCATTTTTGCAAAGAATAAAAAAATATATTCTGTAACATACTTGCAGCTCAGCAAGTTACCTATTATCTACTAAAAAAGTTATAAAAAAGAGTTAGATATATTTGGATTGGTAGCAGTAAAGCTCTACTTTTGCACCCGCTTTGAAAGAGAAACAAAGCCTACGCAAAATGACATAATGTAAGATAACCGGTGCATCTACCGAGGTTTTAGAGAAAAAGAAATTAAAAAAAATATTCTCAAAAACATTTGGAGGTTAAAATTAAAAGTTCTACCTTTGCATCCGCTTACGAAAAAGGCGTAACAAAAAGAATCGTTCTTTGAAGAGATTATAAATAAACGAAACAAGTAGTACAAGAGCATTAAGTGCGTGTATTGTTACATGTACTTGGTAAATAAAAATGCGAACCGTCAATTAAGATAAACGGAATCCTGAACAGAATTTAAATGAAACTTTTACAATGAAGAGTTTGATCCTGGCTCAGGATGAACGCTAGCTACAGGCTTAACACATGCAAGTCGAGGGGTAGCAGGGTAGCAATACCGCTGACGACCGGCGCACGGGTGAGTAACACGTATCCAACCTTCCCATAACTCGGGGATAGCCTTTCGAAAGAAAGATTAATACCCGATAGTACTTTTTCAAGGCATCTTGAAAAAGTTAAAGATTTATTGGTTATGGATGGGGATGCGTTCCATTAGATAGTTGGTGAGGTAACGGCTCACCAAGTCTTCGATGGATAGGGGTTCTGAGAGGAAGGTCCCCCACATTGGTACTGAGACACGGACCAAACTCCTACGGGAGGCAGCAGTGAGGAATATTGGTCAATGGGCGAGAGCCTGAACCAGCCAAGTAGCGTGAAGGATGAAGGTCCTATGGATTGTAAACTTCTTTTATAGTAGAATAAAGTGATCCACGTGTGGATTTTTGTATGTATACTATGAATAAGGATCGGCTAACTCCGTGCCAGCAGCCGCGGTAATACGGAGGATCCGAGCGTTATCCGGATTTATTGGGTTTAAAGGGTGCGTAGGCGGAATGATAAGTCAGTTGTGAAAGTTTGCGGCTCAACCGTAAAATTGCAGTTGATACTGTTATTCTTGAGTGTACATAAGGTAGGCGGAATTCGTGGTGTAGCGGTGAAATGCTTAGATATCACGAAGAACTCCAATTGCGAAGGCAGCTTACCGGGGTACAACTGACGCTGAGGCACGAAAGTGTGGGTATCAAACAGGATTAGATACCCTGGTAGTCCACACAGTAAACGATGAATACTCGCTGTTTGCGATATACAGCAAGCGGCCAAGCGAAAGCATTAAGTATTCCACCTGGGGAGTACGCCGGCAACGGTGAAACTCAAAGGAATTGACGGGGGCCCGCACAAGCGGAGGAACATGTGGTTTAATTCGATGATACGCGAGGAACCTTACCCAGGCTTAAATTGCAGATGAATATTTAGGAAACTAGATAGTCTTCGGACATCTGTGAAGGTGCTGCATGGTTGTCGTCAGCTCGTGCCGTGAGGTGTCGGCTTAAGTGCCATAACGAGCGCAACCCTTATTGATAGTTACTAACAGGTTATGCTGAGGACTCTATCGAGACTGCCGTCGTAAGATGCGAGGAAGGTGGGGATGACGTCAAATCAGCACGGCCCTTACGTCTGGGGCTACACACGTGTTACAATGGGGGGTACAGAAGGTCGCTACCTGGCAACAGGATGCTAATCCCAAAAGCCTCTCTCAGTTCGGATTGGAGTCTGCAACCCGACTCCATGAAGCTGGATTCGCTAGTAATCGCGCATCAGCCACGGCGCGGTGAATACGTTCCCGGGCCTTGTACACACCGCCCGTCAAGCCATGGGAGCCGGGGGTACCTGAAGTGCGTAACCGTAAGGAGCGCCCTAGGGTAAAACTGGTGACTGGGGCTAAGTCGTAACAAGGTAGCCGTACCGGAAGGTGCGGCTGGAACACCTCCTTTCTGGAGTGATTCCTTTTATCTGGTTCGCTTTTTATTGTACTACTGGTTTTTGTTTATTCTATATATGAAATAAGAGATTAGAAAGAAGCCGAGCCGAAAGGTAAGAGGTTTTGAACGACAGTCCTATAGCTCAGTTGGTTAGAGCGCTACACTGATAATGTAGAGGTCGGCAGTTCAACTCTGCCTGGGACTACGCGAAAAGAGGAGCAAAACGGATTAACCATCCAAACAAACGCTTCTTATAATTTCGGGGGATTAGCTCAGCTGGCTAGAGCACCTGCCTTGCACGCAGGGGGTCAACGGTTCGAATCCGTTATTCTCCACGATCAAGCTAACGCTTGAAATGATCTTTGACATGATGTACAAAAGCAATAAAGCAAAGTAATTTTTAGAGATAAAAAGAGCTAAAGTATATATCGAACCATATGGTAAACGAAAACGTATATTTACGCATAGTTTACAGTGTTTGAAGAAAGTAAGCAAGGGCGCATGGCGGATGCCTTGGCTCTCGGAGGCGATGAAGGACGTGATAAGCTGCGATAAGCTTCGGGTAGGTGCAAATGACCATTGATCCGAAGATTTCCGAATGGGACAACCCAATATCCTGAAGGGATATTATCCATCTTAGATGGAGGCGAACGCAGGGAACTGAAACATCTTAGTACCTGTAGGAGAAGAAAATAATTGAATGATTCCGTAAGTAGTGGCGAGCGAACGCGGATTAGCCCAAACCACTTATGTTACGGCATAATTGGGGTTGTAGGACCACGATATCGGACTTATATTGGAGAATGGAAGACTCTGGAAAGTGTCACCATAGAGCATGATAGTTGCGTACATGAATCCAATATATACTGTAGTGGTATCCTGAGTAGTGCGGAGCACGAGGAATTCTGCATGAATCTGCCGGGACCATCCGGTAAGGCTAAATACTCCCGAGAGACCGATAGTGAACCAGTACTGTGAAGGAAAGGTGAAAAGAACTTCGAATAGAAGAGTGAAATAGTCCCTGAAACCATGCGCTTACAAGCGGTCGGAGCAGCTTCGTGCTGTGACGGCGTGCCTTTTGCATAATGAACCTACGAGTTACTGTCACTGGCAAGGTTAAGAAATTAAGTTTTGCAGCCGAAGCGAAAGCGAGTCTGAATAGGGCGATTTAGTCAGTGGTAGTAGACGCGAAACCAAGTGATCTACCCATGGTCAGGTTGAAGGTTAGGTAACACTAACTGGAGGACCGAACCGATAAGCGTTGAAAAGCTTCCGGATGAACTGTGGGTGGGGGTGAAAGGCTAATCAAACTTGGAGATAGCTCGTACTCCCCGAAATGCATTTAGGTGCAGCCTTGATAATTACTAATGTGAGGTAGAGCGACTGATAAGATGCGAGGGCTTCACCGCCTATCAAGTCTTGATAAACTCCGAATGCGCATTAGTTTGATATCAGGAGTGAGGGCATGGGTGCTAAGGTCCGTGCCCGAGAGGAGAAGAATCCAGACCATCAGCTAAGGTCCCGAAATAATTGCTAAGTTGAACTAACGAAGTCAGATTGCTAAGACAGCTAGGATGTTGGCTTGGAAGCAGCCATTCATTTAAAGAGTGCGTAACAGCTCACTAGTCGAGGAGTTTGGCGTGGATAATAATCGGGCATAAGCAATTTACCGAAGCTATGGAACCAGTAATGGTTGGTAGGGGAGCATTCCACTCAGCGTTGAATGTGGAGCGTGAGCTCTGCTGGAGCGTGTGGAAAAGCAAATGTAGGTATAAGTAACGATAAAGGGGGTGAGAAACCCCCTCGCCGAAAGACTAAGGTTTCCTGATCAACGCTAATCGGATCAGGGTTAGTCGGGTCCTAAGGCTCAGCCGAACGGCGAGGCCGATGGCAGAAAGGGTTAATATTCCCTTACTACCTTAAAGAGTGATGTGGAGACGGAGTAGTGATAATACCGCCGGCTGACGGAATAGCTGGTTGAAGGGTGTAGATATTAGTTTTCCAGGCAAATCCGGAAGATTAGTCGAACCTGATAGTACCGAGAGCCCTTGTGGTGATTGGATAGCGTATGTAAACAGACTCCCAAGAAAATCCGCTAAACTTAATCTTTAAGGTACCCGTACCGTAAACGGACACACGTAGTCGGGTAGAATATACTAAGGCGCTTGAGTGAATCACGGTTAAGGAACTAGGCAAATTGACCCTGTAACTTCGGGATAAAGGGTCCCTCAGTAATGAGGGCGCAGAGAATAGGTCCAGGCAACTGTTTAACAAAAACACAGGGCTATGCAAAATTGAAAGATCAAGTATATAGCCTGACACCTGCCCGGTGCTGGAAGGTTAAGAGGAGATGTCATCGCAAGAGAAGCATTGAATTGAAGCCCCAGTAAACGGCGGCCGTAACTATAACGGTCCTAAGGTAGCGAAATTCCTTGTCGGGTAAGTTCCGACCTGCACGAATGGTGTAATGATCTGGACACTGTCTCAACCGTGAGCTCAGTGAAATTGTAGTATCGGTGAAGATGCCGATTACCCGCGATGGGACGAAAAGACCCCGTGAACCTTTACTATAGCTTAACATTGAATTTGGGTAATTGATGTGTAGGATAGGCCGGAGGCTTTGAAGCAGGTACGCCAGTATTTGTGGAGCCGCTGTTGAAATACGGCCCTTTGATTATTTGAGTTCTAACTCGCGTTTGTGAGGACACTGTTTGGTGGGTAGTTTGACTGGGGTGGTCGCCTCCAAAAGTGTAACGGAGGCTTCTAAAGGTACCCTCAGGACGATTGGTAACCGTCCGCAGAGTGTAATGGCATAAGGGTGCTTGACTGAGAGACCGACAAGTCGATCAGGTAGGAAACTAGAGCATAGTGATCCGGTGTTTCCGTATGGAAGGGACATCGCTCAAAGGATAAAAGGTACTCCGGGGATAACAGGCTGATCGCTCCCAAGAGCTCATATCGACGGAGCGGTTTGGCACCTCGATGTCGGCTCGTCACATCCTGGGGCTGGAGAAGGTCCCAAGGGTTGGGCTGTTCGCCCATTAAAGTGGCACGCGAGCTGGGTTCAGAACGTCGTGAGACAGTTCGGTCTCTATCTATCGTGGGCGTATGAAATTTGCGTGGCTCTGACACTAGTACGAGAGGACCGTGTTGGACTGACCGCTGGTTTACCGGTTGTGCCGCCAGGTGCATTGCCGGGTATCTAAGTCGGGATTGGATAAGTGCTGAAAGCATCTAAGTACGAAGCCAGCCACAAGATTAGATTTCTTAGGGTCGTTGAAGACGACAACGTTGATAGGCTGCAGGTGTAAAGACAGTAATGTCAAAGCCGAGCAGTACTAATTGCCCGTACACTTTCTTCTATGCCATATATGGTTGGCTAGATAATTTGGCTCTTTATACTAGAATGAGCTTTAATTTATTGCTTTTACATTGTGTTTATCTTAATAGAGAAATTAAGAAATTAAAAATATTAAGGTAGCTATAGCATCAGGGTTCCACCTCTTCCCATTCCGAACAGAGAAGTTAAGCCTGATCACGCCGATGGTACTGCGTAACAGTGGGAGAGTAGGTAGCTGCCGTTTTAGCAAAGAGTCCTGTTCATACAAATATGAATGGGACTCTTTTTTTGTCCACATCGCACCGTGCATGGTGTACCATATTCCTAATGAAGAATAATACCTGAACTATACTCTTGCTAGTTGTTTAAGTAGACATCTTTGTCAATTCTCCCGTGATTATATATTTCATCTTCTTCATTACTTTCGCAAAAACGGTAATATCTATTTCATCTCCCTTGATGACGCTAGTCTTTCTTATTACGCTGAATAATGTGTTTTTGCAATCTTCATGAATACTGCATTCTTGTCAGTTGTTTCAAAAATTCTTCGTCTATTATAATTTTCCTCTACTCCAATATTATCGGTTTGCTCTTTTATTATAATTATTTAATTTCAGTGCTGTAACTCTTTATTCAGAAGAATTTATCTCCTTTTTAGTAATTCAGGAAACGAAATTTGATTTTTACATATATTTGATTATATTTGCGAAGTAGTTATTTATGAATTATTGATACTTAAAGCGAATTTATTATGAAAACAAAATTATTTATTGCAGCTTTTGCTCTGGCACTTACTTGTACAGTTACTTCTTGTGGAAATAAAAAAACCGAAACAGCTCCAGTTACTGAAACTAGTGTGACTGATTCAGCTAAAACAGTTGCTGCTGATTCTGTAAAGGCTGATACTGTAAAATCTGCAACTGTAGATAAAGCTGCTAAACCTGCAAATAAAAAATAAGAATACTAAGCTTTTGTTTTGCAGTTATTATATTAAGAGAGTTTTAAAGTAAAATTTGAAATTCTCTTTTTAAATTTCTAGTTCTCTTAGTCTTTAGATCGAATGATAATACATTATTGAAAAAAAAGCTTTAATTATTATAGAATGATATAATTTGCAATAAAAAAGTTTCATATCGTTTGGTAAATAAGAAATATTGTCTACCTTTGCAGCGTCAAAACAAAGACAAATTTATGAATCAGACATTTATACATATTCTCCTATGCATTATTATTCTTCTGGTAAGCTAGATGGAAGTGAGCGTTGTGCATAGATATGTATTAGAATATATAAAGCCTTTCTCACTTCCTAGTGTGAAAGGCTTTTTTTTATGATAATATTATAAATTAAATAAAGAGGTTAAAAAGATGAGTGACAGATTATTTATTTTTGATACTACTCTTCGAGATGGTGAACAAGTTCCAGGTTGCCAATTAAATACAGTAGAGAAAATCCAGGTTGCGAGAGCACTGGAAGCTCTTGGCGTAGATATAATTGAGGCTGGATTCCCAGTTTCGAGTCCTGGTGATTTTAATTCAGTGATTGAAATATCTAAGGCTGTTACATGGCCTACAATTTGTGCATTGACCCGTGCGGTTGAGAAAGATATTGATGTAGCAGTTGAAGCCCTGAAATATGCAAAACATAAACGTATACATACAGGTATAGGAACATCTGATTCTCATATTAAATATAAGTTTAACTCAACTCGTGAAGAAATTATTGAGCGAGCTGTTGCAGCTGTTAAATATGCAAAGAAATATGTAGAAGATGTAGAATTCTATGCAGAAGATGCCGGAAGAACAGATAATGAATATCTTGCAAGAGTAATCGAGGCTGTTGTAAAGGCGGGTGCCACTGTGGTGAATATACCTGATACAACTGGTTATTGTCTGCCTTCTGAATATGAAGCTAAAATCAGATTCTTGAAGGAAAATGTAAACGGCATAGATAATGCAATAATTTCTACACACTGCCATAATGATCTTGGTATGGCTACTGCAAATACTATTGCAGGTATTATTGGTGGAGCTCGTCAGGTAGAGGTTACTATGAACGGAATTGGCGAACGTGCTGGTAATACTGCTTTGGAAGAAGTGGCTATGATCCTGAAAAGTCATCATGAGTTTAATATTCAGACTAATATTAATACTCAGAAAATATACCCAACTTCACGTATGGTTTCTAGTTTGATGAATATGCCAATTCAACCGAATAAGGCAATTGTTGGCCGGAATGCTTTTGCTCATTCATCTGGAATCCATCAGGATGGTGTATTGAAGAACCTTCAGACTTACGAAATTATTAATCCGCACGATGTGGGTATTGATGATAGCTCAATTGTATTGACTGCTCGTAGTGGAAGAGCTGCATTGAAGCATCGTCTATCTACTCTTGGTATAGATTTGGAAAAAGAAAAGCTTGATAAAGTTTATGATGACTTCTTAAAACTGGCCGATCGCAAGAAAGATATTAATGATGATGATGTTCTTATGCTTGCAGGAGCTGAAAGAAGTACCAACAAACGTATTAAGGTTGATTACCTTCAGGTTACAAGTGGAGTTGGTGTTCGTTCAGTGGCAAGTTTAGGCTTGGATATTGCAGGTGAGAAATTTGAAGCAGCTGCAAGTGGAAACGGACCAGTTGATGCTGCAATTAAAGCTTTGAAGAATATTATTCACCGTAATATGACATTGAAAGAATTTACAATTCAGGCTATTAGTAAAGGTAGTGATGATGTTGGTAAAGTACATATGCAGGTTGAATATAATAAGCACATTTATTATGGCTTTGGTGCTAATACTGATATAGTTGCTGCATCTGTAGAAGCTTATATTGACTGTATTAATAAGTTTATAAAATAAGATTTTGTTTCAATAGGTAACATATATAATAATTAGACAATAGAAAATATGAAAACATTGTTCGACAAGATTTGGGACGCGCACGTAGTAAGTACGGTAGAAGATGGTCCAACTCAATTATATATTGACAGACTTTACTGTCATGAGGTAACAAGTCCGCAGGCTTTCTCAGGAATGAGAGATCGTGGGTTAAAATGTTTCCGCCCGGAAAAGATTTTTTGTATTCCCGATCATAACATTCCTACATTAAATCAGGATAAAGAAATTGTTGATCCTATTTCACGCAATCAGGTTGCTGCGTTGGATAAGAACGCAAAAGATTTTGGTCTGGCCTATTTTGGAATGGGACACAAGAAAAATGGTATTATCCATGTGGTAGGTCCTGAAAATGGATTGACCCTTCCAGGTATGACTATTGTTTGTGGAGACTCTCATACCTCTACTCACGGAGCAATGGGAGCTATTGCTTTCGGTATTGGTACATCGGAAGTTGAGATGGTAATGGCATCACAATGTGTTCTTCAGTCTCGCCCAAAAACAATGCGTATTACTGTTGATGGTAAATTAGGCAAAGGAGTAAATGCTAAAGATATTGCTCTTTACATCATTGCAAAGATGACAACTGGTGGTGCTACCGGATATTTCGTGGAATATGCCGGAGAAGCTGTTAGAGATCTAACAATGGAAGGTCGTCTTACACTTTGCAATCTTTCTATTGAGATGGGAGCTCGTGGTGGAATGATTGCTCCAGATGAAAAAACAATTGAATATATTAAAGGTAGAGAATATGCTCCTAAAGGTGAAGCATGGGATAAAGCTGTTGAATACTGGAAAACATTGAAGAGTGATTCGGATGCTGAATTCGATAAGGAAATTACTTTCAAAGCCGAAGATATAGAACCAATGATTACTTATGGAACAAATCCAGGTATGGGATTGGGCATTTCTTCAAATATTCCAACTATTGAAAGTGTACCCGAAGCAGGAAGAATTTCTTATGCTAAATCTTTAGAATATATGGGTTTCAAAGCTGGTGATTCTATGCTTGGCAAGAAGATTGATTATGTATTCCTTGGTAGTTGTACTAACGGACGTATTGAAGATTTTCGTGAATTTGCCTCTTTCGTAAAGGGAAAGAAAAAAGCAGCAAACGTGGTAGCTTGGTTAGTTCCGGGTTCATGGGCAGTAGATCAGCAGATTCGTGAAGAAGGTCTTGATAAAATTTTAAACGAAGCAGGCTTCGAACTTCGTCAACCGGGCTGTTCGGCTTGTTTGGCAATGAACGAAGATAAAGTTCCTGCCGGTAAATATGCTGTTTCTACATCAAACCGTAATTTTGAAGGACGTCAGGGACCAGGTGCCCGTACCCTTTTGGCTAGTCCGCTTGTTGCGGCTGCTGCAGCAGTTACCGGAGAAATAACCGATCCACGAGTATTAATGGCTTAATAGTTGAATAACAATGAAAGAAAAATTTAATATAACTACCAGCACTTGTGTTCCGCTTCCTCTTGAAAATGTGGACACTGACCAAATTATTCCTGCACGTTTCTTAAAAGCTACAACCAAAGAAGGTTTCGGAGATAATCTTTTCCGCGACTGGAGATACGATAAACAAGGAAATCCTATTGAGTCGTTTGTTCTGAACAATTCGACTTATTCCGGAAAAATATTGGTTGCTGGAAAGAACTTCGGTTCCGGTTCAAGTCGTGAACATGCAGCATGGGCTATTGCAGGATATGGTTTCCGTATTGTTGTCAGCAGTTTCTTTGCAGATATCTTTAAGAATAATGCACTGAACAACTTTGTGCTTCCGGTTGTTGTTTCCGATAAATTCCTGGCAGAACTATTTGCTTCTATCAAGGAAGATGCAAAAACTGAAGTTGAAGTTGATCTGCCAAACCAGACAATAACAAATAAAGCTACAGGTAAAAGTGAACAATTCCAGATCAATGCGTATAAAAAACATTGTCTGATGAACGGTTTGGATGATATTGATTATCTGCTAAGCAATAAAGATAAAATAGAAGCCTGGGAAAGCAAATGAGAATAGAGATATTAGACACAACGCTTCGTGATGGTGAGCAGACGAGTGGAGTTTCTTTTGTATCGCAAGAGAAACTCATGATAGCTCGTTTGTTGCTTGAAGAGCTGAAAGTGGATCGTATCGAGGTTGCTTCTGCACGAGTCTCGGAAGGAGAACTCGAATCGGTGAAGATGATATCTTCCTGGGCTGCCCGCCGGGGACTTCTCGATCGTGTGGAAGTGCTGGGTTTTGTAGATGGAATGGATTCTTTGAACTGGATAAGTGAAGCCGGATGCCGGGTGATCAACCTTCTTTGCAAAGGATCATTGAAACATTGCACGCTGCAACTTAGGAAAACACCCGAAGAACATATCGCAAATATAGCAGAGGTGGTGCTTAATGCCGAAAAGATGGGAATCAGTGTTAATGTTTATCTGGAAGACTGGAGCAATGGAATGCAACATTCACCCAAATATGTTACCCAACTAATGGATGCATTGATTAAACTTCCTATTAAACGCTTCATGCTGCCCGATACACTTGGCATTCTCAATCCTTTGCAAACACTGGAATATATGCGCAAAATGGTAAAACGTTACCCTAACGTACATTTTGATTTCCATGCGCATAATGATTATGACCTTGCAGTTTCCAATGCATTGGCTGCGGTTATTGCAGGAGCAAAGGGACTTCATACCACGATAAA
Source organism: Bacteroidaceae bacterium (assembly GCA_963668125.1). Classification (GTDB taxonomy): domain Bacteria; phylum Bacteroidota; class Bacteroidia; order Bacteroidales; family Bacteroidaceae; genus Bacteroides. The sequence continues at coordinate 4,165,697 of OY764215.1, read as the reverse complement.
CGGATTGGGAGAAAGAGCCGGTAATGCCCCACTCTCTAGTGTGCAGGCCATCTTGAAAGATCACTTTAATGCCGAAACATCCATTGTGGAAGACCGGTTGAATGATATAAGCAGGATAGTTGAATCTTACTCTGGCATTACTATTCCAGCTAATAAACCGATTATTGGTGAGAACGTATTTACTCAGGTGGCCGGCGTTCATGCGGATGGCGATTCAAAGAGTAATCTCTATTATAATGATCTTTTGCCCGAACGTTTTGGACGTGTTCGTGAATATGCTTTGGGAAAAACTTCAGGAAAGGCTAATATTCGTAAGAATCTAGAATCTTTGGGATTGGAACTCGATGAGGAATCCATGAAGAAAGTAATGGAACGGATTATTGAATTGGGAGACCGAAAGGAATTGGTTACGCAGGAAGATTTACCTTACATTATTTCTGATGTATTGAAGCACAGCACAGCAAACAGCAAAGTGAAGTTGCTCGATTATTTTCTTACTCTGACCAGCGGACTTAAACCGGTGGCCACTTTGAAAATATCCGTTAATGGTAAGGAATACGAAGAAACATCCTCGGGCGATGGTCAGTATGATGCATTTATGAGGGCTTTGCGTAAAGTTTATAAAAATACGTTGGGCAGAAAATTCCCAATGTTGATAAACTATGCCGTGAGTATTCCTCCGGGTGGACGTACAGATGCGTTTGTGCAAACCATTATTACCTGGAAAAATAACGATAGGGTGTTCCGTACCAAAGGACTGGATGCCGACCAGACCGAGGCTGCTATTAAAGCCACTGTGAAAATGCTGAATATTATAGAAGAAGAATATTAATAATAAACCACATAAAAAATGAAATTAAATATTGCCGTACTTCCTGGCGACGGAATTGGTCCCGAGGTTGTAGAACAAGCGTTGAACGCAACAATTGCCGTTTGCGAAAAGTTTAATCACGAATTAAGTTACAAACATGCTTTAGTAGGAGCATGTGCCATTGATGAAACAGGAAATCCTTATCCTGATGCTACTCACGAACTTTGTATGCAAAGCGATGCTGTATTGTTTGGAGCTATTGGTGCGCCAAAATACGATAACGACCCAAGTGCTACTGTGCGTCCGGAACAAGGTTTGCTGGCTATGCGTAAAGAACTTGGATTGTTTGCCAATATTCGTCCGGTAACTACTTTCCCTTCACTTGTTCATAAGTCACCACTTCGTGCAGACCTTATTGAAGGTGCCGATTTTATGTGCATCCGCGAATTAACAGGTGGACTTTACTTTGGTCGTCCTCAGGGAAGAAGCGAAGATGGTAACACAGCTTACGATACATGTGTTTACAGTCGTTACGAAATAGAACGTATTGTTCGTCTGGCTTTCGAGTATGCAATGCAACGTCGTAAGAAACTTACTGTTGTTGATAAAGCAAATATTCTTGCAACTTCTCGTTTGTGGCGCGAAGTTGCCCGTGAAATCTCTAAAGATTTCCCTGAAGTAGAGACAGAATACTTGTTTGTAGACAATGCAGCAATGCGTATGATTCAGTGGCCAAAGAGCTTCGACGTAATGGTAACCGAGAATATGTTCGGAGATATCCTTACCGACGAAGGTTCTGTAATTACAGGTTCAATGGGATTACTACCTTCTGCTTCAATTGGTGCTCACACTTCTGTATTCGAACCTATCCACGGTTCTTATCCACAGGCAGCTGGTAAGAATATTGCTAATCCGCTTGCTACAATTCTTTCCGCAGCAATGATGTTGGAATATGCATTTAATATGAAAGAAGAGGCTGGACTTATTCGCAATGCTGTTGCAGCTTCAATGGATGCAAAAGTTGTGACAGAAGATCTTGTTTCAGAAGGTGGTAAAGCGTATTCAACTTCCGAAGTAGGGGAATGGATTGTAAATTATATCAAGGCTAATTAATAAAACGCCTTGAATAGATAATAAATCCTTGTACAAAAGATTGTTTTCTTTTGTACAGAACAATTAAATCTTTTGTACAGAAGAATGCATTCTTTTGTACAAGGATGCAAAAACGTTCCTAGTAAGAATAAAAAATCTCCCACAAAGAATCTGTAAAATTCTTGTGGGAGATTTATTTTTACACTACTTTTGTCGTGAATTTTTCCCATGAATAAAACTAACGACAAATGAAATTAAAATTCTTCTCCTTTTTTCTTGCTGTATGCATGGTTAATGTTTCTGCTCAAGAGAAATCTGAATCTTCAAATATGGTGGCGTCTCACTCTAAGATATCTTATAATATAAGTGCTGATAACGAATCGCAAACCACCAATCTTCTGGATATTCTTCAAAAATACCCGATGATAGCTGTAGATGGCTTAGGACAAATGACATTAAATGGTATAGCTGATTTTGGATTGTGTATTGACGGTAAATCCTTCTCTATACAATCATCTTTAACTGCCGATATTCTTAAAAGCATTCCAGCCAAAACGGTAGATAAAGTTGAAATATTAACCAATCCTTCATCAGCTCTGCTAGCGGAATGTTCAGGAGGGGTAATTAATATTGTAACAAAGAAGCAGACAATAAATGGAACTGATGTATCCATCGGTCTTAACGCTACAACTCTAGGTCTTTTAGGTGGCGATGCTTCATTTAATACCAAGCATAAAGGGCTGACGTTGAATGGAACATATTCTTATGGCTTTGATAACTATAGTAAAAGTGCAATAACCACTGTAACATATAATGGTTTAAAAACTAAAGAAACAAAGATACATCCTGAAAAGCTAAATCGTGCAAATGTGAATGCTTTTTATCAGCTAACCAAAAGTGATGGTATAGGAGCCGCATTTAATTTGTTTAGTAACCCTGCAACGTTCCCTCTTGAATCAGTTTTGACGTATCCTCAGTCTGATTTTTATAGAAAGGATAATTCTACTGAAGATATTACTCCTTCTTATTATAATATATCGGCATACTATGCTCACTTATTCTCCCCAAATGGAACAAAACTTTCATTAACTTATTCTTATAATAATCAGCCTATAACAGATTATTATGCTAGTGAAGCTGTAATGAATAGTAATGGTCAGATAACTAACTGGTCTTCATATTCCAATGAAAAGTATAATCAAAAAAGACAAGATGCTATACTAGATTTTGTTTTGCCTTTTGCCCTACATCATGAAATTAGTATTGGGGGAAAATATAGTTGGCTAAAAAAGAATGACACTTATAACTCTTCAGCTAGGTATGATCCGATCCAACCATCATATAGCTATAGGATGTTTAAAGTAAACTTTGAAAGGTGGTATACTTACCTTCAGTATCAGTTCCATAGTAAGAATTTTCAGCTTACTGCGGCAGTGAGCACAGAACAAAATCAGCCTTTATCATGGATAATTTATGAAGACAATATCATAAATATTCTTCCATCTTTGAATTTATCGTATGCCTTTAATAAGAGTTCGATTATAAGAGCCGATTATCATTCTCACTTAGCTTCTTCATTGTGGATGAGTAATTCAAGTCTTGTATCTCCTATGTATGATCAACTAAATGCTTCTACATATAATGACCGAAGATCTCACTTCTTCCACTTAGGCTATAGTAAAATAGCTTCAAAATTTAATTTATTACTGGATGCTAATTATATTTATGGAGGAGACAGGATAGGAAAAGTAAAAGAAAATATTCCTTCATCAACAAATACTACTGTAACTCGCTTTGCTGTGTGGGATCCGTTATGCTTTCAAAAAACAATAGTATCAGCAACGGCTTCTTATCAATTCTCAAAAGCAATGAAACTTCAACTGGTAGCAACTGGTGGTTATTACGATGAGGGTTACATGGATTTTCGCAGCAAACTAACAAAAACGGGCTTTGATGGTAGCTTGGTGGCAAGTAGTTGGTTCAACTTGCCTGATGGTTATTTGCTGAATGTAAACGGAGGGTATTATTCCCCCCGGAAGTCGGTAGCGCTAGATAGTTATAATAACTACTTTTACCGGGTACGGGCATCAAAGAATTTCTTGAAAGATAGACTAACATTGGCAATCTTTGCCAACGATTTTATAACAAGAAAGAAAGACGTGAAGCAACAGGATATTAATGAAAATGATATAAAGCTAAAAACAACCGGAAGAGAATTCGGTCTGTCAATGGTCTATCATTTTTCTCTTCGGTAGAATTATATGCAATAATTGCTTTCACAACAAACCTGTTCCGTTTCAAACTCCAAAGTAACGTGGCAAATTCCCGCTTCTTTGAGTCTCTCTTTTATTTGCAGCTTTAATTCCTCCATCATATCAAGATTGGATACAACAATATGGGCAGTCATAGCATTCTCTGTAGTGCTTAGTGCCCATATGTGCATGTGATGAATGCTCTTAACTTCGGCAATATCCGAAATAAGTTCCTTAATATCATTGCTGCTGATATTAACTGGAACGCCATCTAACGAAAGACGAACACTTTCGTGAAGCAGGTTCCAGGTAGAAATTAGTATCACAATGGCCACAGTTATACCAATAATAGGGTCTATAACGTACCATCCGGTACCCGAAATAATCATTCCCGATGCTAATACGCCGACAGAAACTAACGCATCGGCAGCCATGTGCAGGTAGGCTCCTCTTACATTCAGATCTTTTTCTTTGTTTTTCATAAAGAGCATAGCTGTAAAGGCATTGATAAACACACCGATTCCGGCTACCCAGGCAATAGCACTACCTTCTACCGGACGAGGGTTTTTAATCTTTTCAAGACTTTCAATAAGGATTGCTCCAACGGCAATGAGCAAGATAACTGCATTCAGCAATGAAACAAGCACGGTACTTTTCTTGTATCCATAAGTGTATTTAGGACTTGCTTTTACTCTGGCTAAACGGAATGCAAGCAAGGCAAGAAATAAACTGGCAACATCGCCCAGGTTATGACCGGCATCCGATAACAAACCTAAAGAGTCATAGTAAAATCCGGCTCCGAATTCAATTAATACAAAAGAGAGATTCAATACTATGCCAATTATAAATGCTTTGTTTAAAGATTCAATAGCATGGCTATGCTGATGTTCGTGATTATGAGCCATTTTATTATTCTTTTATATACAGGTTTAATAATTCAAAAATATGGATTATTTGTGTAACAACTATGCTTTGTGATAAGTTTTCTTACGTATATTTGCAGAAAATACCCATAAATAGGTACGGATATGACTAAGATAGCGAACAAACTCACAGACTTGATAGGCAATACTCCCCTGTTGAAACTGTCTGCTTATATGGAAAAATACAGTTCCAGAGCGAATGTTCTTGGAAAACTGGAGTATTTTAATCCTGCGGGAAGTGTGAAAGATCGTACTGCTCTTTCAATGATTGAAGATGCAGAAGCGCGTGGGTTGCTTAAACCGGGTGCAACAATTATTGAACCAACCAGTGGTAACACCGGTGTTGGGCTTGCAATGGTTGCTTCAGTGAAGAAGTACAAACTAATTCTTACTATGCCCGAAACAATGAGCATTGAACGCCGCAGTTTATTGAAGGCTTACGGTGCAAAAATAGAATTAACACCGGGTATTGAAGGTATGAGAGGAGCTATCTGTAAGGCTGAAGAGCTGAAAGCTAGTATTCCGGGCTCTTTTATTCCGCAACAATTTGAAAATCCATCTAATACAGAAGTGCATAAACGTACAACTGCCGAAGAAATATGGAGAGATACCGATGGACAGGTGGCAGTATTTGTTGCCGGAGTTGGTACAGGCGGTACAGTGTGTGGTGTTGGCGAAACTCTTAAGAAGTATAATCCTGATGTATATGTCGTAGCAGTTCAGCCGGCATCAGCTCCAATGCTGACAGAAGGAGAATGGAATCCTCATCGCATTCAGGGTATCGGTGCAAACTTTGTTCCAAAGATTTATAATCCGGATAATGTTGACGAGGTATTTTCAGTTCCCGATAATGAAGCAATCCGTGCCGGTCGTGAATTGGCCCAGACAGAAGGACTGCTGGTTGGAATATCATCTGGAGCCGCTGCTTATGCTGCCAGAATGATTGCTCAGCGTCCTGAATTTGCAGGAAAAATGGTTGTTGCTTTATTGCCCGATACTGGCGAACGCTACTTATCTACAGAAGAGTTTGCTTTCGAAACTTATCCACTGGATTAATTAATAGATATATATTTAATGAAGAAAATTGTATTGTTGCTGTTATTGTGTTCATTATTCCCAGGTATACATGCACAGAACTATAAAGAGCTATTTGAGAAGGCTGCCCAATGTGAAAAAATGGACAGTCTTGTTCAGGCAGAAAAATATTACCGGGAAGCATTGAAGCTTGAGCCTACCAATGCACATAACTGCATGATTTTTGCAAACCTCGGACGGCTTCAATATAGAATGCATAAGATTGACGATGCTCTGGAATCTTATAACTTTGCTTTAAATATGGCTCCGCTTACGGTCCCTATTCTGATGGACAGAGCATCTCTTTTATTTGAAATGGGACTTACCGACAGAGCGTATGTAGATTGCTGCACAATACTGGATGTTAATAAAAACAATGCGAAGGCTATATTCCTTCGTGCTTATCTACAGGCTAGCAGACATAATTATAAGGAAGCTAAAGAAGATTATAAACGATTGCTGGAACTGGAGCCGGAAAGCGTTTCCGGAAGATTAGGTCTGGCTATTCTTTATCAGCAGGAACAAGATTTCAAGAATTCTATTGAATTACTGAATAAATTGATTGTTGAATATCCAAACGATGCAGAGTTATATGTTATTCGTGCAGGTGTGGAAAAAGAAATATTTCAGTTGGATGTTGCTCTGATTGATCTTGATAAGGCAATTAGTCTGTCTCCCACATCAGCTAACGCATATATGTTGCGAGGCGAAATATTACTGGCACAGAAGAAAAAGGAAATGGCTCGGTCGAGCTTTGAAAAAGCAATCGATCTTGGAATTCCTCGCTCTGAACTGATGCAACAACTAAAAGAATCTAAATGAGCCCGGGCTCATTTAGATTCTTTTGTTAGTTTTTTTATCAGTGCCACAAAATCTTTCCCGTATTTTTCCTTTTTAAATTCCCCAATTCCACTGATATTACCAAATTCCTCTATGGTAGTGGGGCGTGAACTGCTTAATAAATGAAGTACTTTATCTGAAAGCACAATATATGCCGGAATAGCCTGTTCATCTGCCAGTTTCTTTCTCAGCACGCGTAGCTCTTCAAATATAAATTCATCTTCATTATCATAGCTGTGTTTTTCTGGTTTGATCTCTTTGACAGCCTTCTTTTTGCGACTCTTGGCTACAAACTCTTCACGCTTAATGGTAACCAAGGTTGCTTTTTCTTTTCCAAAAAGAATATTACTTCCTAATTCCGTAATTCTGAGATGATTATTCTCATTGTATGCAATTTCAAAATATCCAAGTTGCAGCATTTGTAAAAGGTAGTCATGCCAATCTCTTGGAGGAATATCTCTGCCTGCACCAAAAGTTTTTAATTTATCGTATCCTTTTTCAATAACCTCGGCATTGTTGAACCCTTTTAAGATATCTACCAGGAGCGTTGTTCCTATCTGCTCATTGGTACGGGCAATAGCACTCAATGCTTTTTGAACAATGATTGTTCCGTCAAAACGTTCGGGAGGATTTTTGCAAACATCGCAGTTGCCGCAATCTTTATCTGTAGTTTCGCCAAAGTAGCTTAGCAAAATGCGGCGGCGGCAAATATTTGCTTCAGCATATTGCTGCATGCGGTTCAGCTTTTCCAGGTTTATACTTTGTTGTTTACTGTCATTGGCAAACTTACTTAGTAAAATCAAATCACTCAGCGAATAAAAAAGCATTGTATCACTTTCTAAGCCGTCTCTTCCCGCACGACCAATTTCCTGGTAGTAATTCTCAATGCTTTTAGGCATATTATAATGTATAACCCATCTTACATTCGATTTGTCAATACCCATCCCAAAAGCGATAGTGGCACACACTACCTGTACCCTGTCGTTTATAAAGTCGTTTTGTGTTTTGTCTCTTTGCTCCGACGAAAGTCCAGCATGGTAAACTGCTGCTTCAATGCCATTCTTCTGTAAGTTTAAGGCAACTTTTTCAGTCGTATTTCTGCTCAGGCAATAAACAATTCCACATTGATTTGGTCTTTTATCAATGAAATCAAGTATTGTCTTGTTCTTTTCTTTTTCCTGGTATCCTCTTTTCACTGTAAGACTAAGATTCGGGCGATCAAAAGAAGATATGAAAACTTTAGGATTCTTAAGTCTTAGCTGATTAATAATATCTGTTCTTGTAATTTTATCTGCCGTAGCGGTAAGAGCTATGATCGGAGTTTTCGGAAACTTCTCTCTGAGAATATTCATCTGAGTATATTCCGGCCTGAAATCATGTCCCCATTGAGAAATACAATGAGCTTCATCTATTGCAAACAAAGAAATATTAATATCCCGGAGTAGGTAATCCACTTCCGATAATAATTTCTCAGGAGAAACATATAATAACTTAATTTTGCCCATCAAGCACTCACGGCGCAGATTTGCATTTTCCGATTCACTATTATTGCTGTTCAAAGCTCCGGCGGTTACTCCATTAGCTTTAAGTGCATCAACCTGGTCTTTCATTAAAGATATTAAAGGAGAAACAACAATAGCTGTTCCTTCCATTAATAATGCAGGTAATTGATAACAGATAGATTTACCTCCTCCCGTAGGCATTAAAACCAATGAATCGTTTTTGGAAAGTATATGATTTATAATATTTTCTTGTAATGGACGAAAAGAATCATAACCAAAATAAGTTTTAAGTGTATGAAGCATAGTTATTTAGTTCTCTTTTTAAATTCATTAATGAGACAAAGGTAAGCTAAAAAGAATATATATAAGCTTTCGCTCTTAATTTATTACTAAGCCGACTTTGTTTTTTATAATAGTAGTCTTAATAGTAAAGTTCCATTTTCCTGTCACAGAATGAACTCTTATTTTTTTTAATTAAAAATGAATATAACTGTGATATACAATAGAAATATCATATCTATTCTAAAACAGCCCGAATATCCTGATAAAGACAACTGTTTATATATAAGACGTCTCAGAAAACTTTAAATATCATTTTTTTTAAATATTTTATTTGTTTTTTTGCCTTTTAAGTCGTTTATATTCCATATTTGAAGTCTGAATTAATAAGATTAATTAATAATATTATTTTTTCAATATCAGCTCTTTTATTATTTTCCCCTTTACTAAAAGAAAAACAGAGGTATTTTATGTTAAAAGTTCTTCAATACTTAAACGCGCTAATTAAATTACCTATAAATGGACAATGTTTTATGAAAAAAAAATACGAATTAGTTGCGTATGTGAAATAATTGTCTGAAATTTGTAACAGAAATGTAAAGGATATAGATTATTTCTTTTATAAATAAAACCTAACCAGTTAATTCAATGAGTGATTTAAAAAAACAAGAGAGCGGAAGCCAGGCTACTGCTCCTGAAAATGCGCCTCGCAAGAAGCCTTACAATCTTAGAGAGAAAAAGGACAAGAAAGCAGCTTACAGATCTTTAATCAGACCTGAGCTTGCTGATGAATTGTACGACAAGATTCTGAATATCGTAGTAGTTCAGAAGAAGTACAGAGACCCTGATTATTCTGCTAAAGATTTGGCAAAAGAACTGAAAACCAATACTCGTTATCTTTCAGCTGTTGTCAATTCTCGCTTCGGTATGAATTATTCTTGCTTACTTAATGAGTACAGAGTGAAAGATGCTTTGCATATCTTGACTGATAAGAGATATGCTGATATGAATGTAGAAGAGATTAGTGCGATGGTAGGTTTCGCTAACCGTCAATCTTTCTATGCTGCTTTCTATAAGAATGTTGGTGAAACGCCAAACGGATTCCGTAAGAAAAACTCAGAAAAGAAATAATTCTTTTAAGAATTGATTGTTTTTCTGTAGAAAAGGGATTACTCCAATTTTATTGGAGTATTCCCCTTTTCTTGTTTTTAAGAGATTCATTAATTGAAACAACATAATATGAAAAGACAACTAATATTGATAACTATGATTGTATCATTCCTTTCGTCTTGTGGAAATCTAAAGAAAGCCACAGAGACTGATAAATTTGATTATACAGTAGAGAAATTTGCAGATTTACAGATTCTTAGATATAAAGTTCACGGTTTTGATGAGCTTCCTTTAAAGCAGAAAGAGTTAATCTATTATCTTTCTCAGGCTGCTCTTGAAGGACGTGATATCTTGTTTGATCAGAATGGAAAATACAATCTGATTATCAGAAGACTGCTGGAAGCTGCATATACAAACTATTCAGGTGATAAAAAGGATACCAATTATGTAAATATGGAGACTTATCTGAAAAGAGTATGGTTCTCTAATGGTATTCATCATCATTATGGTTGTGAAAAGTTTGTTCCCGGTTTTACTCCCGAATTCTTTAAAGGTGTTATTGAGAAGATCGATTCATCTAAATTACCATTGGAAAAAGGACAAACAGTCGCTCAACTTTGCGATGAAATATTCCCTGTAATTTTTGATCCAAAAGTGATGCCTAAGCGTGTTAATCAGGCTGATGGAGAAGACCTGATATTGACTTCTGCCAGCAACTATTATGAAGGAGTTACTCAAGCTGAGGCGGAAGATTTTTATAATAAATTGAAAGATCCGAAAGATACTACACCTATTTCTTATGGATTAAATAGCCGCCTGGTAAAAGAAAACGGAAAGGTTTTTGAAAAAGTTTGGAAAGTTGGAGGCCTGTATTCTCCGGCATTGGAAAAGATAGTTTATTGGCTGAAAAAGGCTGAAGGCGTGACAGAAAATGATACGCAAAAAGCTGTAATATCTAAACTTATAGAATACTATAATACAGGTGATCTAAAGAAATTTGATGAGTATTGCATTCAATGGGTGAAAGATTTGAATTCGCGTGTTGACTTTGTAAATGGTTTCACTGAAAATTATGGAGATCCACTTGGAATGAAAGCTAGCTGGGAATCTCTTGTTAATTTCAAGGATGTGGAAGCTACTAAGAGAACTGAAACAATCAGTGCTAATGCACAGTGGTTCGAAGATAATTCTCCTGTAGATAAGAAATTTAAGAAAGAGGAAGTAAAAGGTGTTTCTGCAAAAGTAATTACAGCTGCTATTCTTGCCGGTGATTTATACCCTGCTACAGCAATTGGAATAAATCTTCCTAATGCAAACTGGATTCGTGCTCAGCACGGTTCTAAATCGGTGACTATTGGTAACCTGACTGATGCGTATAATAAGGCTGCTCATGGAAATGGATTCTTCGAAGAATTTGCATATAGTAAAGCAGAAATTGAAATTAATGATAAGTACGCTGATATCACAAACGATCTTCATACAGATTTGCACGAATGTTTAGGTCATGGTTCAGGTAAGTTGCTTCCGGGAACGGATCCTAATGCATTGAAAGCTTACGATTCAACAATCGAAGAGGCGCGTGCCGATTTGTTTGGCTTGTATTATCTGCCAGATCAGAAATTGGTAGATTTAGGAATTATTCCTAGTGCAGATGCTTTCAAGGCAGAATACTATTCATTTATGATGAATGGACTGATGACACAATTAGTGCGTATTCAACCGGGAAACAATGTGGAAGAAGCTCACATGCGTAACCGTCAGTTGATTGCTCGTTGGGTGTTGGAAAAGGGTGCACCTGAAAAAGTTGTTGAGTTGGTAAAGAAAGATGGTGAGACTTTTGTTCGTATCAATGATTACCAGAAGCTTCGTAACTTGTTTGGTCAGCTGTTGGCTGAAATTCAGAGAATAAAATCTGAAGGTGACTATGCTGCTGCCCGCAATTTGGTAGAAGCTTATGCAGTAAAAGTTGATCCAGAGCTTCACAAAGAGATCTTATCACGCTACGAAAAGTTGAATTTAGCTCCTTATAAAGGATTCTTGAATCCTGTTTATGAGGTTACAACTGATAAAGACGGTAAGATTACCGACGTAAAGGTTACTTATAATGAAGGCTATGCAGAACAAATGCTTCGTTATGGAAGAGAATATTCTTCATTACCTAATAGAAATGAATAATCATTGATGGATACTAAAGAAATAATAAAAGAAATAAAGACGCAACTCCGTTCATCGATGAACGGAGTTGCATCTCAAAGCATGCGTGAAAAAGGGCTTGCTTATAAAATCAACTTCGGAGTTGAACTTCCTCGCCTGAAAGAAATAGCCAAACAATATGATCAGAATCATGATTTGGCGCAGACTCTCTGGAAAGAGAACGTTCGTGAATCGAAGATTCTTGCCGGAATGTTACAGCCTATTGATACTTTCTTTCCTGAGATAGCAGATATCTGGGTAGAGGATATTCATAATCCGGAGATTGCCGAACTGACTTGTATGAACCTGTTTCAGTATTTGCCTTATGCTCCGGCTAAATCTTTCCAATGGATGGCCGATGAAAGGGAATATGTGCAGGCATGTGGCTTTCTTCTTGTGGCACGTTTAGTTGGTAAAGGTGGTGAGATGAATGAAAGGGCAGAGGAGGAGTTTTTTGATCAGGCTTTTGCAGCTTTGTTTGCTGCTGCCTATTTTTCAAGAAAAGCAGCTTCGTTGGCACTGACAAAATATGGTTTGCAGAATAAGACCAATGCTGAAAAAGTTTTGCAACTGCTTGCTAAAGAAGAAAATCCGAAAGATGAAAATGTGAAATTACTTCTCGAAAATATAAAGTTGGAGATAGAATATTTGCTTTAATCTTTTCTCTTTCCGCAAAAAAGGCTAACTTTGTTCGCGGTAAAAATTGCCCCATCATGGATAAACAAAACGTGAAAGAAACAGTAAAACAGATATTCACTGAATATCTTAATGCAAACGGACATAGGAAAACTCCTGAACGTTATGCAATTCTCGACACAATATATTCCATTGAGGGGCATTTTGGTATCGACATGCTGTATAGCAAAATGATGAATCAGGAAAACTTCCGCGTCAGTCGTGCCACTCTTTATAATACCATTATACTTCTGATTGATGCGAAACTGATCATTAAGCATCAATTTGGAAATTCTTCCCAGTACGAAAAATCATTTAATATTGAAACGCATCACCATCTTATCTGCACCGAGTGTGGTAAGGTGACCGAGTTTCAGAATGATTCGCTCAAGAATGCAATTGCAAATACAAAGTTAAGCAAGTTTCAAATGTCACATTATTCTTTATATATATATGGCATTTGCAGTAGGTGTGCCTGGGCGAAGAAGAGAAAAAAGCAAATAAATAATAAACTATAGAATAAATAAAATGAAAGTAGACGTTTTATTAGGATTGCAGTGGGGTGATGAAGGTAAAGGTAAGGTTGTTGATGTATTAACACCTAACTATGATGTGGTAGCTCGTTTTCAGGGCGGACCAAATGCTGGTCACACACTCGAATTCGAAGGACAGAAATATGTGCTTCGTTCTATTCCTTCCGGTATTTTTCAGGGAGATAAAGTAAATATCATTGGTAATGGTGTTGTATTAGATCCAGCTTTGTTCAAGGCTGAGGCTGAATCTTTGGAAGCTTCCGGTCATAACCTGAAAGAAAGACTTCACATTTCTAAAAAGGCGCACCTAATTCTTCCTACTCACCGTATTCTGGATGCAGCCTATGAAGCAGCAAAAGGTGATGCTAAAGTTGGAACAACAGGTAAAGGTATCGGACCTACTTATACAGATAAAATTAGCCGTAACGGTGTTCGCGTAGGTGATATTCTTCATAATTTTGATGCTATTTATTCTCAGGCTAAAGCTCGCCACGAAGCGATTCTAAAAAGTCTTAACTTTGAATACGATTTAACTCAGCTTGAAAAAGAGTGGTTTGAAGGTATTGAATACTTGAAACAATTCCATTTTGTTGATAGCGAACACGAGATAAATAATTTGCTTCGCGACGGAAAGAGTGTTCTTTGCGAAGGAGCACAGGGAACTATGCTTGATATTGACTTTGGTTCTTATCCTTTCGTTACTTCATCTAATACCGTTTGTGCAGGAGCTTGTACAGGACTTGGTGTTGCGCCGAATAGAATAGGAGAGGTTTTCGGTATTTTCAAAGCATACTGCACACGTGTAGGTAGCGGTCCTTTCCCAACAGAATTGTTTGACGAAACAGGCGAAACTATTTGCCAGATTGGTCATGAGTATGGTGCTGTAACAGGACGTAAACGTCGTTGCGGATGGATTGACCTGGTTGCTTTAAAGTATTCTGTAATGATTAATGGTGTTACTAAGCTGATAATGATGAAGAGCGATGTACTCGATACTTTTGAAACTATTAAGGCTTGTGTAGCATATAAAGTGAATGGTGAGGAAATAGATTATTTCCCATACGATATTAACGAGAATGTAGAACCTGTATATGTTGAACTTCCTGCATGGCAAGTTGATATGACCAAGATGCAGAGCGAAGACGAATTCCCTGAAGAATTCAATGCTTACGTTTCATTCCTGGAAGAACAACTGGAAGTGCCTATTAAGATTGTATCTGTAGGACCAGACAGAGACCAGACTATTATTAGATATACTGAAGAATAGAAAATAACTATCTGATAAAATAAGAAAGGCTGAAAGCAATTTGATATTGTTCTCAGCCTTTTTCTTTTTTATTTTCTACGGGTAATTAAAATATTTACCTGTTAATTCTGCTTTTAGGTTGATTTGCCTTTAGTTATAAATGCAAGATACTTCCTTATCTTACGCAATGCATTTCCACACCTGCGCAATCAATGTCGGCTCCCATAGGAGGATTCTGCTTGGATAGTTTCAGATCAATAGCTTCCACAGTAGGGAACTCCCGAAATAAGTGCGTAATAATTCTTTGGCTGACATGCTCTAATAGGAGAGAAGGGACTTTCATTTCCGCTTTTACAACGTTGAATACATCTGCATAGCTAACCGTATATTTTAGGTCGTCGGTTTCAGCCGCCTTACTAAAATCCAGTTTCAATCTCAGATCTATAATAAAAGTGTTGCCAACCAATGTTTCCTGAGCACCAACTCCATGCCGTGCGTAGAATTTTACGTTGCTGAGGAAGATATACATATCATTTGATTTCATTTTCTTATGCTGTTTCGTAATGTTATTGGATTCTTGTACAAAACAATGCATTCTTTTGTACAAAAGATTGCAATGTTCTGTACAAAAGAATTAATTCTTCTGTACAAGGAAATAATAATCTCCCGCCTTTAGTTAATGAATGATTAAGCGCGCTTTAAAAAGAGCTCCTTTTATCTTATTAATAATCCATCTGTTACAAAAGTAAGAGATTCTGTGAACATGACAATCGTTTTAGTTGAAATAAAAAAAGAGTGCCGCGTTCTGGACGGCACTCAACATCTAACTAACTCTCAAAACTTTTATTTTTTAGGATTTCTCCCTGTCAGAACTATCAATTCACGAATCTTGGTATTAATACTTTCTGCTTGCATCAAATCCTCAAGTGTAATGTGCATGCGGTATCTCCAATAGTGTCTCGGATTTGCCGGAATATTGATGCGTTCGGCTTCAATATTTGGGTTTCTCCATTCTTCACTCATCGACAACCAATCCTGGAAAGAAAGGATGCACAATATTGAGTTGGAGTAAAGATGCTGCTTGATTACCTCTTCACAGATATTGCCCGATGCTTTTTCGGGCGCAGTTCCATAATGGCCCAGTATATTGTTATAATACCGTTGTGTTTGCTGGAAATCTTCTTTCCACCAACCGCGTAGGGTCGACATATCGTGAGTAGAGATTGTGCAAACCGAACGGTAAGGATATTCACCCACCAGTCCAAATTCCAAGGATCTGCTCTTAGGCATTCGTTGTATTTCCAGACTCAGAATCTGCAGTTCGTGCATAACCCATGGCACGCAATCAGGTATCATACCCAGATCTTCACCGCAAACAAGCATCCTTGTGCTTTGTGTAAGCTGAGGCAGTTTCTTCATTGCCTGTTCCTGCCAGAAATGGTTATGGCGTTTATAATAGTAATTATCGTACAGGTTGTTAAATGCGGCTTTATCCTGCTCACTTAATGTCTGAAAAATAAAATCGAACTGTACTCCAATGC
Source organism: Bacteroidaceae bacterium (assembly GCA_963668125.1). Taxonomy (GTDB): domain Bacteria; phylum Bacteroidota; class Bacteroidia; order Bacteroidales; family Bacteroidaceae; genus Bacteroides. Next base: position 4,149,626 of record OY764215.1, on the reverse strand, counting down.
GTGGATGATACATGTTCTTTATTTTTCTGTCGCGAATAAAGAGTACATCGCTGATAAGAGCATATAAACCATCGCGGATCCAGACGCTGTCTGCATCTGTTTTATCTTTAAAGAATGCTTCTACTTTCTTTTGTGTATCGAATTCAGGACGCATTTCATAGATTTCCCACTGGCTGGTGGAACGGATAAATGTATCCTTTACATAGTCGGTATGCGGACCAAATACTTGTTGAAGGAAACCTTCGTGTATATATGGTTTCAGGAACAAATCTTCGTTAAAATACAAGCCATAGCTTTCAATCTCTTCGCGAGACATTGGTAGAGAAGGAACAAACTGTCCCAATAAACCATGAACGGCATCTAATGGAATTTCCCAGATGCGGAAGAATCCGAGGATATGGTCAATGCGGTATGCATCGAAGTATTCAGACATTTTCTGGAATCTCTTCATCCACCAGCTATAACCGTCTTCTTCCATAACCTCCCAGTCGTAAGTTGGGAATCCCCAGTTCTGACCATTGGCCGAAAAGTCATCGGGTGGAGCACCAGCCTGACCATTCAGATTGAAATAATGGGCATCCTTCCATGCTTCCACACTATTTCTGCTAATGCCGATTGGAATATCTCCCTTAAGTACCACTCCCTTCTCGCGGGCATAAGTGGAAGCTTCCAATAACTGCAGGTGCAGATGGTATTGTATATAGTAATAAATAGCAATCTCTTCGTATTCTTCTGAATCAGGCTTGCAGATAGCAGCAATCTCTTCTTGATTAAATGCAGAACATCTAGGCCATTCGCGGAAGTTCGGAGTCTTGTACTGATCGCGCAGATAACTAAATACAGCATAAGGTTGCAGCCATTCCTGATTGTCTGATAAGAATTGTTTAAAAGCTTTCGATCTTAAAACCTTTTTGCCTTCCTGTGCAAATATCAAACTGAAGTATTCCCATTTACTCTGGTTAACCGCTTCGTAATCTATTGTGGTTTTTGAATTCAGCTTATTCTGCTTTTCAGTGAAATATGCCATCTTTTCAGCATCTTTCAACTTGCCCATCTTAAACAAATCTACATACATTGGATGGAAAGCATAAATGGAGATACTGTTGTACGGATAAGAATCTGTCCAGGTATGCGTCATTGTAGTATCATTGATAGGCAGAATCTGAACAACTTTTTGATTTGTACTGGCTGCCCAGTCAATCATCATTTTCAGATCACTAAAGTCGCCCACACCGAAACTATGCTTTGATTTCAAAGAGAAAACAGGAATAGCTACACCGGTACTTTTAAAAGCCGGTAAATCGAAATAGACATATCTGTCGGGCACAAAAAGAACTTCTCCGGTTCTTATTACAGGATCGGCCAGGTATCGGTTCGGATTATTTTCCCATGCCTCTATCTTGTTTTCTTTTAAATTATACAAAACGAACTTGTATTCCAATGGGAAGGTAATCTGGCTGGCATCAATCGCTACTTGCCACTCAGGGAAGTCTGCATCATTCATTATGCACACCTTATTAGCATCCCAATTTCCCAACATTGGCTGATTACCCGAAATTGCTAATGCGAAATTACTGCTTATTCTTGGGGCAAAAGCTTTTATAACCAAAGCTTTCTGGTAACTCTTCTTAGGAGCTTCATTTCGTTTCCGGGCAAGCAGACATTCTGTAAAAGCTGAGCTGTAAAAGGCTTGCTTTTCCGGTATGTTTCTCCATGAATCCAAACTGCGAAATACAATATTGCCGTTCGAATTAAGATGTATTTTTCTAGGAAACGAGTCCCATTCTTTACGAACCGGTTTTCCGTCTTTATAGATGTAATATGTGTATTTAACAACCTCGTTGGCCGGATGCAGAATTTCTTTTGATAGACTCCAGCTAATTCCATCCACTGTTTGAAGAGGAACAGCTTGTTCTTCTTCCCAGTTTCCAAGTTCCGGGACAGAACCCAGTATCCTGACTTCTTCGCCCCAGTTTGTTCGGTATTCTATATGAAAAGATAAAATCATACTATTAGATTTAATATTATTCCAAAGCGTTGCAATTTTAATGAATTATTAAATATCCTAAATGTGCTAATGTCCGTTTGTAACTCAAAATCTTATGCAAACGTTTGAATTATTATGTTGCAAAGCTATGGATTCATCTTTTTTCTTAAGAATGAAGCTTCCTTTATATTATCTTTTAAGCAGATTCAATTTATGCTATAATGTTTTGCCCAAACAAGAAAACTGCCTAAAGATAACTCTTCAATCTATGTTGAAAGAAGAATTTTCTTTAAGCAGTTTTGTTACTTTTTTATGGTATTAACCCATAAAAAGATATTCTTTTAATTCATTATCCGCAACGAGAGCTTCCGCAAGATGTACAGATAAGGCATCCTTCCTGATAAATCAATGTTTCGTTTCCACAGTTTGGACATTTCTTTCCTCTTGCTTCTGTTCCGTCCTGAATGTATTTCTTAAGAGCACGTTCCACACCATTTTTCCAGGTATTAATGCTTTCATTGTCCAGCTGTAACTGACCAACAAGTTTAATAACCTGTACAATCGGCATTCTGTAGCGAAGCACTCCGGATATTAATTTTGCATAGTTCCAGTACTCTTTATTGAATTTTTCATTCAAACCTTCAATAGTAGTTTTGTATCCACGTTTGTTCTGAAATTGGAAGTCGTATCTCTTTACTCCGTTCTCGTCTACAGTTTTGATGATTCTTCCCATAGTAACTGTCTTAGGAAGAAGAATTCCTTCTTCGTCATCTTGCAAACCGGTAAAGATTTCATAAGGTCTTCCTTCGAGCAAGCCTACAAAGGCAACCCATTTCTCTTTATTGTTCTGGAATCTTACAACATCTGCTTCCAAAACTTTTGGACGAACCTCAACTACTGTAGGTGGTTGGCATGGAGGAAGTTCATCTTTCTTATCCGATTTGGTAGAAAGCAACACTCCGGAACGTGAACCATCGCGATATACTGTACAACCTTTACAGCCAGATTTCCATGCTTCAACGTATAATCTGTTAACCAAATCCTCGTCAACGTCATTTGGTAAGTTAATGGTAACGCTTATTGAGTGATCTACCCATTTCTGGATTCTTCCCTGCATCTTAACCTTCATCAACCAGTCTACATCGTTAGATGTAGCTTTGTAATAAGGAGATTGTTTAACCAACTCGTCAATTTCTTCCTGAGTATAACGCTTTGCAGCATTATAACCATTTGCTTCCATCCAATCTACAAATTTGTGGTGGAAAACAATATATTCTTCGAATGCGTCGCCGGTTTCGTCAATGAAATCAACATGCGACTGTGCATCGTTAGGATTTACTTTTCTTCTTCTCTTGTATACAGGTAAGAATACTGGTTCAATACCGGAAGTTGTCTGAGTCATAAGACTGGTTGTTCCGGTTGGAGCAATTGTTAAGCAGGCAATATTTCTACGTCCGTACTTCTTCATATCTTCATAAAGGGCAGGATCAGCTTCTTTCAATCGGTTGATAAACGGATTGTTTTGTTCTCTTTCCCAATTATAGATTTCAAAAGCTCCACGTTCTTTGGCCATTTGAACTGAAGAACTGTAAGCGTTGAGAGCAATAGTTTTGTGTACTTCTTCAGAGAAAGTAGTAGCTTCTTCTGTCCCATATATTAAACCTAGTGCAGCCAACATATCTCCTTCGGCAGTAATACCTACACCGGTACGTCTTCCTTGTCCGCTCTTCTTATAGATTTTTTCCCATAATAACTTTTCTGCATGTTTCACTTCTTCATATTCCGGATCGGAATCAATCTTATCCATGATACGTTCAATCTTTTCAAGTTCAAGATCAATAATATCATCCATAATGCGTTGAGCAAGTGCTACATGCTTTTTGAATAAGTCGAAATCAAAATATGCATCCTTTGTGAACGGATTGATTACGTAAGAATAAAGATTGATAGCCAATAAACGACATGAGTCATAAGGACACAATGGAATTTCTCCACATGGGTTTGTAGATGTGGTTTTATATCCAAGGTCTGCATAGCAATCAGGAACAGATTCTTTGATGATAGTATCCCAGAACAAAACTCCCGGTTCGGCAGACTTCCATGCATTGTGCACAATCTTCTTCCAAAGAGAAGAAGCATCAATCTCTTTTACTGTTGTAGGATTTTCAGAATCGATAGGATATTGTTGCTTGTAAATGCCACCTTCGCTGGCTGCCTTCATAAAGTCATCATCCAGTTTTACCGAAACATTTGCACCGGTAACTTTTCCTTCAGTCATCTTTGCATCTATAAACGCTTCCGAATCCGGATGTTTAATAGATACGCTCAACATCAACGCACCACGACGGCCATCTTGTGCAACTTCACGAGTAGAATTTGAATAACGCTCCATGAAAGGAACAATACCGGTTGATGTTAATGCAGAATTCTTAACTGGTGATCCTTTTGGACGGATATGTGAAAGATCGTGACCTACACCACCTCTTCTTTTCATAAGTTGAACCTGCTCTTCGTCAATCTTAATAATTGCGCCATAAGAGTCAGCTGCTCCATCAACTCCAATTACAAAACAATTGGATAAAGAAGCAACCTGGTAGTTGTTACCAATACCAGTCATCGGACTTCCTTGAGGAACAATATATTTAAAATGATCTAACAGGTTGAAAAGCTCTTGCGAACTAAGTGCATTAGGATACTTAGCTTCAACTCTTGCAATCTCATTTGCGATACGCCAATGCATATCGTCTGGCGACTTTTCATAAATATTTCCGAAAGAGTCTTTTACTGCATATTTGTTAATCCAAACCCTTGCAGCAAGCTCGTCGCCTTTGAAGTATTGTAAAGATGATTCAAAAGCTTCTTCATAAGAATAAGTGTTCTTCTCCACGATGTTTTCGAATTATATTGTTATTAATAAAAAAGTTAGTAGAGGTTCCTTATTAATAAAATAAATAGTATTGATTTTGGTTATGCAAATCTATGAATGTTTTTTGTTAAATCAAAGTAAAATACAAAATAAAATATAATTTTAATGCGTGTATTTTTTAAAGTTGTCCGTTTTGTGTGTTTAAAATATTGATATACAATTATTTGCATTTTATATTTTTTGAAAAAGTTATCCAAAAAATATATTTTTATTCTTTTTATATACATGGTAGCTTTTCAAAAATGGAAATTGCTTAATAATATAACCCTAAAAAAACGGATAACAATATAGATTCTTTTATTATATTTGCAGAAAAAAGATATGATAGAGTCAGTAAAGAACAGAAGATCAATAAGAAAGTATAAACAACAAGATATTGATCCTAATTTGTTAAATGATTTGCTTTCTACAGCTTCACGTGTTTCTACTATCGGAAATATGCAGGTTTACAGCGTTATAGTTACTCGCGATGCAGAAATGAAAGCAAAATTAGCTCCGGCTCATTTTAATCAGCCAATGATAAAAGGGGCACCTGTAGTACTAACTTTTTGTGCCGATTTTAATAGATTTACTAAATGGTGCGAATTGCGCAATGCTAAACCTGGGTATGCAAACTTCCTTTCTTTTATGAATGCTGCAACAGATGCATTGCTTTATACACAGAACTTTTGTACTCTTGCAGAGGAAGCAGGACTGGGCATCTGCTATTTAGGAACGGTAATTTATAATCCTCAGCAAATTATTGAAACTCTTAATTTACCAAATCTAGTTTTTCCGGTTGCAACAATAACTCTTGGATATCCTGATGAGTGCCCGGCTCAACCAGATCGCCTGCCTATTGAGGCTATTGTACACGAAGAACGTTACTGTGATTATACAAGTGAGATGATTGATAAGCTATATGCTTACAAAGAATCATTGCCGGAAAATAAACAATTTATTGCAGAAAACAATAAAGAAACATTAGCTCAGGTATTTACTGATGTAAGATATAAAAAGAATGATAATGAGTTTATGTCTGACAACTTCTTTAAAGCTCTTAAGCAACAAGGCTTTATTGAGTAATTTGATTTGAGTTGACAGGAAAACGATGTGATTAATAGAAATAAAATGCAGATTTTGTGTTGCAAGTGTGCAAAATAGTGATGGATGACTCGTTTTGTGATGGATAAAGTGATGGATTAGTGAGGGATGATTCTTTTATTTCAGCGTCTCAATCAGCTTATTATCAGTTTTGTATATCTAAGATAGTGATGGAGTGATGGATCGTACAGTAAAAGAAATCTGGATGTATTATTTTTAGCAAAAAGTGAGGGTAAGCCTTATAATAAACTTGCACGAATAAGTTGAAAATCTGCATCCGGCAATCAAAAATAAATTTGAGAATCTTAATATATTAAGCAATCCCCGAAAAAGCTTATAAATACTTTTTCGGGGATTGTTCTTTATTGTTGAGATAACACTGTGTAAAAGGTGAGAATAAGTCTTTGAGAATTAAATATTTAAAAATACTCTCAAAAGAAATCAGAGAAAAGAGCATAAAAAATGGGATTGATTCGATTTGAATAATCCCATATATTGCTTAATTATTAGTTATTTCTTTCTGAGCGAAGTTTCAATTTCTTCCACTTCTGCGCGGAATGATTTGTCTACGTCAAATTGGCCTTTAACAATTTTGCATGCGTGTAATACAGTTGCATGATCTCTGCTGCCAATTAACTGGCCAATTTTAGAGGAAGATGAATCTGTATGTTTTTTAGCTAAGTACATTGCTAGCTGGCGTACTTGTACAACTTCTCTTTTTCTCGATTTAGAATGAAGAGCTGAAGATTCCACTTCAAAGTGCTTACATACCTTTTCAATAATATCTTCAACAGTAATAACCTTAGTTTCACATTTTACAGCTTTACGTACAATCCTTTCTGCCAAATCAAGATCAATTTCTTTATTGTAGATTGTAGAATGAGCCATGATAGAGATAACAATACCTTCCAAATCACGCACACTTTCGTTAACGTTCTCAGCTATATATGTAATAACCTCTTCTGGGAAATTTAAGCCATCGCGGTGAATCTTGTTTTTTAAAATACCTTTTCTTAGTTCTACATTAGGCTTTTCCAGTTCTGCTGTTAAACCCCACTTGAAACGTGTGAGCAATCTTTCTTCCATTCCTTGCAAAAGAACAGGGGAACGGTCGGAAGTAAGTATTAACTGCTTTCCGTTTTGATGTAAATGGTTGAAGATATGGAAGAATGTATTCTGGGTTTTTGTAAGACTGGCAAATTCCTGAATATCATCGATGATTAATACATCAATACTTTGGTAGAAGTTAATGAAATCATTAATAGTATTGCTACGTACAGAATCTGTGTATTGTACCTGGAACAAGTGTGCAGATACATACAGAACTCTTTTATCGGGGAATAGCTCTTTAATCCGTGTACCTATTGCATTGATAAGGTGAGTTTTACCTACACCTGATGGACCGTAAACAAATAATGGATTGAATACAGTTTTTGCAGGGCTTACGGCAACTGCCTCTCCGGCTGTTCTTGATAATTTATTGCTATAACCTTCAATAAAGTTCTCAAAATTGTAGTTCGGATTTAGTTGCGGGTCAAGATCCAGAGGTGAAGGGGCTTTTAAAGTATTAGGCGCCTTGTTTCCATTGCGTATGATACTTCGTTGTGGAATTGCAGTAGAACGGTTCGTAGCTTCTAAATCTACCGAAGCTTTCGAACTGTTATCTACAATTACACGATACATCAGTTTAGTTCCTTCGCCAATCTCCTTGTATAAGGTAGCACGAAGTAACTCTACAAACTTATCTTCCAAAAATTCATAAAAGAATTGAGAAGGTACTTGTACAGTCAGTGCATTATCCTCATATTTTAAAGGGACAATAGGGACAAACCAAGTGTTATATGTAGTTTCAGGAACATTGTCTCGAATCACACGGAGACAGCGGTTCCATAGACTTACATGATTGGATTCAATCATAAGGCTATTTATACAATTTATTAATTATAAGAAACTTCTACTATTGCAAATTTGAGAATCTTATTTGAGAAAAACAAATGTTATTTTATTCTTGTTTTTTTTATAAAATTAATAACTCGTTTAATTTCAACGGTTTATAGAGTTTATCTATCTAAAAGTCTGAAATTTATACTTTTGCATATTTGCAATGCATTGATAGCTAGATAATTATAGATAAAAAACCATGGAATGTTATTTTGAATTATTTATTTTATTAAAATGTTTATACCTATCTATTAATGGAGCAGTTAATAGCTTTTCTTTTATATAAATAATTAGAGCACTATTTAGACAAAATCTATTTTATGCTTTTTGAAAAGTTTATTTTTTGCCAAAAATTGAGAAGTGCACATAACGTTTAGGATTACTTTTCAAGTCTTCTAATAATAGCGAAGCATTAGCGCCTGTATTAGATAAATTATTATAAAGTGAAGCATCATTAAGTAGCAATCCAAGTGAATTATCTTTTCTGTTGAGCTTATCTGTTACCATCTTAACATTAGCCATAGTAGAGTCTATCTTGTTAAATGTTGAAGCATAATTAATACTTCTGAGATCACCGCTGATTGCAACAAAATTATCACCTATAGTATTTATCTTCTTCGTCATTTGTGGTACATCCTTCTTCATGATTGAACGAAGTTCTGTTGTAGCATCTGCAAGGTTGTCGGCTGTTTTTCTGACAGACTTAAGAGTGGCCGGAATATTTGGGTCGGCTGCTATTTTATTGAGTGATGTCATGATAGAGTCCAGCTTAGGAAGTATTCTTTCAACCTGAGGCATGATAGTCTTGGTTACAGCTTCCATCAGACCGTTATTAACGGTTCCCGGAATAGTATCACCAATAGCATAAGCTTCGTTTGGATTAACGGCCAAAATAAGATTCATTTTTACTGTTCCAAGCATCTCTGTAACCAGCTCCGCATGAGTTCCTTTCGGAATTCTCATGTCTTTATCCAATTCTACTTCTACGGTAACATTGCCGGGGCGATTATAATCGTAATAGATTTCTCTTACGATTCCGATACGGAAGCCATCGGCAAATACAGGGCTTGATTTCGCTAATCCCTGAATATCTTTGTATTTTACATAAAAGTAACTTGTAGGTTTGAACATATCAATGCCTTTGAGGTAATTAATGCCATATACAAGCATGCATAGACTGATAATTCCAGCAATTCCTATCTTAACCTCTTTAGTAAAGTATCTCATCTTAATTTATTTTTAGTCTTGATTATTTTCTGTTCTTCTTAAATTCTGCAATAGCAGTATTTATATTCATTTTCTCACCATCTTTGAATGCGATGATAAAGGCGTCTTTAAATTGACCGGCTATTTCCCTTTTCGTTTTAAGAACTTCATTGTAGTTTTCTGAAGCTCCGTATGTGTATTTATATATTCCGCTTTCACAGAAATAGTCTACCGGAGTTAAATCTTTAAACCGTTTATCGGTTGTTTTAAGTTTTTGGTTCGAAGTTAGTATTTGTATTTTAAATATAATTCCGTTTTCTGTTGAATGATTGTTCTTTTTCTCCTCTTTTTTAGTAGTGATATTCTCTTTTCGCCTTTTTACAGCAGGAACTTCTTTGACTTTTTCGTTTGTTGAATCCGATTTCTCTGCGAGAGTTTGGGGTGCAGAATTCTTTTCTTGTGTCTTAACCTCGTTGTCTACCTGATATGTAACTCTTGCTTTAGACTTACGAATATCATGCTTCTGCTTGTATTGAAGGAATGCATTGAAGATTGATCTGGATAATGCATTTGCTCCCTCTTCAGTATTCAGATATTGTTCTTCTTCAGGATTTGAAATAAAACCTACTTCTGTAAGTACGCTAGGCATGGCACTGGTTTTCAAAACAAGAAAAATATCCTGGTGAACTCCACGGTCTGGTCGGCCGATACCCGATTTATATTGTTTCTGGATTAATGTAGCCAAACCAACACTTTGCTCCATGTGTTTATCCTGAATAAACTCGAACATGATATATGACTCCGATGAATTTGGATCAAATCCGGCATATCTTTGCTTATAGTCATCTTCCAGAAGAATTACGGAGTTTTCGCGTTTAGCAACTTCCAAGTTAGCACTTGAACGGGAAAGTCCTAAAGAAAAAGTCTCGGTACCTCTGGCTGATTTTGCCGGTGCAGAATTTGTATGAACTGAAATGAATAAATCGGCACCAGCATTATTGGCAATCTCTGTCCGCTGATTTAATGGGATAAATACATCCGTTTTTCGGGTATAGATAACTTTTACGTCATTACAGTTTTGTTGTACTAGCTGACCGACTTTTAAAACGATGTTCAGATTAATATCTTTTTCGCGGGAAATATCACCAATTGCTCCGGGATCATGACCTCCGTGACCAGCATCAAGAACTAATACAAAATCCTTCCCGAGTGCCGGTAAACATCCAATTGTTGCAAACCAGATGCAAGTGATTGTAATAAGGGTATAAATGATACTTTTTCTCATTTCTGCACAATAAAATACAAATGTAATGCATTTTTTCTGAAAACTCGTTATTTACATTCAAGTTTTGTCTTTTTTAAGCAGTTAGCTTTCTTGATGTCAGTTGAGCAGGAAATGAAGTTTTGTTAATGTTTAAAACTGAATAAATGATGCGAACGGCTGCATTAATATATATAATAAGGTATATTAGTCAATTCTCCGTATTGTTATATATTTTAGATCTACACTTAAATGAAATAAGGTGTAGATTTTATTATGTTTAAGTCTACACCTTATATATTTATACTCTACCTCTTTTAAAGAAGTATTCAGGTTTCATTCTATTAGCTATCGTGAATTATCTAAAGTCTATCCGGTAACTTACACCTACTTTTCCCCAGAATCCAGGTTGAGGTATATTGCCCAAATCATAATATTCACGATTCAACAGATTGTTTGCTTCGGCAAAAAGAGAATAGTTTTTTGCATTCCATGAAAGCTTAAGGTCTAGTAAGCAAAACGACGGGTATGGTACTTCGGCTATAGGTTTCAGATCTACATATTTAGTGTAACTTCCCTCGCGACTTTGCCAGCGAAATGCCCAGCTTGCATCTAATTTTTGCCAGATACGATGGTCTAGTCTTACTACAAATTTATGTTTCAGATAATCTAAAGCATAATTTGATTTGTACACTTCGCCAATCTCTTTATCTTGATTTATGTACGAATAGCTAATTGTTGCTTTCTTTAAATAGCTCGTATTACCAAATAACTCGTAAAAGTTTAAATTTGCAGAGGCTTCAATTCCCATATTATCTAGTTTGGTATGGTTAACCGTATGCCATTTGTCGTCGGCAGAATACTTCACCCAATCTATCATGTTCTTTCCTTTTCGGTAATAACCGCAAACGGATGCCTGCAATACAGGTGACGAATATTTCGATCCAACTTCGAACGCCTGAGTTTCTTCCGGCTTCAGATATGGATTTCCCTGATTCGTTTTACTTTCATAATAGAGATCGGTAAAGGTAGGCATACGTAACGCCATGTTCCATGAGGTGTAAAACTTCACTTTATCGGTCAAACGATAAGATGCATCTACTCCAGGATAATATCGGAACTTGTTATCAAGTCCGGTATTCATGGTTGCCATTAACCCAACAGACAAGGTGAAACGAGGTAATAAAACATCGTGCTCCAGATAATAACTTATACTTGAGCGGTTATCTTTTTTGGTGAAATAATGATCACCTTCTCCCGGAACCTTTATTGGTTTGTCCATCAGTTTACCCAGAACATTACTTAGTACACCTTCGTTCCGGAACTCAGTGCCGAAGGCTGTTTTTCCTATTATGGAATTGAAGTAAGCATTCAGATTAGTTCCAAAAACATCCGTCTGATGATAATTATGTCCGGTGTACCACGAAGCCGGATTATTCCGAAACAGTTCAAAGCGGTCGTGTCCACGATTCCAGTAAATAATAGGAGTGAAGTGAAGCTTTCCTTTTGTTTCGGCCTGAACGGAGACAAAATACTTACGCATGTGTTCGTACTGGTTAGGGTAAGCAGCAGAGTAAAAAGTGTTAGCCCCATACCCTTTGTCGCTTATTCCCGTTTGCCAGCGTACATTGACTTCTTCACCGGAATATTCTCCCTGATAGAATGCACGTGAGGCACTGAAGTCGCTGTTGGCAATATATCCGTCCGAACGACTATACCCGGTAGAAAGCTGATTGCTTAATTTCCCTTTCGAGAAGTTTCCACGAACACCTCCATTAAATAATCCGTACTGACCTGTTGATAAACTGATAGCTGCATGGCTTTGCTTGTCACTTCTGGTCACAATATTGATAGCTCCGGTAAAAGCCGAAGTGCCGTATACTCTTGCGGCCGGGCCTTCAAGAATTTCTATACGTTCAATATCGTTCATGTCTACAGGAAAGTCGGCTGTGTTGTGGCCGGTTTGGGGACTGTTGATATTTGCCCCGTTGAGAAGAATGGTGATTTGGTCGAAAGTACCTCCTCGGATGCTGATGTCACTCTGGATACCCAGATCTCCCCGCTGGCGGACATCTACGCCTGCGGCATACTCTAATAGATCGTTAATACTTTGTACCGCCGCCGCTTGAATATCCTCGCGCGAAAGTACAGTAACAATTCTCGCCGCTTCGCCTAAAGTGAGCGGTACACGGCTGCCGGTAACTTCAACCTCGTCGAGCTTGTATTCTTTAATTTGTTTAGAAGTCTCAGATTGAGCCGAAACACAATCTATATTGGCAAAGGCAAGTGTTGTTACTGCCAGAACGCCAATATTGACTTCCTTCTTCAAACTACAGAACACAGCATACGACTTGTGATTGAACTGCTTCCATCGTGCAGCATGTCGTGTCGTTAACTTGTTTTCTTTCATTTAAAATAAAATTAAAATAAAAAATCGCGGCAAAGGTAGCATATTTATTTATTTAGCCGTTACTTTGCATCTCGAAATATAAAGAAGATGATCATGTTGAAGTTCCTAAAGAATTGGGCATTGCCTATAGCCATGCTTGTTGGTGCGCTTGGATATCAGTTCTTTTCCTTATTGGCTCCACTCTCGCCTGCACTAATTTTTGTAATGCTTATCTTTACATTTATTAAGGTTTCGCCTCATGATCTGAGATTTGAACGACTTCATTTCTGGCTTATTCTCATTCAATTAATAGGAAGTATATTAATCTACGTATCTATTGCTGCTTTCAATCCAATAGTTGGCGAAGGAGCTATGATTTGTATGCTTGCCCCCTCAGCAACATCTGCAGCTGTTATAACCGGTATGCTGGGAGGAAGTGTTTCCAGTCTCACTGCCTACACATTATTGTCCAATGTTGTTGTTGCAATGGCGGCTCCGATAATATTCTCGTTAATGGGAACCAATAGTTCACTTCCATTTTTTACATCATTTTTCTATATATGTAAACAAGTGATGCCATTGCTGATTTTTCCATTTATTCTAGCCTGGATTATTCAGTCAAAACTTCCCGGAATATATAGCAAAATGCTAAGTATGCCTATGGCTTCCTTTTATCTTTGGACTGTTGCCCTTGCAGTAGCTGTAGGTAAGACTGTTGCATTTCTGGTTAATCAAGAAAATCCTAATTTTACAAACGAAATATTGATTGCAGTTTCCGCACTTGTTGTTTGTTGTTTGCAGTTTTTTATTGGAAAGAATATAGGCGGGCATTATAAAAATCGTATCTCAGGTGGGCAGGCTCTTGGACAGAAAAACACAATCCTTGCAATTTGGATGGCACAAGTATACCTTGGTCCGGTAGCTTCAGTTGGTCCGGCTTCTTATATTTTGTGGCAGAACACAATTAACTCATGGCAACTTTGGAAAAAGAGAAAAAAAGATGAAGCGGCTTTGAATAATAAATAATAAAGCCGCTTTGTGAGGCTAATATCCTATGGTAAAACGTTCAAAGTGATGTTTTGGATTCTCTAGCTCATCAATCATTGCTAAAGCATAATCTTCTACAGATATATAACTTTCACCCTTATTATCAGTAATCAAATCATCTTTCCCAAGACGGAATTTTCCGGTTCGTTTTCCGGGAGCGATGTTAGCGGCAGGAGAGAAGAATACCCAGTCTAACTCTTTTTCGTTTTCTTGAAGCGTGTACAGAACCTGAGCTAATGCCTTTACCCCCGGCAATATTGTTTCTTCAATGACTCCCATATCTAAAAGACGTACACCCTTAATAAACAAACTTCCGGCTCCACCCACTATTTGTAATCTTTTTATTCCAGCTTTCTTGCAACCTTCTAGAATGGCCGAATAAGCTTTTAGAGTATCTTTATGTAGTTCAGGATTTGTCCATCCCGGATTATAAGCGCTAATAACAGCATCCATACCCTTTACCAGTTCTTCCACTGTTGCGGCATCTCTTACATCTCCTCCTATTACGGAAAGATTAGGGTGAGTCAATGTTATTTTCTCCGGATTACGAACAATAGCTGTTACTTTGTGTCCTCTGTTTAATGCTTCTTTTAATAAGGCAGAACCTACAAATCCACTAGCTCCTATTAATGCTATATTTTTCATATCTATAAAGCTTTTAATGTACATTACTTTATAGATAACAATATTAGCGAAAAACTGTTTACTCTTGTGAAGTCTAATTATTTATGAATAAAAAAACAGTGATGAAAAATGCTCTCACCACTGTTTCTGTATTACTGTTTTCGTAATTCGATATTATTCTGCATAAAGCAAATACTTAGCACGCATTTTTTTGTATTTGGCTAATCCTTGTTGCCATCCGGCTTTTATTTCAGTTTCGCTTTTCCCTTCAATAATCTCTTTCCTTACAGATGAATCTCCTATTAACTGGTCGAACCAGCGAGGGCGGGTAAAAAAGTCAGCACCTTGACCTGATAGTTTATAAAACTGTAATATATACTTAAGCGTGAATCCTTTTGGAGCCTGGACTTTTCTAAGATCTAAACCATAGCAAAGCAGATCTTTGTGCATAGGATTCTTTTCAAAACCAGGAAGACTCTTTGGCGTAAAAGTAAACTCACCATATTTTTTATCCGGAGCACCCAATACTTCAAAAGGGAAATAGGTTCCACGTCCTACACTAATATCAGTAGCTTCGAAAAGACAAAGAGAAGCATACAAGCTGATAGCATGATCGTTGGCAAGATTAGGAGAAGGCTTTACCGGCAATGAATATGGCTGTCCGTGCTTCCAGTTTTTAATTTTGATAACCGTTAGCAAACATTTCTTTTTACCCTCCAGCCATCCTTCACCATTAATCATTTGTGCCAGTTCTCCAACTGTACATCCGTGAAGCAGTGGAATAAGATGCATTCCCACAAAAGATTTTAATCCCGATTTCATAATCGGTCCGTCAATATAATCGCAGGGGTTTGGACGGTCAGTAATAATTAATTTCTTCCCGTTTTCGGCACATGCTTCCATTACATAATGCATGGTGCTTATATAAGTATAGAATCGGGCTCCTACATCTTGAATATCAAAAAGCACAATGTCTACGTCGGCCATCTGCTCAGAAGTTGGTTTCCTGTTTTTTCCATACAGAGAAATAATTGGTATTCCCGTCTTGCTATCTTTTCCATCCTTAACTTTTTCTCCAGCATCTGCATTTCCCCGAAAACCATGCTCTGGAGCAAAGACTTTTTTGATATTAATTCCACAAGTAATTAAGGTATCCAAAAGGTGAGTCCCTTTTTTGTTTACTATTGAAGTATGATTAACGACCAATGCTACCCGTTTGTTTTTAAGCATTGGTAAAAGCTTATCCATCTGCTCCGCCCCAACCTTTACCTCCTTTGAGGAAGTTGAAACCGATTCAGCTGGTTTTAAAGGACTTCTCTCACTTGACGCATTGATGCAGTTTGCCATGCAAAGAAGCAATAGCACTGCCAGGCTCTTAAATTGTCTTTGTTTTATCATAATATTAGGGTTTATTCATAGAAAAAGGTTATTTCTTTACTATGACATTATTATATGGATAAGGTATTTCGATGTTTTCTTTGTCAAAACGTTCTTTAATTGATTTTAGTAAGTCACATTTTAAAACGAAAGCATTTCCTGCATTTGCTGCCCAAGCCCATGCCTTAAGTGTGATAGCCGAATCGCCAAGCGCAATTACACGAATAACAACTTGTGGTGTGTTGCCCTGTTTTTCTTCTTGTGTGCGGCGGTCAATCAACAATGGGTGGTGCATTATTTCATCTCTCATTACATTGATTGCCTTGTCAAGGTTGGTGTCATAAGAGACTCCTACTTCAATAAAGCTGCAGGTATCTTGTTCACCAATAGTAGAATTAACAATTGTACTGGAGTTGATTTTACTGTTGGGGATAATAATCATTCTGTTGTCCAAACTCTTTATAATGGTATGACGAAGAGTGATTTCGGCTACAGTTCCGTTTACCACACTGTCAATCATGATTGAATCACCAATTCGGAATGGTTTTCCAAAGACAATAAACAACCCACTGACAAAATTTGATAAAGCCTCTTGCGAAGCAAAACCAACTGCCATTGCCATGATTCCTGCACCGGCAAGAATAGAACTACTAACTTTTTCCATTCCCGGAATCAAAGAGAGGAAGATTGCAATACCTATGATATAAAGAGTATAAACAATCAGTCGTTGAATAAAGCTGGAAGTGGTTTGATCCAGAATTGCAAGTTTTTTCCTCTTCTGCGAACGTCTGAACAAATATTTGGTAAAAGAAACGGCAACTTGTGTTACCCCGTAGATCAGCAAAGCTTTAACGAAAAAAGAAATCAATTTCTCAATGCTGATATTTAAAATAGTATTGCTTAAAAACTCGTGTACATTCATGTTTGTTACGCTTAAATTTAGTAATATTGCACAAAATTATTTATTTCAATTGAATAAACAAGTATTAAGGTGATAATGAATCCAATAGAAATTATTAATAAATATTATACTCCAGGAAGGCAGCTTGATATTTTATTGACTCATAGCCGATCGGTTGCTGATAAGGCTTTACAGATAGCAGACCGTCATCCCGAACTTAATCTTGATAAGACGTTCTTAGAGGAGGCTGCAATGATACATGACATTGGAATCTTTCTGACAAATGCGCATGGAATAGACTGTACTGGTAAAGAACACTATATTTGTCATGGCTATTTGGGTGCAGATTTAATAAGAAAGGAAGGATATCCTCGTCATGCCCTCGTGTGTGAACGTCATACCGGAGCTGGAATTACAGCGCTTGATATTGTAAAAAATGAGTTACCGCTTCCACATCGCGATTTGTTACCTGTTTCTATGGAAGAGCAAGTAATTTGTTTCGCCGATAAGTTTTTTTCTAAAACTCATCTTGATCAAGAGAAAAGTGTGGATGCTGCCCGAAAAACAATAGCCAAATTTGGAGCCGAAGGACTAAAACGCTTTGATGAATGGTGTAATCTTTTTCTTTAATCCTAAAAAAAAAATTAAATAAACTGAAAGCAGTTAATATTTGGTAGAGAATGCTTACTTTTGCCCATTAAAGCGTAAATGCATAATTGATGACGTCATTAAAAGCTAAAACATATATAATTCCGCTCTTGTTTGTTGCTGTTACTCTTTCACTATCTGATGGAGTGCATGCTCAGAAAGGAAAGAAGAAAGAGTTGTCTTCTGATACAATTAAAGCAGATTCTTTGGCTCAGGATACTTTAAAGTCAAAAAAGAAAAAGCAAGAATTAAATGCTCCTGTTACTTATGAAGCTTCCGATTCCATAGTTTTTACACAAGGAGGTTTTGCTCACCTTTATGGAAAAGGAAAGGTAAATTATGAGAAGATAGAACTTGAGTCAGAGATAATTACCATGAATATGGATAGTAGTACTGTCTATGCCAGAGGTAAAGTCGATTCTTTGGGAGCAGTAACTGGTGCACCAGTCTTTAAAGATGGAGAAACACCATACGAATCAAAATCTATCAATTATAATTTTAAAAGTAAACGCGGTTATATAAAAAATGTGGTAACACAACAAGGAGAGGGATATGTAACCAGTTACAATGCAAAGAAAAGTTCTGGTGATGATCTTTTTATGGAAGATGGTAAATATACTACTTGTGATAACCACGAACATCCACACTTCTATTTACAACTAACACGTGCAAAGGTAAAACCTAAAAAGAATGTAGTCTTCGGACCGGCATATATGGTGGTAGAAGATGTTCCTTTGCCTATAGCAATACCTTTTGGCTTTTTTCCATTTAGTAGCAGTTACTCTTCAGGCTTTATTATGCCTACTTACGGAGACGAGCTGAATAGAGGTTTTTATCTCCGTGATGGTGGATACTACTTTGCTATCAGTGATTATATGGACTTGAAACTTACAGGTGAGATATTCACTAAAGGTTCATGGGGGCTTGGTACTGCAACAAATTATAATAAAAGATATAAGTACTCTGGTTCTTTAAGTGCAAATTATCAGGTAACTAAAACCGGAGAGAAGAATGTAGACTATGCAGTATCAAAGGACTTTAAACTAAACTGGACTCATAGACAAGATGCTAAGGCAAGTCCAAATAGTTCTTTCTCGGCAAGTGTTAACTTTGCCACAAGTAGTTATGAGAAGACTAATTTAGGCAGTTATTATGATCCTTCTTTATATTCTCAGAATACGAAGACTTCCAGTGTTAGTTATACTCGTAACTTTCCGGATCAGAATCTGACAATGTCGAGCACATTTAATATTGCACAGCGTACAAAGGACTCTACATTAGCTGTAACGTTACCGGATTTGAATATCTCTTTAAGCCGTATTTTCCCTTTTAAACGTAAGAAGGCAGTTGGAGCAGAACGTTGGTATGAGAAAATATCAATGAGTTATACCGGTCAGTTAAAGAATAGCATTACTACAAAAGAAGATAAATTCTTTAAATCAAGTTTAGTGAAAGATTGGGAAAATGCAATGAATCACTCTATTCCAATCAGTGCAACTTTTACTTTGTTTAAATATCTAAATGTAACTCCTTCTATTAATTATACCGAACGTTGGTATACTAATAAGATAAAGCAATCCTGGGATGACAATAGTCAGGCTGTTAAAAAAGATACCACTTACGGATTTAATCGTGTTTATAATTATAATATGAGTCTTGGACTAAGCACGAAACTCTATGGTTTCTACACACCAATGAAGGCTATCTTTGGTGATAAGATTCAAACTATCCGTCACGTGATAACTCCAACTATTAGTCTTAGTGCACAACCAGATTTCGGTGCAAAAAGATATGGATACTGGGACTCTTATACATATATTGATGCTTACGGTGATGAGAAAACAGTAGATTACTCTCCTTATGCAAGTGGACTTTTTGGGGTACCGGGTAAAGGTAAACAAGGTAATGTTAGCTTTGATGTTTCCAATAATGTGGAAATGAAAATTAAATCTGCTAATGACTCTGTAAAGAAGGTTAGTTTAATTGATGAATTAGGTGGTAGTATCTCATATAATATGGCTGCAAAGACAAAACCCTGGAGTGATTTATCCATGCGTTTGCGTTTGAAACTAACTAAGAGTTATACATTTAATTTCAATACTTCGTTTGCTACTTATGCATATCAGTTTGATAAAAATGGTAATGTTTATGTAGGTGATAAAACAGAATGGTCTTATGGTCGTTTCGGACGATTCCAGGGATCAGGTTCATCTTTCTCATATACTTTTGATAATAGCACATGGAAAAAGTGGTTCGGGAAAAATGAGGAAAAGAAAGAAGGAGCTAATAATCCAGAAGGAGAAAAACCTAAGGAGGAAGCTAAAACAGATGGGGAGTCAGAAAAGAAAGAGAAAAAAGCTGAAGTTAATCAAGATGGATATCTTCCATTTAAAATGCCTTGGTCATTCTCTCTTGCATATTCTTTTAATTTCAGAGAAAACACAGCTGCTAAGATTAATGAAAAAACAATGCGTTATCCGTTTAAGCTGACTCATACGTTAAGTGGTTCTGGAAATATTAAGATCTCTAATAAATGGAATTTCTCTTTCCAAGGCTCATACGACTTTGATGCAAAGCAGATTGCGCAGACAACTTGTAATATATCTCGTGACTTGCACTGTTGGAGTATGACTTGTAGTTTGTCGCCGTTTGGTAAATACCGTTCTTATAATTTCTCAATACGTGCTAATTCAAGCATGCTGCAAGATTTGAAATGGGAGCAACGAAGCAGTGCTTCTTCAAATATTAAGTGGTATTAATACTAATATAGATAAAAAAGAAGACCAACAATTTGTGTATAAATTGTTGGTCTTCTTTTTTTATTTGTATATCGGTTATATAGTAAGGCTATTACCAATTTATTGGTTCAATTCCATGTTCCAGCAGATATTTATTAGTCTTGCTGAAATGTCCGTTTCCGAAGAATCCCCGATAAGCAGATAGGGGAGAAGGATGAGCTGACGAAAGTACAAGATGCTTGTTCCTGTCAATCATAGCGCCTTTCTTTTGTGCATAAGAACCCCAAAGAATAAACACCAGATGTTCTCGTTCTTCTGCTAAATGACGAATTGCAGCATCAGTAAATGTTTCCCATCCTTTGTTTTGATGCGAGCCTGCCTGATGTGCTCTTACTGTAAGAGTTGCATTCATTAGCATTACGCCTTGTTCAGTCCATCGGGTAAGGTTGCCACTTGCAGGAGCAGGAGTACCTAAATCGCTTGCTATTTCTTTAAAAATATTCTGCAATGAAGGAGGAAAAGGAACCCCATCGTTTACAGAAAAGCACAAACCATGAGCCTGCCCTGGTTCGTGGTATGGATCCTGTCCAATAATCACGACCTTAACTTTATCAAACGGACAGCTATTAAATGCATTGAAAATTAGTTTACCCGGAGGATAAACTGTATAACGTGCATACTCGTCATGTACAAAACTAGTAAGCCGACTAAAATAGTCGGCTTCAAATTCTGGTGCAAGATGTTTCTTCCAGCTCTCTTCAATCTGTACGTTCATTCGTTTTTAGATTAAAGGCATATTCAACTCTTCGCATTCCTTTCTCATATCTGCAGGCCAGATACTTGCCTGGATTTCACCAATATGAGCTTTACGTAAGTAGAACATACAAAGACGTGACTGTCCAATGCCACCGCCAATACTTAACGGAAGAGTTCCATCTAACAATCTTTTGTGGAAATAAAGATCTTTACGTTCTTCATTGCCGCTTTCTTTTAATTGTCTAAGCAAAGCTTCTTTATCAACACGGATTCCCATAGAAGACAGTTCAACTGCACGGTCTAAAGTATAGTTCCATACCAAAAGGTCGCCATTTAATCCTGGTAAACCGTCGATGCCTGGTGTAGAATAATCATCATAATCCGGTGCACGTAGATCGTGTTCTTTTCCATCACCAAGTTTACAGCCAATACCAAAGATAAATACTGCACCATACTCTTTGGTAATCGCATTTTCACGGCCTTTAGGATCTAAATCCGGATAAAGTCGGCGTAGTTCTTCAGAGTGGATAAAGAATAACTTTTCTGGTAAACATGGTCTGATTTGTGGATACATTTCAAAAACCATATATTCTGTGCGAATCATTGCAGCATAGATACGTTCCACAATTTCCTTCAAGAAATCAATATTACGATCTTCACGGTTGATAACTCGTTCCCAGTCCCATTGATCTACATATAATGAATGTAGATTACCAAGTTCTTCGTCAGAACGAATAGCATTCATATCTGTATAAATACCATATCCTGGTTCTATATTATAATCAGCAAGTGTCATTCTTTTCCATTTAGCAAGAGAATGCACAACTTCAGCTTCTTTATCTCCTAATTCTTTGATAGGGAAGGATACAGGACGCTCTACTCCGTTCAAGTCGTCGTTAATTCCCATTCCTTTCAATACAAATAAAGGAGCTGTTACACGACGAAGGCGTAATTCTGACGATAAGTTTTGTTGAAAAAACTCTTTAATCTGTTTTATTCCAAGCTCGGTTTGTTGCAAATCGAGTAATGGTTGGTAGTTTTCTGGTTTTATAAGATAGCTCATAGGTTGTTTATTTCTAAATTATAGTCGGCAAATATACATAATATTTATATATTTGCTATTATTTATTGATATAATATTAGCAAAATGTATGTTTAATTAGCAATACCTATTTCAAAATAATAGTTGTTGTCCTTATTTTCCATTGTATTGTTTTTCAATAGATTGATAAACATAACATATATAAACATCTTTCTTGTATTCTCTAAATAAGCAAATTAACTGAAAAATTGATAGATAATATATTTTCCTAGAATAAGCACTATTATCATTTAAGCAGGTTTTGAAAGGATTTTAGAATAAATATTAGGAAACACACAACTATTTTTGTACTTTTGCCCGCGCAATAAGGTTCCGTAGCTTAGTGAATAGAGCGTCAGATTCCGGTTCTGAAGGTCGTGGGTTTGAGTCCCACCGGGATCACTTATTAAACAAATGGGGTTGTCCAGTTTTGGATAACCCCATTTGTTTTCTTTATTCTTTGAATTATTTCGACTCAGTATAAAAACTTGTGTGATAACTGTTAATTCTTCAGCTTTGAACAATGAATATTTATTTGTGCATCCGGGGGGGTGTCTCCGTTAATAATCTTTCTAAAGTCATCCCTCACTCCCTCACCAGGTTCATTCAATAGGTTATAAATCAGTCATATATTTAGTGATGGTAGCATTTTAAACCCTCACTTTACCCTCACAAAAAGTACCTACCCTCACTTTTTCGATACCTTTTAGAGCATTATCGGGATAATAAAATATTCTTTAGAACACTCTCTTTTATTGTATATACTTATCTAGCTAGATCTATTCCCTTTACGCTCTACTGAACTCCTGTAACAGATTTTCCCATGAATCACAAAGTGCCTGCATAGATGGGAAAAGAATGTTAGCTCCGGCATCAAGGAGTATATTATCATCTAAAGGACCAGTGTTGACAGCTACAGTAAATATACCAGCTGCCGCGGCAGCCTGTACTCCAAGGGGGGCATTTTCAACAACGATGGCCTCATTAGCTTTTAGGTTTCCTTTATTTAATGCCATAAGATATGGTTCCGGATTTGGCTTTCCATATTTTACGTCGAAAGCGGTAACCATTAGTTCGGGCTTAAAAACCCCAGGAAAGTTATTATTCAGGCGACCTAATAATGATGCCTGCCCAGAACCGGTTACTATCATGGGAAATAAACCGTCGCGTTTAACCTTTGTCAGTACATCGATAGCTCCTTCCATGGGTAACGCTAACGGATAGCTGTTGAATACTTCCGTTTTTGCTTTATAAATTTCTTTAATCTCTTTTTCTGTAGCATTTCTACCAAACTGACGCTGGCAGACTATATTGATAGTTCCTGATCCTGTACGTCCTTCGTGTAGATAAGCTTCTTCTTTAGAAAGATGCAATCCACGTTCTTCCATAATCTTGTGCCATGATTCGGCGTGATAAGGCATTGAATTGTATAATACTCCGTCCATATCAAATAGGACGGCTTTAAGTGAAAGAGATGGATGTTTATGGGTCTCTAAATAGCGACTAATTGCAGTTTGAAACATAGTTAGTAGGTTCATTTATTGAGTTGCAAAGATACGAAGAAGTTCTTAATTAACATTCAAATGTTTGGTTATTCAGATTATTCATGTATTTTTGCAGCATTGATTTTGAATGATTTATAAATGAAAAACATTATTTTACCATTTATTCTGGGACTTTTTTTACTATCCTCTTGTGCCTCTGAAACGACTGTGTCTCCAGAGATAAAAGTTATTAGTTGTTCTGTTAATGATACGATTGTTACTGAAACCCCTAAAGTTAAGGTGGGTGATGTTGTGGAGCTATCTCTCAATCTTATCGGTAATGGATCTGATTTATTTAGTTTTCATGCAAAATCAAATGATGAAGAAGTTAAGATTTCTTTAGCAGAATATGATCAGAAGAACGTTTCTGTTGAAAAGAATTTCACTGATACAGAAGCTTGCAGACTAACATTTATTGATGGTGTATCCACTTCCAATGTGAAAGTTAAGGCTACGGTTCAAGATGTTAAGGAAGATGTGATGACATTGAAGTTTTATCTGTCGGCCAAAACGGAATGTGAAGGAAGTGAGCTCGATGTTGATCTCCAGAAAAAATGATTAAATAAAGACTGTTTTTTTAAGATAAAATATAAAAGAAAAGCCTCAGACCTATAAAGGTACTGAGGCTTTTCTTTATTTATTGTATAGCTTACAGGCGTGCCTGAATAGCTTTTGATTCTTCTTCGTAACCTGGCTTGTTTAACAAAGCAAACATGTTCTTCTTGTAAGCTTCAACACCTGGTTGGTTAAATGGATTAACTCCAAGAATATAACCGCTTATACCGCAAGCTTTTTCAAAGAAAAAGAATAACTGACCGATATAATATTCGTTCAATTGTGGCATGCTGATGTGAAGATTAGGAACACCGCCATCTACGTGAGCAATCTGTGTACCAAGTTCTGCCATCTTGTTTACTTCGTCAACTCGTTTTCCAGCAAGGAAATTAAGTCCGTCGAGGTTTGCTTCGTCAGATGGAACAGTAAGATTCTTGTTTGGAGTTTCAATAGAGATAACAGTTTCGAAAATGCTGCGTTCACCTTCCTGAATCCATTGACCCATTGAGTGTAGGTCTGTAGAGAAATCTACAGCAGCAGGGAAGATACCTTTGTTCTCTTTACCTTCTGATTCTCCATAAAGTTGTTTCCACCATTCCATTACATAATGAAGTTTTGGGTGGTAGTTTACAAGAATTTCAATCTTCTTTCCATTCTTATAAAGTTCGTTTCTTGTTGCAGCATAAATTGCAGCAGGGTTTTCATTGAAAGGAACATTCAAACCACATACTTCTTCCATCTTAGCAGCGCCGGCAATTAGCTGTTCAATATCGAAACCTGCCACTGCGATTGGAAGCAAACCTACTGGAGTAAGAACAGAAAAACGTCCACCTACATTATCAGGAATTACATAAGTTTTGTATCCTTCTTTGTCGGCAGTAACTTTTGCAGCACCTTTTTGGGCATCGGTAATTGCAACGATGCATTTCTGAGCTGTTTCTTTACCTCTCTGGTCTTCGCATTGTTTTTTCAATAAACGGAAAGCCAAAGCTGTTTCAGTTGTTGTTCCTGATTTAGAGATGTTGATTACTCCAAACTTCTTACCTTTTAAATAATCAGTAAGTTCAGAAAGGTAATCTTCACTGATATTATGTCCTGCATAGATAATAACAGGGCTATCTTTCTTTTCTTTAAGTAATGCAAAGCTGTCTGATAAAGCTTCGATTACAGCACGTGAGCCAAGATAACTACCACCGATTCCGGCCATAACAACTACTTCGCAATTGTCACGAAGAATTTGAGCTGTAGCCTTAATGTCGGCAATAAATTCTTTGCTGGTAGATGATGGAAGGTTTAACCAACCCAGAAAATCATTACCTTTTCCTGTACCGTTGTGTAATGCTTCGCTGCAAGCCTTAGCCTGAGCTTCATAGGCATAGACAGCATCTTTAGAAATAAATCCTAAAGTCTTTTCGATGTTTAAACTAATATTTTTCATGATTTGTAAGTGTGTTATCTGAATGAATCAGTTAATAATTTTATTTCTATAGCGGGAGAGATTCTTTCGTATAGAATATTATAAACAGCATCAAGAATAGGCATATTTACGTGATAATGTTTATTTATCTCTTTTATGCATTTTGTGCCATAATATCCTTCGGCAATCATCTCCATCTCTATCTGTGCACTTTTCACAGAATAACCTCTACCAATCATTGTTCCGAATGTACGGTTACGGCTAAAGTTTGAATATGCAGTAACCAGCAGATCTCCCAGATAAGCAGAGTCGTCAATGCTTCTGTTTATTGGATATACCGTGTTGAGGAAACGATTCATTTCCTGAACTGCATTTGATATGAGCACTGCCTGAAAGTTGTCGCCATACTTTAGTCCGCTGCAAATACCAGCAGCAATGGCATATACATTTTTAAGTACAGAGCCATATTCAATACCCGCCACGTCATCACTTACAGATGTTTTGATATACTGGCTGGCAAGTTTGCGGGCAAAAAGACGTGCTTTATCTTTATCCGGACAAGCTATAGTTAAATAAGAAAGACGTTCCAATGCTACTTCTTCAGCATGACACGGACCTCCAAGAGCTGCAATGTTCTCTTCGAGCACTCCATACTCTTGTGTCAGATATTCCGATACAATCAAATTCTCATCAGGAACAATACCCTTGATGGCTGTGATGATGAATTTATCCTTTAACTTAGTTTTCAACTTTTTCAGATGAACTTTAAGATAAGGAGAAGGAGTTACAAAAATTAATGTATCCGAGTCTTTTACGATATCATTAATATTGGAACTGAAATTGATCCGTTTAACATCAAATTTTACTCCGGTAAGATATGCCGGGTTATGACCTAAACGTTTAAAATCTGCAATACGGTCGTCGCGACGCATGTACCAATTAATGCTGTCGTCCTGAGCTAAAACTATTTTTGCAATAGCTGTAGCCCAGCTTCCTCCGCCCATGATTGCTATTTTTCCAGGTAATTTCATGATTCCTTATGATAGCTTATTAATCCATTCTGTAACAGTGTTGACAGACGGATTACTCAATTCCAGCTTATATTTTTTATTGATTCCACAGATATCCATCTGGAATTTCTGAGGATTCACGCCTTTCATATCTTCTACCAGATTGTATCCGGCTTTCTGGATTACAGGTACCCATTCTTCTGGTACACCTAATTCCATATATTTAGTTGCGGGATCTTTTTTAATTGTTTTTTCTGGACGCATCTGAGGGAAGAACAAAACTTCCTGAATAGTGGTTTGTCCTGTCATCAACATAACCAAACGGTCCATACCTATACCCATACCAGAAGTAGGAGGCATACCATATTCCAAAGAGCGAACAAAGTCGTTATCAATGAACATTGCTTCATCATCTCCCTTTTCGCTTAGCTTAAGCTGATCCTGGAAACGTTCAAGCTGATCAATTGGGTCGTTCAGCTCAGAGTATGCGTTACACAACTCTTTACCGTTAACCATTAATTCAAAACGTTCTGTAAGTTCAGGGTTTTCGCGGTGACGCTTGCAAAGAGGTGACATCTCGATAGGATAATCAGTGATAAATGTAGGCTGAATGTAGTTGCCTTCACATTTTTCGCCGAATATTTCGTCGATAAGCTTACCTTTACCCATTGTTTCATCAGTTTCCACACCAATCTTAGCACATACTTCGCGAAGTTCTTCTTCATTCATTCCGTTTATATCAATGCCTGTAAACTCTTTGATTGAGTCAATCATTGTAATACGTTTGAATGGAGCTTTAAAGCTGATGATATTATCACCAACTTTTACTTCATGAGTTCCGTTTACATCGAAACAGATCTTATCAAGCATCTTTTCTGTGAAATCCATCATCCAGTTGTAATCCTTGTAAGAAACGTATATTTCCATACAGGTAAACTCAGGATTATGAGTACGGTCCATACCTTCGTTACGGAAGTTCTTTGAGAACTCGTAAACTCCTTCGAAACCTCCTACGATAAGACGTTTCAAATAAAGTTCGTCGGCAACACGAAGATATAAAGGTATATCGAGTGCATTGTGGTGCGTAATGAATGGACGTGCAGAAGCACCTCCAGGAATGGATTGCAGAATAGGAGTTTCTACTTCCATATAATCTTTCGCGTTAAAGTATTCACGCATAGATGAATATACTTTGTTACGCTTAATAAAAATATCTTTTACGCCTTCGTTAACTACAAGGTCAACATAGCGTTGGCGATAACGAAGTTCAGGATCTTCAAATGCATCATAAGCTACACCATCTTTGTATTTTACGATTGGAAGAGGCTTAATTGACTTGGAAAGAACTGTCAGCTTCTGAGCGTGAATACTGATTTCGCCCATTTGAGTTCTGAAAACAAATCCTTCAATACCGATGAAGTCACCTAAATCGAGCAAGCGTTTGAAAACAGTGGTGTACATTTCTTTATCCTCTCCCGGACAAATGTCATCACGGGTGATATAAACCTGGATTCTTCCTTTTGAATCTTGTAATTCAATAAAGGAAGCTTTTCCCATTACACGACGACTCATAATACGACCAGCCACAGATACTTTTCGTGGCTCAACGTTTTCTACATCTACGAATTCCTGTTTTATATCGGTTGAGAATGCATTGGTTACGTACTCGGCTGCAGGGTATGGTTCAATGCCCATAGCACGCAGTTCATTCAGACTGTTTCGTCTGATTATTTCCTGTTCGCTTAGTTCTAATAGGTTCATTTTACTACGTATTAACTCAAATTTGTGGCAAAAGTACGAAACATTTCTCAGATAACGTAATGAAATCCCATCTAAATGATTGATTGTGGGGAGGTATAAGGCAGGAGGTTTTATTTCTTAGGCGAATGACTTGAGAATTCTTGTACAAAACAATTAATTCTTTTGTACAGAAGATCTAATTGTTCTGTACAAAAGAATTAAATCTTCTGTACAGAACTTTTAGATGGTTAGGTGTTAGTAGAAACAGTCTGTGCTCATTGCTGAAACACAATTTATGAATGAAAAAAAAGTAATAGGCTTTGCCATCAACGGCAAAGTTTTATTTTATATTCATCTCCTTTAATACATAAGTAGAAGGAGAGAATTTTTCCAGTAGGAACAGAACATATCTTATGTCTACAGCTATGCTTCTTGCTTTATTGGGATTATATGAAAAATCGGATGCAAGCCCTTGCCAGATACGGTCAAAGTTAAGTCCGATAAGTTCACCCTTTGCATTTAAAACAGCACTTCCTGAATTACCACTTGTGGTATGCGTATTGGTCATAAAACAAGTGTGCATAACTCCATTTTCTGCATATTTGCCAAAGTCCTTGTTGTCGTACAACTTTTTAAGTTTTACAGGAACATAGTAATCTGGGTTGTTTTGGTTTTGCAAGTATTTGCTTATAGCTCCATCCAGAGTTGCAAAATAATTGTAGCTTAGTCCGTCTTCCGGTTTGCATCCTGCAACTTTTCCGTACGACACGCGCAATGTTTTGTTGGCATCGGGAGCAAAAGTCTTGTTTTTGTTCATTTCATAGATCCCCTGAAGATACTGAGAGAACAGTTCACCATTCTTTTCCTGAAGGAAACCTTTCTCACGAATAATCTTTTCGGTCTCAATGAAATAGAATCCTAATGATATCTTATAAAGAGGATCATTAGCCATCTTGCTGATGTTTGCTACAGAGATATTTTTAAGGAAACTCACAAGACTATCTTTATTTGTTAGTATGGACTTAGAAAATGCATCCTGAGAATACAGCTCCATGTTATCACCATATTTTTTCACAACGCTATCCAGTTCACTAGAATAGAATTTGGTAGGAACATTCTTTTTAAAGTATCCCAGTAAGTCACCAAATAACTTTCTTTCGGTTTCGTTATCCCAATTATTGAAGAAGTCGTCGGCGAGTGGCAATAATCTTTTTACTTCACCTTCTGCAGCTTTCTGGTTTACCTTTTTCCGTCTGTACATGGCCATCAGCTTTTCAAATTTTCCGGCGAATGGAATAATACTTGATCCGCTTAGTGCAACATCTGTGAAGTATACATCAACATAGTTGTACTCAGTAAGATGTTCGTATACGCTTTTCATATTCTGAAGCAAATATCCGTATTTTGCTTTTCTTTCCGGTGATGATTCAGCCCATTGCTGGAAAGCTTCCTCCTGTTTTTGCTTCGTTTGAATAAGTTCTGATTCGCGAACTCCGTCAATCTGTCCCTTATATTTCAGATATACATTCTCTATTGAACTCACACGAGGAGTGTAGCGTATTTTAAGAGTATCGTTTTTGCTCATCGCCTCACGATAAATTCTTAGTTTGGCTTCTGCTATTTCAGCTTTAGCTTTGGTGTCATTGAAAATAATCTTTTCGAGAGAGAAAGATGGAATATACTGTCTTGTTTGTGCTGGGAAACCATATACCATAGTGAAGTCACCCTCTTTCACCCCTTTAGTAGAGATGCTCAAAGCATAAGGAGCTTTATAAGGAATATTTTCTTTAGAGTATTTTGCCGGTTCATTATTTTTGTTGGTATAAACTCTTAATAAAGCAAAGTCGCCAGTCTGGCGTGCCCATCTCCAGTTATCATCATCTCCACCAAACTTACCTATAGCAATAGGAGGAGCTGCCACAAGGCGCACATCCGAGAATGATTTTACTATGGCTGCAATGTATTGAGTATTACCAAACATTGCATATACTTTAGCCTCATAACGATTGTGCTCTGATAATTCCTTTACCAGTTTGGCAGTGCGCTTATTAATTTCTGCAGTTCTTTTAGCAGGAGCAATAGTATCAATGCCTGCAGTCAGTTGTTCTGTAACGTCTACCATTCTTACAAGCTGGTTAGCCTGCAAGTTGAAAAGAGGAGTTTCTTCCTCTTGCTTAGTAGACCAATAACCATATTTAATGAAGTTCCTATTTACGTTTGAAATACGTTCAAGATAACTGAGGACGCAATGAAAATTGGTAATCACCAAACCATTAGTTGAAACGAAACTTGCACTGGCAAAAGGAGAAAATGCACTTTCGTCATAGCTCAACGAAATAATTGCATCTTTAAGGCATGCTTTATTTACGCTGTATATTTCTTCCGGAGATATTTTAAGTCCGGCTTTCTTCATGTCTTTGTATTTCTCTCCTTTAAGCAATTGAGGCAGCCAAAAACCTTCATCGGCTTTAGCTCCGGTTATTGTAATTAAAGAAATAAATATCAGCAATAATAATTTAGTCTGTTTTTTTATTGTGTTCATAAACTACATTTTTTGTTTTAAATAGATGTACCATTCTTCCTTCTTCCCGGAAATGATTTGCTTTATATTGTTGATTTCCTTTTTTACTGATGGCTGTAACATGCACGAATAAAAACAATCTTTTTTCTGAGATAAGGACTTTAGTTTCTCCAGATATGTTTCCTGGATGTTTCTTACGTAAATATCAGGATTATTTTCAGCAAAGATCAATGAAGAAAGATGAGATAAATATTCCTCTGCATGCAATAAATTCTTTTCATCACTGAATTTGTACATATTGTTAAAGATCGACTGACTAAACAAGCTTTCAATAGTTTTATTCTGATACTTGATAAGTTCTTCAGCCTGAGGACCGGCAAATCCCTGAACGTATGAATTGTTAAGCCAGGAAGCTTCAGAGAATAATTCTGAAATAATGAAATCAATCGTTTCAAGGCTCGCTTTTTTATCAACAAATGATTGCAAAGGATATTTGCCATTAGCAACAGCATTATAATTATATACGCCTCCAATCATAGGAATAGTATTGTCCAGATATTCAAAGTTCTCTTTTAATATTTCTCCGTAGAGTTCTGTGATAAATTCATAATTATCGTTTGGATCCTGCATCCACTCTTTCAAGTGAGAAAGAATATACTGAAGGTTTTTAATGCCATATTTTGATGATTGCTTTGGATTGTTTCCTAAATCAGCCGTTTGTCTGGATGGATCGGGAAGTGACATGCTTTTGTTTCCGTAAGTAAACAAAGGATTACCTTCGTTTTCAAGCAACCATTTACGTATAGTGGGCAATTCGTCATTCGGGGTCTTTGTTTTTGGAATAGGTTTGTAGCCTATTTTAATAGAAAACTTATCATAAATACCTAACGTAGGAGGCAGTAGATAAACACCTTTGTCACCCGGTTGTGCAATATAATTAAATCTTGCATAATCCATTATCGAAGGAGTAGTACCATTCTTTTTTGTGAATTCTGCGTCTCTCAATGATTCAGTATCGTATGCAAAAGAAGCTCTGAAGTTATGATTAAGTCCCAAACAATGACCAATTTCATGCGCAGCTGAATAGCGAACAAGTTTTTCCATTGTTTCTTCATCCAAAACCTTCTTTCTTGCCAGCGGGTTTACTGCTGCGGTTTGCAGAAAATACCATTTATGAAGTAACTTGGTTATGTTGCTATAATACAAAACCTCAGCCTGAATTATTTCTCCTGAACGAGGGTCTGTCCAATGTACTCCCATTGCGTTAGATATGTCACAAACAGCAAGTTTAAAACAGTTATAACGAACGTCGTTTGGATTAAAAGCAGGATCATTAGGATACTCCTTGGCAATAATGGCTTTTTTAAAACCAATAGCCTCGAAAGCTTGCTGCCAGTCTTCAATACCTTTCATTATAGCCTTTCTCCATCCCTTAGGAAAACTAGGGTCCACATAAAAGATAATAGGTTTTGCAGGTTCAACAAGTTCTCCACGATTAAAAGCTGCAATATCTTTTTCTCTTGGATAGAGATTGAATCGGGTAATAAAAGCTTCTTTTTCTATTTCACGGGAAGCAGAAGAATATATCTCCTTGCTTACAGTATCATATCCCATCCTTTTATCATAGAGTCGTCCTGTCATCGGATTTTCTGGTAATAAAAGCAATGATTTCTGTAATACAACAAGAAATGGCTCTTTTGTTGCTTCATAAGCATTCCTCACCTCCACTCCAATATTTAAAGGAAAAGTCTCTATCTTTAATATTTTATTCAATTTTGGGAGAGCTTTACCTGGCTTTGATTTCTCGTTAAAAGGCTCAACTGAAGGTATATCTTCCGTGAAGAACTTTGTGATATTTACGAAGACTGACGAATCGGTTTTTTGTTCAATATCAAATGCTTCTAGTATTGGAGTTTTATTATTTCTTGAAAAAGAGCTGAAGAACGGATCATCAGGAGAACATATCTTTTTGCTATCAGGTTTAAGCAAAAAAAGTTGGTTGTTCTCTTCTTTGAACTGAACCAAGATGGGATCATACAATTGCTGACCAGCCACCAGGTTTGAACGATTATCTGTAGAACTCAATTCTGCAACTCTTGAAGCTAAGAGAAAGTCTCTTTTCATTAATCTTCGGGGAATCTCGAAATAATAATTATCCCCAATTTTGTATGTGTTAAAAACACCGTGTTGAACGCTCTCAGCTTTGGTAAACTTGTCGGCATTGTTAGCGGCAAAGCCTTTCAAAGCAAAAAGAATACATAAAGAACAAATAATTTTTTTAAGCATTATTTTTCTATTGAATGTCATTAATATAATCTATAGTCTGCAATTTCTATCTTAATCAGTATAAATACCTATTGAAAGAAATATAGATCTTTTTTCTCTTGAAGATTTAGCCCAGGTATTTTCTCCCCACAATTTAATATATCCTGTATTGTTTGAACTTTTAAACTTTAACGGGAATACATATTGCAAAGAAGCGTTAGCTCTTACGCAGGATGAGTTATAATATTCCATATCCGGTATAAGCACTTGCTTTGCGTAATCTGAAGACGAATTACTTAAATCCATTTCTGCATTCAGAACATGCATATATGAAGCTTGTGATTCAAACCAAAGTGAGTGCGATTTTATTCCTAAAAGTTTAACTCCACCTTCAATACCTCCACTCAAATTACTTACCTTCAAGGACGACAGAGGAAGATTGTATTGATTATTGAACGAACTGTACTGGGCCATTGCACCTATGTATGAATTGTATTTGTTCTCATCTTTTAGTGAATACCTTCTATAATGTGCAAGAATATTGTTCATTGATACGGTATATCTTCCTTTGTATATAAAAAGAGTATTCCAATGTTGAGAAATAATACCTGTTGCAGTATTTGTTATAGATATTAACTCTTGGCGAAATTCATTTGCTTTTCCATCAGACATTTTTGCATTTATCTCGAATGAATGCAGTGCTTTTTCTGATTTGTATGTGTTGTATGACGAAACGGCATAAACATTTTCTTTATAATTCCCTGGAGATTGTTTATTTGTTCCCCATATATTTTCTTTTTCACTATCGAAAGTGATTGAATTCAGAGAGTTGAATTTCCCTGATTTGAAGTTATAATCAAATCCGATACCGAAGATGTCATTTACAAATTCACGCTTAAACGAACTATATCCTCCAGCTTTTCCTTCCACGTTTTCCATCCCGGTAAAAGTGTAGTATTTCATGTTAGGATCTGTTTGAACAGTCATCACACTTGGCGTTTTTTCTTTTCTGTGACGATATTTCAAATTTAAACCAATTATCTGCGTTTTATTTAAACGATATGTAGTAGACGGAATGATTGAATAATCGGCCAAACAGTCTCTTGAACGTGGATCTTTTAGTCGTGAGAAATCGCTTACAGAGTAGTTTATCTGAGTTCCGAAAGTAAATCGTTTGATCTCTTTGGTTGCTATCTTTGCAAAGAGATTGAATTTTTGGTAGTCATATTTTCCTTTCAAAGAACTGCCATATATATATGGATCGGAATTGTATGTTTCAAGAACATCAGACCATGAACGTTCAAATTGTCTGCTCATATTGAAATCAAACTTACCATAGATATATATTGATTCTCCAATACGATCGAAACGTTCCGAACTGAATGATAATTTGTTTTCAGCATTCCCTTCCTGAACACGGTTGAAGCTTCCTGAGGTTCTTCCAACACTCATCACACTTATTCCTCCATTTTCGATAGGCATTAATGAAAGTCCTGCTGCATTCTGAGTATTCATCCACAACTGCTGAACAAGTTCCAGATCTCGTTTTTCTTTCTTTTGAAGAGATAATGAATAATCATTTTGTCCAAATGAAGGTATGGATATAAAGAGTGCAAGGTATAATAAATATGAATTACGGAACATAAGTCGTTAATTTAATAGTACCTGATGACTGATGTAGCATTCAAAAGTCATCAGGTTCTTGATTAATTTTTAAATATCTATTTACTTGGAAATTCTCCTGGTTTTACTGTTGTTAATACAGCAAAATCGTTCGTACTATTATTAGAATCTTTCAGATATGTACGATTATTAGCATCTTTATCTTTCACTCTTGCAACAACTTCACCTGTATATCCACTTACAGCATTAATATATTGGTATCCGGCATCGATATAATTGTAAAGTCGCTTAGAGTTAACATCTGCTCCGGTTGTAGCTTTGTTCTTTAAACATTCTAAACCATCAATAATAGTTTTTGTAGGGATTTTCATGTATAGTAATCCGGAAGTTGCACCTGGTTTATAAACAGTTTCCCATTTTGAAACATCTTCTTTCGTTTTAAATAAAACAACAGTTGCATCACCACCGGCTAGAATGTTCATACTTGGAATAGTAGAATATGCTGTGTATATAAGATTAAGAGCCGGAGTAGCTGTATTGTTATTCTTCTTTGGATCTTTTGCTTCGAATGATGCATTAGTCAGATTTACAGAATTTGTTGCAACTAAAGTATGATCAATAGCACTGTTTGTAACCAATACAGTTCCTCCTGCAGCAATTTTATATTGTTGGCCACTTCCTGGGAATTGGAATACTTGTTTTACATACACGTAGTCTTGGTTAGCATTTGCCGGAAAAGCCGCTGTTGATTCTGTTTCTGTTAATGCAAAATATAAACCGTCAATGTATAAATCTTCGTCAGAATTGTTGAAGAATTCAATATATTGGTCTGCCATATAGTTTTTAGTGTTATTGTCTTTGCAACCAGCATAATAGATCTTACTTATTAACAGGCTTTGTTTAACACTCATTTGCGCAGGAATGGTAATAGCATCCTCTGTGATAACAGTTTGTTGTAATAAGCTACCTGTTATTAAAACATTTGCATTTTCAACATCTCCCTCTACCATATTTACATAATCGTCGCCAGAGATTTCGCAAGATGTAGAAATATCATAAACGTCAGGAATTACATTTTCAAAATGTGCAATGCCATTTGCATCGGTTACTGCAGAATAAACAACAGCAGTTCCCTTTGTAATATTTACAGTCTGGCTAGCATAAAATACATCAGCTTTAAATCCAGCAGGCATAGTTACTTTAACATCGAAATTTAGAGTCTTGGTTGCATCATCATTTGTACTGCATGAAGTCATTCCAATAAATAAGAATGAAATAATTAACCAAGTTGAAAGGTTTAATAATCTGTTCATAACAATTTATATATTAGAAATTAAAAAATAGTTCTACACCAAAGCTGAATGTACCTTCGTTTCTTTGAGTTAAAGTGGTTGATACATTATTGCTTTTGAATGGTTCATAATAAAAAAGATTATTAGCATAGAATGAAAAGCCGGAATTCTTTCCCAATTCTTTTGTAAGTCTGCCGCTCATCATCCATAATACAGGTTCAGAAGAAGGTGGATTATTTTTAGGATTGCGTCTTTGTTTACTTAGCAAAACCTCTTTTATTTTATAGTTTTCATCGTTTAGCATGGAAGCTGTAATTTCATGATATGAAAGATCTGTGTCAATCCATCCTATTGGATCCATTTTCTGATTGGTTGTATTTGTGTAAGTATACCAGATAGCTTGCGTTGCTAATGAGGCTACCATTCTCAGACTTGGAATGTTACATACCATTCGTAGGTTTGTACTGAATCTCCTGTTTATATCTTTAGAATTACCAGAAGGATATAGCAACTTGAATGGAGTAGTATTTGATATAGAATATTTTGAAGGTAAATTTGATGGATCAGAGAAATTTGGTCCATTTGAGTATCCTTCAGTTTCCATATATGCTCCTGTTAAATAGAAAGAACTGTTTATTGCAGAAATATCACCAAGGCCAAAATCCATTTCAATACCTTTGTTTATAGATACATTAGTATTACCAATTTTACCTGTAGTGGTAAAAATCGTATCTATTCTTGAAGGATTATTCCAGTCAACAGTTGTTGCTTGTCCCGGGGCGGTTATTAATCCTTTATCTTTTGTGTAGACATTTGAATTATAAGTGAAATATTCTGTGTATGAGCCAAAGCCATTACCTGTTTTGTCGTGATATGCAATGATACTTAACTTTCTGTTTTGGGGTAATTTAATATCGAATCCAAGTTCATATTTTGTATTATTGGCATTTTTAAGTCCTTTTGTTCTTTGAGTTTTATAAACCATTGTATGGTACATAACCAATTGCTCCAGAGGTTTTCCTACAGGCATATAGTTAGCTGCAATTCTGTCTGTATACTTCTTGTCAGGATATAAATGTATTAGTCCTGGGGTTTTAGAGTTTGTGCCATATCCACCTCTCAGTTCAAGCCAAGGAAAAATAGATGCTGAAGCATTTATACGTGGTGAGAAAGAGAACGTTTGTTCATCTTTTCCAGGTTGCAGAGTTGTAAATCTTCCGCCCAATTGTAGATTAAAAGTTCTTTTTCCAATTTTCCAGCGGAAGTTATCTTCAAAATAGCCAGATACCTGATTTAAAGCCGGAATATCACTATATGATCGTGGACGTCCGTTATTATTTGGTTGTAATGGATATCTGTCATTATCATTGTAATATCCAATGCCACTATTTGATTCTTTTTTATATTCAACTCCCATGTTGAATCTTTGATATAAACCTTTTAAATTATAGTAAAAAGAGTTTGATACTTTGAAAAATATATTTTTTGGAGCACTTTTACTTCCACCCGAAGCTTTATACGAAGATGTTTCTACAGAAACCTGATTGTATCCGGTTTCGGTAGCAGTCAGTATCGGTAAAAAACCCGAAGGGTTTGTTACTATTTTAGTGTTTCTGTATTCATTTTGGTTATATGAAAATCCAAAAGTATAGCTTAATGTGCGGGAGAATAGTTTATTAATGCCAATCTTACCATTGTGGTTTATTGATATTGTAGAGTTTCTTTCTTTGGAGAATGTTCCATCATCAACCTGATCCGGATCCTTTCCACTCCAATCTACAAGACCAGAATAATTTATGCTGGTACTAGTTCTCCATATCTTAAAAAAGTTTTTTGCATAATTTACACTAGCACTATATCTATCAAAAGATTTTGTTTTTGTTCTCGGGTCTCCCCATGCTTGGGCATAATCCACATTTGTATTAAGTGTACCCAGATTATTATTTAATTTAAAACCTTTTCCTAACGAAAAATTATTTGTTGAAGGATTAACTTTGCCCTTAATTTGCCATGGAGTATGTCCGGTTTTTGTTTTAACGATCACTGCTCCAGAAGTTAAGTCTCCATATTCTGCAGAAGGTATTCCTCGTATAACTTCAACAGATTCAATATTATCAGCACTGATTTGTCTTAAATCAGTTCCTGTAAATGATGTTTCACTGTAACTACCTTGAGTTCCAAGATTTGCATTACTGGAGATAGGTACTCCATCAACTATAACAGAAGAACCAAATGCATTTGTTGTGTTGTTGGTCAGTGTCCTTATCTGTAAGTTTGATTTTGAAGTAAGGTCAGTATTAGTCATCAGATTTCCAGGAACGAGCTGAATAATATCTGCCAAACTCACAGCTTGTAAGTGATCAATGGCTTGTCGTCCTATGCTTGAACTTGTTGAAGCACCTGCTGCACTGTTTTTTGCAACAACAGAAACCTCTTTAAGTTGCAGAGATGTCTGTTTCATCCGGATATTTAACTGTGTATTCTTACTTATACTCAAAGTTTGCTTATACGTTTCAAATCCCAGATAAGAAATCTCCAGATAAACATCCTCATTATTTGGAATACCTTTTAATTCAGCATATCCATTTTTATCTGTTACACCGAAAATTCCAAGCGATTTGATGGAACAAACAGCCATATCCAATGGATCTTTTCCATTATCGTCTAGCACTTTAATCTGCATATTAAATACCTGCTGACCACTTTTAAAAGTGCTTTTATTTCCCTGGTATTTAATCATTATGATATTACCTTGAATCTTATATGTGAATCCAGCTCCTACGAGAACTTTATTCAATATGCTTTTAATGCTCTCATCTTTAGCCTGGATGGAGATGTGCTTAAGCATTTTGGTCTGATCTGCATTATAAACAAAATTCAGATTTGTCTGCCTTTGAATTTCTTCAAGGAATTCTTTAATTGTTACGTCTTTGAGATCTAGAGTAAGTTTATCCTTATCGGATAAATTGTTTGCTGCTGTTTTGTTTGGCACAAACAAAATAGCAGTGAAGAGTAATATTACTATTGTAATAAATCTATGCCCGTTTCTTTCCATATAAATATTATTCTAGTTTTATGGTTTTTTACTTATTAATACCTCTTTCCCTTTTATTTGTATATCTACATCTGTAGTATATTTTATCGCATTTATTAAATCTTCAATTGATGCATCTCTTTTTAGATTACCTGTAAAATGGATATTTTTTAGATTCTGATTTTCAAAATGTACGTTCATATCATACCATAAAGATAAAGTCTGCATTATATCTCCAAGATTCTTGTTTTCGAAAACAAGTTTACCTTCATTCCATGCTGTATAAGGATATGTATCTACATTTGTAATTGTAACCGTATGATCTTTCTTAGTGTATTCAGCCATCTGCGACTCTTTGAGACGATATTCAGCCTGAGGGTTTTGAGTAATAACTCCTATGCTTCCTTTTACTAAAACCACCTTAACAAAGTCTGGTGAATATGAATCTACATTGAATGATGTACCGTATTGTTTAATCAGAATATC
Organism: Bacteroidaceae bacterium; assembly: GCA_963668125.1. Lineage (GTDB taxonomy): Bacteria > Bacteroidota > Bacteroidia > Bacteroidales > Bacteroidaceae > Bacteroides. The sequence continues at coordinate 4,110,174 of OY764215.1, read as the reverse complement.
ATTAGTTACCACGTAAAATGGACGCTTTTTATCTTTAGCAATGTCAAAATAAGCTTCTCCGGTTAAGTAAACCGTTCTTGATTTTTCTCCAAAAGCTACAGGGTATTTAAGTTGACTGGCAGAATTTAGATGTATTACTGTTCCGTCGGACAGTTTAACGGTATATTCACCACCTCTTGGAGTCTTTAAAATATTTTCCTGATTATATAAAGTTGAGTCTTTTGTTTTTTCATAAGATATTCCTGAAGGAGCATTTATTGCAAGTAATGAAAAACCTTCCCTTATTTGTTTCCTGTCATTAGCATTTAGCATGATAAACTTTCCATTTCCAAGAATCAGAGTGGCTTGTGGTTTACCGGGGAATATCTCAGCTCTTTCATTTTTGTAATTATCCAAATCGGAGTTAGTAAGGAAGAGATAAGCTGCAATTGTTATTGGTAACAATAAGATTGCTGCATATTTAAGCAGCTTTAAAACAGGAAATCTTTTTTTCTCTTTATTCCCGGTTCGTTCTATAAATTTTTGAAAGGCTTTATTTGAATCTACATCCTTATAAAGTTTGTACTTTCTCTCAAAAGTCTTTTCGGAGCATATTCTTTCAAAGAAAGCTTTATTTTGCGAAGACGCATTTATCCAGTCGTTAAGTTTTTCCTGCTCTTCCGGACTAATTGTTTTCAATAGATGAAGAACAATAAGTTTTTCTATATTATTTTGATCTGTACCCATATTATCACCATTTGTTTATTATAAAACAACATGGTGCTCAAAAAGAGGTACAAGGAAGATGAAAAAAAACAATAAAAATTAGAAATAGATTGATTTGCTTACAATATGTCAGGCAAAATTAGTAGAAAATAAAATGGAGATATGTTCTCTCTGATAAATTTGATAGCTCTTTTCTTTTGAGTTTTAACCGTCTCCAGAGAAATATTCAGAGTCTCTGCAATCTCATCATTTTTCTTTCCTTTTAAATGCATTTCAAATATTTCGTGGCATCGTGGAGGTAGTTTTTCTATGGTAGAAAATAGCAGTCGGTAAATTTCTTCTTCCTCAACTTCCGGATCGAACTCTGGCTCATTGTTTTGCTGAAGCGATAATACATACTTTTCTTCAACATCTATATGTTTTATATGATTTAAAGATGCATTTCTTACGGATCTATAAAGAAAAGATTTAAATGCAGCCAAAGAAATAAATACCATTTCTTTTTCCCAGATTGAGACAAATAAATCCTGCACAATATCTTCGGCAATCTCCTTTTGGGAAACTAAGTCCATGGCATAGACAACAAGCGCTTTATAATAATCTTCATATAAATGCTTATATGCACTAATATGACGCTTGTTGAGATTTTCCAGAAATGACTCCTTCTTTTGCTTCATTTATGCAGAACTTTGCTTTTAATTGATTGATATCTGTACCGTTTTGCAAATTAAAATAAAAAAAAAGTGTCTTTTGTATACTTTTATGTTTAAATGATTATTTTCATTATTGTTAGGTATAAAATATAAAGAGTTGTTCAGAAATAGCCATTATTATCACTATTTTAAGTGATTACATTATTTTGAATAAGCTAAATGGAATTCGGCAACAGCTTCAATTCCCTTGCGGAATATATCCAGAGAGAAACTTTCATTTGGAGAATGTATAGCATTGTCTTCAACTCCAACCCCCATTAATATAGTTTTGATACCCAGAACTTCTTCAAAAGTTGAGATGATAGGGATGCTTCCTCCGCGACGAACAGCAAGCGGCTTCTTTCCGAATGCTATTTCAAAGCCTGTCTCGGCTGCACGGTATGCGGGGTGGGAGATAGGACATACATATCCCTGACCACCATGCATAGGAGTAACTTTGACTTTTACTGTTTCGGGAGCTGTTTGCTCTATGTAGTTCTTAAATAACTCACTGATAGTATGATGATCCTGATGAGCAACCAGTCTGCAAGATACTTTTGCATAGGCTTTTGATGGCAGAACTGTTTTCGATCCTTCACCGGTATATCCGCCCCAGATACCACAAATATCGAATGATGGGCGACAACTGTTTCGTTCCAGCGTGGAATAACCTGTTTCTCCTGCCAACTCTTTTACATCGATGGATTTCTTGTATTTTTCTTCGTCGAAAGGTATTTGTGCAATCATGGCTCTTTCGGCATCGGGTACAGCTTCTACATCATCATAAAAATGAGGAATAGTAATCCGTCCGTTTTCGTCGATAACCTTGCTTAACATTCCACAAAGAACATTGATCGGATTTGCTACAGCACCACCAAAATGGCCTGAGTGAAGATCGCGGTTAGGACCGGTTACTTCTATTTCCCAGTAAGCCAATCCTCTCAAACCAGTAGTGAGCGATGGAAGATCAGCACCCAGCATACTTGTGTCCGACACAAGAATTACATCGGCTTTCAACAAATCTTTGTGATCTTTGCAAAACTGCTCCAGACTAGGAGAACCAATTTCTTCTTCTCCCTCAAAAATAAACTTTACATTATTTTTGAGTAACTGATGACTAACTAAATATTCGAAAGCTTTTACCTGAATAAATGCTTGTCCTTTGTCGTCATCTGCACCTCTTGCCCATATTTTCCCGTCGCGTATCTCAGGTTCAAACGGGGAGCTAGTCCACTTTTCCAGTGGTTCTGCAGGCATAACATCGTAATGAGCATATACTAATACCGTTTTTGCATCTGGGTTCACAATCTTTTCTCCGTAAACAATTGGGTTTCCCGAAGAAGCCATCACCTGTGCTCTGTCCGCACCTGCTTCCAGTAATAGTTCTTTCCACCTTTGTGCACATGCCAGCATGTCATCTTTATGTTCCGGTAAAGCGCTGATAGAAGGAATTCGTATTAAACTGAAAAGTTCATTCATCATTCTTTGCTCGTGCAAAGCGATGTAAGATTGTATATGTTTCATTATTGAATTATGCCTAATAATACTATAGTTGAGTTGTTTTGTCAATCAGATAATAATCAAGAATTGTCATTGCCGCCATGGCTTCCACAATAGGAACTGCACGAGGGAGAACGCATGGATCGTGTCTTCCTTTAGCTTTCATTGTTGTGTCAACTCCATCAATGTTAACAGTATGCTGTTCCATCAGGATAGTGGCAACCGGTTTGAAAGCAACGCGGAAATAGATATCTTCACCATTGCTTATACCTCCCTGAATACCACCGGAATGATTTGTTCTGGTTTCAATTACACCGTCGTGGTTATAGAATACGTCGTTTTGTTCAGACCCTTTTTGCTTTAATCCTTTAAAACCGTCACCATATTCAAATGCTTTTGCCGCATTAATGCTCATCATTGCATTCCCAAGCACTGCATGTAACTTTCCGAAAACCGGTTGTCCAAGACCAATAGGACATCCTTTTATTACACAAGTTACTACTCCGCCTATGGTATCTCCCTCTTCTTTAATCTTAGAAATATAGTCAACCATCTCTTTTGCTTTTTCCGGATCGGGGCAACGAGCTGCTGTATCTTCTATTTTTGAGAAGTCATACTTGGTATAATCTTCGTCCAGGCGAATATGTCCTACTTGTGATGTGTAAGCAGTGATGCTTATTCCAATCTGATGTAAAGCCATCTTGGCTAATGCACCAGCCACCACACGGGATATTGTTTCGCGGGCAGAGGAACGACCGCCGCCACGATAGTCGCGAATTCCGTATTTTAGCTGATAAGTATAGTCAGCATGTGACGGACGAAATATATTTTTTATGTTTTCGTAATCTTTGGATTGCTGGTTTTTATTCCAAACAATAAAGCCGATAGGACTCCCTGTGGACTTTCCCTGAAAGATACCCGATAGAAACTCAACTTTATCTGATTCGTCACGGTCGGTTGTAATCTTAGATTGTCCGGGTCTACGTCTGTCTAGTTCTTTTTGAACAAAGTCCAGATCAATTTTAATTCCTGACGGAAAGCCGTCAATAACTCCGCCAATTCCTTTACCATGAGATTCGCCGAAGCTGCTTAATCTGAAAATATTGCCGAATGAGTTGAACATAGCTTAATACATTTAGTTTGTTATGGCAAATATAATTAATATTTCTTTAATATTACTATAAAAACACCTATTAATGCGAAAGGTTTTACCATAAATTGCATTATTTTTTCTCTTTCTTATTCTTTTATAAATCAGGTTTTATCTGATTATATAATAGATGCTTTCTATCTTTCTTTTTCACTTAATAAGTCTGAAATTTGAATAAGGCTTGAAAATCAACAATATAGCAATATCTCAATTAATAATATAAAACCATTAACGCACTTGTAGCTTATATATTCCTGGTTTTGCTGACTAATTCTATAAATATGAAACAAATCATCCCCTTTTTCAAAACATTATATATATAACTCTTTAAATAATATCCCATACTTTTGTTTCTCTTTGATTAACTTAAAATATTAACAATGAAAAAACACGTATTAGTTGGGGTGATAGCCCTGTTTTTTATGCTGTTATCTTCACCGATTTCGGTTGCCCAGCTTCAGATCAATGGTGGTTCCTCTTACCTGATGAATCAGGCGAAGGATGTAAGTTCCGATTTTGGAGATTTTACAAACATATTCTTTTTTGCAGATAAGCTTTCAAACTTTGATCCTGTATCGGCATCCGGAAAAATTGAATGGAAACGCAACACGTTGTATACCCGTCAGGCATTTAATACTAATACTGTTTTGCCACAGAATATTCAGATGCTCGATTTTCCTGAAACTGCTTACGATAATAACCCGCAGTTAAAGTTCTCAGTTGAATTTGTAACTCCACGCACATTGCGTATACGCATGCTTACTACTCCGGTTGAGCATAAAGAAGCAGAGTCTGTTATGCTGGTGAAAACTCCTGGAAAAGATAATAGCTGGAAGTATTCGGCCGTAAAAGGAGGACATCTTTATAAAAGCGTTTATGGTTCTATATTAATTGAAGAGAATCCATGGCGGATAATTCTAAAAGATGCAGCCGGCAAACAATTAACAGACACCTGGCGCTGGAAAGACAATGACTCTACTCAGGTAAAAAATCTTCCTTTTAATTTTATAAAACGAGGTAGTGATAACTCACGTAGTATAAATCCTGTGTTTACGCTTTCTCCCGGAGAAAAGATTGTGGGTTGTGGCGAATCGTTTACCTCTCTGAATAAAGTGGGGCAGAAGGTTAATCTTTTTGTGACAGACCCTCAAGGACCGGAAACAGATCAGATGTACAAACCTATACCTTTCTTTATGAGTAACCGTGGCTATGGAATGTTTATGCATACTTCCGCTCCGGTAACATGCGACTTTGGTGCTACTTATACAGGTATAAACAAACTGTTCATGGCCGATGAAGCTTTAGATTTATTTGTGTTCTTTGGCGAACCAAAAGATATTCTTGACGAATATACTAATCTTACGGGGAAATCGCCAATGCCTCCTCTATGGAGCTTTGGAACTTGGATGAGCCGCATTACTTATTTCAGTGAAGCAGAAGGTTATGATGTTGCAAAGAATCTGAAGAAATATAAAATTCCGGCTGATGTAATCCATTTCGATACGGGATGGTTTGAAACCGATTGGCAATGCGATTATCAGTTTGCTCCCAGTCGTTTCAGTAATCCTGAGAAAATGATAAAAGACCTCAGGGAGGATGGGTTTCACATATCACTTTGGCAGCTGACTTACTTCACACCTAAAAATAAATATTTCACTGAAATTGTTGATAAAGGAATGAATGTAAAGAATGCTAATGGCGGAATGCCGTATGAAGATGCGGTGCTCGACTTCTCCAACCCGCAGACTGTTGCCTGGTATCAAGATAAGTTGGCAGGATTACTGAAGATGGGTGTTGGTGCAATTAAAGTGGATTTTGGAGAAGCGGCACCGTTAAATGGTTTTTATGCATCGGGCAAAGGGGGACTTTATGAACATAATCTTTATCCCCTCAGATATAATAAGGCTGTAGCCGAGGTTACCGCTAAAGTTAATAACGAACATATAATCTGGGCACGTAGTGCATGGGCGGGTTCTCAACGTTATCCTATCCATTGGGGCGGCGATGCTGCAAATACAGATATTGGTATGCAGGGAACACTTCGTGGCGGTCTTTCTTTGGGACTAAGCGGATTTTCTTTCTGGAGTCATGATATAGGAGGATTTGTACAAAAATCGCCGGAAGAACTTTATCGCCGTTGGTTGCCATTTGGATTCCTTACTTCGCATAGTCGTGCTCATGGTGCACCTCCTAAAGAACCTTGGTTATATAACGAATCTTTTCTGAAAGCTTTCCGTGAATCGGCCGAGATGAAATACAAACTAATGCCTTATATATATGCTCAAGCAAAGAATTGTACGGAGAAAGGTTTACCAATGGTACGTGCATTGTTTGTAGAATTTCCGAATGATCCGGGAGCATGGTTGGTGGAAGATCAATATATGTTTGGGAATGATATAATGGTAGCTCCGATGATGGAAAACGGTTCTCAAAGGAATGTTTATCTTCCTGCAGGTAAGTGGATAGATTATCAATCGGGAAAGATTTACCAGAGCGGATGGAATAAAATTTCAATTGGACATATCCCTGCTGTAATTCTTGTTCGTGATGGTTCGGTAATTCCTCATATTGCTCTTGCGCAATCAACTGATAAGATGGACTGGACAAAGCTTGAACTATCAGTTTATTCAGCAGATGTTAAACAAGCTAAAGGCTTAATCTGTTTACCTACCGATAATATACTTAAAGAAGTAGTGCTCAATAGCGAAGGGGGTAAATGGTTGGTGAAAGATAATCCTTATCAAGGGAAAATAAAATTGACTGTTAATAATGTAATAAAATAATTGATTCAGTAGAACAGGTCTGTTTGGTTAGGTTTTTCAGATTGAAGGATGGTTGGTTTGCTTACTTGTAACTGACCATCCTTTTTTATCATTTGATAAGCGGTATACAGCTTTTTCCCCGAAAAAGCCATCAATCAAATTTGAAAGAGAACAAAGCACACAATTGGAATTGTTTTTCTAACCATAGAATTCTCGCCGAACTCAGGTTGCTTAAGGAAATAAATGCCCGTACTAAAAACCTCTCTCATAAAAAATGAAAATACAAAATTGATCTAGCGATCTAGCACTTGTTAATTAACTAGTTATAAATGAATAGTATAGAGCTGCTAGATCAACCAAATTTGATCTAGCAGTGATCTAGCAATCAAGCACTTCTTATTACGGCTACTTCTGTTATCCTCTTTTGTTACAAAACAAGCCCTTTTTAACTCGTAAATACTCTCCTGAATATTTGGATTTTTCATAAATATTTATTGTATTTGTAGAAATGAAAATAACGCTCCACCCGGGTGTATATCGCCTGTACACCCGGGTGGAGTTTGTTTTTACACCCGGGTGTAAGAGGCGGATACATCCGGGTGTGCAGAAAATAACCTGATTATAAATTAATTAAACAAATAAGTATGTCTTTATATGTTGTTCGTCAAAAAGTAGATAAGAGTAAAGAAGAAGAGAAAGTGCGCTATCACGGCGTTCCGGTTAGTTCCGGACAAGTGGGGATAGATGAGTTGGCAAAGGACATCAGCGGGCGTTGTTCGCTTCATGAATCGGATGTGCATGCAGCAGTTATTGCATTGGGAGATGTGATGCAAACATTCCTCATGAAAGGAAATACGGTTCATCTGAAAAATATCGGTCTGTTTTCCATATCAGCAGTTAGCGAAGGTTTTGAAACTCCCGATGAGTGTACACCATCGAAAGTAACATTTCCGTTCTCCGGTAGGCGATGAACCAGCCGAGGAACTTACTTGCGGAGAGATGCTGAAACGAATGCAGCAACGCGACTCCAAATTTACATATACCAGCAATGCTGCTAAGGTTTTTGGGAGAACACTGAAGAATAAATTCGACAATCGCCTTGCACACCGCGGAATAGTGTACCGCGTAGTAGAGATTAAATAAACGAACCAAGCGCTAGATCGCTTGATCACCGCTAGATCAAATTTAATTGATCTGGCGGTGTTATTTTGTTTATTTCTAGGTGGTTAGGTGGGTGGTGCTAGATTGCTAGATCAATTTTGTGATTTTGATTTTTGTGAGAGCTGTGGTGTAGTTTACATAAGTCTGATATTTCCAACTCCCGCATTTGGCAGGATTATATTCCGTAGTTTGGCCTATTTTTATTCCTTGATATGGCTAAATATTTTCCTCTGTTTTGGCTAAAATCTGTGTCTTTATGAATATATTCTTTATTTTTCTGTGCAACATTTGCAATCCATTGCCTCAATTTATACCTTTGTGGAGTGATTCATTTTCAACTAAATAGATACTGATGTGGATTACTAAATGTTAATTTGATTTTTTTGATGAAGAAGCTTTTTTGTGCAATAATAGTTTTTTGTAGTGTTTCTGCTGCATATTGTTTTCAGACGAATAATAATCTTTCGGAGTTTGGGGTGAATGGCGAACTGAAAGAATCCAAAGCGAAGCAAAAAGCGGATGATAAGGCTTTGCAAGACAAACTGTGTGATAAGCCTTGCCCTGAATTTACTCTAACTGATACTGGTGGAAAACTTTGGACGGATCAGAATATAAAGGGCAAAGTTACAATGATAAATATCTGGCATGTATATTGTGAACCTTGTATTAAAGAGATTCCGCAGCTAAATGAGTTGACGAAAAAATACGCTGGCGTTAATTTCCTTTCAATGACTTTTAATAATTCAGATCAAATAGAAAAGGTTGTAACCAAGAATCATCCGTTGTTTCGTCAAATTCCGGATGCTATTAATTTTATAAGTAAAACAGGAATTTCTTATACTCCGATGAGCTTATTGATAGATAAAGCGGGGGTAATAAGATATGTGGTTCGTGGTGGAGATGAAAAGCAATTCAAACTTTTGAATAAACGATTGAAAGAACTTTCGAAAGAAAATTAATAAGATAAGGAATTATATAAAATAAAAACAGCACACAGAATGTTTGCCATATAAGCAATATCTGTGTGCTGTTATTTATTTTAATATATGATTAGTGACATCCGCAACCGCTACCGCAGCTACCTTGATGTCCTTCTTCGCCATCACATCCGCAGTCATCACCGCAGCTGTCGCATCCGCAACCACAACCTTCACCGCTCATCACGTTGATCATTCCCTGAATTTCTTCATTTGTTGCAGTACGTGATTCAAGAACTTCGCCTACGAAAGTTAAATCTTCGCCAGCCAATGGGTGGTTCATATCAACTTTTACGTTGCTGTTGCCTACTTCAACTACAGTAGCGTTCATTCTGTTTCCATCAGCGTCCATTAAAGGAACAACGTTTCCTGCAAAAATGCGTTCTGCGTCGAATCTTCCATCAACTTCAAATATATTTTTAGGGAGATCAATTACGTGTTCTTCGTTGTAATCTCCATATGCTTCAGTGCTAGAAATTGTAAATTCAAACTTATCGCCTACTGCCAAACCTGTAAGTTGGCTTTCGAAGGCGTCCAGTGTAGTGCCTAGTCCAGAAATAAACTGGAAAGGTTGTTCTGGGGTTGCTTTTTCTACTAAATCTCTTTCTCCATCTTCAGTTACATACAGTTCGTAAGAAACTACTATGAGTTTGTTTGGTGCTGTTTCCATCTATACTTTTGTTATTAATAAATTCTGTACTATTTAAATAAGGTGCAAATATACGAAATATTTATTCGATACCTGCGTGCCGCTATTTATTTTCAGATTATTAAGTCCTTTTTTGGAAATTATGACTTATATTTGGAAATAGTGTATTCTCTTTTCTTATTAATTAAGAAAGTCTACCAAGAAAATAGTAATGTATAATCGAAATAACGATTCCATATTATATATGTATCTTAATCTTTCTCTTTTCAACCTAAAAAGTGGTTGAAAGTTATAAAATAGGATTATTATGCGTTAATTTCTTACGATTGCAAATATTTAAGCGTTTTTTTTATTCAATTTGTTTGGCGGTTTAAAAAAAGAGCGTACCTTTGCAGCGTATTTAAAAAAGAAATAAAAAGCAGTATGAATATTATTACATCAATTAATCTGTCTCTAGTGCATATTATTCGCCTCGTGGTGGTCCAATCAAGAGCGTGAGAAAGGTGTATAGTTAATCGTACTATAAAAATATTATTTAGAGCCTTTCTCAGTCATGAGGAAGGCTTTTTTAATTTAAGAAACAATGAAGAATCAATTACGTAGTTCGTTCAGTACGCAGGGTCGTAGAATGGCAGGAGCGAGAGCTCTTTGGATGGCAAATGGCATGAAGAGAGAACAATTGGGTAAACCTATTATAGCAATCGTTAATTCATTTACTCAGTTTGTGCCGGGCCATGTTCATTTACATGAAATTGGTCAGCTAGTAAAGGCCGAAATTGAAAAGCTGGGCTGCTTTGCTGCTGAATTTAATACTATTGCCATTGACGATGGAATTGCAATGGGACACGATGGTATGCTTTATTCTCTACCTTCACGTGATATTATTGCAGACAGCGTAGAATATATGGTGAATGCTCATAAAGCAGATGCTATGGTTTGTATCAGTAACTGCGATAAGATTACTCCGGGAATGTTGATGGCATCTATGCGACTTAATATTCCTACAATATTTGTTTCAGGAGGTCCGATGGAAGCAGGAGAACTGAACGGTCAGCATCTTGATTTGATCGATGCAATGATTAAGTCGGCTGATGAAAACGTAAGCGATGAAGATGTAGCTCAGATTGAAAAATCAGCTTGTCCTACATGTGGTAGCTGCTCGGGTATGTTTACTGCCAATTCAATGAACTGCCTGAATGAGGCAATAGGTTTGGCTTTACCAGGAAATGGAACTATTGTTGCCACACACGAGAGCCGTAAGAATCTGTTTAAGGATGCTGCCAAAATGATCGTTGAGAATACATATAAATATTATCAGGATGGAGATGACAGTGTTCTTCCAAGAAGCATTGCTACTCATTCGGCTTTCCTTAATGCAATGACTTTGGATATAGCAATGGGTGGTTCTACAAATACAGTGCTTCACCTTTTGGCTATAGCTCATGAAGCAGAGGTTAATTTTACAATGGACGACATTGATGCTCTTTCACGTAAAATACCTTGCCTTTGTAAAGTTGCTCCGAATACACAGAAATATCACATACAAGATGTGAACCGTGCGGGAGGTATCATTTCTATTCTTGCAGAACTGAAAGCAGCAGGCTTAATTGATGCAAACGTGAAACGTGCAGATGGAATGACGCTTGCTGAGGCCATAGATAAATATTGCATAACCAGCCCTAACGTTTGTGATGAAGCAATAAATAAATATAAAAGTGCTCCGGCAGGTAAATTTAATCTGATTTTAGGTTCACAAAGTTGTTATTATAAAGAGCTGGATGCTGATAGAAAAGATGGCTGTATTCGTTCTTATGAATACGCTTATACTAAAGATGGCGGTCTTGCTGTATTGAAAGGAAATATTGCTCAGGACGGATGTGTTGTAAAAACAGCCGGTGTAGACGAAAGTATCTGGAAGTTTTCCGGTCCTGCAAAAGTTTTCGATTCTCAGGATGCTGCCTGTGACGGAATTCTGAAAGGGAAAGTCGTCTCGGGAGATGTGGTTGTCATTACTTACGAAGGACCAAAGGGTGGTCCGGGTATGCAGGAAATGTTATATCCTACATCTTATATCAAATCAAAGCATTTAGGAAAAGAATGTGCATTGATTACCGACGGACGCTTTAGTGGAGGTACATCGGGATTGAGTATCGGACACGTTTCTCCTGAAGCTGCAGCCGGAGGAAATATCGGATTAATAAAAGATGGTGATATTATTGAAATAAATATCCCTGAAAGAACTATAAATGTGAAGTTGAGTGATAAAGAACTTGATCTTCGCCGTTCTCTGGAAATGGAGAGAGGAAAGAAAGCCTTTACAGCTCCTTTGCGAGATCGCAATGTTCCTAAGAGTCTGAAAGCTTATGCAAGTATGGTAAGCTCTGCGGATAAAGGAGCAGTTAGATTAATAGATTAATAAAAACGAAACAACGAGCTATTTAAATATGGATAAACAACTAGTTACCGGTTCGGAAGCATTAATCCGTTCTTTGATAAAGGAGGGAGTAGATACTATATTCGGCTATCCCGGTGGAGCGATTATGCCTGTTTATGATTGCTTATATGATCATAAACAAGAATTAAATCATGTTCTGACTCGTCATGAACAAGGTGCAACTCATGCAGCTCAGGGATATGCACGAGTCTCCGGCAAAGTTGGAGTATGCGTTGTTACTAGCGGACCAGGTGCAACCAATGCCATTACAGGAATTGGAGATGCTATGCTTGATAGTACACCATTGGTTGTTATCGCAGGTCAGGTTGGTGCAGCCTTGTTGGGCACCGATGCTTTTCAGGAAATAGACCTGGTTAGTTTAACTCAGCCAATAACAAAGTGGAGTTACCAGATCCGTCGTGGAGAAGATATTGCCTGGGCAGTGGCTCGTGCTTTTTATATTGCTAAGAGTGGAAGACCGGGACCGGTAGTCCTGGACTTTGCAAAGAATGCTCAGCTGGCAAAGATTGAATATGTACCTCATACAATAGATTTTATTCGTAGTTATCAACCTGTTGTTGATATCGATGAAGAAGCTGTTTGCGCGGCAGCTCAGCTTATAAATTTTGCAAAGAAACCATTGGCTTTGGTTGGTCAGGGTGTAGAATTGGGCGGAGCTCAGAAAGAACTTTTAGAGTTTCTTGAAAAAGCAGATATTCCTGCCGGAAAAACATTGTTAGGACTTTCGGCATTACCAACCGCTCATCCTTTAAATAAAGGAATGCTTGGTATGCATGGAAATCTTGGACCGAATGTGAAAACCAATGAATGTGATGTTCTTATTGCAATTGGTATGCGTTTTGACGACCGCGTTACCGGAGACTTACATACTTATGCCAAACAGGCGAAAGTTATTCATTTTGATATTGATCCTGCAGAGATAAATAAGAATGTAAAGACAACGGTGGCTGTAGTAGGAGATTGTAAAACAACGCTGGCTGCTGTAACAGAACAACTGAAAAAGAACGAGCACAAGGAATGGATTGACAGCTTTAAAGAAAGCGAAGAAACAGAATACAATTCTGTTATCAAAGGAGAGTTGAATCCTGCTGAAGGTCCTATTACTATGGGTGAAGTTGTTGATAAGATCTCGAAAGCAACCAATCACGAAGCTGTACTGGTTACAGATGTTGGTCAGAATCAAATGATTGCCGCAAGATATTTCCAGTTTACAAAGAGTAGAAGTGTTGTAACATCTGGCGGACTTGGAACAATGGGCTTCGGACTTCCTGCAGCTATTGGTGCAGCATTTGGTGCCCCCGACAGAACTATTTGTCTGTTCTGTGGTGACGGAGGATTGCAAATGACTATTCAGGAATTGGGAACCATTATGGAAACTGGTGCTCCGGTGAAGATTATTCTGTTGAATAATAACTTCCTGGGTATGGTACGCCAATGGCAGGAACTGTTCTTCCACGAACGTTATTCTTCCACTCCTATGAGAAATCCTGATTATATGAAGATAGCTTCTGCTTATGGAATAAAGGGCAGATCAGTTTATTTGCGCGATCAATTAGATGGAGCAATTAAGGAAATGTTGCAAACAGAGGGTCCTTACCTTCTTGAAGTAGGAGTGATAGAAAAAGGAATGGTTTATCCGATGACACCAGCCGGTGCAACGGTTACTAACATGTTGTTGGGATACTAATACTGATATTATGAATAAGAAATTATATACAATCAACGTTTATTCAGAAAATATGGCCGGTTTGTTGAATCAGGTAACAACTATTTTCACACGCCGACAGCTGAATATTGAAACATTAAGCGTATCAGCCTCCTCTATTGAAGGTATTCATAAATATACTATTACTGTTCATACGGATGCCAGTACAATAGAAAAGGTTACTAAGCAGATTGAGAAACGTATTGATGTGATGCAAGCGCATTACTATACTGACGATCAGATTATCTTTCAGGAAGTGGCGCTTTACAAAGTTCCTGCATTGTCCTTGTTGGGCAGTAACCAGGTAGAGAAACTTGTTCGTAAACATAATGCACGTATTCTTGAAGTAAACCAAACCTATGCTGTGATTGAACTAACCGGTCATCCGGAGGAAACGCAAGCTTTGTATGATGAACTTATGCCTATGGGATTGTGGCAGTTTGTACGTTCAGGACGTATTGCCATTACTAAAAGTCCGGTAGAGCGTCTAAGTAATTTCTTAGCTTTGGTTGAAAGTAGAAAAGGTAAAAATGGAACAGAACAATAAAGTAGGTCATTATAATTTTGTAGCAGAACCCTTCCATGTAGATTTCTCCGGACATCTAACAATGGGAGTATTGGGTAATCATTTACTGAATTGTGCAGGATTTCATTCCACAGACCGGGGATTTGGCATTGCCAATCTTAATGAAGCTCATTACACATGGGTACTTTCCCGACTGGCTGTTGAATTAGATGAAATGCCTTATCAATATAAGAAGTTCAGCATTAGTACATGGGTTGAAAATGTATATCGTCTTTTTACAGATCGTAATTTTGAGATCTTAGACGAAGACGGACGCACCATCGGTTATGCTCGCTCTGTATGGGCAATGATTAGCCAGCAGACACGAAAACCAGCCGACTTGCTTACTTTGCACGGCGGAAGCATTGTTGATTATGTTTGTGACAAGGAATGTCCCATCGAAAAACCAAGTCGCATTAAAGTAGATGATTGTGAGCCTGATTCAATTTATGAGGCAAAGTATAGTGATATTGATATTAACGGACATGTAAACAGTATCAAGTATATTGAGCGTGTTCTAGATCTTTTTCCGCTTGAGATGTATAAAGAAAAACGGATAAAACGTTTTGAAGTTGCATACGTTGCGGAAAGTTATTACGGAGATACTCTTTCTTTTTATAAACAGAAGATAAACGAAAACGAGTATAACGTTGAAATAAAAAAGAATGGCGGCGAGGTAGTTTGCCGTAGTAAAATGATATTTATTAATTAGTTTTTTAAATAAAAAAGAAGCAAAATGGCACAAATGAATTTTGGCGGTGTTGTTGAAAATGTAGTAACCCGCGAAGAATTTCCTTTAGAGAAAGCACGTGAAGTATTGAAAAATGAAATCATTGCAGTGATTGG
Source organism: Bacteroidaceae bacterium (assembly GCA_963668125.1). GTDB lineage: Bacteria > Bacteroidota > Bacteroidia > Bacteroidales > Bacteroidaceae > Bacteroides. The sequence goes on along the minus strand of OY764215.1, from coordinate 4,095,007 downwards.
TTATGGCGTTCAGGGACCTGGACAATCATTGAACTTAAGAGACAATGGTTTTAATGTAATCGTTGGTCAACGTAAAGGTGGCAAAACTTGGGAAAAAGCTGTTGCTGATGGTTGGGTTCCAGGAGAAACTTTGTTCGATATAGACGAAGCTTGCCAACGTGGTACTATCATTCAATACCTTCTTTCAGATGCTGCTCAGATTGAAGTATGGCCTACAGTAAAGAAGAACCTTACTGCTGGTAAAGCTCTTTATTTCTCTCATGGCTTTGGCATTACTTACAAAGAAAGAACAGGAATTGTTCCTCCTGCTGATGTAGACGTTATTCTTGTTGCTCCTAAAGGATCTGGTACATCTCTTCGTACAATGTTCCTTGAAGGTCGTGGCTTGAACTCTTCTTATGCTATCTTCCAGGATGCAACTGGTAAAGCATTCGATCGTGTTGTTGCTCTTGGTATCGGTGTTGGTTCTGGTTACTTGTTCGAAACTACATTCAAACGTGAAGTATACTCTGACTTAACTGGCGAACGTGGTACTTTGATGGGTGCTATTCAAGGTTTACTTCTTGCTCAATATGAAGTATTGCGTGAAAACGGACATACTCCATCTGAAGCTTTCAATGAAACTGTAGAAGAACTTACTCAATCATTGATGCCTTTATTTGCTAAGAATGGTATGGACTGGATGTACGCAAACTGTTCAACTACTGCTCAACGTGGTGCTTTGGACTGGATGGGCCCATTCCACGATGCAACAAAACCTGTATTCGAGAAATTGTATTCTGAAGTTAAGTGTGGTAACGAAGCTCAACGTTCAATTGATACAAACTCTAAACCAGACTACCGCGAAGGTTTGGATGCTGAATTGAAAGCTCTTCGCGAAAGCGAAATGTGGCAAGCTGGTGCAGTTGTTCGTAAATTACGTCCTGAAAACAACTAATCAGAAGCTCTGCTTATAGCTTTTTAAGAGGAGTGATTTTCTCCTCTTTACATAATATAATCCCATCTCGAAAGGTTTCTTCTTTATAAACCGGTTCTGAGATGGGATTCTTTTTTAGATGAAATTTATTGGTGAATAATTTAAATCCATTCGCCAATAAATAAAAACCATTCACCAATAAATAAAAATCATTGGCGAATAAATATTAAACAGAGAAGTCCGATCATGTTTTTAAAACATAACCGGACTTTTCTGTTCATAGTAAATCTAATTATTATTGCTAAGCTGGAAACCAGCTATCGAAATTAGCCTTTAAAATATATCAAAGAGAAACGTTGTGTTACCTCTTTTTTTATAATTGTGTACGTACTATTATTTAGCTGGACTTTTCATGAAATGATTTACTAGCCATTTTCTTACTGGTACATCATATAGTTTTACACAGAGGTACGAAAGAAGGATGGATGATAAAAGAACAAGAACTGCAACAGGAAAAGCCTGTGTAAATGAGGTTACTTTATTATTAGTTACCCAAGCTGTAAACATGTATATGAATGGGTAGTGAATAATATATATCGGATAAGAAATGTCACCTAAAAACTCACATATTTTTGAGGAATATTTCCCTTTTACTTTGCCACTGGCACCTAAATAAACAATAAACGGAAATATGAATATGATGCATAAAGAATCGTAAAGGCCATTCATCCACAACTGAGTTCCTCCAACTCTGGGTATTGACAGAATAATAACAAGTAGCAGACTGCACCAAAAGAAAGCATGATTAATACGGCCTGGCTTGCAAACACGAGATAATAGTAATCCGGCAAAAAATGGGTAAAGTAACCTCGTAAATCCAATTCGTAACTGCGTTGAGTCTATTGACCATCCACCGATAACATCTCCGTTGGGACTTGTTACTGCAAGGTGAATCAAGGCGCATCCGGCAATAAATACAAGGATTGAAAGTAACTTATTAGAGAACTTCCGGATGAAAAGGGCATAAAGAATATTGGCTATGTACTCAAAGAAGAGAGACCAAGCCGGTCCGTTGAGTGGATGCATTTCTGCCCAACCACGGATATCCATTGATGTTGGAACAGGAATCAACGTAAAACCAATCAGCATAACGAGAATCATTTTCCAAACCGGAGTCTGACCTATTACAGGAAAAGCGGCACTTTCCTGGAAATAGAAGAATATAGCCCCTATAATCATACTTATAATAATCATTGGGTGGAGTCGGATAATACGGCGTTTAAAGAAACCTTTCAAACTCATTTTACCCCAACGGTCATCATAAGCATAGCCAATAACAAAGCCCGAAAGAACAAAGAAGAAATCTACAGCCAGATAACCATGATTTATTATTTGCTTTGAATGATCGCCTCCGGTAAAAGTTTCAAGGATGTGAAACATAACGACTATTACTGCTGCCACTCCACGCAGCCCATCTAATATTTCGTAGTGACTTTTTGTATCTGAAAATGAAGTTGAAGAAATGTAATTCATAGATTATGTCTTTAAAATGTTTGGCAAAGATACTTAGAACTCTTACATCCATATTGTCCTTTTTTTATTTTTTATTGTCTTATATTTGCAGTAATACTAATTATAGATTGAGAAAAATGCAGGATGAGGTAAAATATTGTCATGTTCCTATCTTTAATGATAAGTCTTTTGTTTACGACCATGTTCATGTTGTATGGAATGAGCAAATTACATTTCATCAACATGCCGAGTGGGAGTTATCTTATGTTATAACAGGGAGTGGAACACGTATCGTTGGTGATCTTATGGAAACTTTTTCTAATGGTGAAGTTGTACTTATTCCTCCCAATATACCACATTGCTGGTCCTTTGATAAAAATATTCATGACGATAAAGGTAAAATTGAGAATATAACGATTATTTTCCCGGATTTGCTATTTGATAAATGCATTTCTGTTTTTCCAGAAACAAAACGATATATTTCATCTATAAATCAATATAAACAGGCTATAAGGTTTGAAGGTTACACACTACAAATGCTTCAGAAAATAATGACTGCCATGTTATTACAAAATGATATGGAACAATTGTCTTCTTTGATTAATCTATTTGTTGTAATGGCATCTTCAAATGAGACTTGCATTGTAGGTTCTTGCAATAAGCAAGATTATAATATGGAAAGATTTCAGGAAGTATTCCGGTTTATTGCAAATAATTATCAGCAGAACATCTCGCTTGAGGATGTTGCAAATTATATTCACATGAATCGTTCGTCGTTTTGTACCTTTCTAAGACGAACAATAGGAAAACCATTTTTTACTATTTTGAATGAATATCGCATTGAATCCTCCTGTCTGATGCTTCGTGAAACTACAATGCCTATAGCCGAGATATGCTATGCTGTTGGGTTTAACGATGTGCCGTATTATAATCGCACATTTAAAAAACTGAAAGGAATAACACCTAAAGATTACAGAGCAAAATACTGATTTAGACAATAATGTTCTTATCAAGAATAGCTAGTTTTTCTTCTAACTATTTAATCATCAGTTTTCTTAGTTCGAAGTCAATGGGTATAAAATATAGATGAAATTATAGAGTTAAATTATTCATCGAAACAATTTTTTAGTTATTTTTGTTTTCCATAAGACAATAAACAATAGACTAAATAGATGTAACTATGAGAAAATTAAAAACATTTCCTGTAATTTTTGTTCTTGTACTGTTTATTACTGCGTGTAGTACGGTAGCTTTAACAGGACGTAAACAACTACTTTTAGTGTCGGACTCAGAAGTTTTGAGTTTAAGTAGCACAAGCTTTAAGGAATACATGGCTACGGCTAAAGTTTCCACCAATAAAACAAATTCAGCAATGGTAGAGCGTGTTGGAAAAAAGATAGCTGCAGCTGTTGAGGCTTATCTGAATGCTAACGGTTTGGGCGCTGAGGTGAAGAATTTTGCATGGGAGTTTCATTTGGTAAAAGACACTACTGCAAATGCATTTTGTATGCCTGGCGGTAAAATTGTTGTGAACGAAGGAATTTTGCCAATTACAAAGACCGAAGCTGCATTAGCCATTGTTGTAGGTCATGAAGTAGCTCATGCTGTAGCAAAACACTCTGCAGAACGAATGAGTCAACAACTTTTAGTTTCTTATGGCGGACAAGCATTAGGCGCGTTGTTATCTAAAAAATCGGCAGCAACACAAACGTTGGCTGGACAAGTATTCGGATTAGGTGCCAATTATGGTGTAATGCTCCCTTATTCTCGTAGCAATGAAAATGAAGCAGACAGAATGGGATTAATTTTTGCTGCAATGGCAGGTTATGATCCTCAGGTAGCTGTTGATTTTTGGCAACGAATGAGTCAGGGTGGAGCTTCAGTTCCAGCGTTCTTTAGTACTCACCCTTCCGATGCTACTCGTATTGCCAATATAAAGAAAGTAATGCCCGAAGCTTTGAAATATTATAAGAAGTGATATTTGCAAAACGAATAATTGAGAAATAAAAGAATAATAGCCTGTCTGGATAGATTCCCGGCAGGCTATTATTCTTTTATTTATTTATTATAGGGTCATATTTAATGGTTCTGTTCATTATAATTATCCAGTCCCAGTCATTAGGATTTCCGGCTCCAACACTAGGAGTGTAGAGAAAGATATCTATCTTTTTCTTACTATCTAAACAATTAGATACGATATTAAGACTATTTATCGAATTGGATATTGATGAATAATCAGTTGGTGGTGTACCAAAAATGCATTTGAATGGTAAGTGTTTTGGTTTTGTTGCTGGATCTTCTATAAGAGAGTAATTGCTTGCAGGTATAAATGTCTTTGGATAGTTAATAGTTCCTGTTCCATTCCAAATTATAGATCCGTCAAATAACAGATCATTGGTAGGCTTATAATACAAGGATATATTCCCAAAATCACCAGGTGCTTTATATTTTATTGTAATTGGAATAGTGTCCGCATCCGTTATCTCACTGTTTATCTGTTGTTCATAACCACCTTCGAACTTGTTTGTCATATAATCTACTTTCAATATCACAATTGAATTGTAATCTTCAGTTATATTATCTTTATCACCCTTGGAACAGGAAGATAAAATAAAGATGGATAAGAGTAATAAGAAGGCTTTTTTCATATATTAAAAGTTTTCTCCATTTTGTTATTATTAAATTACTTCCAAAAATATGGATATAATCTAATACTAACAATTATTGTTCCTTTTTATTGTTAGAAAAAATCTTTTTTAATAATTCTGCTTCACAAATGCAGAGAGCTCCTCAAAACTATAAGTTTGAGTTTCTTGGAACATATTTAAAGCTATAGCTGCGCAGGCTTCCGCATCGGCCAGTGCATGGTGATGCTGTTTTAAATCGTATCCGCAATGTTCCGAAACGGTATGTAATTGGTGGTTTACCAATCCTTTGTGCATTTTGCGGGATAACCGGCAGGTACAATAGAATTTGTAATCTGGATAGGAGAGGCCATATAGATTGAATACGGCTTTTAAACAACCTTCATCGAAAGGGCTATTGTGAGCAACCAATGGTAATCCGCTAACTTCGGGTCCGATTTGACTCCATACGTCTGGAAAATCCGGTGCATTTTTGGTGTCGTCAAATACCATTCCGTGAACTTGTGTTGTCCAATGAGTATAAAAATTGGGGCGTGGACGAATCAGACTATGAAAACGGTTGGTTATTTCACCGTTCTCTACAATGATAACTCCCACACTGCATACACTGGTACGTTGCCCGTTGGCTGTTTCAAAATCTATTGCTGCAAATTTTTCCATAGTTCTTTAATCCTCCTTTTCCTTACTATCTTTTTGTTGTGGGTCTATCTCCTGATAAACTAATTCAGCCTCCAGTTGTGCTTTGGATTTACTTTGAGTTACAATGAATACTCCTGTGAAAACAAATACAATTGCTACAGTTTTTGGCCAACCAAAGGAATCCATTCCTATGCTTACGGCCACAAATGATGCTACAATAGGCTGAACATAATTGTACATACTAACAATTGTAGGACGTAATGTCTTTTGTCCGGTCATCACAAAAAGATAGGCAAGGAAAGTTGCAGCAAAAACTACAAAGGAAATCTCTCCGAATACTCTTAAAGGTACAGCGGCAAAATTAATTGAAGCTATATTATCATAAGAGAATGGAATGAAACACATAGATGCATATATAAACATCCATTTCATTATGGTAACCGATGAGTATTTTTCAATTAAGCCTTTAAAAACCGTTAAGTAAATAGCAAAACTAAGTTGGGCAGTAAGACAAAGCAAATCACCGGCAATGTTTCCCGATTTGCCTCCTGCACTCGCCTGACTGGTTAGTATAAGTATTAATGCTCCAATGGCTCCGACGAATACTCCCAGAACTTTTTTCCCTGTAATTGGTTCTTTAAGTACAATAGCTGCAACAATCATAGTAACAATAGGAGCCATGGTAGTAACTATAGAAGCATCAATAGGAGAGGTCAATGAAAGACCGAAAATAAATGTACCCTGATTAAATACAATCCCAAAAAGAGCTGCGAAGAAAAGCATTAGCAGATCTTCATTTTTAACTCGTTCTTTTTTTGTGAAGAGCGATATAAACCAGAATGCAATGGCTGCTCCAAAGAAACGAAATGTGGTGAGAGCCAAAGGAGGTATACCGAAATCTAAAGCAGCTTTTCCAATAGGTGCGTTAAGTCCCCAGATTATACTTGCAGCCAACATAGCAAGATGGCCTTTATAATTCTTATCATTATTCATATTTATCAATTTATTATTCGTGCAAAGTTAATTCTTATAATTTGCAATGGCAATAATGTATTATTGAATTGTTTTTAAAAAAAATAATCTTTAACTTTGCATTTGTAACATAAAACGGCTTTTTTGTGAATGAAATTGAAATAATATACGGTTTTTAAAACAAAAAGAAAGATTCTATGTTTAGTTTTTAACATACAAAAAAAAGAACCTTATGGTACATGACATTGAAATGCTAAAGAGATTTTACTCCTCTTTTGTAAATAGGGTTGCTACTTCTCGCAGTAATATTGGTCACCCTATGACCTTAGCTGAAAAAATACTCTATGCTCATTTATATGATGTAAATCAAACAACAACTTTTCAGCGTGGTGAAGATTATGTAAACTTCCGTCCTGATCGTGTTGCAATGCAGGATGCCACTGCTCAGATGGCTTTATTGCAGTTTATGAATGCAGGAAAAACTAAATCGGCAGTACCTGCTACAGTGCATTGCGACCATTTAATCCAGGCATATAAAGGTGCAGGGGTAGATATTGAAACTGCAACCTCAACAAATAAAGAAGTATATGATTTCCTAAGGGATGTTTCTTCTAAATATGGTATTGGCTTCTGGAAACCGGGTGCCGGAATTATTCATCAGGTAGTATTGGAAAATTATGCTTTCCCGGGTGGAATGATGGTTGGTACAGATTCTCATACTCCTAATGCCGGTGGCTTGGGTATGATTGCCATTGGTGTAGGCGGCGCAGATGCTGTTGATGTAATGACTGGAATGGAATGGGAACTTAAGATGCCTAAACTGATTGGCGTGAAGCTAACCGGAAAGATGAATGGATGGGCTTCTCCTAAAGATGTTATTCTAAAGTTGGCTGGAATCTTAACTGTAAAAGGTGGAACCAATGCAATTATTGAATACTTTGGAGAAGGTGCTGCATCTCTTTCTGCTACTGGAAAAGCTACCATTTGTAATATGGGTGCGGAAGTTGGTGCTACTACTTCTGTTTTTGCTTATGATGCCCAAATATCTGAATATCTTCGTGCAACAGAACGTTCCGAAGTTGCTGATATGGCTGATGCAATTGCTGCGGATTTGCAGGCCGACCCGGAAGTATATGCTTCTCCCGAAAAATATTATGATCGTATCATTGAAATAGATTTATCTACACTCGAACCTTATATTAATGGTCCGTTTACTCCGGATGCTGCTTGTCCTATCTCCGAATTCGCTGCAAAAGTAATTGCGAATGATTATCCACGTAAAATGGAAGTTGGCTTGATAGGTTCATGTACAAACTCATCTTATCAGGATATTAGTCGTGCTGCTTCCGTGGCTCGTCAGGCAATAGACCAGAAATTGAATGTATCTTCTCCACTGATTGTAAATCCGGGTTCGGAAAGAGTTTATCAGACAGCTTTACGCGATGGAATGATTGATACTTTCGAAACTATTGGCGGAACAATCATGGCAAATGCTTGCGGACCATGTATTGGTCAGTGGAAGAGAATTACGGATGATCCTACTCGTAAGAATGCAATTGTTACATCTTTCAACCGTAACTTTGCAAAGCGTGCGGATGGTAACCCTAATACATTTGCGTTTGTAGCTTCTCCCGAATTAACTGTAGCTTTGACAATTGCCGGTGATCTTTGCTTTAATCCGCTGAAAGATACACTGACTAATGCCGACGGTGAACAAGTGAAACTTGCAGAACCTCAGGGAAGTAACCTTCCAGCAAAAGGTTTTGTCCAGGGCGATAACGGATATATAGCTCCTACTAATGCTTCAACCGAAATTAATATAGATCCATCTTCCAACCGCTTGCAGGTTCTTCAACCATTTCAGGCTTGGGATGGAAACGAATTACTGAATATGCCTTTACTTATCAAGGCTCAGGGTAAATGTACAACAGATCATATTTCAATGGCTGGACCATGGCTTCGTTTTCGCGGACATCTGGAAAATATTTCAGATAACATGCTGATGGGGGCGGTGAATGCTTTCAATGGAAAAACAAATTCTGTTTATAACCGCGAGACTGCTGAGTATGATGCAGTTTCTGCTGTGGCAAAACAATACAAGTCATTAGATATTGCTTCGATAGTTGTTGCAGAAGAAAATTACGGAGAAGGATCTTCTCGTGAACATGCAGCTATGGAACCACGTTTCTTAAATGTTCGTGTAATTCTGGCAAAGAGTTTTGCCCGTATTCATGAAACCAATCTTAAGAAACAGGGAATGCTTGCTCTTACTTTTGCAAATAAAGATGATTATAACCGTATTCAGGAGCACGATAAGATTTCGATTGTAGGATTAGGATCTTTTGCTCCGGGCAGATCTTTAATGGCTATCTTGCAGCACGAAGATGGAACTCAGGAAAGTTTCGAGGTAATGCATACTTATAATGAACAACAGATTGGCTGGTTCCGCGCTGGATCTGCGTTGAATAGTAAATAACTTACAGGTAATTAGATAAATAGGTAGATAGATATGAAAATAACGAAAGAAAATGGTTGCCTTGTTATACCCGATTGTGTAACAGTTCCCTTTATTATGGGAGACGGGGTAGGAGCTGAAATTACTCCTGCAACTCAGGCTATTGTTAATGCAGCTGTAAAGGTTGCATATCAGGGAAAGAAAGAGATTGAATGGATGGAAATTTTGGCTGGTGAAAAAGCTTTCAATGCTACCGGTTCATGGTTGCCAGATGAAACAATGCAGGCTTTTAAAGATTATCTTGTTGGAATTAAAGGTCCATTGACAACTCCTATTGGCGGAGGTATCCGTTCTTTGAACGTGGCTTTAAGACAAGGACTCGATTTATTTGTCTGTCTTCGTCCGGTTCGTTGGTTTCGTGGAGTTGTTTCTCCGGTAAAAGAACCTCAGAAAGTAAACATGCATATTTTCCGTGAAAACACAGAAGATATTTATGCCGGTATTGAATGGGAACAAGGAACTCCTGAAGCTGAAAAGTTTTATCGCTTTCTTCGTGACGAAATGGGAGTTACGAAAGTTCGTTTCCCTGAAACATCTTCTTTCGGAGTTAAACCTGTATCTAAAGAAGGAACAGAACGCCTGGTTCGTGCTGCTATTCAGTATGCTTTAACAAATGGCCTGCCTAGTGTGACTATTGTGCATAAAGGTAATATTATGAAATTCACTGAAGGTGGATTTAAGAAATGGGGTTATGAGTTGGCCGAACGTGAATTTGGTAAAGAACTAAGTGAAGGTAAAATTGTTATTAAAGATGTAATTGCAGATGCATTCTTGCAAAATACATTGCTTATTCCGGAAGAATATTCTGTTATTGCTACATTGAACCTGAATGGTGATTATATTTCAGATCAGTTGGCAGCAATGGTAGGAGGTATTGGTATTGCACCGGGTGCGAATATCAATTATAATTCCGGACATGCTGTTTTTGAGGCTACTCACGGAACAGCTCCTAATATTGCAGGTAAGAATATTGTTAATCCATCTTCATTATTGCTTTCGGCAGTAATGATGCTCGAATATTTTGGTTGGAACGAAGCAGCTAATCTGATTACTTCGGCTATGGAACAGGCTTTTGAAAGTGGTAAAGCTACCAACGATCTGGCTCGGTTTATGCCGAATGGAGTCTCATTATCAACAACTGAGTTCCGCGATTTAATTGTTTCTATCATTCAAGGATAAATAAATGTACGCTTATGAAAAAGGAATATATCATATACAAATTGTCTGAGTCGATAAAGAGTACTGCTAAGATAGACAATGAGTTATTCACATTGTTTGGCGTTAAGCGTGGGTTACGCAACGAAGATGGTACCGGAGTTTTGGTAGGACTTACCAAAATTGGTAATGTAGTTGGTTACGAACGTATTCCAGGAGGTGGGTTACAACCAATTCCCGGTAAATTGTTTTACCGTGGACTGGATGTTGAGGATCTTGCACATGCAGTTATGCAGGAACGTAGATTTGGTTTTGAGGAAGTTGCTTATTTGTTGCTTTCGGGCGGTCTGCCTGATAAAGAAGAATTGGCTTCTTTCAGAGAACTGATCAATGAAAATATGCCTCTGGAGCAAAAGGTGAAAATGAACATCCTTGATCTGGAAGGAAATAATATTATGAATATTCTTGCTCGTAGCGTACTCGAAATGTATACTTACGATGCAAATCCTGATGATACATCACGCGATAACCTTATGCGTCAGAGTATAGAACTTATTTCCAAGTTCCCTACAATTATTGCTTATGCATATAATATTCTTCGTCATGCCACTTTTGGATTGTCGTTGCACATACGTCACCCGAAAGAGGAACTTTCAATTGCAGAGAATTTCCTTTATATGCTTAAGAAGGAATATACCGATCTGGAAGCACGTACACTCGACTTGTTGCTGATTATTCACGCAGAGCATGGTGGTGGTAATAACTCGACCTTTACTGTAAGGGTAACATCTTCAACCGGTACAGATACTTATTCTTCCATTGCTGCAGGAATCGGTTCATTGAAAGGCCCTTTGCATGGTGGTGCTAATATTCAGGTAGTAGATATGTTTAATCACCTGAAAGAACATATTCACGACTGGACAAATGTGAAGGAAATTGATACATATCTGAATCGCATTTTAAATAAAGAAGCATATAATAAAACCGGACTTATTTACGGTATTGGTCATGCTGTTTACACTATTTCAGACCCGCGTGCAATATTGCTTAAGGAAATGGCTCGTGAGCTGGCAAAAGAAAAAGGACGTGAAGAGGAGTTTAACTTCCTGGAATTACTTGAGGAACGTTCTATTGAATGCTTTAATGCATTCAAAGGAGCCGGTGGTAAGAAAGTGTGCAGTAACGTGGACTTCTATTCCGGATTTGTATATGAGATGATTGGATTACCTCAGGAAATTTATACTCCACTGTTTGCCATGTCACGTATTGTGGGATGGTCGGCTCATCGTATTGAAGAACTCAATTTTGAGGGCAAACGTATTATTCGTCCGGCTTACAAGAATGTGCTTGAGGTACAAGAGTATATACCTATTTCTGAACGAATTTAGTCTATATGGAAAATGTGATTACTCAATCAATTAATAATCTTCTTCGCCTTCTTGGACTCACGTCTGAGGAGGCGAATAGTTTAGATCAGTGGGTTATTTTCGGTCTTATTATTGGTATTGCTTTCCTTGCCGATTTTGTATGTAAGCTGATTCTGCTTAAGGTAGTTAAGAAGCTTGTGATGAAAACAAAAGCAACATGGGATGACATTATCTTTGACGAGAGGGTGATGGCAAAACTATGTCATGTGGTGGCTCCTGTGCTGATCTATTTTTTATTTCCGATAGCTTTTCCGGCGGGCTCTTCCTTATATAGTTTCTTTTTCAAGATAACCCAGATATATATTATCGCAGTGGTAATGCGTTTCTTCATTACCTTTTGTACTGCAATATATATTGTTTATGATCAGATAGAAAAGTATCACGACCGACCACTTAAAGGATTATTGCAAACAGTGCAGGTTGTTATCTTTTTTGTAGGCGGTATACTGATATTTAGTATATTGTTTGATAAATCTCCGGCTTCTCTTCTTGCCGGATTGGGCGCTTCGGCAGCTGTGTTGATGTTAGTATTCAAGGATAGCATCATGGGGTTTGTTTCCGGAATTCAACTATCAGCCAATAATATGCTTCGTCCGGGCGACTGGATTTCCATGCCTAAATATAATGCAGATGGTGTTGTTATTGATGTTACCTTAAACACGGTGAAGGTTCGTAACTGGGATAATACAATTACTACAATACCACCTTATGCATTGGTAAGTGATTCTTTTCAGAACTGGAGAGGAATGCACGAATCAGGAGGGCGACGTGTAAAGCGTTCCATCAATATTGATATGAACAGTGTGAAGTTTTGCACACCCGAGATGCTGGAAAAATTTCGTAAGATTGCTCTGTTGAAGGATTATATTGAAGAGACAGAAGATAAACTAAAAGCCTATAACCAAGAGCGTGGAGTTGATGATTCTGTGCTGGTTAATGGACAAAGACAGACGAATCTGGGTGTGTTTCGCGCGTATCTGGAACGTTACTTAAGAAGTCTTTCTGCTGTTAATCAGGAAATGCATCTTATGGTGAGGCATTTGCAACCCACAGAAAAAGGAATTCCGATGGAACTTTACTTCTTTTCCATCTCAAAAGTATGGGTTGAATACGAAACATTGCAGGCTGATGTAATGGATCACGTACTTGCTGTTATATCTGAATTTGATTTAGCGGTATTCCAAAACCCCACTGGTACTGATTTTCGCTCTATCAAAAAATAATTTATTTGCAGAGTGTTGCATTGTTGATAAAGTATTGTATATTTGCCTGTACAATACTTTGTTAACTAATGCCAGATGAATACGCACGCTAATCATATTATCCACGAGATAACTCCTCTTTCTGATAAAGATTGTTTCTATATTGCAGAACGTTATAAGAAAGAGTTTACTTACCCCATACACAGTCACCAGGAATTTGAACTTAATTTTACTGAGAAAGCAACCGGAGTCAGACGCATTGTAGGCGATTCTGTAGAAGTGGTTGGCGAATATGATCTGGTTCTTATTACGGGTAAGGATCTGGAACACGTGTGGGAGCAGCACGAATGTAAGTCAGAAGAGATAAGAGAGATTACTATTCAATTCTCATCAGACCTTTTTTTCAAGAGCTTTATAAATAAAAACCAGTTTGATAGTATCCGGAAGATGTTGGAACGTGCTCAAAAGGGAATATCTTTTCCAATGTCGGCTATTCTTAAAGTATATCATCTGCTTGATACTCTTGCCACAGAGAAAGAAGGCTTTTATGCTGTAATTAAGTTTATGACTATACTTTATGAACTTTCTCTTTGCGATGATGCGCATACTCTTTCAAGTTCATCGTTTGCAAAAATCGGACTACATTCAGACAGTCGCCGGGTGCAGAAAGTTCAGGACTATATTAATGATCATTATAAAGAAGAAATCCGTTTGTCGAAACTAGCCGATTTGGTAGGAATGACTTCTGTATCTTTCAGCCGCTTCTTTAAACTTCGTACAGGAAAGAATCTTTCTGATTTTATTATTGATATTCGTTTGGGATTTGCCACGCGTTTGCTTGTTGATTCTACTAAATCAGTCGCTGAAATCTGTTACGAATGCGGATTCAACAATCTTTCTAACTTCAATAGAATATTCAAAAAGAAAAAAGAGTGTTCGCCAAAAGAATTCAGAGATAACTATAGAAAGACAAAGATTGTTGTTTAGACCCTGTGAATGTTCTTCGGTGGTATCTATCATCTGATAGGCTAAATCTATTAAAATATGAAAAAAATAATTGTTTTATTACTACTGTTGTCACAGTGCTATTTATTTGCAAAGCCTATAAATAAGGATTTTATGAGATATAACTGGGCAGAAAATCCTAAAGACTTTTTTTTAAAATCATCTGTTGATAATAAAGCATACCCGCATTCATTGCTATTAGAAACTATGGGTGAAAAAAAAGGTGCAATGGGATGTATATTTCCAACCTTTCATATAAATAAAAAAGTATCAAAGATTGAAGTGAAAGTTAAGTATAAAACAGAGGATTGCAAAGAATTGTATTTGACTGTAGGCTCTATAGGTGAAGGTGAAAGAGTAAATTCAATAGATACACTTCAATTGCCATTGAATAAAGAATGGACTGTATCGACTCAATCTGCGATTGTAGATAATCCTTTATTATTGAATCTGACGATTGTAGCAAGTGGCGTTAAACAAAAAAAAGGGAAAATATGGATGTCTGATTTAGATATATTTATTGATGGAAAAAATATCGATGAACTATCAACTAATAATCATGAACCCAATGTGATATTGAAAAAGCAGGATGTCATTCATCTGGAAAATAACAATTTTAAAGATCTCCCCTTTTCTGAAAAGAAAATACTTGCAATAGGAGAAACTGTACATGGCAGCAGTACAATGAATGATTTTGCTGTTGAGATGATTAAGAACCGAATCGTTAATAATAATTGTAGAATTGTTTTGCTTGAAATTCCTTTGGAATCATCTTTTTATATTAACAGGTATATTGCCGGAGATCAATATTTTAAATTGGATACTATTTCTACTTATTTTAATAATATCATGTATTCAGACTCTTTTATATCTCTTTTTCGTTGGATAAAAGAATATAATTTAACATCTAAGGAAAAGGTCTTATGCTTAGGACTTGATATGAGTTCTATTCCTTTAAAATGTAGGGTGGATTTGTTTAAATTCTTTTATACGCTTAATGCGGAATTCAATAATAGTGAATTGAATACTATCTGTAAACTTTTGCTTAAAACAGAAACTCCTCTTAAAAATGTACTATCAATATTTGACGCGAATCATGATTTTAAGAACATATTCAATAAAAAAGAATCGGAACTGATACGATATAGCATTGCGTCGATAGATCAAACGTCCGATTCATATTATCGTTTTATAAGTAGAGACAGCACAATGTATGAGAATGCAAAATTCACAATAAACAATCTGCTTGATGCAAACCAATCAATTACCATATTTGAACATTTTGGGCATGTAAACTATAATCCGGGATTATCAATTCCAGATCATTATCCTTTCGGGTATTATATGAGAAATAAGTATAAAAGTGATTATTCGTGTATCGCATTGGCTGCAGAAAGTGGATCTATTTTATCGTCAAACCTTAAAGGATCTAATTTTAAAGTAGAGAAACTAGAGCTTGCTCCATCCGGCAGCATCGAATCTCTTATAAATAAATTGAATATTGATTCATGCTATTTATCAATGGAAAGGCTTACTTGTTCTGATGTTCTTAAAATGAGATATTTAGGAAATAGGATGAGGAAAGATGAATTTGGCTTTATAATTCCCAAATCAAGAATGGATGGCGTTATTTTTATTAAAAAGGTTGCCGAAATTCATAAAAGGAATAATATATTAAAAATGAATCTGAATCAAAGCGGATTAATTATGAACTCTTACATACAAGCATTACTAAAAATGAAGATGATAAAAAAATGGTGAATGATGAATTACTCTCATTTGTTTAAAGATTACTTCAATCTTAATAATGGCAATATCGTTATTTAGTATCTGTGCGGAAAAATACCATCTGTTTTTTGTTTTTATAGGGGGTGAAACTAATTTTTCCGCAGCTTATAATCAGTTAGTTAAGTCAAAAAGTAAAATAGTTTGTCGGAAAAACTGGTGAATAGTTTTAAAACTTAAGGGTTGTATCGAGTTAAAAAGTGTTTCATGCTTGATTTATAGATAATTAATTTCTAAAAAATAGTGTCTATTTGATTATATACTGACAAAATAAAGATTTTTAATGATGGGAGTTTGCATTTGTTAACTTTAGGAAGCTGTAACTTGTTTCATGTAATTTACCCTGTTTTATTTACTAATCTCTTATATCCCGCCCTTTTTTTATAAAAGTATCTGCCCGGCTTTTCAAAAAATAAAAGGAAGTATTGTTCAAACGCTGGTTTATAATTTAAATTTATAGGCGGCAGATTTTGAGTCTATTGGTTTTGTATCGCCCGTGTAAACTCTGGTGTATGTAATATGGAGCTTTACTGTTTCTGTATGTTTTTCATCCTTTATTTTTCGTTTTTCATCTTCCATCTATAAGGAAAGCCTTATATTTGCCTTCAAATGTTAACACTATGAAGAAATTATTCAGTATATTTATGATGTGCTGGCTAACTTGCCAGTTGTTTGCTAATCCTATCACAGGAATGTTGGAACGAATCGATAAAGGTGCTTCCAAAAAATTTGCCATTGAATTAAAAAGTATCGGAGACAAAGATTATTTTGAACTCGATCAGAAAGGTAACCAGGTAGTGGTGCGTGCTAATAATTACGTAAGTGCGGCTTCCGGAATTAACTGGTATCTTAAATATTATGCAGGAGTGCATTTGTCATGGAATGGCATGGCGGCAAAATTACCTGCTGTTTTACCTAAAGTAACAAAGAAAGAGCGTCATGAAACTTCACTAAAGCTTCGTTACGATTTCAACTATTGTACATTCTCTTATTCTATGGCTTTCTGGGACTGGAAACGCTGGGAACAGGAAATTGACTGGATGGCATTGCATGGTATTAATTTACCGCTTGCTGTTGTAGGCGAGGAGTGTGTATGGTTTAATATGCTCAAAAAACTGGGCTACTCTAAAGAAGAAATAAATAAGTTTATTTCCGGACCGGCTTTCATGGCTTGGTGGGAAATGAATAACCTGGAAGGATGGGGAGGTCCGAATCCTGATTCATGGTATACACAACAAACAGCTTTACAAAAGAAGATTGTAAAACGAATGAGGGAATATGGTATTGAACCAGTATTTCCTGGTTACTCAGGAATGGTGCCTCATGACGCAAAAGAAAAATTAGGGCTGAATGTAACTGAACCCGAATTGTGGAACGGATATTTACGCCCTGCATTTTTACAACCAACCGATAGCCGTTTCAAAGAGATTGCAGCTTTATACTATAAAGAACAGGAGGCTCTTTTCGGCAAAGCTAATTACTATTCAATGGACCCATTCCACGAAGCAAAAGGAATTGAGAAAGTAGATCTTGATGCTGCCGGAAAGGCAGTAATGGATGCTATGAAGAAAGTAAATCCGAAAGCGGTGTGGGTTGTTCAGGGATGGACAGAAAATCCACGGGAAGATATGATAAAGAATATGAAGAACGGAGATCTTCTGATACTCGACCTGTTTAGTGAATGTCGCCCAATGTGGGGAATGAAACCATCTTTATGGTACAGAGAAGGTGGATATAAACAACATGACTGGCTTTTCTGTATGCTCGAAAACTTCGGAGGAAATGTTGGACTACATGGACGCTTTGATCAGTTACTGAATAATTACTATGAAACAAGAAATAATCCATTGGCTGAACACTTGAAAGGCATCGGACTTACAATGGAGGGTATTGAAAACAATCCGATGATGTTTGAACTGATGACTGAATTGCCATGGCGCTCAGAAAAGGTTACTAAAACAGAATGGATAAAAGAATATCTGACTGCCAGATATGGAGCAAAAGATAATACAGTAGAGCAGGCATGGACAGTATTGGCTAACGGCATATTAAATTGTCCGCAAGGAAATAATCAACAAGGAACACACGAGTCTATTTTCTGTGGTCGTCCGTCATTGAATAATTTCCAGGTTTCAAGCTGGTCAAAGATGGAGAATTATTATGATCCTACATCAACAGAAGATGCTGCCCGATTAATGGTGCAAGTTGCAGATAAGTACAAAGGTAACAATAACTTTGAATATGATTTAGTAGATGTTGTACGCCAGTCTTTAGCCGATCGTGGACGAATTGTTTATAACCGCACAATAGCCGATTTTAAGAGTTTTGATAAGAAAGCCTTTAAGAAAGATTCCGAAGACTTCCTTAAATTATTGCTTTTGCAAGATAAATTATTGGGTACACGCAGTGAGTTCCGTGTAGGTACATGGATTGAAAATGCTCGTAACCTTGGTAATAACGAAGAAGAAAAGAACCTTTATGAATGGAATGCACGTGTTCAGATTACAACCTGGGGCAATCGTTATTCGGCCAATGAGGGTGGATTGCGCGACTATGCTCACAAGGAATGGAACGGCATTCTGAAAGATTTCTATTACAAACGTTGGGAAGCTTACTGGAAAATGCTATCTGATGTGCTCGATGGCAAACCAATGGTGGAACTGGATTATTATTCCATGGAAGAACCTTGGACAAAAGCTACCAATCCGTATACCTCTGCTCCTGAAAACGATTGTGTAACTGTGGCAAAAGAGGTCTTTGCAAAAGCTTTTGGTGGAAATAATTAATCGGTTAAAATCTGAATAATGGAAAATACACAAAATAATATACCCCAAAAGCAACGTTTACTTTCGCTCGATGTTTTACGTGGATTAACGGTGGCGGGGATGATTCTGGTAAATAACGGAGGAGGAAAGGTGTCATACGAACCTTTGCGTCACTCAGCATGGAATGGCTTATCACTGGCCGACCTGGTATTTCCTTTCTTCCTGTTTATGGTAGGAATGTCTACTTATATATCATTGCGAAAGTTTCAGTTTAAGTGGTCAAATCCATTAGCTCTGAAAATATTGAAACGAACTTGCCTTATCTTGTTAATAGGATGGGCTATCTATTGGTTCGAGGGCTGTTGTAAAGGAGATTTTCTGCCTTTTGATAATATCCGTATTCCCGGTGTTTTGCAACGTATTGCTTTGTGTTACGGCATAGTTTCGTTGCTGGCTGTAACGGTTAGTCACAAATGGCTTCCGTGGTTGGCTGGCTTACTATTGGTAGGATATGCTTTATTGCTGCTGTTAGCTAACGGATATATATGTGATGAAACAAATATTCTGTGTATTGTAGATCGTGGAGTCTTTGGAACAGCGCATCTGTATCATAAGAGTCCAATTGATCCGGAAGGATTGCTTGGTGTTATTCCTTCCATTGCACACACTATTCTTGGTTTCTGGGGAGGAAAGATTCTGATGGAACATGCAGATCTGAAAAATAAGATGCTTCACTTGTTTATCTTTGGTTTTGTATTGATGAGCATAGGCTTGCTTTTCACTTATGGACTGCCAATGAACAAACGTATATGGTCGCCTACACTGGTACTTTTCACTTGCGGACTAGCTACCTGTCTGCTGGCATGGTTCATTTATGTTATTGATGACAAAGGCAATAAAGGATGGACTCCATTCTTTGTTTCGTTTGGGGTAAATCCACTCTTTATATATGTTATCAGTGAACTGATGAATATTGTTTTTGCAGATTTCGGAATCAGTAAAGCGTTGTTTGGTGGCATTCATGCTGTTGTGCCCGATGAGTATGTAGCTTCTCTTGTTTATGCAGTTGTTTTTGTATTACTAAACTGGGCTATTGGTTATCCTCTCTACAAAAAGAAGATATACATTAAAATCTAAAGAGTTATGAATTTCAATTTTATTTTTAAAAAGGTATTATTTTTAATAGCTTTCATTTTTTTTGTTTCAGTTAATTCATTTGGTGCAGTATCTCCGAATGGAAAAATATCCGTAGACTGTGTAACCAGTTCTGGAAATACTTCCTTTAATGTATCATATAAAAGTAAAAAAGGAGAAGTTCATGTTGTTACACTTTCATCTGTTGGAATTTTAACTCAAGATGGAGGAGGCAAGAATCTGAAATTAAAATCAGTTTCAAAAGATAAAAAGATAGAAGAGAACTATGTAATGCAAGTAGGCAAAAGAAAAAAGTGCTTTAATTCAGGAACCGAATGCACTTACTATTTTGTTGATGATTTGAATAGAGATGTAAATATTACCTTTCGTATATTTAATGATGGTATAGCTTTCAGATATGAATTGTCAAAACTACAACATACAATGATTTCAGATGAAGAAACTACCTATAAAATGGCATCTGGAATAAAACGTTGGACACAAAAATATGATACACCTTATGAAGGCTTTTTCCCATTGAATACAGATGGTACAGGCTCTTCTAGTGAAATGCATTGGGGGTACCCAGCTCTTTTTCAAATAGATAATTCAGTTTGGGCTCTATTCTCAGAAAGTGGCATTACCAGGAATCATTGTGCATCAAGTCTCACTAATAAAGATAATCCTTCTTGCTATAAGGTTCATCTGGCTCAAAATAATGTTGAGGCATCAGAGTCTTGGACCTCACCATGGAGAGTTGTTATGATTGGCTCTTTATCAGATGTTGTAGAATCTACTTTGATAACCGATGTGAGCGAACCATGTAAGTTGAAAGAGACTTCCTGGATTAAACCTGGAGTAGTTTCCTGGATTTATTGGGCTTATAATCATGGCTCAAAAGATTATCAGATAGTGAAGCAATATGTGGATATGGCTCAACAATTGAATCTGCCATATGTACTTATAGACTGGGAGTGGGATATTATGGGAAATGGAGGCGACTTAAATGATGCAATAAAATATGCTTCATCTCATGGAGTAAAACCTTTGTTATGGTATAATTCATCTACTGCGTGGGTTGATAAGGGTGCAGGTCCTTTATATCGTTTAAATACTCCCGAGAATCGCGAAAAAGAATATGCATGGTTGGAAAAATCAGGTGTTAAAGGAGTGAAAATAGATTTCTTTTCAGGAGATAGCTTATCAACAATGAATTATTGTATTGATTTATTGGAAGATGCAGCTAAGCATAAATTATTGGTGAATTTTCACGGAGCAACTGTGCCTCGCGGTTGGCAGCGAACATATCCTAATTTGTTATCTACTGAAGCAGTGTATGGTGCAGAATGGTATAACAATGGTCCTACTCTAACTGATAAAGCAGCAGCTCATAATACAACTTTACCTTTTACTCGTAATGTAATAGGTTCGATGGACTATACACCATGTACTTTTACTGATTCTCAGCATCCTCATATAACAACTAATGCTCATGAACTGGCTTTAACTGTAGTGTTTGAATCCGGACTTCAACATTTAGCAGATCGTCCGTCAGCTTATTTATCTCAGCCTAATGAAGTTAAAAACTTTATTAGAAATCTTCCTGTAACATGGGATAATACTAAATTATTGTCAGGCTATCCGGCAGACCATGTTGTAATGGCACGCCAAAAAGGTGATACATGGTATATTGGAGGTTTAAATGGAACGAATGAACAACGTAACTTGCCAATGAACCTGTCATTCCTGAAAAATAAAAACTATGTTATAACTTTATTCAGAGATGGCAAGAAGGAAAGATCATTTGAAATAACCAAGGAGAAACTTTCAAAAAAACAGATCTCTATTTCATGTTTACCTCGTGGTGGATTTGTTGCAGTAATAACTAGTAAATAGTTAAACTAATGATTGGAAAACGTGCATTGATAAAGATTTCTCTCTCTGTATGGTGCTTGTGTATCTCTTTGACAACATACGCTCAATACGGTAAATATATTGATCCCAAAATTGGCTCAGAAGGTTTGGGACGTGTGTTTATCGGTCCGTCGGCACCATTTGGAATGGTGAAACCCGGTCCGGATTGTACCTGCAAACCAAACAGCGGCTGGTTACCTATGCCCGAAGTTGTTACCGGTTTTGCTCAGGTGCACGTAAGTGGTACAGGCGGAGGACCTAAATATGGAAATATTCTTGTTCAGCCCTATTGTGGAGAACCTGATATGGAAAGCCATGAGGCAAAGCGGGAATATGAAAAGATTGAATTGGGATATTACAATACACGTTTTCAGGAAAGTGGTATTCAAACAGAGTTGACTACTTCAGACCGATGCTCGTTCTATCAGTTTACTTATCCAAAAGATAGAAAGCGCTCATTACGAGTAGATGCTGGTTTCTTCTTAGGAGAAAATATTATTCCGGATGCCCGGGAAGCACAACAGTTTGTTGGTTCAGAAATAGAAATTGTATCAGATACAGAAGTTCGTGGTTATAGTCGCATCCGTGGAGGATGGAACAATGGACGAGCCTATACGGTTTACTTTTATGCAGTGGCCGATAAACCATTTACAAAAACACTTACGTGGAAAGATAAACAGTTCTCGTTAACTGATAAAGCACAATGCGACGAAGGAAAGAAAACGGGTGCAGTACTTTCGTGGGAGAAAGAAAACACAGAGAGTACCATTAAGTTTAAAATTGGTATTTCTTTTCTGAGTTCGCTAAAGGCACAGGATAATGTTCGCAAGGAAATTTCACATTGGGATTTCCAACAACAACTGGATAAAGTACGCTTTCAATGGGAAAAACTATTGGAACGTATAGAGTTGGGAAAAAGTGCTACTGAATTACAAAAACGAATGTTTTACACAGCGCTTTATCATACTCTTATTATGCCGGTTGATCGTACCGGTGAAAACCCTCTTTGGACAGATAATGTGCCTTATTATGATGACTTTTATGCTATATGGGATACTTATCGTACTTCTAGTCCGCTTATTACAATTCTTTCACCCGATAGAGAAACTGATATAGTTAATGCACTTATAAACATTTATAAGCGTGATGGCTATATGCCCGATGCTCGTAGTGGTAACTCTAATGGTCGTACTCAGGGAGGTTCGAATGCAGAGGTTGTAATTGCTGATGCATTGGTAAAAGGACTGAAAGGTATTGATTATGAATTAGCATTGAAAGCAATGCTAAAAGATGCTACTGTTCCTCCCGGAGGTAATGAAGAGCAAGAAGGACGTGGCGGATTATTGGAATATAACAGACTGGGATATGTTCCATTTGGTATTGACCGTGCCGGAAACCGTACGGTGGAATATGCTTATAACGATTATAACATAGCAACAGTAGCTAAGATACTGGGAAAGAAGGATATTTACGAAGAATATATTCGCAAGGCTGATAATTGGAAAAATCTGTGGCGCGATAATTATGAATATGATGGTGTAAAGGGATTTATCATGCCTCGTTCTGCTTCCGGAGAATGGCTTGATGATCTGCCTTTTGGTCATTCCAAGGTGCAACATCCCACATTTCGTTATACTCCGGTAACCAATGAATCTCCATGGTATGCTCCATGGTGGGGAACTTTCTTTTATGAAGGCATTTCATGGGAATATTCATTAAGCATTCCTCACGATGTTCCGGCTTTGATTGAGAAGAGTGGGGGAAAAGAAGCTTTCCGTAACCGATTGGATACTTTTTTCGATAATGGATATTATAATGTAAATAATGAACCATCTTTTTTAACTCCATGCCTCTATCATTGGATTGGACGCCCCGATTTAAGCAGTGAACGTATAAAACAAATTATTATACGAAATTATAATGATACTCCCGGTGGTTTACCCGGAAACGATGATTCAGGAGCTATGTCTTCCTGGCTTGCTTTTCACATGATGGGGCTTTATCCTAATGCCGGGCAACCTTATTATTTGATACATTCGCCTTTGGTAAGTGAATATACCATTCGTTTGGCCAATGGTAAGAGTTTACATGTGGCAGCTAAAAAGTTATCGGAAAAGAATTGTAATATTCAACGTGTAATTTTTAATGGGAAAGAACTTCACCGTGCTTGGATAAACCATGATGAGTTATTGCAAGGTGGAGAACTTGTACTGGATATGGGAAATAAACTTTCTGATTGGGGTACAGAGGAGTTACCTCCGGTTAAAATGTAGAAAAGCAAGGATGAAAAGAATAATATGTTTGGGACTGTTTGTTATGTTGCTGACTATGGTTGTTAATGCACAGATAAACGAAAGGTATAAGTTTGTTTTTAAATTGCATGGACAAACTCGTAATTATGAAGTTTGTATCACAGAGAAACAAGATACTATTAGTTTTGAGTGGAGAATATTGCGCAACTTTAACTGGCAGAAGGGCTGTTACAAAATGGGGAGACAGAATGTTGAAGAAGGCAGTAGTCTGAGTTGGTTACAACCTGTTGATGGATGTAAAGTTGCACTACCAGCAAATGAGACTTTTGGCTTCATCTCACGTAGAGCATTGAAATCGTTGAAAGAAAAAGGGTGGTTTGTCTATAATGGAACTACCTATCGAAAAGTTGCTGAAGAGTCGGCTGAAGAACACGAATATAAGGAAAAAAAAACAATTCATGTATTAGCTGATGTTGACTTAACGAATATGTGGATTGTAGATAATGAAAACTTACCTCTTATTTATAAAACTACTGATAACCCCTTGGAAATAGATTGGATTGTGGAATAGAAATTGTTTACTAGAACAATTTATGCTTGTATTTGTTGTTTCTCAAAGAAAAGAAATATACTTTTGTTCTTTGAACCGAAAAAGCTTTGAGAAACTACTACTACTAGCCCATAGATGAAAAGAAAAACATATAAAATTATAAATAGAAGTATAGATTGCTTGTTGCTGGCTTGCCTTTTAACAATTGTAATTCCATGTCATGCACAAGTATCTCTTCGAAAAATTCTGGACCAATATAATTTTTCGGCTATTACCATCAGCGATGGGTTACCTCACAATTATATAGACGATATCTATAAAGATAGTCAGGGATTTCTGTGGCTGTCTACGCACAATGGGCTTTCACGTTATGATGGCTACTCTTTTGTAAACTATAATATTACGTCGCCAACCGTACGTTTACGCTCTAATTTCATTAATCAGGTATGCGAGGATGGTTTCAACCGTTTGTGGATTGCTTCTGAAGCTGGGTTGGATTTATTGAATTTAAAGACTAACAGGCTGGAATCAATTGATTTTTCTTATTTTAAAAGTGAGGATCTTTCAAAAGAACCAGTTTACTTTATTGTTTGTGATAAAGATAAATCAATCTGGTTGGCCACTCAAACAAATCTGTACCACTTATTCTTTACTCCAGAAGGCCGCATTGAACGTTGTGTGGCACTAACCTCAAAATATGAACGGCATTCAGCTTCCATAACTGCTTTAAGTTTGGTTAATGGAGATATATGGGTGGGCTATGGTCCAAATGTGTTTAAAGTAATTTCCAGAAAGGTTGGCCCAATGAGATTGATAAAACTTATGCCGTCTTTCTCTTTTGGTAAAGAAGCCATTATTCACTGTTTTTCTCTTTACAGAGGGGCTATCTGGGTAGGAACAGATAGAGGACTTTTTCGTTATGATAAACGAAGTAAAAAGTGCAAATTGTATTCTTCTCAGGATGGGAATGTTAATTCACTGACACAGGATTATATTGCAGATATAGCTATA
Organism: Bacteroidaceae bacterium; assembly: GCA_963668125.1. Classification (GTDB taxonomy): domain Bacteria; phylum Bacteroidota; class Bacteroidia; order Bacteroidales; family Bacteroidaceae; genus Bacteroides. The sequence goes on along the minus strand of OY764215.1, from coordinate 4,069,608 downwards.
ACACAAAATCAAGAGTTGGTAGTCGCTACTCTTAAAGGATTAAACTTTTATAATCCAGCTGCAGATGATTTTGTAAGGGTGGAAAAATCTGTTTATACTTCGGAACATATTAACAGCTCTAGCTTTATTAACTGCCTCTTTGTTGATGGACCAATTTTGTGGATAGGGACAGAAATCAGCGGTATGAATAAAATGGAGAGCCGTAATTTGAAACTACGCTTATACACAAATAACAGATATGATATTAGTAGCCTGGCAGAAAATCCTGTGAATACTATTTTTGAAGATTCTTATGGAAATCTTTGGGTAGGAAATGTGGAACAAGGACTCAGTTTACGTAAGAAAGGTACAGACGAATTTATACATTACCGTCATCAGGCCGGAAATGCCAATAGTCTAAGCCATAATTCTGTATGTGCTATTGCACAGGATAATCGTAATCAGCTTTGGATTGCTACGTCGGGAGGCGGAGTTGACCGAATGAGCTTAAATAACCTGTCAAATCTTTCATTTACAAACTATAGTACAAGGAACACTACTCTTCGTAGCAATTTTGTAGGATCTCTTTGTTTTGATAAGTTAAATGATGGTATGTGGATTGGAACAGCTGAAGGATTGTCTTTCTACGATCTGAATCGGAATACTTTTACTAATATTGTATTGCCAACCGACCGCTTGCCCAAAAACTCACTGGTTAATATGCTTATTGATCAAAAACAAAGATTATGGGTTGGTACTCATCATGGTTTAATTATCATAGATCTTTATTCATATGCCAAAAACCGGAAAAATGTTCGTTTTCACTATATGGAATACAAACTTGATAATCCGCAGAGTAAACTGATAGAGAAAATATGTTGCATTTTTGAGGCTTCGGACGGAACTATCTGGCTAGGTAGTAATGGTTATGGTGTTTATCGCTTAGAAGACAGCAAGGAGTATCCTTATAAATTTTCTAATTTTACTACCAAGAACGGTTTATGTGATAATACTATTTTTGGTATTTTGGAAGACAATCAGCATCGTCTTTGGTTCAGTACAAATGATGGACTTTCATGTTATACACCAAAATCGAGAAATTTTGCAAACTACTATCAAAAGGATGGGTTGCTTTCCGGACAATTTTATTGGAATGCATATTGCCGTGCAAAAGATGGTACTCTTTACTTTGGAGGAATTGATGGAATGATAGGACTCAATGGAGTAGGGATTAATCATAACAAGAAACATGTTCAAAAAGTTATTTTTACTCGTCTCTCCGTTCTGGATAACGATATAACACAAGGTGGAAATAATTATCTGAAAAAAAGTATTTCATGGGCTAATGAAGTACATCTCCATGAACGTGATAAATCGTTCTCTATAGAGTTTTCTGCTTTAGATTATGAGAATGCCGGAAAATTGAAGTATTATTATCGCTTGATGGGTTTCGATAATAAATGGATTGAATGTGATCCGAAAAGACATTATGCAAGCTATACTAACTTGAAAGCTGGGCATTATATATTTCAGGTGAAAGTGCAGAACCCTCTGAATATGAGTGATAGCCAGATAACAGAGCTTTCTATAACAGTTTCGCCTTTCTTTTATAAGACTTGGTGGTTTTTCTTCCTTGTGATAATTATTGCAGCAATTATAGTATTTTATTGGTACCAGTGGAGAATTTCTACTTATAAGGAGCAAAAACGGATTTTGACAGAAAAGGTAAAAGAGCGTACGCTTGAACTCGAAGAAAAAATGAATGTTCTTTCTCATCAGAACGATTTGTTAACGCAGCAAAAGAAACAATTAATAGAATTGTCCAAAAGAATACAGGAAATTACAGCTGATAAGATTTCGTTTTTTACAAATATAACACATGAATTTAGGACACCAATCTCTTTAATTCTTGGACCTATAGATCGTGCATTAAAGCTGAGCAATAATCCGGAAGTTAGAGAGCAGTTAAACTTAGCGGAACGGAATTCAAAGTCATTGCTTTCTTTGGTAAATCAATTGCTGGATTTCCGTAAGGTGGAGTCCGGACGAATTACGATAACAAAGAAGCAAAACAATTTGCCAGCTTTTATTCAAAATACTGTAGTACCATTTGAAGCTTTTGCAAAAGATAGGCAAATTGAAGTTCGCTGTATGATTCATACAAAAGATTCTTTTTATCTATATGATGAAGAATGGATGCGGAAAGTTTTGGTGAATTTACTTTCTAATGCTATTAAGTTTACGCCTGATGGAGGACGAGTTAATCTTTATGTGCACTCTTATCTTGATGAAAAAGGACATAATGGGATTTATATATCGATATCTGATACTGGTGTTGGTGTGCTGAAAGAAGATTTGGATAAAATTTTCGATCGCTTCTATCAGTCTCGGAAGAATATGAAGTTTCATATTTATGGTCAGAGTGGCACGGGTATTGGTCTGTACCTTTGTAAGCGGATTATTAATGAACACGGCGGACGAATTTACGCCCGAAATAATAAAAAGGCCGGGGTTACAGTCAGAATCCTTATGCCTATGGAGGTTTGTGAGGAACAAACAGTTGAAGGAATTTCTCAGGAAGTTATTTCAAATCAGGAAGCTGTGGCAATTCCTATAATTACAGAACAAATACAAGATGAGAATGATAAACTGAAGAAAACAATATTGGTGGTTGATGATAATCCTGATATGCGTGCTTATGTTCGTTCCATATTGATATCTGAATATAATGTTGTTGAAGCGGAAGATGGGGCTAAAGCACTTGATTTACTTAAAGCTAATAGCATAGATTTTATTGTTAGCGATTTGATGATGCCTGTCATGGATGGTCTTGAACTATCTAAAAAAGTTAAGGAGGATTTATCGATCTCTCATATACCTATTTTAATGTTAACAGCTAAAGTTTCGGATGATGCCCGTTTGGAAAGCTTCCGTATTGGAGTGGATGAATATTTGCAGAAACCATTTAATGAAGAATTATTGTTGGTTCGTATACATAATATTTTTAAAACACGGCAAACTGCTCAGCAGCAATTTAATGTTCAAATGGATCCGGGGACTCTACGTATAGATGAAGAGTCACGTGATAGTAAATTCCTGAATAGTGTGATGAGTGTTATTGAGGATAGTTATAAAAATCCGGATTTTGATGTGATTTCATTTGCTGAGACTATGGGAATCAGTAAAACATTGCTTAATCAGAAATTGCAAAATCTGGTTGGAACTTCAACGGCAAAATTTATAGGTAATTATCGTCTGAAAAAGGCACAGGAACTTATTAATATAAACAAAATAAGCAAGAACATGAATGTTTCAGAGATTGCTTATGAAGTAGGCTTTAATGATCCAAAATACTTCAGCCAATGTTATTTTAAGAAGTTTGGTATATTACCTAGTGCTTCTCTGGATAATTAATGAACACTATTGGTTAAATATCGGAAACTGCTCAATTCTCCTCCTTAATTTTTCGATTTTCATCCTCCATCTGAGGATTGTGTTCTATTTTAGCGGCGTAAAAAATTTATTTAAACCTAAGTTTATAGTTATGCGCAAAACACATTTAGCATGTCTTTTCATCTTTTTGATGAGTAGCATTTCCGTATTTGCTCAAAAGAGTGTCATTACTGGAAAGGTGGTCGATGTAAGCAACGAGCCACTGATTGGTGTTAATGTCCTGGTGAAAGGAACGACTAACGGAACCGTCACAGATATCGACGGAAAGTATTCCATTTCAGCTCCATCAGGAAGTACTCTCTCATTTACCTATGTAGGTTTTACACCTCAATTAATTAAGGTAACTCAAAATGTTATTAATGTAACCTTAAAAGAAGACAGCAAAACTTTGAATGAAGTCGTTGTTGTAGGTTATGGTAGTATGACCCGTAAGGATGTTACAAGTTCTATTACTACAGTGAAAGCTGACAAACTGAATACCGGTGTGTATACTGATCCCGGACAGTTGTTGCAAGGTAAGGTTCCTGGATTAACGATTGTTCAGAGCAGTGATCCTACATCTGGAACAGCTTCTATCTCTCTTCGTGGTGCATCTTCTTTGCGTTCAGGTGCAGCGATGGAACCCTACTATGTTGTTGACGGTATTCCTGGTATGTCTTTGAATCTTGTAGCTCCAGAGGATATTGAATCTATTGATGTGCTTCGTGACGCATCTGCAACTGCTATTTACGGTTCTAAAGCTGCCAATGGTGTGATTGTTATCACTACAAAGAAAGGAAGCAAAACTGATCGTACGTCTGTTTCGTATAGTGGTTATGTTGGATTTGATAATATTGCCAAACGTCTTGATATGATGTCAGCTAGTGATTTGAAATCTTACGCAGCAGCTAACAACATCACACTTCCTAATGATAAAGGTTACAATACGAATTGGAATGATGAAGTGCTTCGTACAGCAGTAAGCCACAATCATAATGTTTCTATTAACGGAGGAAACGAACGTTCAAGCTACAATGCCAGCATGAGTTATTTGAATAAAGAAGGTATTGTTCTTGGTACTGAATTTGAACGTTTTTCAGGTCGTGCTTTTGTGCAGACAAAATGTTTAAATGACCGTTTGACTTTGGCTTTCAATGTTAATGCAGCACAGAGTAAAGGTAAGAATGTTTCATCAAATAAAGATGGTCAGAGTGTATTTGATGCCATGAACTATTATTCACCTTTACTTCCTACAAAAAATGAAGATGGTTCTTGGTATAATTACACAGCGGTAAATCAATATTTCAACCCGCTATCCATGATCTATGAGGACTCTTATGAAACTATTAAGAAAGATCTTCAAGGAACTGGTAAGGCCACTCTAAAAATCAATAAGGATTTAGCTTGGAACTTGAATCTTTCTTATGAAAACGAGCAAATCATCTATAATAATTATAATACTATACAGTCTCAGATCGTTAATACTAATGGTAATGCTTATCGTGGAACTGTTGAAAATAAAAAGAAAGTGCTGGAAACCTATTTTAATTATGATCATACATTTGCTAATGTTCATAAATTAGGTTTAATGGCCGGTTATTCTTATGAGCAATCAGACAATAACGATGGTTTTGGCCTTAATGTTTATAATTTCTATAGCAATGCTACTTCATACTATAACCTTGCTTTTGCTAACAAAATGGACATGAGTGGTATCTCGGGTTATGGATTGGAAACTCTTCGTATGATTTCTTTCTATGGTCGTTTGAATTATTCATATAATAGTAAATACATGCTTCAGGCTACTTTCCGCCGTGATGGTTCTTCGGCTTTCGGTAAGAATAATCGTTGGGGAACATTCCCTTCTGCATCTCTTGCATGGCGTATGAGCGAAGAGAAATTTATCAAAGATTTGAATGTATTTGATGATTTGAAATTCCGTGTAGGTTATGGTGTCAGCGGTAACTCTTTGGGATTTGGCGCTTACCAGGCAATTCAGACTTATGGTCCTTCCGGATGGTTTACCTATACAGACGCTAATGGAAATTCCAGTCTTTATCGTACAATAGCTGCTCAGTCAAATGCAAATCCTGATTTGAAATGGGAACGAACTGCAATGCTCAATTTAGGTCTTGACTTTACTTTCTTTGGAGGACGTTTAGGAGGTACAATCGAATATTATGATAAGCGTACAAGTGATTTGATTCACCCATATAGTGTATCAACAAACCGTTATCCTTATGGTTGGATGTATGCAAATGTTGGTGATATTGACAATAAAGGTATTGAATTAACAATCAATGCAACCCCTATCAAGACTAAGAACTTCACTTGGGAAACAAGCATGAACCTTTCACACAACAAAAATAATGTGAAAAGTATTTCCAATACTGATTATTCAGTAGCCTATATTGCATCAGGCGATCCAGAAATTGCAGGTTATTCTTCAAACGCACAAGTAGAGCGTATTATGGAAGGTCATCCACTTGGAACGTTCTATACTTATGAATGGGCTGGTTATAACTCAGACGGTGTATCAGTATTCTACAAACATGATCCTGTAACTGGTGAACGCACTGGCGAAACTACAAAAGACCCTGTTGATACAGACCGTACCATTACAGGTTGTGCGCAGCCTAAGTTAAATTTGGGTTGGTCAAACAACTTTAAATATAAGAATTGGAGTTTGGATCTGTTCTTTACAGGAGTTTTTGGCAATAAAATTTATAATGCAACTCGCGAACAGTATAGTAATGTAAGTTTCGTTACCGAAGGTAGAAATGTATTGAAATCAGTAGCTACAGAACACAAAGCAACAGATGTTCAGTCACAAGCTCCTTCAGATCGTTGGTTGGAAAATGGTGATTATTTACGTTTGTCAACTCTTTCTTTAGGTTATTCATTTGGGAATTTGGGTAATTGGGTTAATTCACTCAAGGTATATGCAACCTGCAATAACGTGTTTACAATTACTGGCTATTCTGGTCGTGACCCTGAAATTAATCTTGGTGGTCTAGAACCGGGAATGGATAGACGTACTAACTATTATCCTCGTACTCGTACATTTATGCTAGGTGTAAATGTTAATTTCTAATCATCTAAAATTGAACTTACAATGAAAAACTATATTAAAAATACCTTAATTGCAGGTTTACTGATATCTTCAGCAACGGCCTGTACCGATTTGGATGTTGATATCAAGTCTACCTATACTTCTTATCCGAGTTCTGAAATTGCAACCGAGGCAAAGATGGCGGATTTATACTATGGATTCCGTGGCGCTTTGGGACGTCGTTTTACGGAAGCAGTATGGTTATCTTCCGATGAATTTTCGGCTGTTACTTATGGTGGTAACTGGTATGATGGCGGTAATTATGTTCATTCTACACTTCACATGACTAATCCTGATGATGCACATGTTGATTGGCTTGGTGATATCACTGGAGCCATTACCAAGTGTAATCGGGCTATTGTAGACCTTGGAGGCGAAAGTGCAACTGATCAATCTATTGCAAAAGCTTTGACAATGCGTGCTTTCTATCATTTCATCTTTATGGATATGTTTGGCGATGCGCCTGTTTTGGATCATATTGTTGCTGCTGATGAGGCAATTGAACGTTCTCCACGTGCTGATGTAGCAGCCTTTATAGAGAACGATCTACTTCGTGCCATTAATTCCGGCGGCTTATCAGAAAATGTTGATGCTTCGACTTATGGAAAGCCTACTGTATGGATGGCTAAGGCTCTTCTTGTAAAACTGTATCTAAATTGGGCTGTTTACACTTGTGGTGATGTTGCTAATTATGAGCCTACTTTGGCAAATGCCAAACTTAATGATGCAGTGAAATACTGTGATGAAATAATTAAAAGCGGTAAGTTTAATCTGAGTGATAGTTATCGCAAGAAATTCATGCCGACTAATGGTTACCAGATTAAGGATTTTATCTATGCAATGCCTTATGATAATGCAACAGCGCAAGGTATGACATATGCCCGTTTCCAATACTGGCCTAAATTTAATAATGATGGAGGAACTGGTGCTGGTTTGCTCGGCGTAACGCTTTCAAAGAATGCCGGTGGTATTTTTACAGTTACACCTGAAGCTGCCGATCGTTTCTCTCTGGTAGGAGATGAACGTAATGATATCATTTTAAAAGATGAGCTTTTTACTTATAATATTTCAACCTTTGATAAAACCACAACGCCTTACATGTATAAAGGAGAGCGTGTAGTACTTACAAAAAATGTAACTTTGCTTATACCGGGTGATGCCTCTATGAATGTAGGTGATAACTTTAATGGTTGGAATCAGGGTTACCGTTGTATCAAGTGGGGTATTCAGGCTTCTGATTATGAGACTTATAACCGTAACCAAAGTAACGATGTGCCTATTTTCCGTTATGCAGATATTCTGCTGATGAAGGCTGAAGCCATTCTTCGCGGAGCAACAGCTACCAACGGCGATACTCCTATGAGTTTGTTCAATCAGATTCGCAGTTATGTAAAAGCTCCTACATTAACAACAACTCCTACTTTGCAAGATGTTCTTGACGAACGTGGACGTGAGTTCTTTAGTGAGATATGGCGTCGCAATGACTTGATCCGTTTTGGTCAATTCGAAAAGGATTGGGGATTGAAACATGTTGTAAATCCAGCTGCCAAAACTCAGAAATGGCGTCGTATATTCCCAATATCAAGAGGTGTTATGAACTCTAATACCAACTGGAAACAAAACACTGGATACTAATAAAGAAAAGTAAAGCTATAGTGTTGTGCTTTTGGGGAGAAGGAGATAAATTGTCTTATTGGTTATAAGTGTAAAGATATTCATCCTTCTCCCCATTTTTTATCCTTTTACTTGGTTTTACTTTTAGAATTATGATGAATAGAAAGTACTTTTTTATAGTTTTTTTGTGTTGCTTATGTAATAGAGCTACTTCACAGGAGCTGTTGCAACAATATGTTGATACCCGTGTGGGAACAGCTTCAAGTATAACTCAAACAGCAGGTAAGTTTGGTAAGCACTCAGAAGAATATGGGCAGACTTTGCCCGCTGTATTAGTGCCTCATGGTATGAACTTCTGGACACCCCAGACACAGGATACAGAACGTAAATGCATTGCTCCATATTACTACAGAGACAGTAAGTTACAGGGATTCCGTAATTCACACTGGATTGTGGGAGGATGCACGCAGGATTATGGTAGTATGACTTTGATGACAGTTTCAGGAGTACTGAAAACTACTCCCGAAGAAAGAGCTTGTACTTTTTCCCATGAAAAGGAAATCGCAACTCCGTCTTATTACTCAGCTTATTTGGAAGATTATCACACACAGGCAGAAATGACCGCCCAATCTCGTTCTGCTATGTTTCGTTTTACTTATGATGAAGAGGGTATGGCCTATCTGGTGGTCAATCCTAATAGTGATGAAGGAGAAGGGTATATTGAAATAGATTTGGAAAAACGTGAGATTCGGGGATACAATCCTGCTCATCGTATTTATCAGGGGTGGGGGGAACCCACAGGATTTAGTGGCTATTTTGTTGTACGGTTCGAGAAAGAACCTTCAACGTATGGCGTTTACCAAGACAGCTTGGTTTATTCAAAACAGAAATCAATTGGAAAAAAATATAATATAGGTGCTTTTATTGGCTTTAAGGTTGCGGCACATGAAAAAGTAATGGTAAAAGTTGGTTCTTCTTTTACTGATATGAAGGGTGCCTTGAATAATCTTGATGCGGAGATTCCTCACTGGAATTTTGATCAGACCAGAAAGCAACTCGAACAATGTTGGGAAAAACAGCTATCTAAATTAAAAGTAGAAGGTGGCAGTAAGGAAGAAAAGGAGAAATACTATGGAGCTTTATACCGTACATCGTTCTTGCCCCGGGTATTTAATGACGTAGATGGACGTTATCCTTCTTTTGCAAAAGGAACGCCAATCCGTAAGATAGAGAATGGTGATTATTATGATGACTATAGCATGTGGGATACCTATCGTGCCCTACATCCTCTCTTGACAATTATTGATCCGAAGCGGGATGGCGAGATGGTTCAGTCATTGATTGAGAAATATAAGCAGGGTGGTTGGTTACCCATCTTTCCTTGTTGGAATAGTTACACGGCAGCCATGATTGGCGATCACTGTATTTCGGTTATTGGAGATGCCTACTTAAAAGGTATAAAAGGTTTCGATATAAAGACCGCATACGAAGCAATGCGGAAAAATGCATTTCAATCGCCGGCTTCGTTCGAAGATTATAAAAACGGTATGGGGCGCAGGGCATTGACTTCTTACCTGAAATACGGATATATTCCGCTGGAAGACTCAGTGCCAGAAGCATTTCACATGAATGAACAGGTTTCTCGCACATTGGAATATGCGTATGATGATTATGTATTGGCACAAGTAGCTAAGAAACTAGGGAAAATGTCAGATTATAAGTTGCTTGCTAAGCGTGCAAAGAACTGGCAAAATGTTATTGATAAACGAACCGGATACGCTCAGGGAAGACATGCTGACGGCACATTCCTTAATGCTGATAATTCATTTGGTTTCGCCCGGTTCATTACCGAAGGAGCACCTTGTCACTACACGTGGTATGTTCCGCAAGATGTGCAAGGATTAGTTGAATGGATGGGTGGCAAGAATAAGTTTGTAAGCAAGCTGGATTCCATGTTTAGCGAATTGCGATACTGGCACGGCAATGAGCCTTGCCATCAAATAGCTTACTTATACAATTATGTGGGTGAGCCCTGGAAAACCCAGAAGCAAGTTAGCCATATTCGTAATACAGAATATGTTAATGCTCCGGGGGGATTGTCTGGTAATGATGATGCCGGTCAGATGTCTGCCTGGTATGTGTTTTCAGCGATGGGATTTTATCCTGTTTGTCCAGGGAATCCATATTACGTAATAGGTTCTCCGGCATTTGAAAAGATGACTATCCGCCTTGAAAACGGAAAAGAGTTTGTAGTAAAAGCTCATGGCGTTTCAACAGAGAACATTTATATCCAGTCGGCTACGTTGAATGGAAAAAGATTTCAGAATAGTTACATAACTCATAAGCAGATACTCGATGGTGGAATCCTCGAATTTGTGATGGGGGCTGTACCGAATAAAAATTGGGCTGCGAAAAAGGAGAATTGCCCGCAATCTATTTTGAAATAAAGAGTATATAGATGATGAAGAAATATATTTGCATAATAATCTCATTGCTATTTACCATCCCTATATGGGCCCGGGATTACAATATAGTAACTCAGGGAAAAGCCGTTGGCGATGGTAAAACACTGAATACAAAAGTTATTCAGCAAGCAATAGATCAGCTGAGCAAAAAAGGAGGCGGAAGGATTGTTTTTCCGAAAGGTCTCTATCTCACCGGCTGTTTGCAATTAAAATCGAGCATTGATTTGTATCTCGAAAAAGATGCAGTTTTACTGGGAAGTACAAATCCTGATGATTATTATCCTTTAAATAAAGCTGATAATACAGCAGAAAAAAGTGATAACTCGAAGCTGGCTTTAATTCTTGGACACAAGGTAAAAAACATAGCTTTCAGTGGTGAAGGAACAATAGATGGTCAGGGATTGGCTTTAGCTTTAAATATAGATAGTTTGCATCATGCCGGAGTACGCATAGATTCAAATTATAATGTTCGAAGAATGCGTCCTAATGAAACTGCCCGTCCAAAACTGTTTTTTCTGTCAGAGTGCGAGAATATATCAGTTACAGGATTGCGTCTTATGAACAGTGCTTGTTGGGGTGTTACGTTTGATCTTTGTTCCGGTTTATCAATAGATCAGGTTTCAATGACAAACAGAGCTTATTGGAATAATGATGGATTTGATATAACAGATTGCCGCCGGGTAAAAATAACCCGTTGCAATGTGAATTCTGCTGACGATGGTATTTGCTTAAAGTCCTACCATCCGAATGCCTGCAACGATAGCATCTATATTGCCGATTGCGAAGTTCGTAGTAGTGCTAGTGCAATTAAATTTGGAACAGCTTCCTGGGGAGGCTTTAAGAATATTACTATTGATAACATACGCGTGTTCGACACCTTTCGTTCGGCTATTGCGATAGAATCTGTCGACGGAGGTGATATTGAGAATGTTAAAGTTAGCCGGATTACAGCGAAGAATACTGGTAATGCAATCTTTATTCGTTTGGGACATAGAGCTGGCGAACGTGTAGGTACGGTAAAGAATATATCTATAAAAGACATGAATGTGGAAATTCCTTTTGGCAGACCGGATATTAATTATGATCTGCGAGGACCGGAAGTCGATTTCTTCCATAATCCGTTTCCTTCGTCTATTGTAGGTATACCCGGGCATTACATCGAAGGAATTCATCTCGAGAATATTGAAATAACCTGTCCGGGAAGGGCAACGAAAGGAATGGCTTATATACCATTGAGTCGTTTGAATCAGGTTCCCGAACAGATAGATAAATATCCTGAGTTCAGCATGTTTGGTGAGCTTCCTTCGTGGGGATTATATGTTCGCCACGTCAAGGATATTACATTGAAAAATGTGAGATTGAAGTTGGCCGAACCAGATTACCGTCCGGCAATTATTATGGACGACGTGAAAGGTGAATCACTAGAAAAAGTATTTTTTCCATTAGATAAGAAAGAACAAATTATAAAAGTTAACAACTAATACATAGAAGATGATGAGACTAAAGTTTTTAGTAGCCCTTTTCGGAATAGGGCTTATGACATCCTGCCATACTAGCAAAACAGATTTCGATATTCGTGATTATGGAGCGAAAGGGGATAGCATAACAGATAATGCAGAAGCAATACAAGAAGCTATTGATGACTGTAATAAATCCGGGGGAGGTCGCGTGATTATTCCGGGCGACGGAGTTTATATGACCGGTCCGATAACCGTGGCGTCTTATGTAGATTTGCATCTGGAAGCAAATGCTAAGTTATTGGCTAATCCGGACGAAAAAGTTTATAATAAGAGTGCTTTTCGCGATAATAAAGGCGAAGGTATGATGTGGATTAGTGGTACTAATATAGTGCAATTCTCTATCAGTGGAAAAGGTAAATTAGATGGTAATGGTGTTGCCTTTATGGGTAAGGAACTGGAAGATTCTTATGAATTGAAACCAGTGCACGAATTCGATCCTCGTCCGCATTTACTTACTTTAATTAATGGCAAAGAGATCCGTATTAATGATGTTATTATTGGCAATTCGGCTTATTGGACAGTGCACCTTGTAGGGTGCAACGATGTTGTTATTGATGGAGTAAGCATTTTGAATAACCTGAAAATCCGTAATGGAGATGGTATTGATGTAGATCATTCTAAAAATGTGCGCATTAGTAACTGTTTTATTGAATCAGGTGACGATTGTATCTGTCTCAAGAACCGTCGTGAGTATCAGGAATTTGGCTCTTGCGAAAATGTTTTGGTAACTAATTGTACTATGACTTCCCGTTCATGCGCAATTAAGATAGGCTCTGAAAATATGGATCGTATCAGTCATGTAGTTGTAAATAACTGTATTATCAGAGATAGTAATCGTGGTATTGGTATTCAGAATCGCGATGAAGGTACAGTGGAAAATGTTATATTCTCTAATATAGAGGTAGATTGCAAACTCTTCTCAAATGTTTGGTGGGGAAAATCCGAAGCAATTTATGTAACTGCTTATACTCGTAAAGCCGGTGATCATAAAGATGCAGGATGGCGTTTTCCTAAAGGAATGGCCGACTATGAGGTAGGAGCTGTTACTAATATTAGTTTCAACAATATAAAGTGTGAGAGTGAAAATGGTGTGTTCCTTAGTGCAGAAGCAAAGGATAAGATTCAGAATATCTATTTTGACCAGGTGGATATGATGATTTGTAAGCGTACCAACTACGAAGGTGGCATTTATGACAAGCGTCCATGTAAAGGCGATGAATTCGTGAAAGGAAAAACATACGGATTCTATCTTGATAATGCATCTAATGTAAATATCCGCAATTCAACAGTACGTTGGGGAGACACCCGTCCGTCTTATTTTGCTGATACAATGTTTAGTCAGAACATAGACGGTTTGCAGACTGTTAATCTGAAGTAATTTCTTTTTTATGAAAAAGTGTTTGTTTGTAGTTATGTTTGTGGTAAGCCTCTGTCCCAATCTTTGGGGTAGAGGCTGCCCTCTATCTGGAGAGGCAATAAAAATTGCAGTATTATCGGACGTCCATTTGCAGGATACATCTTATGTTCGTTCCATGGATGCCCAGCTACATTCCACCCGTTTGTTCAATGAAAACTATTTTGCCTTTATCTCTGCACTAGATGACATTGCGAAGAGAAATATACATTATGTTCTTTTGCCAGGTGACCAGACTGACGATGGACAATTAATTAATGTACGTAAGGTTCGTGATATACTCGATTCTTACTCCATCCGGTATAATATGCACTTTTTTATGATGACCGGCAATCATGATCCGGCACGTCCTTTCTCTAATAGCGATCAGGGAAAAATGAAAAAGCTGGGTTATGAAGAAATACACAGCGAATGGGCTTCCTTTGGATTTTGCCCGCAAAAAGAGTATCTGTTTTGGACAACCCCGTTCAGCACCTATACTTATGAAAACTATAGCTATGATGAGGCTGTTAAACAGGCAGACTGGAGCAAGCGGACTTATACTTTTGAAAATAAAAAACCGGCTGTTCAGGATGGAAGCTATCTGGTAGAACCGGTAAAAGGCTTGTGGATATTGGCCATTGATGCTTCTGTATACTATCCGCAAACTACTGCAGGCGATAGCATTCTCACTTTTGAAGGAGCCAGATCTGTTTATAATGATGGGTTTAAAGCTAAGCCTTATCTCTTGCCCTGGATAACCAAGGTGGCTGCTCAGGCTAAAAAGTATGGAAAACAGCTGGTGACTTTCAGCCATTTCCCGATGGCCGATTATAATGATGGAGTAGCCCAATATATTCCGGATATTGCTGCGCCGGGTAAGTTCGATATGTATCGCTTTCCGGATCCCGATATGGCCAAACTCCTGGCCGATGCCGGAATTACTCTTCATCTGGGTGGACATATGCACATGAATGATGAACAGGTCTCTGTTTCAAAGAAAGGTAATCGTCTTTTAAATATTCAGGTTCCTTCTACAGCCGGTTATGTACCCGGATATAAAATCCTTAGGCTGAACAAAGGAAAAGTTGAGGCTGAGACTATTTCTTTGGATATCGTAAAAGGTTTTAATAGCTTTTTCCAACGTTATAGGGCTGAACATGATTCTCTGCAGCGAGCAGGCAAACAACCTTTATGGGACGAATCAATTCTAAGCTCAAAGAACTATCGTCAATTCTGCGAAGCTCATTTAAGAGAACTTACTCGCCTGCGTTATCTCCCTAACGATTTTAAACCGGTGGCTAAGGACCGCTTTGCTTCAATGACAGCATCAGAATTATTTGCTTATGCCAATATAAAAAGCACTCCTAAATCTGCAGACTGGATAGGCTTTGATATGCTGGTAGATTTCTATAAACTCCGTTTTGGCGGTAAACTAGCTCTGAAGGATATAGATTACGGCAGACTGAAACAGTATAAAGAAATATCGGGTAAGGTAGTTCAGAAAAAATCTTCAACGGATTTTGATAAGTTTATGGTTAGTTTCTGCCGCATCTTTCTGGCACAAATGGAAGATGGGAAATGATATCATAATATACACTTTACTATAAGATTAACAAACAGTGCTTTAGCTTCTATAGTATAAATCAAACTATTTAACTCATCTGAGTCGAAAACTATATAACTTATGTATATATAATATAGTTTTCTTATCATTCTTCCTCTTTATTGATTATATCTTTAAATTCTCCTGTACAAAAGAATTAATTCTTCTGTACAGGAGAATTTTTTCTTTTGTACAAAAGATTGTATTCTTTTGTACAAGATAATATTAATCATTCTAGATGAGTTAAAATTGTATTATGAATTGATAAATAATGCACTGATTTATTTTTTGAAAATATATACATTTGCAACTGTGTAAACATGAAAAGTCGTTATACCTTAAATTTAAAATAGTATGAAATATATCTTGTCTCTCTTTTTATTGCTTTTTTCTTTTATAGGATATTCCTCTGCTCAAAGCAAGTCTTCTTTCATTCATGTTGAAAAAGGTCGTTTTATGCTGAACGGTTCACCTTATTATTATATAGGTACTAATTTCTGGTATGGAGCCATCCTAGGTTCCGAAGGTGAAGGTGGAAATCGCGCACGATTGAATAAGGAACTCGATTATTTAAAATCAATAGGTATTAATAACCTAAGGGTGTTGGTTGGAGCTGATGGCGAGAATGGTATCAGATCTAAAGTGGAACCAACCCTGCAAAAATCACCGGGAGTATATAATGATACTATATTAGCCGGACTGGATTATCTATTATATCAAATGGAAAAGCGTAAAATGTATGCCGTTCTTTATTTGAATAATTCATGGGAGTGGACCGGCGGATACTCACAATATCTTCAATGGGCGGGATATGGTAAGGCTCCTGTTCCGGCAATTGACGGATGGCCTGCATATATGGCTTTTGTGAAACAGTTTCCAAAGTCCGACTCTGCAAAAAAACTATTCCATAATTATGTAAATGATATCATTGGCAGAACAAACCGTTATACAAAGAAAAAGTATGTAAACGACCCATACATCATGTCCTGGCAGATAGGAAATGAGCCACGTGCTTTTGCTGATGAAAATAAAGAACCATTTGCATTATGGATTGCCGACGTGGCAGCACAGATAAAAAGTCTGGATAAAAACCACATGGTATCTACAGGAAGTGAAGGGAAGCATGGATGTGAACAGGATATTAATCTTTTTGAAAGAATTCATGCCGATAAGAATGTAGATTATATGAATATACATCTTTGGCCTTATAACTGGAGCTGGGTAACTAAAGATAGTCTTTCCGAGAAACTTCAGTCGGCTAAGGAAAAAACAAAGAAATATATATTCGAACATTTGGCAATAGCTAAAAAACACCACAAACCTTTGGTGATGGAAGAATTCGGATTTCCTCGTGATGGCTTTAAGTTCTCCAAAGAAAGCACAACCAACTCTCGTGATTCATTTTATAAATACGTATTCGAGCTGATTATTGCAGATAAGAAAGCCGGAGGTCCTTTTGCCGGATGTAATTTCTGGGGATGGGGAGGCTTTGCCAATCCTTCAAAAGAACATATTTACTGGCAAAAAGGAGACGATTACTGTGGCGATCCGGCTCAGGAAGAACAAGGACTAAACTCTGTTTTTGCATCAGATAAATCGACTGTGAAGATTATTAAAGAATCAGTCCTGAAATTTAAATAACCAATAATTTGTAAATCTGATAAATAATGAAAAAGTATTTTCTTTTATTCTCTCTTTTCTGTTTCTCTTGTCTCAGTTCTGTGAATGCGCAGAAGTATGAGGAACTGGCAAAGACTCCTCCTATGGGTTGGAACAGCTGGAATAAATTTGCCTGCGATATCAATGAAGAAATTATTCGCGGTGTTGCTGATAAGATGGTTGAATCCGGATTGCGTGATGCTGGATATGTTTATTTAAACCTCGACGATTGCTGGCATGGTAAGCGAGATAGTCTGGGATTTATCACTGCCGATCCGGTGAAATTCCCTTCGGGCATTAAAGCTTTAGCCGATTATATTCACTCAAAAGGATTAAAGATTGGTATCTATTCGGATGCGGGCAGACAAACTTGTGGTGGTCGTCCGGGAAGTCTTGGTCACGAATATCAGGATGCCTTGACTTATGCAAAATGGGGTATAGATTATCTGAAATATGACTGGTGCAATACCGAAGATGTAAATCCGATAGGTGCTTATAACCTGATGAAGGATGCTCTTCGTGCTGCCGGACGTCCAATATTATTCAGCATGTGCGAATGGGGAAACAGTAAACCATGGACATGGGCAAAAGATACCGGACACATGTGGCGTACTACCGGTGATATTTTTAATTGCTTCGATTGTGTAGACGAACATCCGGGATGGAAAGCTTTTGGTGTATTACAAATTCTGGATATGCAAGAAGGACTTCGGAAATATGCCGGTCCCGGACATTGGAACGATCCGGATATGCTTGAAGTTGGTAACGGACAAAAAGAAAATCAGGACCGTGCGCATTTCTCTATGTGGTGCATGCTTGCAGCTCCGCTGATTTTAGGTAATGATATTCGTAATATGTCCGACGAAACAAAAGCAATCATCATGAATAAAGATGTAATTGCTATTGATCAGGATACTCTTGGCGTTCAAGGTTTGAAGGTTGCTTCACAAGATGGAATTGAAGTTTGGCTTAAACCACTTGTCGGAGGCGACTGGGCATTCTGCTTGCTCAACCGCTCTACCGTAGATAAAGAATTCGATATTCACTGGCAGAAATTTAACATTGATGATGAAATATCTAAACGATCAACTAATTTTTATAATACCACCTATGTAATAAAGAATTTGTGGACAAAAAAAGTTGAAGGAAGTACCAAAAAAGATAAAAAAGTATCAGTGCCGGCTCAGGATGTACTATTTTACAGATTATCTATTGCAAAATAAGGAATATCATGTTTTTATATAATATAAGGAAAGGTTTGGTTTGTTTGTTTTTGGTTAGTCTCTCAATCTCTTTATCTGCTCAGTCAGATAAAGAGTTAGGGGACTTATCTTACAAGGTAAAGCAAACAAACGATTGGGTATTCTATTCACCTCAGAATCCTGAAATTCAGATTCTAGTGAAGAATACCAAGGACGATGCAGCGAAAGCAACACTTAATCTGCAAATAACTACGGATGATTTCAAACCAGTACATAGGTTTGCACAATCTATCTCTCTCAGTAAAGGCGATTCTACTGAGGCCAATTTCTCTTTTTCTGTTCCGGCTCCCGGTTTCTACCGTTGTACTGTAACTCAGGAATTGGATGGGAAAATGAATGAAATAAAGAAGTTTAATATCGGTTATGAACCGGAATACATAGTCTCTTTACCAGATAACAAACCAGACTTACGTAAATTCTGGGATGAAAGTCTGGCTGAGTTGGCTAAAGTTGCGCCTGAATATAAATTAACCCTGATCCCTGATTCTTCAACTAATCTGCGTAAATTATACAAAGTAAGCATGAAGTCTTTTGGAGGAGTGGAAATCTCCGGATATTATTGTACTCCGGTTAAGAAAGGAAAATATCCGACAATTATCAGTTATATGGGGTATGGTTCCAAACCATGGTCGCCAAAACCTAACGATAATCCTGGGTTTGTAGAATTTGTATTATCAACTCGCGGACAGGGATTGCAACAACCAACCAATATTTACGGAGACTGGATTACTTATGGTATGCAGTCAAAAGAAGAATACTATTATCGTGGTGCTTTTATGGATTTGGTTCGTGCAATCGACTTTGTAGCTTCACGTCCCGAAGTTAATACAAAAAATATCTTTGCCGAAGGAGGTAGTCAGGGAGGTGCTTTCACAATGGCAGCTTGTGCGCTCGATCATCGTATTGCAGCAGCAGCTCCGTTTATTCCTTTTCTTTCAGATTATCCCGATTATTTTAAGATCGTACATTGGCCGGGCGATGCGGTTAAAGCAGCTTTGGTTAAGCAACCATCAATAAGTGAAACTCAACTGTATGATATGCTATCTTATTTTGATATAAAGAATCTGGCAGGTTGGATTAAGTGTCCTATAATTATGGCTTCAGGCTTGCAGGATGAAGTTTGTCCTCCTCATACAAATTTCTCAGGTTATAATCGTATCAGTTCTGAAAAGGAATACATTATTAATCCCACCTATGGACATGATGTACCTCCTTCATGGTGGAACATTCGTATGGAATTCTTTAAAAAGCATTTGAAATAATTAAGGATTGATAGCATTGTTGTTATAAAGTTCTTATAAATTCATGAAATGAAACATATATATACCTTATTGAAAACAAAATATATCCTTGTCGCTCTTATGAATACTATATTTTTGTGTCAGCTCTTAGGTAAGAATGTTATCATATAATGAAACTTTATACTTTATCTTCAATGATAAAAAAATGCTAAAGTTGATTTTTTTTTGAGAAACATCAAAAAATAAGCGAATAGATAAAATAGTATTATTTTAAGATAAAATTGCATTTGTTGTGAATTTGCTTAATAAATACTTTTGTGTTCATATATTATAAATCTAATTATCAGTTATGAAAAACATCATGTTGTTTTTAATGGCACTTGTAATGAGTTGTCATGTCATGGCGCAGCAAAGCCGAATTACCGGTACAGTTACCGATAAAAAGGACGGTTTAGGGATGCCTGGCGTAAATGTTCTAGTGAAAGGAACCACTAGTGGGACCATAACAGACATGAATGGAAATTTCTCCTTGAATTTTTCCGGAAAAGATGCTGTTCTGGTTGTTTCTTGTGTAGGCTACAAATCTGTAGAGCTACGTGTAAAAGGTGATCAAAAATCAGTCAACGTAGTTATAGAAGAGAATTCTGAATTACTTGACGAGGTGGTTGTAGTTGGTTACGGTGTTCAGAAGAAAAAACTGGTTACCGGTGCTACAGTTCAGGTTAGTGGAAACGACTTGCAGAAGTTAAGCACAACTAGTGCTTTGACTGCTTTACAAAGTCAGACTCCAGGTGTTAACATTACTCAGAGTTCTGGTCAGCCGGGTGACGGATTTAAAGTAACCGTTCGTGGTTTGGGTACTATTGGTTCTTCATCTCCTCTATATGTAATAGATGGTGTAGCTGGTGGTAGTATTGATAACTTAAATCCATCTGATATTGAATCTATTGATGTATTAAAAGATGCTGCTTCTGCTGCAATCTATGGTGCTCGTGCTGCAAACGGTGTAATCCTTGTAACAACAAAACAAGGTAAATCTGGTAAGGTTACAGTTTCTTACGATGGTTATTATGGTTCACAGTATGCATACAAAATGCCGGATCTATTAACAGCTAAGGAATATATGGCTGTTCAGGATATGATTAACTTTAATGAAGGTAATCCAGGTAACAACTGGTCGGCTTTACTTCCTTCTGCTTTGAAACAATCTATCGAAGATGGAACATGGAATGGTACAAACTGGATGAAAGAATCCTATAACAAGGCTGCTCCAGTTCAGAATCATGCAATTAACCTTACTGGTGGTGGCGAAGCTTCTAAGTTCTCATTAGGTTTCTCTTATGCTTCTCAGGAAGGTATCTTTGGAAAACCTGTTGAATCTAATTATGGACGTTATACTGCCCGTGTTAATTCAGATCATGTTCTTTTGAAAGTTAGAGATTTTGATGCAATTAAGATTGGTGAAACATTGAACTACTCTTATACTACTAAGTCAGGTGTTTCTACTGGTAATATTTATTGGAACTCTATCCACAGTTTATTGACAGCTAATCCATTAATGCCTTTATATGATGAAAATGGCGATTATTATGATTACTATGCAAAACAAAGAAACGGATGGAATTATGATGCAAGTGCAGCTAACCCTATAGCTAACACTGCTCTTTCAAGCCAGGGCTTAAATCTTTCTAAGAGTCACAATTTACAGGCTAGCGCTTATGTGCAAATACAACCAATTAAGAATTTAATTTTCAAATCTCAGTTTGGTTATAAAATGAGTGCTAGTACTTATCGTTCATACGATCAAATAAGAAAATTAAGTTCTACAAATGAAACGACAGTAGAATCTGTAAGCCATAATGCCGGTTTAGGTGCTTCCTGGACATTAGATAATACATTGGCTTATAAGTTTACTTTAAACGAACATACTTTTGATATGATGGTTGGTCAGTCTGCTGAAAGATGGGGATTGGGTGATAATGTTAGTGCTTCTGGAAAAAATACATTATTCTTGGGTTCCTGGAAAAATGCATATGTAGATAATACTAAACCTACTGCACTAGATCAGATTACTGCAGGTAGCAGCCCTTGGGGTGAAGGTACTTTGGCTTCCTTCTTTGGTCGTGTTAATTATGACTATAAAGAAAAGTACATGGCTTCTTTCACATTGCGTGCTGATGGTTCTTCAAACTTTGCTAAAGGTAAACAGTGGGGATATTTCCCATCTGTATCTGCTGGTTGGGTTGTAAGTAGCGAACCATTTATGGAATCAACAAAAAGCTGGATGGATTTCTTGAAAGTTCGTGGTAGCTGGGGACAGAATGGTAACTGTAACATTTCTGGATACCAATATTTAACTACTTTTGCTTTTGATGTAACTAATGGTTATTACTTTGGTACTGATAAATCTTCTCAGACTACCGGTGGTTATGCTAATATCCTTAAGAACCCTGATGTAACCTGGGAAACTTCAGAACAGCTTGACTTAGGTTTTGATGCCCGTTTCTTCGATACTCGTTTGGGTGTAGCTTTCGACTGGTATAAGAAAACTACTAAAGACTGGTTGGTTGTAGCTCCTATTCTTTCTACTTATGGTTTAAATGCTCCATATATTAATGGTGGTGATGTTGACAACCAAGGTTTTGAATTGGCTCTGAACTGGAATGATAAAATTGGCAAAGATTTGAAATATGGAGTTAATCTGAATATTTCTAGAAATAAAAATGAGGTAACTCGTATCGCTAACTCTGAAGGAATTATCCACGGTGAAGCAAACGTATTAAGTCAAGGTACTGATGAAATGTATCGTGCTCAGGTAGGTATGCCTATTGGTTACTTCTATGGATATAAAACTGATGGTATCTTCCAGAATTATGATCAGATAGCAGAATATAAAGCTGCAGGAAAAGGTGTATTGGCTGGAGCACAACCAGGTGATGTTATTTTCACAGATTATAATAAAGATGGTGTAATTGATGATAGTGATAGAACAATGATTGGTGATCCTCATCCTGATTATACTTTAGGTCTAGGTATTAATCTTAGCTATAAAGGTTTCGATTTGAATATTGCTGCTTCCGGTTCATTTGGTCAGCAAATTGCTAAATCATATCGTTCATTTGCATCTGGTAAGAATGAAAACTATACAACAGACATTTTTGGAGCTTGGACAGGTGAAGGTACATCTAATAAATTACCTCGTTTAACTTCCGGTTCTCATACTAACTGGCAGAAGATTTCTGATATATATATTGAAGATGGTGATTATTTGAAAATTCAAAACTTAACTATTGGTTATGATTTCAAAAAGCTTTTCACTAAATTACCACTTCAACAAGCTCGTTTGTTCTTTACAGCTCAAAATCTTTATACCTTCACTGGTTACTCAGGAATGGATCCAGAAATTGGTTATGGATACGATAAATCATGGGTATCAGGTATCGATTTAGGATTCTATCCTAGTCCTAGAACATTCTTGGTTGGTGTTAATCTTAAATTTTAATAGATAATAGCATGAAAAAAATATTATATTTAGCAGTAGCGGCTCTCTTGTTTGCTAGTTGTAATGACTTCTTGGCAACAGAGAACCTTACACAGAAGAATTCCGAAAATTTTCCTGTGAATGAAACAGATGCTACCCAAATGATTACAGCAATTTATGCAACTATGAATATTGCTATTCAAAAGGGGGTAAATAAGACTTATTTCTATATAGCGCAAGTAGCTTCAGATGATTGTTATGGTGGTGGTGGTGAAAACGATAAAGATGCTCAGGCATCAGACCACCTTCTGTACTATGGTGAATCACTTTTTGCAGACTTCTGGTCTGCACGTTATCAAGGTATCAACCGTGCAAACATGGCTTTGGCAAATCTTGATAATGTAGCTGATGAGACAATCAGAGATCAAAAGAAAGGTGAAGCTCTTTTCTTACGTGCATATTTCTATTTTGAATTAACACAAATGTTCGAAAATGTGCCTTTGATTTCTGCAGCTCCTGAAAACGTTTCACAAGCTCAGATTGCTCCGACTCAAATGCCTGCTGATTCAATTTATGCACATATTGCTTCTGACTTGAAACAAGCTGTTGAAATTATGCCGGCTCATAAATGGAATGAAGTAACTTCTGGAACTGCAACACGCTGGGCAGCCGAAGCATTACTTGCTCGTGTTTATTTGTTCTATACTGGTTTTTATCAGAAAGATGCTCTTCCATTAACTGATGGTAGCAAGTTGACAAAGGACTTTGTGGTTACTGGTCTGAATGATTGTATTGCTAATTCCGGACATAGTCTTGCTCCTGATTTCCGTAGTTTGTGGCCTTACACAAATTCTGTTACAAAGAAGAATTCAAAATATCAGGAAGGTGCTCCAACATGGTTGAAAGATGGTGAAAATCCAGAACAGGTTTTTGCTCTTAAATTCTCTTATATGTCTACATGGGTTGGCGATAAATTAGGTTTCTCTAACCAATATGCGCTATATTTTGGTATTCGTGATCAAAGTACTGACTATGGATTAGAAGGTACTTATCCTATTGGTCAGGGGTGGGGACAAGGTCCTGTTGCCGCTAATTTATGGAATGACTGGAAAACAGAAGAACCGACTGATATCCGCCGTGAAGCTTCAATTTATAGTGTGAATGATAAATTCCAATATGGTCGTGATGCTCAGATGGAAGAAACAGGTTTGTGGCAATCTAAAATTGTAGCAACTCGTGCAATTGCTGGTACTACAGATTATCCTAGCTTCTGTTCTTCTCCTGAATATTATGGTGACGGAACTTCAACTGGTCATTTCCAGGTTTCTCACGCTCAGGATTTAAATTTGATTCGTTTTGCTGATGTATTATTGATGCATTCAGAATTAACAGGTACTGCTGATGGCATGAATAAGGTTCGTGCACGTGTTGGACTTGAACCTGTTGCTTATTCTCTTGATGCGTTGAAAAAAGAACGCCGTCATGAATTAGCTTTCGAAGGTCTTCGTTGGGGAGATATACGTCGTTGGCATGAAGCTGAAACTGATTTGGCTAAGCAAGTTGGTCAGACTATCTGGAATAAAGGTCAGCAAACTTCTATGAAAGATCAAGGTGCCGGATATGTGGCTCGCTACAAGGCAACAAGAGGATTCTTCCCAATTCCAAAAACAGAAATAGATTTGTCTAACGGAGCGTTGAAACAAAATGCAGGTTGGGATGGATCGGCTAACTTCTCAAGCTGGAATAACTAATATAAATTATTAAATAGTAATAAGAATGAAAAAGTCAATTATATTTTCAATGCTTGTGGGAACTGCAATGTTGTTTGCTTGCGACCCCATTGAAGACCGTGATACGATGACCGGAGCTATTACTGCTGATCAGTTGAATATTTCAGCAAAGCCAGTTGTTAAAGACGGTGTGAATTCGAACTATATCGAATTGAATAGTGAAGGTAATCCTTGCCTCTCTTCATGGGATTATGGTTTTGGTATATTAACAAACACCAAAGGAACTGTTAAGGTGATGATGGCTGGTGATAATGATATAGTATTCAGTGGTATGAATCCAGATGGCACTATCATTAAAAAAACAATAACTGTTCATGTTGACAAACTATATGATGTAGAACCTGAATATGCTTTGTTCTGCGGAGATAAAGGAACTAAAACATGGGTTTGGGATGATGTACAGGGTACTCCTTGGGGTAATGGTGGCTACCTTGGTAATACAACTCCAGGATGGTGGACATGTAATGTGGATGCTATTGAGAAGCAAGCTGTTGAAAAGGGATTTCCAGGTGATGGAAAGAATGGATCTATGCTCTTCTCTCTTAAGGGTGCTAAGATAACTAAGAGCGATGGAACTTCGGGCTCATTCACTTTTGATATGTCTAAAAAAACTCCTGATGGAAATGGCGGTATCTGGGGGATTGGTAAACTATATACTAAGAGTGTTAATGTACTTTTAGGTATTCAGCCGAACGAAGGTAATGCTGTAATTAACGAATATGATATTCTTAAATTAGATGCTTCCCATATGTATTTAGCTTGTAAAGAGACTGCAACAACTGGTGCTTGGGGAACTTGCTGGTTCTGGTGTTTCAGAGCTAAATAGAATGTTCCTTAGTTAGATCTTAATAAATTTGAATTTATATATTGGGCGGAACTTATTAAATGTTTCGCCCAATTTTTATGTTTGAAGTAGTTCTTCTTTAATGCCTGATATTATGAAATTGTATTTATAATATCATGATATCTTTTTGTAAATAACTAGTTTATAAAAGATCTATCTGTAATGCACTTGTTCGATGTTTTATTTCTTAACGAATATCTGTGCAAATTGTGCAAAAAATAGGAGGAATTAGGCTTTATCAAAGTCCGGTTTTTCAAACAATTTGTTATATTTGTAATATTATTAATCGAGAATAAAAATGCTTAAGAAAACACTATACTCATTACTCTTTTTAGCTTGTCTTATCGGTTGTAAATCAGATCATAAAAAATTCACGATAGAAGGTACACTACCATCAACAAAATATGATGGAGAATGGATTTATCTGGTTCCTGCCGAAGGAGCTAATTCTTCAAATGTAGATTCAACCAAAATTAAAAATGCTTCGTTTACCTTTAAAGGAGATATAGAGCGAATGGTTATCATTCGTACTCGCCCTGTTTTACGTTTAACACTGCAGGAATTATTAATAGTAACAGAGCCGGGCATAACTAAAGTTGCTCTTAATTCAGTTAGTTCAGCTCATGGTACTCCTCAGAATGATGCGTTGCAATTGTGGAAAGAAGAAAAAGAGAAGAACATGGCTGCTTATAATTTCATTAGAAATGGGTTGCAAACTGTAACAGGAAAAGATTCTCTTCGTTGGATTGCACAAAAGGATACATTGCAGGAACGTGAACGTATCTATAATGAACGATTTCTCAAAGAACAAGGAAATAATACGGTTGGCACATTTATAAAATCGATGGTTGGTGGAACTAATAAATAAAAGATTAAACACTGATACATGATACAGAAGTTATTCACAAAGCGACAATTAGCTATTTGCATTTAAGTTTTAAACATAAGCATACTACCCATTAGATGCTTTAACTATAAAAACTATCCTGCTGAATCTTTTAAATAAAACACGATGAAAGAAGTATTAAACGTCCACATAAAAAGGAGCAATCTCCTATTATCCATATTATTGGGAGTATGTGTATTTATTTTCTTTAATTTCTATTATCCATTTCATGTTCAATATCAGGAACAGTTTCAGATGTTTCTGTTTACTAAAGATTATTTTCTTGATAGAGTGTCGCTACCGGGTGGACTAACCATATATTTAGGAAATTTCTTTGTTCAGTTCTTCTATTATGCATGGTTGGGTGCGCTTGTTATTGCATGCTTGCTAGTCTTACTGCAGAGAGAGATAGTCTGGCTAACAAAGAAGTTTGGTTTTAATAATACATATTATCCATTAACGTTATTACCTTCCATTGTTTACTGGATTTTGTTATGTGATGAGAATTATATACTGTCAGGATTGCTTTTATTGATAATGGTTCTGGCTACGGTTATTATTTGTGCCACAATACCTTCTCGTACAATTCGTTTGATATCCACAATTGTTCTTACTCCTGTACTATATATTCTTTGTAGTGGTTGTTTTTGGCTTTTTGCTTTGTTTATGATTCTATTAGAAATCTTTTATTGGAAGCAAAAGATTGATATCCGTTGGTGGATTATGGTTTTGGCCTCTGTATTATTGATAATTATTTCTCCAATAATCTCTAAAAACTTTTATCAATATCCGCTGGAACGCCTATGGTTGGGTATTGGATTTTATCGTTTTCCAAATATTTCTCCCTACGGACAAATTATAGTATGGTTGCTTACTGTTGTTGTTTCCATATTGCCTCGCTTCTTGTCAAAAACCGTTTTCTTGAAAAAGTATTTCACACTGATTGCGTTTCAAGTACTGGTTTTAGTAATTGGTGGTGGTTACTTTATAAAAAATGCTTCCGATTGGGATAAAGAGGAGATCATGGGATATGATCATCAAGTCAGGATGCAGGAATGGGATAAAGTGATAGCGATGGCAGATAAAAAAGTACCAACTGCACCGATGTCGGTTGCTTGTTTAAATTTAGCATTGTCAAAGACAGGACAATTGGCTGATAAAATGTTTTGTTATTATCAAAATGGAGTACAAGGATTAATTCCTCCTTTTAAACCCGATTTTACATCTCCGCTTCCTACCAATGAAATTTACTATCATTTGGGAATGATAAACTCATCTCAACGTTTAGTTTTTGAGGCAATGGAGTCAATTCCTGATTATCAGAAGAGTGCTCGTTGTTATAAACGCCTTGCTGAAACAAATTTAATTAACGGACAATATAAAGTTGCGGCTAAATATCTGAGAACTCTCCAGCATACACTGTTCTATCGCGATTGGGCAACTGAGACTTTGACCTATTTAAATAACGAAAGTAGAATTAATGCTCATCCTGAGTGGGGACGATTAAGACAGTTACGTTACAAAGATGATTTTCTTTATAGTGAAGACGAGCTTGATATAATGTTCGGAATATTATTCAAGCAAAATAATAGTAACCGCATGGCCTTTGAGTATTTAATGGCTTGCACTTTGCTAAGCAAAAATCTGGATCGCTTCTTTAATTATTATCCATTAGGAAAAGATGTTGGTTATCAGCAAATACCGAAAAGTTATCAGGAAGCATTATTGTTTATCTGGAGTTTAAAGCATCATCCATTAAAGGAAAAAGCTCCATGGCCTGTTTCCGAACAAATCACAGAACGTTTGTTAGAATATGCTCCTATTTATATGCAGGATAAAAGTGCTGAACCAATATTAAAAGAGCGCTTTGGCGATACTTATTGGTATTATTTACATTTTGGAACTAAGAAATTATGAAAATAATGAAACAAATATTAAGTCTTTTGCTAATTGGAATAGCGATGATTTCTTGTAATAATCAAGTTAATTCGCCTTCTAAAATAGATAAATTTCCTCCTATTTATCCTGATTACGTTGGTGTAACTGTGCCAGCTACTATTGCTCCTCTAAATTTCTCATTCCCTGATGAAACGTTCGACAGAGTAGATGTTGTAGTAAAAGGAAATAAAGGTAACGAAATACATGTAAATGGCGATGCTGTATCTTTCTCTTCTTCTGAATGGAGGAGTTTGTTGGAAAGTAATAAGG
This sequence comes from Bacteroidaceae bacterium, assembly GCA_963668125.1. Taxonomy (GTDB): domain Bacteria; phylum Bacteroidota; class Bacteroidia; order Bacteroidales; family Bacteroidaceae; genus Bacteroides. The sequence goes on along the minus strand of OY764215.1, from coordinate 4,041,116 downwards.
GAGATAGTGTTCTGGTAACTGTTTGTCTGAAACAAAATGGTAATTGGAAGCAATATAAATCTTTTCCAATCTATATTAGCAAATATCCAATAGACTACGGTTTAGTATACCGACTTGTTGCTCCCGGATATGAAGTGTATAGCAAGATGGGAATTTATCAACGTGAGTTAGCTTCGTATAAACAAACTGCCTTGTATGAAAACACGTTGGTTACAGGATCTTGCGTAAACTGTCATAGTTTTAATAAAACGAATCCTGATCATTCAAGCTTACATGTACGTGGAAATAACGGAGCAACTTATATGAATATCAATGGTAAGGCTGAATTTCTAAATACCAAAACAGATAAAACTATTGGTTCCTTTGTTTATCCTTACTGGCATCCAACAGGTAAATATGTAGCTTATTCTGTTAATAAGACTCGTCAGGTATTTCATGTTGCAAAGGATAAACGTATTGAAGTGGTAGATTTGGAGTCGGATATAATAGTTTATCAGCCCGAAACAAAACAGGTATTAACATCGGATTTACTAAAGACCGCTTCCTTCGAAACTTTCCCTGCTTTTTCAGCTGATGGCCGTACATTATATTTCTGTTCCGCAGAGAAGAAAGAAATGACAAAAGAATATGAAGATGTAAAGTACAGTCTGTGCAGTATCTCTTTTAATCCGAAAAATGGAACCTTTGGAAATCATATAGATACCCTTGTATCTGCAAATAAGATAAACAAAAGTATATCTTTCCCTCGTCCGTCTTATGATGGAAAATACATTATGTTTACGTTATCCGATTATGGGAATTTCTCAATCTGGCATAAGGAAGCCGATTTATGGTTACTCAATCTGGCCGATGGCAGTATAAGAGATCTTAAAGAGGTGAATAGTGATGATACGGAAAGTTATCATAACTGGAGTAGCAATTCTCACTGGTTTGTATTCAGCAGTCGCCGGGACGGAGGATTGTATACTCGTTTATACATAGCTTCTATCGATGATAAAGGAAAAGTTAGCAAGCCTTTCCTTTTACCACAGGAAGATCCATTCCGTTATTATGATGAATCTGTTTATTCGTATAATGTACCCGATTTTGTATCTTCACCAGTGAAATGGGATATTAAAGAGATGGAAAAAGGTATCACATCTAAAGAACGAACACAAGTAAAAATTAAAAAGTAAAAATGAAATATAGGTTTTATACATTTTCTTCTTACAACGTAAATGTAGAACTCTCTTCTTTTGGCGAAACCGGGCATACGGTGGAATATCATCTCATGTTTCATGTGAAAGGAGGAGAGTTAAATTATGAAACTCAGTTAAGAAATTTGCATCGTGCTTATAGCGAGTTATTGAAAGATGAACTTTTGACTGGTGCAAAACCGGTTATGAAGCGCTATTTTCTTAGTGATGCGGCAAATCAGAGTGAGCAATTGGAGGAGGAATTAAAATCGTTTTCGGAGTGTGCTACTTCTATTCTTCAGCAGCCTCCATTAGATGGTAGTAAAATTGCATTATGGTGCTATTTAACAACCACTACTAATCCTGTATATAAGCACTATTGGACGGCCGGTGCCGGAATTGCTTCGGGTAATTCTGAAGAGCAGACTCATGCTTTATTGGAAAATTATGAGACTGAATTGCAGCAACGTGAGTGTACATTAGAAAAAGATTGTATTCGCACTTGGTTTTTTGTGCAAAATGTAGATGTGAATTATGCCGGTATGGTACAAGCCCGACGTTATAATTTTCTGGATCAGGGACTTACCGAGCATACTCATTATATAGCCAGTACAGGTATTGAAGGTCGACATGCTAATCCAAAGATTCATGTTTTATTAGATGCTTATGCTGTAAAAGGACTCCAGCCCGGTCAGATTAAATACCTTTACGCATTGAGCCATCTAAGTCCTACAGCCATATATGGGGTAACCTTTGAAAGAGGCGTCAGTGTATTATATGGAGACAGATGTCAACTATATATAAGCGGAACTGCCAGCATAGATAACAAAGGTGAGGTTTTACATAAAGGAGATGTTGTATCTCAGGCTCGAAGGATGTGCGAAAATGTTGAAAAACTGTTGGAAGAAGGAGGCTCTGGTTTTGAAGACTTAGCACAAATTATTATTTATCTGCGCGATGCTGCTGATTATAAAGTTATAAAGCATATGCTTGAAAAGCAATTCCCGGAGGTTCCCAAACAGTATGTACTTGCTTCAGTTTGTCGGCCCACCTGGCTTATTGAAATGGAATGTATTGCTGTGCGGAAAAACAATAATCCAGAGTTTGACAATCTATAAACATCTTATATACTTAATATTCAATGGCTTCTTTATCCTGTAAGTGATTAAGGAGCCTTTGTTATGTTTAATCCACTGTAATGTTTCATAGGTGATACAAAAGTATCAGTTATCAGGAATATTATATTATTCTTTAGTTGTGATCGATGGTTATTTCTCTTTACTAGTTATTCTATAATGAAAAATATAGGTTTATCATAGAGAGATTTAGCTAAATCCACTTGCTTAAAGCAGTTAATGAGGTTCGATTAATTAGCTTAATATTCTGGAATAAAGGTATTTAGATATAAGTGATTTGCGCGTTATAATTTAAAATGCAGCGTTAACTGGTTTTTAAATAGAGGAATTATTGATGGTTTATTCCATTTATTAAGAATAAAATTCTATTTATTTTTAGTCGGATAATAAAGTGTTATTAATAGATAAAATTGTATTTGTAATCCATTGCCGCAATATTTACTTTTGCTAACGTAATAATAGGTATTTCTCATGCACTTTTTTCCAGTTGATAAGTATATAGATATTACAGACCGAAAAATAATTATTATGAAAAAGATATTTTTAGCCGTTATGACGTTAATTTTAACCAGCTCTTTCTCTAATGGAAACAAGAAAGAGGTTTATAAGGATGCTTCGGCTCCGGTGAAAGACAGAGTGGACGATTTGCTTAAGCGAATGACTTTGGAAGAAAAGGTAGGGCAAATGAACCAGTTTGTAGGTATCGAACACTTTAAGTCTGCTCAGGCTTCATTAACAGCTGAAGAGCTGAGGACTAACACTGCCAATGCATTCTACCCCAACACTACTGTTGAAGACATGATTAAATGGACCGAAACCGGAAGAATAGGTTCATTCTTGCACGTGTTAACATTAAAAGAAGCTAATTATTTGCAATCACTGGCTATGAAGAGCCGTTTGCAAATTCCTATCATCTTTGGTATTGACGCTATTCACGGAAATGCCAACGCTCCCGATAATACTGTCTATCCTACCAATATTGGTCTGGCTTCTTCTTTCGATCTGGATATGGCATATAAAATTGCCCGTCAAACTGCACAGGAGATGCGTGCCATGAATATGCACTGGACATTTAACCCGAATGTGGAAGTCGCACGCGATGCCCGTTGGGGAAGAGTTGGTGAAACTTATGGAGAAGATCCTTATTTGGTTACATTAATGGGAGTTCAGTCTGTTAAGGGATATCAGGGAAATTTGAACGGAAAAGAAGATGTGCTGGCTTGTATCAAGCATTTTGTGGGAGGTAGTGAGCCTCTTAACGGAACCAACGGTGCACCGGCCGATTTATCCGAACGTACACTTCGCGAAGTTTTCTTCCCACCATTTAAAGCAGGTGTTGAAGCTGGTGCTATGTCATTGATGACAGCACACAATGAACTGAACGGCGTTCCTTGTCACACCAATGAATGGCTGATGGAAGACGTTCTTCGTAAAGAATGGAAGTTCCCGGGATTCGTGGTTAGCGATTGGATGGATATTGAACATACTCACGATTTGCATGCTACGGCCGAAAATATTAAAGAGGCTTTCTATCAAAGCATTATGGCCGGAATGGATATGCACATGCATGGTATTCTTTGGAACGAATATGTAGTTGAACTTGTAAAAGAAGGCCGCATTCCCGAGTCACGTATTGACGAATCTGTTCGTCGTATTCTGGATGTAAAGTTCCGTCTCGGATTGTTTGAGAATCCTTATGCCGACGAAAAACAGAGCATGAAAGTCCGTCTGAGCGATGAACACAGAGCTACAGCACTCGAAGCTGCACGCAATGGTATTGTTCTGTTAAAGAACAGCGGTGTACTTCCTCTTTCACAAGATAAGTATAAAAAAGTATTGGTTACTGGCATCAATGCCAATGATATGAATATTTTGGGCGACTGGAGTGCCGTTCAGAAAGAAGAGAACGTAACTACAATCCTTGAAGGATTGAAGATGATAGCACCTCAAACTAATTTTGACTTTGTTGATCAGGGATGGGACCCTCGCAACATGAGTCAGGCTAAGGTTGATGAGGCTGCAGATAAAGCAAAAGATGCTGATTTGAACATAGTGGTAGCGGGAGAGTACATGATGCGTTTCCGCTGGAAAGACCGTACCGGAGGTGAAGATACCGACCGCTCAGATATTGATTTAGTAGGCTTGCAGAACGAGTTGATTAAGAAAATTGCCGCTTCAGGTAAACCTACAATCCTTATTCTGGTTAATGGTCGTCAACTTGGTGTTGAATGGGCTGCCGAAAACCTTCCTGCAATTGTTGAAGCATGGGAACCGGGAATGTATGGCGGTCAGGCTGTAGCCGAAATCCTTTATGGAAAGGTAAATCCATCTGCTAAACTTGCAGTTACTATTCCTCGCAGCGTTGGTCAGTTGCAAATGATTTATAATCATAAACCTTCTCAGTATTTCCACCCTTATGTGGTTAAACCAAGTACTCCGCTTTATCCATTCGGATACGGATTGTCTTACACCACTTATAAGTATGATGACTTGACTCTTGATAAAACAGAAATAGGGAAGGACGGTAATGTGAATGTAAGTGTTAAGGTTACCAATACTGGAAATCGTGACGGAGTGGAGATTGTTCAGCTGTATATTCGCGACAAGTTTAGTTGTGTAACTCGTCCGGTAAAGGAACTTAAGGATTTTGCCCGTGTTGCTTTGAAAGCGGGAGAAAGTAAAATAGTAAATTTCACTGTAACACCAGATAAGCTTGCCTTCTATGATAAGAAAATGAACTGGCAGGTTGAACCAGGAGAGTTCGTTGTTATGGTAGGAACGTCGTCGGAAGATAGTGCATTACTAACGAGAAGTTTTTTGGTTAAATAAAGAATGTTTAGAGTGAGTTGCGCAGCTCGTTTTTATGACCTGCGCAACTCGAAAACGCGACCTGCACAACTCGCTAAATCGACCTGCGCAACTCGATTTAAATGTCAGGGCAGTTCTCAAGAAACATTCCACGAATAATTGTAAATATGACTAGTATGGTTCAGAAAATAAAAAGTATTACGGCCGGTGCTTTAATTATAGCAGGCTTTGTGTCATGCTGTACGGCTAAGGAAGTAACAGATAATGTAGTTAAAGCAGGCTCTTTAAGAACTGTGGAAACTCAGAATTTGCTCAAGAATCTTAAATCAATTCCCGAAAACGGATTTATGTTCGGTCATCAGGACGACACGGCTTATGGCATTGGTTGGGACGGAGATCAGAATCGTTCCGACGTTAAAAGTGTATGCGGCGACTATCCGGCTGTTTGCGGATGGGATTTGGGCCACATAGAACTGGGTGCAGATAAGAATCTGGATAATATTCCTTTCGAAAGAATCCGTCAGGATATAATAGCACAATACCTTCGTGGTGGACTCAATACCGTAAGTTGGCATTTGGATAACCCGCTTACCGGCGGAAATGCATGGGATGTTAAGACGGAAGGAGTTGTAACTTCTGTTCTTCCGGGCGGAGCGAAACACGATCAATTTATTGGCTGGTTAGGAAAACTGGCTACTTTCTTAAATTCCCTTACTGCCCCTGACGGGACAAAAGTTCCGGTGCTGTTTCGCCCTTGGCACGAACATACAGGCAGTTGGTTCTGGTGGGGAAGATCTCATTGTACACCTCAACAGTATAAAGAATTGTGGAAAATGACTCACGATTACCTGGCTAAACAAGGTGTTAATAACTTGCTTTATGCCTATTCTCCGGGTGGCGAAGATAAGGTAGAAGATTATATTGAAAGATATCCGGGCGACAATTATGTTGATTTGCTAGGTTTTGATTGCTATCCGTCTGCTGATGTTCAGGGAACAGACGCTTACAGGAAATCAATGACCACAGTTTTAACCTATCTCACACAGTTGGGAAAAGAACATAATAAGCCTATTGCTGTAACAGAAACAGGATTGGAAGCTCTGCCTATTGCCAATTGGTGGACAGAAGTTCTCTTCCCACTTGTTGATAAGTACCCTATATCTTATGTTTTAGTTTGGCGCAATGCCCGCGAAAAACCGAATCATTTCTATGCTCCTTATCCGGGACAAGCATCGGCACAAAACTTTGTAGAATTCTATAATCAACCAAAAACCAAGTTTTGCTCAGATATAAAAAACTTGTATAAATAAGACTCTAATCAACTAATAAATAATAATATCTTAATTGTCATGAATCAGTATAACAACAAAATCGAGAAACTATTAGCAGACCACGAAGTCTTCTTGTCTCGAAAGAACGAACCTGTAGAAGAAACAAATGGCTTGTTTATACGCTATAAAAATCCGGTTGTTACAGCTGCGCATACTCCCGTAATATGGAGATATGACCTGAATGAAGAAACAAATCCTTACCTCATGGAGCGTATTGGAATGAATGCAGCAATGAATTCGGGTGCTATGAAATGGAACGGAAAATATATTCTTGTGGTACGTGTAGAGGGAGCCGATCGTAAATCGTTCTTTGCTGTGGCCGAGAGTCCTAACGGGATAGATAATTTCCGCTTCTGGGATTATCCGGTTACTATGCCCGATACAGAAGATCCTGCGACCAACATATACGACATGCGCCTTACAGCTCACGAAGACGGATGGATTTACGGTATTTTCTGCGCCGAACGTCTTGATCCTAATGCTCCAGTAGGAGACCTCTCTTCGGCAACGGCTACTGCAGGTATTGCCCGGACTAAGGATTTGAAAACCTGGGAACGCCTTCCTGATTTAAAAACAAAGAGTCAACAACGCAATGTGGTGCTTCATCCCGAGTTCGTGAATGGCAAATATGCACTATATACTCGTCCGCAGGATGGATTTATCGATGCCGGAAGCGGTGGAGGTATTGGTTGGGCATTGGTTGATGACATGACTCATGCGGTAATTAAAGAAGAAAAAATTATAGATCATCGTTACTATCACACAATAAAGGAAGTGAAGAACGGAGAAGGGCCTCACCCCATTAAAACCGCCAATGGGTGGCTTCATCTGGCTCACGGAGTAAGAGGATGCGCTGCCGGATTACGTTATGTGCTTTATATGTATATGACTTCTCTGGAAGATCCAACTAAGCTGATAGCTTCTCCGGCCGGATATTTCATGGCTCCTGTAGGCGAAGAAAGAATTGGAGATGTGTCTAATGTACTGTTTAGCAACGGTTGGATAGCCGACGAAGATGGAACAGTGTTTATTTATTATGCATCATCCGATACACGTATGCATGTAGCTACCTCAACTGTTGATAAGTTGGTGGATTATTGCATGAATACTCCTGAAGATGGCTTTACCACTTCGGCTTCAGTAGAAACATTGAAGAAACAAATTGAAAAGAATCTTAGTCTGCTAGCCAATAAATAGCAGATTGAATCGTTAAGTTGTTAACAAATGAGTTGACACAAAGATTTAATTTTGAAAAACATCATGGTAAAACTATCAGAAAAAATAGGATACGGTTTCGGAGATATGGCATCTTCCATGTTCTGGAAGATATTTGGAATGTTCCTTTTGTATTTTTACACAGACGTTTATGGTCTGGCTCCGGCAGCAGTAGGAACAATGTTTTTAGTAACTCGTGTATGGGATTCCTTTCTCGATCCGGTTATTGGAGTAATAGCCGACAGAACCAATACCCGTTGGGGAAAGTTCCGTCCTTACCTGCTCTTTGTTGCCGTTCCATTCGGTATTATCGGCGTGCTGACCTTTGTTACACCCAACTTTAGTATTGAGTGGAAACTAGTATATGCCTATATAACCTACACGCTGATGATGATGGTTTATTCTACCATCAATGTGCCTTATGCCTCTTTGCTGGGTGTAATGACACCTAGTCCGAACGAACGTACCACGCTTTCTTCTTATCGTATGTTCTTTGCTTATCTGGGTAGTTTTATTGCGTTGCTAATTATTCAGCCATTGGTAGAGTTCTTCTCTAAGATTGGCGGAACGGTTAATCCTCAGCAGGGATGGACTTATGGAGTTGGTGTTATTGCAATTATGTGTGTGGCCTTGTTTCTGGGATGTTTTGCTCTGACAAAAGAACGTGTTGTACCGGTGAAAGAAGAATCAAAGAGTACGCTCAAAGAAGATTTACTCGACTTGTGGCGTAATCGTCCATGGTGGATATTACTTGGAGCGGGTATTGCAGCATTGATCTTTAACTCAATCCGTGATGGAGCAACCATCTATTATTTCAAGTATTATATTCTGGAAGACAACTCTCTTAAGATAGCATCATTGGGAGTAACCGTAACGTGGACTTCATTATATCTGGCACTTGGTCAGGCATCAAATATGATAGGTGTGGCATTGGCAGCTCCGGTGGCAAATCATATCGGAAAGAAAAATACCTATATGGCAGCAATGGCTATGGCTACGGTTCTCAGCATTATTTTCTATTGGTTTTCTGCCAATCAGCTGATCCTTATATTTGTATTCCAGGCTTTAATTAGCATCTGTGCCGGTATAATCTTCCCGCTTCTATGGTCTATGTATGCCGATATTGCCGATTATTCTGAATTAAAATGTGGCCGTCGTGCCACCGGATTAATATTCTCTTCCTCTTCCATGTCTCAAAAACTGGGATGGACTCTGGGAGGAGCGCTAACCGGCTGGTTACTCGGTTACTTCGGATTTAAGGCAAATGTAGCTCAATCGGACTCTGCTATATCAGGAATCAAGATGATGCTTAGTTTCTTACCGGCTGTAGGTACTGTTCTTTCGGTAATCTTCATCTCTCTTTATCCATTAAGTGAAAAGAAAGTAAAAGATATAACAGAGAAACTGGAAGAACGTCGTAAAATTGAAAAGTAGACAACTATGAACAAGATAAGTGAATTAAGGTCCGAAGCGCTGGATGTTCTGCAAAATAATATTCTTCCGTATTGGGAAAAAAGCATGCAGGATCATGAAAATGGCGGTTTCTATGGACGAATGACCGGCGATGAAAAACTAATGCCGGAAGCAGAAAAGGGAGCTATACTTAATGCCCGCATTTTGTGGACTTATTCGTCTGCTTATCGTTTACTGAAATCAAGTGAGTATTGGGAAATGGCTACACGTGCCAAACGATATCTCATTGATAATTTCTATGATAAACGATATGGTGGAATCTATTGGTCGCTCGATTATAAAGGAAATCCGCTGGATACAAAGAAGCAAATTTATGCGCTTGGCTTTGCCATTTACGGACTGAGCGAGTATCACAGAGCAACGGGCGATAGAGAAGCGCTTGATTATGCCATTATGTTATTCAAATCTATAGAAGAACATAGCTTTGATAAGGAGAAAAACGGATATCTGGAAGCGTTGACCCGTGAATGGAATGAGATTGAAGATATGCGTCTTAGCGAAAAGGATGCCAACGAAAAGAAAACTATGAATACGCATCTTCATATTCTTGAGCCTTATACTAACCTTTACCGGGTATGGAAGAATGATGAACTCAGAAAGCAAATAAAGAATTTGATTGAGGTATTTCTTGATAAGATATTAAATAAAGAAACCAATCATTTGAAACTCTTCTTTGATGAAGATTGGAACGGGAAAGATCATATTATTTCTTATGGACATGATATTGAGGCTTCCTGGCTTATTCACGAAGCAGCTCTGGTTCTCGATGATGAAACGTTATTAAAGAGGGTGGAGGCTATTGTTCCACAAATTGCTAATGCCGCAGGTGAAGGACTTCAGCCGGATGGAGGCATGATTTACGAGAAAAATACAGAAACAAATGAAGTTGATGCCGATCGACATTGGTGGGTTCAGGCAGAAACGGTAGTAGGATATATTAATCTCTATGAATATTTCAACAATGAAAACGCTCTTGAGAAGGCTTTGCAATGCTGGAATTTTATTAAGAAGAATCTTATCGACAGTGAAAATGGTGAATGGTTCTGGAGTCTGAAAGCCGATGGAACTATTAATACTATTGACGATAAAGCCGGCTTCTGGAAATGTCCGTATCATAACGGACGTATGTGCATGGAATTATTAGGGCGATTTCAATAAGGTAGTTTAGTGGTAAGTAAGATCAGGGGTGAAATATACCCTGATCTTCTTTTTTAGAATTCTTTTGTTATACTAAATTTTTAAAGATGAAACTTAAATCAATACTACAGACTCTTTTTATTTGTGCGTTTGTTCTACCTTGCTTTTCACAGAATAGTAATACGAATAATGTGGCTGGTAGTGAACGGGAACATCTTTCGATGGACTTTGGATGGCGTTTTGCGTTAGGTCATGCAAAAGACTATGCAAAAGATTTCTCGAATGGGACAAGCTATTTTACCTATCTTACTAAAACCGGTTATGGTGATGGCGCTGCCGCTCCGGAATTTGAGGATAGAACCTGGCGCGAAGTAGATATTCCTCACGACTGGGCTGTGGAACTTCCTTTTTCTGCTGAGGCTAGTCACAGTCATGGCTATAAAACAATAGGGTGGAAGTACCCTGAAACTTCTGTTGGATGGTATCGGAAAAGATTTCAGATTCCGGCATCCGATCTGGGAAGAAAGATCAGTATTCAGTTCGACGGCATTCATCGTAATTCAACGGTTTGGATAAACGGCTTTTATGTAGGTAACGAGCCAAGTGGTTATGCTTCCTCGGTTTATGATATAACAGACTATCTGAATTATGGAGGTGAAAATGTTGTTGCAGTGCGCGCTGATGCAAGCATTGAAGAAGGTTGGTATTATGAAGGTGCCGGAATATACAGGCATGTGTGGCTTAATAAAACAGACAGACTGCATGTTGCTCAGTATGGAACCTTTGTAACTTCCGAATTAAAGGACAATAATGCTGAACTAACAATTCGTACAACAGTTGAAAATCAATATCCCGAAACTGCAAAGTTTACCATAGAACAAACACTGTTTGATGCATCCAATCTTGCGGTTGCAAGTCAGACTTATAATTCTCTCTCTTTGGGAGGAAATCTGGATAATACTTTCTTCCAGAAGCTGAAGGTGGAAAATCCAAAACTTTGGTCCATTGAATCTCCTTATCTCTATCGTCTTGAAACACTGGTAAAGCAGGATGGAAATACTGTGGATTGTTACAATACAAATGTTGGAATCCGTACGGTTCGTTTCGATCCAAACAAGGGATTCTTCCTCAATGGCAAAAATGTAAAAATCAAAGGTGTTAATAACCATCAGGATCATGCTGGTGTGGGTACTGCAATTCCCGATGCTTTGCAGGAATTCCGTATTATGAAGCTGAAGGAAATGGGCTGCAACGCAATACGGACTTCTCATAATCCTGCCACTCCCGAATTTCTTGATGCTTGCGACAGATTGGGAATGTTAGTTCTTGACGAAAACAGGCTGATGGGAATTAATCAGGAGCATTTTGATTTACTAAAACGCTTTATGGTTCGCGACAGGAATCATCCGTCTATAGTAATCTGGTCGTTGGGTAATGAAGAATGGAAGATAGAGGGTAATGAAAAAGGAGCAAGGATAACCAAAACAATGCAGGAGTATGCACAGAAAGTCGATTCTTCTCGTGCATTTACAGCTGCCGTATCCGGTGGATGGGATAATGGTAGTGGACAGACAATGCAGGTTATGGGATATAATTATATTGTGCAGGGTGATATTGATGTTCATCATAAAAAGTTCCCATGGCAATGTGGCATTGGTACTGAAGAAAGCAATACTATCGGTACTCGTGGCGTTTATGCGGACGATCGTGCCAACGGACGTATGGCTGCAACTAATCGTATGCCCGAGAATGTAGGAACAGAATCCGGATGGAAGTTCTATCTGGAACGCCCCTTCCTTGCAGGTCTTTTCTTCTGGACAGGATTCGATTATCGTGGTGAGGCCAATCCTCTGGTATGGCCGGCTGTGAATTCAGAATTCGGACTTGTTGACCTTTGTGGCTTCCCGAAAGATATTTTCTATTATCTGAAATCGTGGTGGACTAATAAACCTGTGATGCATATTATGCCTCATTGGAACTGGAAAGGCAATGAAGGAAAAGAGATTAAAGTGACTATTTATAGCAATGCTGATGAAGTAGAATTGGTTTTGAATAAGAAAAGTCTGGGTAAAAAGACAATGCCGAAAAACGGTCATATTGACTGGATGGTTACTTATCAACCGGGAACTCTTCTGGCTAAAGGATTTACTAACAATAAAATGGTTGTAGATCAGCAAGTAGAGACAACTGATGTTCCGGCAAAGATTGCTCTTTCTGCAGATAGAACTCAAATCAAAGCCGACGGACAGGATATTTCTGTTATAACTGTGCAGGTCAATGATAAGAAAAACCGAATGGTCCCAACGGCAGACAATGAAATAGAGTTTACACTCGACGGTCCGGGCAAAATTATTGGTGTTGGCAATGGCGATCCTGCATCTCACGATCCTGAACAGTTTGTGGAATCTGTACAAAGAGCTTCGGTTACCGGACTAAAATTCATGCAATCCTCTTCTTTGCAAAGCATTGATAAGGTTTTAGAGAGTACTGACGATTCGAGCTGGAAGACTGCTTTCGAAAAAGGTTATGGTGAATATGACTTTTCAAAGAACCTAATAATTAAAGGCTCTTTCTCATTACCCGATTTTAATGATAAGACAGAGATAACATTTTATGCTAAAAGTCTGTCCGAAAATCAATCACTCTATATAAATGGTAAACTACTGGCCGAAGGTGTTAAACGAGATAATCCTGATCAGGTTTATGTACTCGATCATAATATCCTGAAGAAGGGTGAGAATATAGTTACTTTCGTGGGTAAACCTATTGCGAAGAAAGTTAGCTGGGAAGAGATAAGCACTAATCCCGGAGAAATAAAAATCTATAATCCTGCACCTCAGTGGAGAAGAAAACTGTTTAATGGATATGCTCAGATTATTGTGAAGTCTACTAAAAATGAAGGGGAGATTACTTTGAAAGCAACTTCCGGTGGAGTGCAAAGCTCTGTTATTAAGATTAATTCAAAGTCGGGTAATTATTAATCTGGAGTTAGACCTTAAATATAGAATTGTTCGTTTCATTTAATGAGCGATATTGGTTTGAAAATAAACTTGTATCTTTTAAACATCAAACTTTTCAATAGTAGTAAAGCTCTATTGAATGGGGATTGAAAACAAGTCTGTATCTTTTAAATATAGAATAGCTCGTTTCATTTACTTAATTCAGACGAGCCTAAATAACTTAATTCACTCATAGAGGTTGCTGTATTTGCATCCACTATGAGTGAATTCTGTTATAAGCATTGATGTGTTTATTAATGAAGTCTGAGCATTTAAATCTTTCAAAAAGTATTATTCCGAAATATGAAATTGAAGAATCTTATATTTCTAAAGAGAATTTGAGAATCAGGGAATATACTTTCAGCAGTGGAAGAATCTTGTATGACAGCAATAGAGTTTCTTGCTCAGAATAGAAGTTTGTTTTTATAGCAATAACAAACTCGTTTTGCTAAAAGAAGAAGAGGCCGTTGCAAAAGTAAACTTAAGTCTCTGAGAATTGAATATTTGAAAACGGTTTCAGAATAGATCGAAATATAAGAATTATAAAGGGGAAAGGAGTAATAAAGAGCCGGACTCGACTGTTACATATTCCAGATAAAGACATAAAAAAGGGATTGTTCCAACTATCTGGACAATCCCTTTCTATCTTGTTAAGGCTTAAGCCTTTTATTCTCTGAAATTACAAGCCGTAGCTGAATGCATTGATTGTTTCATAAACAATGCTTGCAAGACCTAATCCTACAATACCGATTAAACAGATTGCAAGACTTACCTTTGTGTAATTATCGCTCTTGAATGTAGCAATAGGATTTTCGTTCTTGTTGATGTACATTGCTTTTACAACTAGCAAATAGTAATACAAAGAGATTACAGTATTTACCAATGCAATGAATACAAGCAAGTAGAATCCGCTCTTGAAAGCAGCCATGAAGATAAAGATCTTACTGAAGAACCCTGCGAAAGGAGGGATACCTGCCAGTGAGAACAATGCTAAAGTCATGATGAACGAAAGTTTAGGATTTGTCATATACAAACCATTGTAGTCGTCCATTTCAATTTTACCGCTTCTTTGTTCAATGATAGAAATAACTCCGAATGCTGCTAAGTTAGCTACAATGTAAACTAGTACGTAGTAAACCAAAGAAGTCATACTCATTGCTGTTCCTCCAATTACACCCAGCATGATGTATCCTGCCTGTGATACAGAAGAGAATGCAAGGAATCTTTTCAGGTTCTGTTGACGTACAGCAAACAAGTTAGCCATTGTAATAGTGATAATGATAATTCCGTAAAGTATTGCCTGCCATTCTGCAATCATTGGGCCAAATACTTTAGTAAGAATAGTCAGTAACACAAATGCAGCTGATCCTTTAGAGATAACCGACAGGTAAGAAGTTACAGTTGTTGGTGCACCTTGGTACACGTCTGCTGTCCACAAGTGAAAAGGAACCAATGAAATTTTGAATCCCATTCCTGTGAAGAAGAATACAAATCCAAGGATCTGCATAAGATTTCCTTCCAATGCTGCAGGTATGTCATTAAAGTAAAGTGTTCCGCATGAACCGTATATCATGGATAAACCAAACAATAACAGTCCTGAAGAGAACATTGCAGTAAGAATGTATTTAGCACCAGCTTCTGCAGAGTTGTGTCTGTACTTGTCCAAAGCTACTAATGCAGCCATAGGGATAGAAGCTGTTTCCAGTCCGATGAAGAACATCAGGAAGTTTCCTGATCCAATCATGAAATACATACCAAGCAGAGTAGAGAGTGTAAGTACATAGAACTCTCCTTGCTTAATGTTTGTATCCTCACGTTGCAACCATGTGTGTGCTTGTAAAAACACAATCAGTGTTCCAAAAGAGAGGATGCTCTTCACGATTGTCATCATTGGGGTATAGTAATACATACCGCCAAATATTTCCGCCGGTGCAGAGGGTATCAGATTTGCCAGCGTATGAACGCCAAGTAGCAAACAAGCTGTCAGTGAAAAGTATTTGCGTCCTTTTTCTCCTGCTAGTAAATCAAATAATAGCAAAAGAACAATTACTGCAATGAGCGACAGCTCTTCTTTCATATATAGAAATTGACTATAATCCATTTTCTTCAGATTTTAATTCGTTATAAATTGGTTAGAGCGTTTACTACAGGCAACACACTATCACTAATCATGTTACTAATCCAGAGTGGAGCAATACCAAGTCCGGCAACAGCAACAATCAGACAGATTACTGAGAATCTTTCATCCCATGTTGCATCTGTAAGTTTCAGATGCTCTTTGTTCTCAACATTTCCATAAAGAACCTTTCCAACCAGACGAAGAATATAAACCGCTGTGATTACGATTGAAGTTGTAGCAATAATAGTGACTACACGGTGGAACATATCTGTGTGTTCGAATGAACCAACAAAGATTGTCATTTCAGCAACGAAACCACTTAAACCTGGAAGACCAAGGTTAGCAAGACCGGCAATTACGTAACATACAGAAAGGAAAGGCATGACTTTCATCAAACCACTTAATTCACGAATATCACGGGTGTGTGTACGGCCGTAGATCATACCGATCAAGGCGAAGAACAAGGCTGTCATCAAACCGTGAGATAACATCTGAATAACAGCACCGGTACTTGCTGTCTGATTCATCATCAAGATAGCGAAAAGTACCAAACCGCAGTGACTTACTGAAGAGTAAGCATTGATGTATTTCAAGTCTTTCTGAACAATTGCACTGAATGCACCGTAAACCACACTGATTGATGTCAGGATAAGGAAGATCCAACCAAGTTGGTTAGCTGCTTCTGGCATCAGATACATTGCAATACGGAAACATCCGTAACCTCCCAGTTTCATAAGTACTCCGGCGTGAAGCATTGATACAGCTGTTGGGGCTGATGCGTGACCGTCAGGAGACCAAGTGTGGAATGGGAATAAAGCACCAAGTACACCAAATCCCAGGAAAGTAAGAGGGAAGAAAATTAATTGCGAGTCCACTGGAATGTTATGCATTTTTGCAATCTCCAGAATGTTCATGCTAGTTGCACCCGAGCAGAAATAAATTCCAAGGATACCAACCAATAGCATTGCAGAAGCACCCATCAACATCAGGGTAAGCTTCATTGCAGCATATTCTTTCTTACCGCTACCCCAAACTCCGATAAGCAGGTACATCGGGATAAGAGCAATTTCGTAGAACATGAACATGGTGAACATGTCTATTGTGATAAAGAATCCGAAAACTCCTAATGACAACAAACAGAACCAAAGGAAGTATTCTTTGGTTTGTACAGACATCTGCCAGGAAGCAAATGTTCCTGTGAATACAATAACAGCAGATAGTAACAGCATAGCTACTGAAATACCATCTACTCCAAGTGAGTATTTTATATTAAGTGGTGCATACCACGTAACATCTGATCTGAAAAGCATTTCTGCAGTGTCACCGGCTCCCCGTGCGGCAAGATATAAGTAGGTAAGTACACCTGCCAGTACTAGCAGTAATGTAGAACCTACGACCATCACACCTCTGATTTGCTTAATATTGCGGCTTAACCACAAAGCAATTATCATTAACAGAGGTATGAGAACGAATAATGTTAAAAAGTTCATATCTATTCTGTTTTTTATTTAGATAAATAGAAGTAATCCTACAATAATAACTAAAGCACCGATCAGGAATACGTAAGCATATTGCTGAACACGTCCTGACTGGAATCCGCGGATAGAGAAAGATGCTTCCTGTGTGCTCCATGCAAGGAAATTCATGAATCCGTCTACTACGTGGCGGTCAAACCAAGCAATAGGAGTAGAGATACAACGGAAGATAACCTTGTGTGTAATAAACATCCATACTTCGTCGATATAGAAACGATGTGTAGCTGCTGTATGAAGTCCACAGAACTTTCTGCCCAACATGTTTGGAATTGTTTGTTCCGGTTTGCGATAGAATATAGTAGCGATTATAATGGAAGCTACTGCAACACATACACTGACACTAGCAACTACTACATCAAGATGAATGTGATATGCTTCACCGTTACTACTTACCAATTCTCCGAATGGAATGAAACCTGCTACTAAAGTTATAGCTGCAAGGAACATTAATGGGAATGTCATTACAAGTGGAGATTCGTGAGGAGTGTGTTCGTGTTTTGCTTCTTTACCCCAGAATATGTTATAATAAAGACGGAACATATAGAATGCTGTAAGACCAGCAACAAATGTCATTAACCATCCGATAACAGGGCTGAACTTGAACGCTGCAGCAAGAATTTCGTCCTTACTGAAGAAGCCAGAGAAAGGAGGAATACCTGCGATAGCCAAACAAGCAATCAGGAAGGTGATGTGTGTGATAGGCATATATTTGCGAAGACCGCCCATGTGATCCATTTCGTTGCTGTGAACAGCGTGGATAATTGAACCGGCTCCCAAGAATAATAATGCTTTAAACATTGCGTGTGTAAACAAGTGGAACATAGAAGCCATGTAACCAAGACCTTCGTGTGCGTCCATTCCTGTACAAACACCTAATGCTACGATCATGAAACCAATCTGTGAGATGGTTGAGAAAGCAAGTACGCGTTTAATATCTGTCTGTACGCAGGCAATTGTTGCTGAGAATAATGCAGTAAATGCACCAACATAAGCAATAGCCGACAATACATCCGGAGCAAATCCGATATATAATGGGAACATTCTTGCTACTAAATATACACCGGCAACAACCATTGTTGCAGCATGGATCAATGCTGAAACAGGAGTTGGACCTTCCATTGCATCTGGCAACCAAATGTGGAATGGGAACATGGCACTCTTACCGGCACCACCAAGAAACATAAGTCCTAATCCCCATGCAATAACACTACCGCCAAGGAATGTTTGTCCGGCTGCTGTTGTAAGAACTGCTTGGCAAGTACCACTCATCAATTCAGTGAAACTGAATGTGTTTCCGAAGAACGACAGAATAAGGATACCAAGTAAAAATCCTAAGTCAGCAAAACGAGTAACAATGAAAGCTTTCTTAGAAGCTGCAATAGCAGTTGGTTTTGTATAATAGAAACCGATCAACAGATAAGAAGAAACACCCACAAGTTCCCAGAAAATGTACATCTGGAAAATGTTGGTTGCTAAAACCAATCCCATCATAGCAAAGGTGAAGAGTGAAAGGAATGCATAGTAACGATGGAAACCTTTTTCACCTTTCATGTATCCCATACTGTAGATATGCACCATGAATGATACTGTTGATACAACTACTAACATCATTACAGAAATAGGATCAAGGAAGACACCTATGTCAATGTGAAGATGTTGAGTAAAACGTAGCCATTCTATATTATAAGGAATGAGCGTTTGATAGATTCCGTTTACGCGCGGAGCAGTAAAATACTGAAATGCGGTAAGGTAGGATAGCACAGCAACAATACCCAAAGATATTGTTCCACATATTCCTGCAACACTAGGTTTAAGCTTGTGTCCCGTCAATCCTAAGAAAAGGAACATTAGCACCGGAAGCAGTAAGATAAATATTGTATATTCCATAATGTCTCTTTATTAATGTTTCATTTCTTCGATGTCCTTCACTTGAATACCTCGTACGTTGCGATAGATATTGATAATGATTGCAATACCAACAGCTGTTTCGGCAGCAGCAATAGCAATGGCAAAGAGTGTGAAGAAGTGACCTTCTAACTGAGCAGGAAACAAAAAGCGGTTAAACACTGCAAAGTTGATGTCTGATGCGTTCAATATAAGTTCCAATGATATAAGCATAGCCAGCGTATTTTTGCGGGTTAAGAATCCGAAGACTCCGGCAAACATCATGATGGTGCTTACTATTAAATAATATTCTACTTGTATTTCCATTCTCTTTTATCTTTTACGTGCGATTACTAAACCTCCGATGATACAAGCTAACAGTAAGATACTGATTGCTTCGAAAGGCAACAAATATTGTTGTTTGCCACTGCCCATCAGTGCATGACCGATTGTTTTCATACCTAATTCCTGAGATTCAGCTGTAGCTGTAGGAACGAAGTTGTGAGTCAAAACAATAAATAATACAATGGCAGCACCAGCAATGGCAGAGATCAAGCTAGCCAGGAGTTTGCTTTTATTCATCTTCTTATTCAAGCTCTGATCAGAGTTGGTAAGAAGTATAGAGAATACATACAGGACTACAATACCTCCTGCATAAACCATTAATTGTACAGCTCCCAGGAACGTATAATCCAATAGGAAATAGATAGCTGCCGTGCCGAATAGAACGAACAGCAGATAAGTGGCTGAACGTAGAATCTTACTGGTGGTAACAGTCAACACCGAAAAGATGGTGATGAAAATTGCCACAACGAAGAATGCTACTTGTTGAAGTGTTATATCCATATTCATTTACTTTTTTTCTTCTGTTAAACCTTCACTATTCGGTTTCTTTTTTACTACAACTGACGAACCTTCGTTGTTAAGCTGCTTAACCAGTTTACTACGATCAAAGACAGCATGTTCGAAAGAATTATCAAACTTGATGGCATCGTGAGGACATGCATTTACGCAAAGTTGGCAATACATGCAGCTTCCAAGGTCATATTGATATTTCACTAATACTTTTTTCTTCTTACCTTCTTCGTCGGTAACCATTTCTGAAATTACATTGATGGTATCGTTTGGACAAGCCATCTGACAAAGTCCGCAGGCAACACATTTGTGCTGGTTGTTCTCATCGTGAGGCATAACCAGTGTACCGCGGAAACGGTCGGATATTTTCAAAGTAGCCCGGTTTTCGGGATATTGCTCTGTGGTCTTCTTGCGGAAGAACACAGTGATACTGGTCTTCATACCTATCAGTAAGGTCTTCAAACCACCAAACAGTGAGCCTATATATTGATTAAAACTATTCATATCTTTCTATTAATTAAAAGTGTAATCCAAATACAACAATGAGTACCATCAACAATAGGTTGAACATACTGATTGGCACCAAAAACTTCCATTCAAGTTTCAATATCTGGTCGATACGCAAACGTGGGAATGTCCATTTAATCCACATAAGCAGGAATACTACAAAGAAGGCTTTTGCAAAGAACCAAACAAATCCTGGAATAAAGTCCATTATTGAATTGAATCCGTCAAGACCAGAAACGTGGAATGGCATCCATCCTCCTAAGAATACTGTTGCAGCTACACCCGCTACGATAAACAAGTTAAGGTATTCTGCAAGGTAGAAGAAGCCGAAGTGCATACCCGAATACTCTGTGTGATATCCGGCTGTAAGCTCAGATTCAGCTTCTGGTAAGTCGAACGGACCACGGTTTGTTTCAGCGTTACCGGCAATAAGGTAAACAATGAAAGCAATTAATGCTGGAATATGACCTTTGAAAATATTCCAACCGTCAGCCTGACCTTCTACGATTTCAGAGAACGACATGGTTCCTGTAAGTACTACCATTGTAAGGATAGAAAGACCAACTGAAAGTTCGTAACTGATAATCTGAGCACCACTACGCATAGCACCGATCAATGTGAACTTGTTGTTACTACTCCATCCAGCAAGCAGAATACCTACAACTCCGATAGAAGAAGCTGCCATAAGGAAGAATACACCAATATTAAAGTCGATTATTTCCATTCCTTTGTTTATAGGTAAACAAGAGAATGAAAGAATAGAAGCGAGAATTACCATATATGGAGCCAGATTGTAAAGCAATCGGTCCGAGTTTTTAAGAGTGATAATCTCTTTAATTAACATTTTAAATACGTCGGCAAAGACCTGCATTAAACCGTATTTACCAACACGGTTAGGGCCAAGACGACATTGGAAGAATGCACATACCTTACGCTCCATATAAATAAGAACGATAGCAAGTACAGCATACATTAGCATAATGCAAACGCCAATGACAACACATTCCAGGAATATGGCCAGGCCTTCAGGCATGAAGCCTGTAAGCAAACCATGTATCCAGCTTGAAACTATACTAAAATCAAACATATCTTTTATATTTTATTTATCTATCAATATCAGGTACTACATAGTCAAGCGTTGCACCAATTGCAATAAGGTCGGCAATCTTGGCACCGCGTGTGATGGTATCTATAGCCGATACCAATGGAAGACCGGTTGAACGGTATTTCATACGGTATGGGAATTTATCTCCGTGGCTTTCAATAAATACACCAAATTCTCCACGACTAGCTTCAACAGAAGCAAAGTAGTTACCCTCTGGTACACGGATGATAGGTTTCATTTTTACTTGATAGTCTCCCGCAGGGATGTTGTCAATAAGTTGTTCGATGATCTTCATTGATTCAAGAATTTCATCCATACGAACCATGTAACGAGCAAAACAGTCGCCTTCGTTGTAAACAATTTCCTTGAAGTCTACTTTTCCGTACATTGCGTAAGGTTTGCGCTTACGTGTATCGCATGCCCATCCTGAAGCACGACCTGTACCTCCGGTAGCACCGAACGAAATTGCGTCTTCACGAGTCAATACGCCAACACCCTTCATACGTTGATGAACGATTATGTTTCCTGTAAAGATATCGTGGTATTCTTTTAAGATTGGACGAAGGTAAGCAATGAATTCTTTTACGTCTTTTACGAAATCAGGGTGAATATCAGCCTGTACACCACCAATAGTGTTGTAGTTCTGAATCAAACGACCACCTGTTGTTGCTTCGAATATATCAAGAATCTTTTCACGATCGCGGAAACCGTAGAAGAATGCTGTTAAACCACCTAAGTCCATACATGCACATGAGTAGAACAAAAGGTGAGAGTCGATACGTTGAAGTTCGTCCATGATGGTACGAATGTACTGAACACGTTCTGAAACTTCTACGCCCATAGCTTTCTCAACACACATACATACAGCGTGACGATTCTGGTGAGCACCAAGGTAATCAAGACGGTCGGTCAATGCCAGTGTCTGAGGATAAGTCAGACTTTCGTTCATTTTTTCAATACCTCTGTGGATATATCCGCAATAAGGTTCAATCTTCTTGATTGTTTCTCCTTCAAGAGAAGTACGGAAACGAAGTACACCGTGAGTTGCAGGGTGCTGAGGACCGATGTTAACTACATATTCTTTGTCTTCGAAAAGGACATTAGTTTTATTAACCAGATTTCCTTCTTCGTCCAATGAAAGTTCTTCAGTTGTATCTTCAGTAACTTCGTTGGTCATACGCAAAGGATTCAATGAATCATCATAGTCCTTACGCAATGGATATCCAACCCAGTCTTCGCGCAGGTATAAACGGCGCATATCAGAGTTGTTAATAAAACGAATGCCGAAGAAATCGAACACTTCACGTTCGTTAAATTCGGCAGCTCTCCATAAATCTGTAACTGATGCTAGTTCTGGCTTTTCACGATCGGCAGTCATTGTTTTCAATACAATGGTGTGGCCGTACACGGTAGATTCCAGATGATATACTACACCCAGTGTTTCGCCCCAGTCCATACCGGTCAGACTTAATAAGAAGTCAAATTGCGTATCCTTATCGTTCTTTAGTCTTTCTGCTAAAGCGTGGAAGGATTCGGCAGGAATGGTAGCTGTCAAGTCACCCTGTTCAGCAAACTGTGCTTCGGGGACGATTTCTAATATTCTGTCTTTTATATTCATAGCTTATTTTTCTTCTTTCTCTTTGCGGTTAACCCCACCGAAGAATTTTTCGAGTTTTACTTTGCGTTGCAATTGCATCAAACCGTAATAGAATGCTTCCGGACGTGGAGGACATCCTGGGATATATACATCCACCGGCATAATCAAGTCTACTCCGTTTACTACGTGATAAGACTTCTTAAACGGACCACCACTTACAGCGCATCCACCCACAGCAACTACATATTTAGGTTCAGGCATCTGGTCGTACAGACGTTTCAATACAGGAGCCATTCTGTCTGTAATAGTACCACAAACCATGATCATATCTGCCTGACGAGGACTGGCACGTGCTACTTCGAACCCGAAACGGGCCATGTCATAACGCGCGGCACCAAGTGCCATGAATTCGATACCGCAACAGCTTGTAGCGAATGTAAGCGGCCAAAGGGAATTGCTTCGTCCCCAGTTGATGAGATCGTCCAATTTGCCCAAAAGTACATTTGTACCTTCTGCATTGAGCTCAGCAACCATTTTTTCCAAATACTCATTATCTTGAAAGTCTTCATATTGCATTGACTTTATTTTCGGCTTCTTTATTTCCATTCAAGAGCTCCTTTCTTCCAAGCATAAGCAAGGCCTAAAATTAACACACCGAAGAAAAATAGAATGCTGATAAGTCCGTTTACGCCTAGCTCACCCACAATGGTAGCCCAAGGGAAAAGAAAGACGGTTTCAACGTCGAACATTAAAAACAGGATGGCAAAGAGGTAGTAACCAACTCTGAACTGCATCCAAGACTTACCTCGCGTAGGTATACCGCATTCGTACGCCTCTCCCTTTTGCGGGTTAAACGACCGCGGCGAGATCGCTTTGGCGATAAACAATGCCGCAACAACCAAGGCAATTGCCGTGATTACAGCGACGACTAACATCATAAAATTCATAGTTCAATGTACATTAAAAATGTATAATATAAATAGAAATATTTAACAAAAATGAAATATAGGCTGATTCTCAGCTTTTAAGAGCGCAAAGATACAATTTATTATTAATGATTTGCAAACCACACCTAACAAAAAGTAGTTTTTTTATTCTCTTTTTATTTGGATGACAGAAAATAAAAAACAGAAAAATGAGCTTAGTGACTCTTTTTTTGATAAAATTGTGATGTAAAGAGTGAATAATTATGAATTGCTAAATATGAATAAAGTTTCTTTAAAGAAATAAACCGTTATTTGGCTTAAGAATAATATTTTAAATCACTCCTGCTGATAGTTATAGCAATTGGAAACTTCTTCCAGGAAAGAATTGAAGACGATTCAGGAAGAAGAAATGCTGGTAGTTATTTGTAAAATGTTCCGTCGTATTTTTAGAAAGTCCGGTTTTGCTTTCAAAAAACAAAACCGGACTTTTCTATGTAGGCGTGCGGAACGAATCGTTCCATTAAAAAATCTATCGCCAATAAATAAAAATGTAACCTCAATAATTAGGTAAGATAACCTGTTTGGTTTCTGGATGTAACCTGAATAAATAACTGATAAAGAACGGTTAAACACTTTTTAACTCGACGTTCTCATTTTTAGAGGCAACTTATAAGGTTGGATTCTGACAATACGTTTTACTTTTTTGCTTAACATATTGATTATAAGCTGCGGAAAAATTATGTTCACCCCCTATAATAACAAAAAATAGGGGTAGTTTTTCCGCACTTTTTAAATGTCTATCTTTTCTTCCAAAAATATGGTGTGAAGAGAAGTAGTACTGAGAATATTTCCAGACGGCCTATAAGCATTAGAAGCGACAGAAGCCATTTACCTCCATCGGGAAGGCTGCTCCATGAATAGGTTGGGCCACAGAGTCCTAACCCTGGTCCTACATTTCCAAGACTGGAAGCTACCGTTCCAAACGATTCAATATTTCCTACTCCCATAATCATCATTCCAAGCCAACCTATTGCAAAGATTGTGATATACACAAGTACAAAAACAATAGCAGATGATTGCAGAGAAGGGGATACTGCAATCTTGTTTATTTTTACCGGTAAAACTGCATTTGGATGAATCATACGTCTGAACTGGTTTCTTGTCATCTTACCAAGAATAATCAGACGAATACTTTTTATGGCTCCGGTAGCTGAACCGCTGCTGGCGCCTATAAACATCATAACAGCTAGCATGGCCCAAAGAAAAGGTTCCCAGGTCATGTAGTCGGCAGAGGTAAATCCAGTAGTTGTTAAGATGGATGTTACGTGAAACAAACCTTTGCGGAAAGACTCTTCACCACTCATAGAAGTGGTAGCAGCCAATGCGAAGGAGAATATTATTGATAGAATAACAATTCCCACCATGTACCATTTCAACTCACAATCTTTTAGCGCCTTTTTTACTTTACCTTTTGTGAGGAAAAAGTAAAGAGTAAAGTTTATACCTGATAATATCATAAATAAGGACATTACATACTCAATATATGGAGAGTTGTAATATGCTATATTTGTTTGTTTGGTAGAGAATCCTCCTGTAGAGATGGTTGAAAAAGAGTGGCATACAGAGTCGAACAGGCTCATGTCTCCCAATAACAAAAGTGCCAGTGCTGCGGTTAGTATCAGATAGATATACCCAATTCTTTTTGCTGTAACACTGATGCGCGGGTGTAACTTTTCGCTCACAGATCCACTTGTCTCAGTAGCAAATAGCTGCATGCTTCCAATTCCAAAAACCGGTAGAATAGCAATAACTACAAAGATAAAGCCAAATCCGCCAACCCATTGAGTAAGGCTTCGCCAGAAGAGCAGCCCATGAGGCAAGGATTCAATATTGTTAAGTATTGTGGCTCCTGTAGTAGTAAATCCCGACATGCTTTCAAAGAATGCATCAACAGGCCGTGGTATATACCCGCTAATTAAATATGGGAGCATACCAATTGCAGAAAAGAGTATCCATGCCAGGGTTATGACTAAATATCCGTCTCTTTTGCTCAGCTTCTTTGAGGCTCTTGTTCCCATCAAAATCAGCAATCCACCTAAAACTGCTGAACCAATTGCCACTTTCAGAAAATCGTTCAGAATCTCTTCCTGATAAATGAGAGAGATTCCTGCGCACGAAAGTAGTAATAAGGCTTCGATGAGTGCCAGAATACCTGTTATTTTAAATATTATCTTAAAATTAATCATATTTCTTGCTATCTATGGCTTCTTTATCTGTTAATTGAAGAACTTTTCAATCTTCTTAATCATCATACTCAGGCAGAACACAACAACATGATCTTTAGGCTGTATCTGTGTATCACCTGTTACCACAATACCTTCTCCGTTACGTATCAGTCCACCGATTGTTGTTCCCTTAGGCAATCCCAGATCCTTTACTTTACGTTTGGTAATGGCCGATCCTTCTTTTACTTTAAACTCAGCCACATCAGCATTGGCAAATGTCAGGCACTTCACATTGCTTACGTCTGCGTTTAGCATCATCTGATAAATATGGCTTGCTGCAATCAGTTTCTTGTTGATAACCGTACCAATATCCAGGCTTTCGGCCATTCCGATGTAGTCTATATTTTCAACTTCTGCAACTGTCTTTCTTACTCCCATTCGTTTGGCAGCCAGACAGGCAAGAATGTTAGTTTCAGAACTTCCGGTCAGTGCAACGAATGCTTCCGTGTCTTTCAATCCTTCTTCCACTAAAAGATCAACATCACGTCCGTCTCCGTTAATAACCATTGTTTTGTCGTCCAGCAATTCAGTCAGACGCACGCAGCGGGCCGCATCATTTTCCACAATTTTCATCTTCATGTAATCAGGTGCATATTGAGCTGTTCTTACCGCAATCCGGCTTCCACCCATAATCATCACGTTACGCACATCAGCGTAATGTTCCTTTCCTACAACTTTGCGAATGTATGGAATGAATTTCTGAGTCGTGGTAAAGTAAACAATATCATATAGTTTTATGGTATCGTCCCCACGCGGAATAATGGTTTCGTTACCTCTTTTAATGGCAACAACATGGAAAGGTATATTTTGTTTTCCAAGTTCACTGAGAGGCATGTCAAGAATAGTAGCTGTCTGCCTTATTTTTACACCAATAAGTATCAGTGCACCACCGCAAAACTCCCACCACTGACGAATCCAGCTCATTTTTATTGAAGAAACAATTTCTTTGGCGGCAAGCATTTCCGGGTAGATAAGCGAATCAACACCCAGCTTCTTGAAAAATTCCTGATGATTAGGTTGCAGATATTCAAAGTTATCAATACGCGCTACTGTCTTCTTGGCACCCAGATTGGAAGCCAGCATACAAGCAGTCATGTTTCGGCTTTCATCCGGAGTAACGGCAATAAACAGATCGGCGTTTGCTACCCCGGCATCCTTTAGTCCGGCAATAGAAGTGGCAGATGTACAGACAGTCATCAGGTCATAGTTAGCATCAAGTGCTACCAGCTTGTCCTCATTTTCGTCCATCAGAACAATGTCCTGTTTCTCCTTTGAAAGGAGTTTGGCAAGATGTGTGCCCACAGCTCCGGCACCTGCTATAATAATTTTCATAATTGCGATTTTATAGTTTGATATATGCTTTCTTCATCCATTCCGCAAAGCTTGTAAAGCTCTTTAATATTACCATGTTCCACAAATATATTAGGAATTCCTATTCGTTTTATCTTTGGAGTGTAATTATTATCAGACATAAATTCAAGAACAGCACTTCCCATTCCGCCTTCTATAACACCGTCTTCTACGGTTATCACTTTGCTGAAGTTTCGTCCCACTTCATGCAGCAGATCCTGATCAAGAGGTTTTATGAAGCGTAAATCGTAATGCGCAATACTTGCTCCTTCGGCAACAGCGCGTGTTATTGCTTTGGAAGTTAAATGTCCTATCGGACCAATGGTGATTACGGCCATATCTTTTCCGTCTCTCAGTTTTCTGCCGGTTCCCACAGGAATTTCTTCCAATGGACATTCCCATTCCACAACAGAACCTCGTCCTCTTGGGTATCGGATTACGAACGGTCCTTTATCCGGAAGCTGAGCCGTGTACATCAATCTTCTAAGTTCGTGCTCATTATATGGAGAAGCAATAGTCAGATTAGGGATGCAACGCAGATAAACCATATCAAATGCACCATGGTGTGTAGGTCCGTCTTCACCCACCAAACCGGCACGGTCCAGACAAAGCACCACGTTTAGCTTTTGAATAGCTACATCGTGAATTATATTATCGAATGCTCTCTGCATAAAGGTTGAGTAGATGTTACAGAAAGGAACCAGTCCATCCTGTGCCATTCCGCCCGAGAAGGTTACAGCGTGTCCTTCGGCAATACCTACGTCAAAAGCTCTGTCAGGCATTTCCTTCATCATAATGTTCATGGAACATCCGGTTGGCATAGCGGGAGTAACACCAATTATCTTATCATTCTTTTTGGCAAGTTCCAATAGAGTCTGGCCAAATACTTCCTGGAAGAGAGGAGGCATACCTTTGGTATTGGTAACAATTCGTTCTCCGGTTTCTTTGTCAAAGAGTCCCGGTGCGTGCCACACTGTTGCCGATTTCTCTGCCGGTTCAAACCCTTTTCCTTTTACGGTATGCAAGTGCAGAATCTTGGGTCCTGTCATATCTTTAATATCATTCAGTACACGAGATATGTTCTTTACATCGTGTCCGTCGAATGGGCCGAAGTAACGAATACTCATCCCTTCAAAGATATTGGGTTGCTGAAGCAGTAAGGCTTTCAAGCTGTTGTTAAAGCGGATTATACTCTTCTTGCGCGATTCAGTTAGTAAACCCCAGCGAAACATTAACTGAGCAAATTTCTGTCGTACGCGGTTATAGCGGTTTGTTGTGGCCAGATTAACCAAATATTCCTTCATTCCACCTACAGTACGGTCTATTGCCATATTGTTATCATTGAGAACAATCAGCAAATTATTTGGAGTTGAAGAAGCATTGTTCAGTCCTTCAAAAGCCAGTCCTCCTGTCATTGATCCGTCTCCAATCACAGCAACCACATGGCGGTCTTTCTCTTTTTTATGTTCGGCGGCTACACACATACCCAACGCTGCTGATATAGAGTTGGAGGCATGTCCACAGGTAAAAGAATCATATTCACTCTCATCAGGAGATGGGAATGGTTTCAGACCTTTAAATTTCCTGTTGGTTGAAAAGGCTTTTCTTCTCCCGGTCAGAATCTTGTGAGCATAGGCCTGATGTCCAACATCCCACACAATCCTGTCGTAAGGTGTATTAAAAACGTAATGCAGAGCCACGGTCAGTTCCACAGCTCCCAGGCTCGCGGCAAAGTGCCCCGGATTGCAAGAAAGCTCATCAATAATATCCTGCCTTAGTTCTTTACATACTTCAGGAAGCAAATCTACATTGAGTTTGCGAAGATCCCCCGGACAATTTATGCCATTTAGTAAGCTATATGTTTGGTCATTCTTCATTATCAGACAAATTTATCGCAAAATTAGCATAAATAACTCATAAGATGTTTACTTTTGCAGGGATATTTTTATTGTAGTCAAATATATAGCATGTATATAAATGGAATTCAGAACATTAGTAGAACTTCCTAAGAAAGAGCTGACTATCTCTTATTCTGATCAGATTCTGTTACTAGGTTCCTGTTTTGCCGAAAATATAGGAAATCTTTTAGTAAAGAATAAGTTCAACTGTGAGGTCAACCCCTTTGGAGTTCTTTATAATCCACTATCAATAGCCAATGCCCTGCAATGTCTTGACGATAAGAAAACATTTACAGAAAAGGATTTGTTCGAATACAAAGGGCTATATCATAGCTTTATGCACCATGGTTCATTCTCTGCTTCTTCTGCAGACGAATGCCTGAATAATGTCAATAATCGAATGCAATCGGCAACAGCTCAGTTTCCTAAGCTAAACTATCTGTTAATAACATTTGGCACAGCTTATGTATACGAATATAAGCAAACGGGAATGGTGGTGGCTAATTGCCATAAACTACCTGATAGTGCTTTTATCCGCCGTTTGCTGAGTGTAGAACAGATTGTAGATACTTACGTTTCTCTGATAACCGACTTGTTGAAGAAGAATGCAGAAGTAAGAATCCTTTTTTCAGTCAGCCCTATCCGTCACGTAAAAGATGGCATGCACCGCAATCAGCTAAGTAAGGCTACTTTGTTATTAGCAATTGATCAATTAAAAGAAATATTTCCCCGGAATGTTTTCTATTTTCCTTCTTATGAAATTGTCATGGATGAGCTGCGCGATTATCGTTTTTATGCCGATGATATGCTTCATCCATCCTCCGTGGCAGTGAACTATTTGTGGGAAGCATTCGATAATTGCTATTTCTCACGGGAAACCAGACAAATTATGAAAGAATGGGGCCAGATTAGTAAAGCCCTGCAACATAAACCTTTCCATCCGGAATCGGAACAATATAAGTCTTTTTTAATACAAATTGTGTTAAAGATTAATCAACTTAAAGAAAAATGTCCGTTCTTAGATGTCGAAAAAGAACTTGAATTATGTCGTATTCTATAGAAACTATCTCGCTATTATTATGCGCAAAACGCGTTGGTGATAAAGAATCACGCATCGATTGGCTTTTAACAGACAGCCGGTCACTCTGTTTCGCTGAAGAAACTCTTTTTTTTGCTTTACAAAGCAAACGTAACGATGGACATAAATATATTTCCGATTTATATGCCCGTGGAGTCAGAAATTTTGTTGTAAGTCAGTTGCCTGATACTGCATCTTTCAATGATGCTAACTTTCTGGTGGTTGCTAATCCGTTGAAGGCATTACAGAAACTGGCCGAACTGCATCGTGCTAAATTCCAGATTCCCGTTATCGGGGTTACTGGAAGTAATGGGAAAACAGTAGTAAAGGAATGGCTGCACCAGTTGCTCAGTCCCGATCGTGTTATCACACGTTCTCCCCGTAGTTATAATTCTCAGATTGGTGTACCGCTCTCTGTGTGGCAACTGAACGAAGAATCAGAACTGGCCATTATTGAAGCCGGTATCTCAGAAATGGGAGAGATGAGGGCTCTGCAATCCATTATACGTCCAACAATTGGTATACTTACCAACATTGGTGGTGCACATCAGGAAAACTTCTTCTCTCTGCAGGAAAAGTGCATGGAAAAGGTTTCGCTGTTCAAGGATTGCGATGTTGTAATCTATAATGGAGACAACGATCTTATTTCAGATTGTGTAGCCAAGAACATGCTTACAGCCAGAGAGATTGCCTGGTCAAGAAAAGATAATGAAAAACCTCTTTTTATCAGTGCCATAAACAAGGGAACTGATAGTACTACTATCAGCTACCGTTATCTTGGATTTGATAATAGTTATACTATTCCGTTTATTGATGATGCTTCCATAGAAAACTCCCTTAACTGTTTGGCTGCCTGTCTTTACCTGATGGTGCCTAATGATGAGATTACCGCACGTATGGCTAAACTGGAACCTGTGGCTATGCGTCTGGAAGTAAAAGAGGGCAAGAATGGTTGCGTACTTATCAATGATACTTATAATTCAGATATAGCCTCTCTAGATATTGCACTCGATTTCCTTTACCGTCGTTCAGAAGCTAAAGGAATGAAGCGCACTCTGATTCTATCTGATATACTTGAAACCGGACAGAGCACAACTTTACTCTACAGAAAGGTGGCTCAGCTGGTTCATAGCAGAGGGATTAACAAGATAATAGGAGTAGGACCTGAAATTACTTCCAGTGCCAAGAAATTTGAAATAGAAAAATATTTCTTCCCTAATACGGATGCATTACTCAAATCAGAAGTCTTTGCTTCTTTGCGTAACGAGGTAATTCTTATCAAAGGCTCGCGCGATTTTGCTTTCGAACGTATTTCGGAAGAACTGGAACTGAAGGTTCACGAAACGATATTGGAAATTAACCTGAATGCCCTGGTTGCCAATCTTAATTATTTCCGTTCCAAACTGAAACCGGAAACTAAGATGGTGTGCATGGTGAAGGCATTTGCTTATGGTGCAGGTTCCTACGAGGTTGCAAAGACTTTGCAGGATCATCGGGTAGATTACCTGGCAGTAGCTGTGGCCGATGAAGGTTCCGACCTCCGTAAGGCTGGCATTACAGGATCTATTATGATTATGAATCCGGAAATGTCTGCATTCAAAACCATGTTCGACTATAAGCTCGAACCTGAAGTATATAGTTTCCACTTGCTCGATGCTCTGATCAAAGAAGCCGAGAAAGAAGGTATAACCAATTTCCCTATTCATGTAAAACTGGATACCGGTATGCACCGCCTGGGATTTGCTCCCGAGGATATGCCTGAGCTGATTAAGCGACTGAAATCTCAGAATGCTGTTCTTCCACGTTCAGTGTTCTCTCATCTGGTAGGTAGTGATAGCGAGAAGTTCGATACCTTTACCCGTCAGCAGATAGAGACATTTAATGAAGCATCTTTGCAACTAACTTCCGCTTTTCAGCATAAAATTCTGCGCCACATCTGTAACTCTGCCGGTATTGAAAGATTCCCCGGTGCACAGC
Organism: Bacteroidaceae bacterium; assembly: GCA_963668125.1. Classification (GTDB taxonomy): domain Bacteria; phylum Bacteroidota; class Bacteroidia; order Bacteroidales; family Bacteroidaceae; genus Bacteroides. The sequence goes on along the minus strand of OY764215.1, from coordinate 4,008,726 downwards.
ATGATATGGTACGTCTGGGTATTGGCTTATATGGAGTTAGTGCGGTAGATAATTCTATCATTAATAATGTGAGCACACTAAAAACCACTATCCTTCAGATACGTGATGTGCCTAAGGAAGATTCTGTAGGTTATAGCCGTAAAGGGCATCTGGAAAGAGATTCGCGAATAGCAGCCATTCCTATTGGTTATGCCGACGGACTGAACCGTCACCTGGGAAATGGAAATGCTTACTGTATGGTTAATGGAAAGAAAGCTCCTTATGTGGGCAATATCTGTATGGATGTCTGTATGATCGATGTTACTGATATTGACTGTAAAGAGGGTGATAATGCCATTATATTTGGTGATGAATTGCCAATAACTGTCCTGTCTGATATATTGGAGACTATTCCTTACGAAATCCTTACCAGTGTTTCTTCGCGGGTTAAGAGGGTTTACTTCCAGGATTAGTTTTTATTGTATCAGTAATTAATTGGGTAGAATTATTTGCAGGTTTATTACTTTTGGCTAGCTTTGTCATCTAAACAAACACTAATAATTTAATAATCAATCTGTATGTTGAATAGCATTTTACTTTGGAATGTCGGATTTCCTGAAATCCTTATTGTGGCTTTAATGGTGTTACTCCTTTTCGGTGGAAAGAAAATCCCTGAATTAATGAAAGGACTTGGCAAAGGTGTTAAGAGCTTCAAAGACGGAATTAAGGAGGCAGAAAACGAGATTAAGAATACGAAAGACGAATTAGACAAGCCTTCGGAAGAGAAAAAATAAGTGCGCATGGCTGAAATGACGTTCTGGGATCACTTGGACGAGTTACGTCGTGTGCTCTTCAGGGTATGTGGAGTATGGTTTGTATTATTGATAGGCTTTTTTATTGCAATGCCCTATCTGTTCGATACAGTTATTCTTGCACCTTGTCACAATGACTTTGCCTTTTATTCCCTTCTTCATAAGATAGGGGATTTGCTCCAATTGTCCGATGAGTTTTTTACCCAACAATTTGAGGTGAAGCTGATTAATATAAATCTGGCTTCGCCTTTCTTTATTCATATTTCCACTGCCTTCTGGATGTCGGTAGTGGTGTCTGTTCCCTATTTGCTGTTCGAGATATGGGGATTTATCAAACCTGCGCTCTATGAGAATGAGAAGACTAATGTGCGTACTGCACTCAGCATAGGAACTATCATGTTCTTTCTGGGTGTACTGCTGGGATATTTTATGGTGTTCCCGCTTACCCTGCGTTTCCTTGCAACTTATCAGATAAGTGCAGAGATTGTCAATCAAATTTCTCTGAATTCTTATATAGATAATTTTATGATGCTTATCCTGATGATGGGACTGGTTTTTGAGCTTCCGCTTGTAACCTGGATGCTGGCTAAAATCGGAATTGTCAGAAAGTCGTTTCTTCGGAAATACAGAAAGCACGCCATTGTGATTATCTTTATCGTAGCTGCTATAATTACACCAACCGGAGATCCGTTCACCCTCTCAGTGGTAGCCATCCCTCTTTGTCTGCTCTATGAAATGAGTATCCTTATCATTAAGGATAAGAAGGAAGAAATTGTAGAGGAAGAAGAATGAATCAAATAGCAAATGAATATTATGACTCCCTCCTGAGGATATACCTCAGCGAGGAGAGTTCTCTTACAATGAAATACAGGCAAATGCGTGAACTGCTTGAACGCCTTTGCCGACAATCCATGCAGAACGAGCAACTGCAGATGACTGATCTTTCAGCCCGTATCAGCTATCTGGCATCCATTGCCTCGCTGTCGCGCAATGCTCAGAACCTGCTGCATACTTTCCGGCTAACTTCCAATGCGGTGATGAACCGTCGTGAGGAACCTACCCGCGAGAATCTCCTTCGCGATCTTCGAACTCTGGCTTTAACGGTGAAGAAACTGTTTCAGATGGATATTCCTCAGGAACTTTATGATCTGTTGCCCAGTCAGGCAGATGTACCTTATGCTCCTGTTGCTGTTCCCCGTAACGAAACCATTCGTCGGATAAGGGTCTGTTTTCAGTCTGCCGATGATACTTATCTGTATGTCATCCCGGCCGACAGAACGGTGGACGAACCGCTGAAAGTGCGCTATGCAGTAGCCGGTAAGAATGAAGAATTCAACGAGACTATTGATCAGCTTTGGAATTGTGCGCAACTCAATCTGCTCGATGTCACGGTAGATGAAGAAGGGATTCTCATTCCTTCCATGATTGTACTCGAACCGGATTATATGATTGATATCAGTACCCTGGCAGAATGTTTCAAGGATTATGGTCATCATCCGGCCAACTATATACTTGGACGTTTACAACCCATGTCCAATACCCGTCCCTTGTTGCTCGGTAATATAGCCAATCTTTTTCTGGACGAGTGGATTCATGCCGACGGAGAAGTAGATTATATAGAGTGCATGCGCAAAGCATTCCGTACCTATCCCATTGAGCTGGCTTCCTGTGAAGATCTGCTCGATCCAAAACTGGAGTTCGAGTTCTTTAACGACTGCAAAACTCATTTTGAGCATATAAAAGAGGTGGTGACTGATACTTTCCTTGCTCCGGGATATCATCTGAATAAGAAAGATGCCGTACTGGAACCCTCGTATGTGTGCGAGGCGCTTGGCTTGCAGGGACGTCTCGACTATATGCAGCGAGATATGAGTAGCTTTATAGAAATGAAATCGGGTAAGGCTGACGAATATATCATCAAAGGAAAAATCGAACCCAAAGAGAACCATAAGGTGCAGATGCTTCTTTATCTGGCAGTGCTGGAATATAGTATGGGCATCAACCATCGCAAGGTGCATCCTTACTTGCTCTATACACGTTACCCGTTGCTTTACCCGGCTCGTCCGTCTTGGGCATTGGTTCGCCGGGCAATTAATCTTCGCAATCTTATTGTGGCGGGTGAACATGCTGTTCAGCTGCAGAATAGTTCTGCATATACGTTCGAAGTGCTGAGTGAAATCACACCTTCCGCACTCAATGAAAACCACCTGCGTGGCATGTTCTGGGAACGCTATCTGGCTCCCTCCATATCTGCATTTGGCAATAATTTTAATGCACTCTCTCCACTGGAACAAAGCTATTACCTTACCCTCTATAACTTCATAGTTAAGGAACAATACATTTCCAAGTCGGGCGAAATGGAATATGACGGGCGTGCGGGAGCTGCCTCCCTTTGGTTGGCTACTCTCGAGGAAAAGCGGGAAGCGGGAGAGATTCTTTACGATCTTACTATCAAGGAAAATCGTGCAGCCGATCCACATAAAGCCACAGTTACTTTTACTATTCCCCGATATGATGAGGAATTCCTTCCAAATTTCAGGGTAGGAGATGTGGTGCTTTTCTATGAACGAAATAAAACAGCAGATGCAGCTACTAATAAAATGGTCTTTAAAGGGAGCATAGCTGCCATTAACTCAGAAGAGATTGCTGTGCGCATCCGTGCTTCGCAGCAAAATCCTTCCGTGCTTCCTCAGGAGAGTCTTTATGCTGTGGAACATGATAGCATGGATACATCCTTTAAAAGCATGTTCCAGTCGCTTACCCTTTTTGCTGAGGCTAATAAAGATCGTCGCGACTTGCTACTGGCTCAACGTAAACCGTTGTTTGATTCTTCTTTCGATGAACAGATTGCTAATGCTACCAACGATTTTGCACGTATCACACTGAAAGCCCTTGCTGCAAAAGATTTCTTCCTGCTCGTGGGACCTCCCGGAACTGGGAAAACTTCCTGGGCATTGAAACAAATGGTTACTGCTTTTCATAAGCAACCCCATACTCATATATTACTGCTTGCTTATACCAACAGGGCTGTAGACGAGATTTGCAAATCCATTTCATCCATTACTCCTGAGATCGATTATATCCGTGTGGGCAGTGAGCTCTCTTGCGAAGAACGTTTCCGTCCTCATCTTATCGAGAATGTGCTGGCCTCCTGTAACCGTCGTTCTGAAGTCAGCGAACGGATATCTCAATGTCGCGTAATTGTGGGTACTGTTGCTTCCATATCTAATAAGCCCGATCTTTTCCGTCTCAAAAAGTTCGATGTAGCCATTGTCGATGAGGCTACTCAGATACTCGAACCTCAGCTGCTAGGCATTCTTTGTGCCAAAGACAGGGGAGGAGAGAATGCTGTTGGCCGGTTTATCCTCATTGGCGACCATAAACAGCTTCCTGCTGTAGTGATGCAGAGTAGCGACCAGTCAAGAATTGCTTCGGAAGATCTTGTTTCTGTAGGAATTAAAAATCTAAAGGATTCCCTTTTCGAACGCCTTTACCGTTTCTATAAAGATGAACCGGAAGCACGTGCGGTAGATATGCTCTGCAAACAGGGGCGAATGAATCCTGCTGTAGCTCTATTCCCTAATAAAGCTTTCTACGGAGGCAGGTTAGAACCTGTAGGTTTGCCACATCAGCTGGAGATAGATTCACCTTATGGAGACAGGGTACAATTTATTCCTTCTCAGCCGCATACTGGTGGTGGATCCGATAAATGTAATATTTACGAAGCTCGTCTGGCTGCCGATATTGCTGTGCAAGTCTACAATCGTCGCCCTGAAAAATTCGATGCAGCACGCTCATTGGGTATCATTACCCCTTACCGCAGTCAGATAGCCATGATAAAGAAAGAACTTGCTCTTCGTAATATTCCTGCACTTAATGATATACTGGTAGATACCGTAGAGCGCTTCCAGGGAAGTGAGCGGGATGTTATCATCTACTCCTTCAGCGTTAATTATCCCTGGCAGCTACAGTTCCTCAGTAATATAACCGAGGAAGATGGGGTGGAAATTGATCGAAAACTTAATGTGGCATTAACACGTGCACGTAAGCAAATGTATTTAATTGGTGCGCCCGAATTATTAAAACTTAATAAAATATATAAAGCTTTGATTAAATTAATACTTCCTACCTTTCATTAACATGCTCAACTGAAAAAAAGGCTTATCTTTGCACTACGTTTTTTTCATAGAGATTTAGATTTAAGGTTAGAAGAATTGTGGAAGTCGTGAGACTTCCCTTTTTTTTAAGATCTAAAGAAGAAGGTCGCCCCATAAAGGCGGCCTTTTTTGATTCAATACGATGTCTTGTTTTAAAAAGAAAGAGAGGATGCTCAGTCAACGACCGGGCACCCTCTCTCTATTTATTAACCGTATTTTTATCTTTTCATCTATTATAGATCAGTGATAATCTTGTATTGAGGAACAAGAGATTTCATGATAACCCATGCTATAAGATAAGCAAAGGCGCATACACCGAACATAATTCCGTAAGCTACAGTTGGAGTAGCAGCATACAAGTCAGTGATAAATCCAGCAAACAGCTGAACCAATACACCACCGATACCACCAGCCAAACCACCGATACCGGTTACTGAAGCAATAGCCTTTTTAGGGAACATATCAGAAACAGTTGTAAACAGGTTAGCCGACCAAGCTTGGTGAGCAGCACCGGCAAGACAGATAATACCTGTTGCCATATACATAGCAGAGCTACCAAAGTGTTCTACGTTACCAACGTATTGAGTCAACAATAAAGTAACAGGGCAAAGAGCGATAAGGAACATGGAAGTCATACGAGCTTTATAAGCATTCATACCCTTGTTCATAAAGAACATTGGAATACTACCACCAAATACACTACCAATAATAGCGATACCGAATACAATGAATGTAGGCCACATTACTTCCTGAGTTGTCATGTGGAATTGTTTTTTCAGGTAGTCAGGCAACCAGAATAACAAGAACCACCATATACCGTCAGTCATAAACTTACCGAAGAAGAAAGACCATGTTTGTGGGTATCTCAACATCTTACCCCAGGAAATCTTTTCCTTTATACCAGCCTTTTCATTTTCAACCTGTTCAGGAGTAAGCTCAGCATCGTCTGCATGGATGTAGTCATACTCGCTTTGGTTAATTGTACCTGCTTCAAGCAACTTCTTTTGTGATTTGAATAAAGCAAACCAGAAGAACAACCAAACAAAACCAATACCACCTGTTAAGATGAATGCCATCTTCCATCCAATTTCCGGACCGAAGTGTACCAAACACCATGGAACAAACAGTGCAGAAATCATTGCACCTACGTTCGAACCACTGTTAAAGATACCGGTTGCCAAAGAACGTTCGCGTTTTGGGAACCACTCTGTTACAGTCTTGATAGATCCAGGGAAGTTACCGGCTTCACCAAGTCCGAATACACTTCTGATTGCTACGTGCAAAGCTACAGTCTTTCCTACAAAAGCATTAGCGATGCCACTTAATGACCACACAATTAAAGAGAGAGCCAATCCCATCTTAGCACCGATTTTGTCGATAACAACACCGGAGAAAACTGTGAAACCAGCATAAGCGGCAGTAAAGAATGCAGTAACATAAGAGAAGTCAGAGTTACTCCAACCAAAACCACCCTCTGCTACTGGCGAGCAGAAAAATTCTTTTAGAAAAGCAATTACGTTACGATCCATGTAGTTAATGGTCGTAGCAAAGAATAGTAAGGAACAAATAACCCATCTGTAACGGGTCATTTTTTCATTCACATTCTGAAATGTACTCATGATAAATGATTTAATAATTAGTAATTTTAAAATAATGGGACCAAAATTAATGATTATTATTGAGACCCGCGGTATAAATTTTGCTCAAAATAGTGTATATTTTGATTGAGAATATCTAAAACTTCTTACATTTGCAAAATAATTGAATGGAAATATCTGAAAACTGTAATTTATGGAAATAAAAAAGAATACCCCTCAATGGTTTGCTGTCTATACTGCTCCGCGTGCAGAAAAGAAGGTTCGCGAACGTTTTCAGCAGTCGGGTATCGAGCATTATCTTCCTGTTCAGATGGTTACCAGGAAGTGGCACGACAGACTAAAGAAGGTAGAGCAGCCTGTTCTCACAGGCTATATTTTTGTCCGCATCCTCCCCGAGGAAGCTTCTAAAGTACTGATGACCTACGGTGCTATAGCTTTTGTTCGCGAGCAATCCCGCCCTGCTGTTATTCCCGATAGTCAGATAGAGTGCCTTCGCCAAATGGTGGAGATGTCGGAGGAAGAGGTTGAGTTTAACCTCTCCGAACTAGAACCGGGAGCTCCTGTTCGCATTGTTCGTGGCGAGCTTGCCGGTCTTATTGGTGAACTGGTTGAGGTTAAAGGCAAGTTTAAGGTTGCCGTTCGCCTTGCAGGATTAGGGTGTGCTCTCACTACTGTTAGCGCCAGTTGTTTGGAGAAGCTTTAGTTTCTTTCTTTTTGATCTAAAAGAACCAAAAGTTTATGGCTTTATTCTTTTGGTTTTTTGCCTTGATTGCAACTGCTTTTTCTTTTGCCTTGATGCAAAAGAAACAAAAAATCAAGGCTGCATTTTTTTTGCTAAAATCGAAAGGCCTGTAGCGGAAGGTGCTGAAACTCGCTTCGCTCAAACAACAGCCCCTTCTTCACGCTACATTCCTCCCGATTTCTTCACGCAAAAAAAAAGAGGCCGGTCCTTCTTTTTCGCTCGGCTGCGCCATTGCTTGGGTGGGGGTGGGGACTAATTAGCTTTGCTTCGCTCGCTTGTCACTTTGTGACGGTTTCTTTTTCTTGGCTTATTGTAGGAATTCTGTTGCTGGTATCATTTTTATTTTTAGTCCACTTTCTTCAAAAATATCTTTTTGATTGAATGTTACTATTGTTCCTTCGTTTATATTAAAATACTTTATGGCTTCAACAAGTCCGTTGTATTCTCTTTCAAAATTAGTATCTTCAATCTTGTAGCACACTTGTATCACATCCTGAACTTTACCTTTGTTCATTGCTATAAAATCACATTCTCCTTTATCTTTAAAGTAATAGATGTCGGGATATTTGCTTCTTAGATAAAGAAATACTGCATTTTCAAGTTTGTGTCCGGTGTTGTCGGTAAATGCTGTTGAATTTTCATTGAATAATCCCAAGTCTATGGCATAAATCTTTTTGGGATTTCTGGCTTGTGCTTTTAATGAGTAATTGAATTGAGGAATAAACTCAAGTAAATAAGAGTCTTTCAGATACGAAAAATACTCAAGAATAGTGCTGCTTGATTTTATGCCATACATCCCTTCCAACTTATTGGCAGAGACAAGGTTGCCTATGTTAGATATCAGATATACAGCCAACTGACGCAGAGAATTTACATCGCGTATAGAATGACGAATTGCTATATCACGAATCAAAATGTCATCCATCAAATTATTAAGTATCACGCCCATCCCACTTTTAACATACTCAGGAATTCCTCCATGTGCCAGATAGTCGTTTAATGAGTCCGAATTATTTTCAAGCTTTTTGAAAGATATAAATTCATTATACGAGAAAGGGAATAACTCACAGGAGATATTCCTTCCGGTGAGATGTGTTCCCAGCTCTTTACTGAGAAGAGATGCATTCGATCCGGTAATAAATATCTGGTATCCTTCATTGAGCTTCTGGTGGATAAACATTTCCCATCCACTCACTATTTGTATCTCGTCAAAAAACAGAACGTTTATTTTTCTTTTAATAATTTCATTTCCAAGCCGTGCAAAGTCCGATATTTCAAAACCGGCCAAACGGGTATCTTCAAAATTAAGATAGATTGCATTGCTGAACCTTTCTTTTAATAATTGAAGTAAAAGAGTACTCTTTCCACACCTCCGAATGCCGGTTACAATCGTTGCGTATGTTTCTATAACCGGCAACCTATTCAAAGCATCACGTCTCAATCCTGTATCTTTTCTAAGAAATACATCCCATTGAGAATCTATAACTCCTGCTATTTGTTCTTGCGTAATCATCTCATTGTCATTTATATAATCACAAAGATATACTATTTCCCAATAGTAGCAAATAAAATCTCCCATTATTATCGGGCAAAGTCTTCCAATGCTACTGGGAGAAATAGAAGGCGCAGCCAAGTCTAACCCAAAAGCCGAGCGAAGCAACGGCTATCCCGTTCCACAACTGCAGCCCGCTCAGAAACCAAGAAGGACCGGCCTCATGAATTTTACGTTAAGAAATCAGGGGATGAGGAGCGTTAAAAAGAAAAAGCTGTTTGAGCGCAGCGAGTTCTTTTTCTTTAGCTCAGCATTCACTGATTTTAGTAAAATTCGTGCAGCCTTGATTTTTTGTTTCTTTTTGATCAAGCAAAAAGAAAAGGCCTTGAACATAACCCGCTATAAAATGTTTATAAAGTATAATTAATTTATACTAAAGCGGAGCGATATGAAAAAGAACGTTATTGAATATTTAAGGCAAACAGTTCAACATTATCCCGATAAAATAGCGGTTAACGATACAACAGAAGAAATTACCTTCAGGGCATTGTATCATAACGGACACATCCTGGCTACAGAGATTCTATCCCAAGGCATCAGAAACAAGCCGGTGGGAGTCTATATACCCAAAGGATGTAAAGCTATTCAGGCATTTGCCGGTATAAATATCAGTGGTAACTTCTATGTCCCTATCGATACTAAGTCGCCCGATTCCAGAGTGCTTTCCATTATCAATGTTCTCGATTCCGCTGTAATTATAACCGATAAGGAACATTACGAAAAACTCTCTGCTATCTGCAGTATAAAGATACTGGTTATCGAAGATGTGATAGCTGCCGGAGTGGCCGATTATGATAAATGCGAGCAGGCACAATCCATCCAGATTGATACCGATCCTGTCTATTCCATCTTCACATCAGGATCTACCGGTACACCCAAAGGAGTTGTAATCTCTCATCGCGGAGTACTCGACTATATCGACTGGGCAATAGGTACGTTCCACCTGAATAGTACTATGGTTATAGGCAATCAGGCACCGTTCTATTTTGATAATTCAACGCTCGATATATACCTCATGTATGCCACCGGCTCCACGCTGGTCATCATTCCCGAGCAGAACTTTATGTTTCCTGCTATGCTAGTCGATTTCCTCAACGAGCATCAAATCACCTTTGTGTTCTGGGTTCCCTTTGTGTTGGTCAACGTTGCCAACTTCGACATCTTTGCCACAAAGAAACCACTCTACCTCAAGGATGTCTTTTTTGCAGGAGAGGTTATGCCCAACAAGCACCTCAACTACTGGAGGAAGCACCTGCCTCACTGCCGGTATGCCAACCTGTACGGCCCAACGGAGATTACGGTCGATTGTACCTATTACCTGGTGGATAGAACTTTCGAGGATAATGAACCGTTGCCTATTGGCATCCCTTGTCGCAACAGCGATATACTTATCCTTACCGACGATAACAGAGTAGCTGCTGTCGAGGAACAGGGAGAACTCTGTGTGCGTGGCACCTCGTTGGCACTTGGCTATTATAACGACTGGGAAAAAACACAAAAAGCGTTCGTTCAGAATCCGCTAAACACTCATTACCCAGAGATAATTTACAGAACCGGAGATGTTGTTTACCTCAATAAGCGCGGAGAGATTATATATGTAGGTCGTAAGGACTCACAGATCAAGCACAATGGCTACCGCATTGAGCTGGGAGAAATTGAGACTGCTATTCTCAGTAGTGAACTGGTCGATAACTGTTGCGCTGTTTATGATTACAACAGAAAAAAAATCCTTCTGTTCTATCAGTCAAAGAGCGAACTTGATATGGCTCAGTTCCGGAAATCAGTCCTTACGCAGCTGCCCAAGTATATGCTGCCATCCGAGTATTACCGTGTCGACGATCTCAAGCAGAATGCAAACGGCAAAATAGACCGGCTCTACTATAAGAACAAAGTGAATGGATAGATTAAAATCATAGATAGCTAAAAGAATAATTATGAGAAAAGTCACCTCAATAGAGCAGTTACAGGAGTGCATCGCATCTGTCCGGAACTACAGGAAAGGATTCATTACCAATTTCTTTCTTGATCCCTTCAGGCATTCGCTGTGGATAGAGAAAGGAGAATTGTCCTTTGGCGAAACGGGCGAATCACTGTTCCTGCTTCGCGAAAACAGCTTTTTCTATTCGTTGTTCTATGTCTCCACCACACTCGAGGCTCTCAAGTCCGATCTTGCTCTGTTCCTTGTCAAGCATCAGGGCGAAACCCTTGTTGCCGATGTGGTGGGCAATCAGGATAATGTTACCGCTCGGCAGGTATTCCTCGATCTGGGCTTTCAGCAGTATGCCTCTCTAACCCGGATGAGCCGGATAAATAATTCGCCTGCAACTGTTTACGAAAAGAATCCCCATATCGCTAATGGCAGTGTAGCCGATGCCTCAGTTATTTACGAGCTTCTTAATCTATATTTCGATCCTCTGGCAGAGCAGCTCCCTTTACTCGAAGAGCTGGAAGACTTTGCTAAAAAGGGTCAGTTAATAGTTTATAAGGAAAATGATGAGATAGGGGGCTGCATTATCTACGAACTGCAAGGAAAAACATCCTATCTCAGGTATTGGCTGGTGCACCCTGAATTCAGAGGAAAAGGAATCGGTTCCGCCCTGTTTAATGAGCTCCTCTCACGCTCGGCAGATGCCCGCCGACTTATCCTTTGGGTTATGGATACCAATCACAATGCCATAAACATGTATCTGCATTTCGGTGCCGAATATGAAATGATGTTCAATTACGTACTAATAAAAAGAGCAATATGAAAGAAAAGATTCTAAACATTTTAAACGGATTACGGCCTGAGTACGATTTCAGAGAATCCGCTAACTTTATTGACGAAGGAATGCTCGATTCACTCGATGTGGTAAACCTCGTAACCGATCTGGAGAATGCTTATGGCATCCTCATCGATGGCGTAGATATACTTCCCAATAATTTCTCATCAGTCGATAATATTATTAATCTGCTAATTAAAAACGGAGCAAAAGCATGAACCTCACATTTAAGCACAAAAAAATAACCGGCATTCTTACTGTCCTGCCTAAGAATGAAGTTAAGTTCGAGGACGAAATGAGCAATTATCATTTCTCTGAGTCCAAAGCCCTGAAGCTGAAGGTCACCATGGGATACAATAAACACCATATTGTAGAAGATGGCGTTTCTGTGTCCGACCTTTGCACCTTTGGCCTCGAGTATCTTTTTAATCAGCAGTTACTTGCAAAAGACGATATAGATGCGCTGGTGCTGGTCACCCAGTCGCCCGATTATTTCATGCCGCCCACCAGTAGCGTCATTCAGGGCCGTGCGGTGCTCAAGCAGGATATCATCTGTATGGATATTAACCAGGGATGTACGGGATATATCGTCGGACTCATCCAGTCTTTCCTTTTGCTCGATCAGCCTGCCATCAACAAAGTGGCACTGCTCAATGCTGATATCCTCAGTCGTAAAGTCTCTAAAAAAGATCATAACAGCAACCCGCTTATTGGCGATGCTGCTTCCATAACCATTGTCGAAAAGAGCGATAGTGACGAAACCATCCATTGTAACATCAAGATGGATGGCACCCGTTACGATGCCCTCATCATCCCTGCCGGAGGATTCCGTCAACCATCAACACCCGAAACTGCCGTTATGGAAGAAGATATCGATGGTAACCTCCGTTCAAAAGATAACCTCGTGATGAAAGGTGATGCCATCTTCAACTTCATGCAAACAGAAGTCCCACCCATGGTGGAAGAGATACTGCAAACAGCCGGAGTAACCAAAGACGAGATAGACTATTACATGTTCCACCAGCCCAACCGTTTTATGCTCAATAAGCTGGCGGATCGTCTGGAAGTGCCGCGCGAGAAAATGCCGAGCAACGTTGTTGGCGATTTTGGTAATGCCAGTGGAGTATCTATCCCCACAGCTATCACCTATAATTTAGGCGATAAGCTGTTGAGTAACCGTTATAAAACCTGTCTTGCTGGTTTTGGAGTTGGGCTCACCTGGGGGAGTATGATTGTGGAACTTGATCGGCTGAAGTTCAGCAGCATTATTTATTATTAGCTGGCCTTTTCTTTTGCCTTGATGCAAAAGAAACAAAAAATCAAGGCTGCATTTTTTTTGCTAAAATCGAAAGGCTTGTAGCGGAAGGTGCTGAAACTCGCTTCGCTCAAACAACAGCCCCTTCTTTACGCTACAATCCTCCCGATTTCTTCACGCAAAAAAAAAGAGGCCGGTCCTTCTGGTTCCAGAGTGGGCTACGGTTTTGGACCAATTAGCTTTGCTTCGCTCGCTGGCTTCGCCTTTATTCCTTTCGCTCGGCTGTCACTTCGTGACGGTTTTACTTTTTTCTCGGCTTCGCCATCGTTTCTCTTTTGCTCGGCTTTGTCTTCGTGCTTTGTTTGTAGATAATTATTTAATTAAAATTGTTATAATGCCAGGAGTAGTAGTAAAAATATAGAAAAAATTAGTGCTAATATAAATAATAATGTATCTTTGCTGCGGTAAATCAATATCAAGATATGGATAAGATAGAAAAAAATCAGAAAAAGAATTCTCCTGAAAACGTTAAAGGTGTTTTCAAGAAGATGATTGACGATAAAAGAGCTATGCGATCTTATATCCAAAAAAATGGTACTCTAAAAGGTTTTAAAAGTGACTCAAGCAACTTTGCAAAACCGTTATGAAATTGAATCTTTTGACTTAGGGTACCAGTTTGTTACTGAAACTGGTATTATTTATTTTATAACTTTCATTGAATATCCAACAATCTCCGATTTTTTATCCACAAAAATTTACATGTTCAATATTGAACATTCCGTCACGAAGTGACAAGCGAGCGAAGCAAAGCTAATCGGCCCAAAGTTTTAGCTCGCTCAGGTACCAAGAAGGACTGGCCTCATGAATTTTGCGTTAAGAAATCAGGGGATGAAGAGCGTTAAAAAGAAAAAGCTGTTTGAGCGCAGCGAGTTCTTTTTCTTTAGCTCAGCATCCCCTGATTTTAGTAAAATTCGTGCAGCCTTGATTTTTTGTTTCTTTTTGATCAAGCAAAAAGAAAAGGCCAGTTAGAAAAGGCTATTTAACTACTTTATCAAGAACAGGAACCTTCACTCCTGAAAGTGAACCCTGCTTAACATCATTCAGCTGTTCAAAAACAACAATTTTGTTAGAACCTTTTTTCAAAAGGCACCCCGGAAGATAAAGCGTTTGTTGCGGACCAACCTTCCAATAACGACCTAAGTTAAAACCATTCACAAACACAATTCCCTTGCCCCATTTCTCCATGTCAAGGAAAGTGTCACCCACCTTGTTCACCTTAAACTCACCTTCGTAAATCACAGGTTGTCCGGCAGTGTAGCTTGCAGAGAAATCCTTTAAGTCAGGCATTTCGCTCATAGGTAACTTAAACATCTCCCAGTTACCGGTTATTTCAATACCGTTAATGGTTACCGGAGTAGTGATACCCTTCAGGTTATCGGTAATCTGAGCACCGTAGTTTATGCGTCCCAGGTTCTCAACCAAAATATCCAGCGTACTGTTAAAAGGCACATCAATATTCATGCTGTCCTTTTCGAATACACGGTTCAGTTCACCCACCTTCTTGCCGTTTATGTATACAGTGGCAAAGTCGCGAATACCCTTAATCTTCAGCTCACCATTGATAGGCTGATTAAAATGACGGCGATACAACACATACCCGTGACCCTGATTCAAATCTTCGAAAGTCATTACCGTGTCATTTTCTATTGGCTCCATCTTGCTCACCACGTCCATCAGATTCACTGTTTTTGCAAGCTTTATTTCATGAATCTCAATTACCGGAATCTGAGCAGGTACGGCAGGTACCTCATATTTTACATACTGCTTCATCAGGTCGCGTATGGCAGTGTACTTCGGAGTTACCCATCCCGCTTCACTTATCGGAGCATCATAATCATAACTTGTTATGTCCGGCTGAATATTCTTCTTAGTGTTGTAGTTGGCACCTGCGGTAAAGCCAAAGTTAGTACCCCCGTGCACCATGTAAAAGTTAAAGCTCACCCCGTTATCAAGATACTTCTTAGTCTGTTTCGCCACATTCTCGGCAGACACCTTCTGGAACGGTTCAGCCCAGTGGTCCAGCCATCCCGGGTAGAACTCAGCCACCATGTACGGGCCCTTGCCACCGTTAAACTCATCCACCACCTTCTTCAGGTTCTTTATGTTATCCTCACCGTTGGCAGTAGGCAGTGCACCCTCAATGGCACCCCCTTTGAACAGCCAGCTACCGTCCGAAGTAAACATCGGAATGTCGAAACCCGCATCAAGCAACTGACTGCGAATAGCCGCACTATATTTCTTGTGAGTCTCCAACGGAATATCCGGACGCTGAGCTACGTACGATCCAAATTCATTCTCAGCCTGCACCATTACCACAGGGCCACCCTTTGTAACCTGCAGGTCGCGCACCTCGTTAGCTAACTTATTTATGTACACCTTGCACGAATCCAGGAACTGCTTGTTGTCCGTGCGAATCACCAGTCCCGGAGTCTTTTGCAGCCACCATGGGTAGCCACCGAATTCCCATTCCGCACAAGCATACGGACCCGGGCGCAGAATCACCATCAGTCCCACTTCCCCTGCAGTCTTAATAAACTCACGAATATTGCGGTTTCCCGTTTTAAAGTCCCACACCCCCGGAGCCGTTTCATGATAGTTCCAAAACACATAACTGGCCACAGCGTTCAGCCCCATGGCCTTCATCATCTGTAACCGGTGGCGCCAGTACGGAGCCGGCACACGCGCAAAGTGCATTTCTCCCGAGTGAATCTGAGTCGGTTTGCCGTCATACAAAAAGTTTCCGTCCTTTATGGCAAACGAGTGTTTCGCCTGTTGAGCAAAGGCAGCTCCGCTTATCAACATAAGTGCCACAAGCAAAGCAGAGAGTTGTTTTTTCATGTTTAGTCTGTTATAGAGTAAATTATTAATGTTATAGTAATTAGCCTTTCCAATGGTTACAAAGATAAACATTTTATCTAATAACCGCCAAATAAAATAAATTAATTTATTAATTACTCTTGTCTGAATAAAATTTTAAGGAAAATGAACTAAAATAACAGTTCGAATGTTTAATTAACAAAGCACACATTCAAATGAAAAACATTATTAAAATAATAGCCCTCCTGCTTGCGGCAGCCATAGTATGCGGATGCCGTTCCACCAAGAACGTGGCCTACCTGCAAGGTGTCGAGAATCTCACCGATGCTCAGTTGCAGCGAAGTGCACAACCCTATAATGCCAAGATAAAGCCCAACGATATGTTGCGCATCATTGTAAGCGGAGCTGAAGATCCCGATACCTATATGCCCTTCAATCTTGTAACTTCAGTGCCCTATAACGAAAACGCCACTCAGGCCAATCCTTCCCTGCAACGCTATCTGGTAGATCCCCGTGGCACTATCAACTTCCCCGTGCTGGGAAAACTCTATGTAGTCAATTCCACTACCGATCAGGTAAAACAGCTTATTACCGAAAAGCT
This sequence comes from Bacteroidaceae bacterium, assembly GCA_963668125.1. Classification (GTDB taxonomy): domain Bacteria; phylum Bacteroidota; class Bacteroidia; order Bacteroidales; family Bacteroidaceae; genus Bacteroides. The sequence continues at coordinate 3,992,391 of OY764215.1, read as the reverse complement.
AAAAGATTACCTCAAGGCCGATCTCGTAGTTACCGTGCGCTTTGTCAACTATAAAATCTCCGTGTTGGGCGAAGTCAACCAGCCCGGCGTTTTTACCGTGCCCGATGAGAAAATCAGCATCCTGCAAGCCCTCTCCCTTGCAGGAGACCTCACCCTCTATGGCCGGCGAGATGTAGTAAAGATTCTGCGTGAGGAGTCCGATGGCAGCAAAACCATCACCACCCTCAACCTTAACGATCGTAACCTTATCTTTTCCCCCTTCTATTACCTCCGTCAGGGCGATGTGGTCTATGTAGAACCCAATAAAACCAAAGCCAAGGGAGCCGGGGTAGGGGCCGCCACCAATATTGTTTTCTCTGTGGTTTCTGTAGTTATTGGTGTAGCCTCCCTTATAGTGACCATAGCCAGATAGTTGTAATTTATATATTTTTCTTTTTTTGAAGTCTTAAAAACTAAAATGTATAAATTATAATAATTTATTTTTAAACTATCTAATTGGTTAAAATACAAGCTATTAATTAACAAAATAAAAGTAAAACCATTGCTGAAATATAAAAAACACATAAGTTAAATATCATTTACAGTTAAAAAGTTTCTTTTAAACGGAAATTGTTTTTACCTTTGCAGCGAATTCAAGAAAAACAAGAAATTCGTTGCTAAACATGTTAGTGACGAACTTTGTTGCGTAATAACACAGCCGATTTTTAGAACAATGAACAGACAAAGCTATTCTTATCTACTGTTATTCACAGTAGTACTACTATTTTCAGCATGTAAATCTGCAAAAAACATCGCCTATCTGGAAGGAGCCGAATCACTCACAGCCGATCAACTGGCTCAAAGTTCACAACCCTTTAATGCTACTATCAAGCCGAACGATTTACTGCGTATTGTAGTAAGTGGGTCTGAGGATGCTGATACCTATATTCCTTTTAATATACTTACTGCGGTTCCTGCAAATTCAAATGAAACTTATTCTACGGCAACTCTACAAAATTATTTAGTTGATAGCAAAGGAACTATAGACTTTCCTGTGTTAGGTAAATTAACAGTTGTAAATCAAACTACTGATGCCGTTGCCAAAATAATTACTCAAAAGTTAAGATCTTACTTAAAAGGAGATATTGTTGTTACTGTTCGTTTTGCCGATTATAAAATCTCCGTATTGGGCGAAGTCGCTCGTCCGGGAGTATTTACCGTGTCCGATGAAAAGATTAATGTACTCCAGGCACTCTCCATGGCAGGAGATTTAACGATCTATGGTCGCAGAGATGTAGTTAAGATACTTCGCGAATTGCCCGATGGACAAAAAAACATCGTTACTCTCGATTTGAATGATAAGAATCTGATATTCTCGCCTTATTTCTATTTGCAACAAGGCGATGTTATTTATGTAGAGCCCAATCAGGCTAAAGCCAAAGGTTCCGATGTAGGTAGTGCTACAAGTATACTTATCTCTGTAGCTTCAGTGGTGATTGGAGTTGCTTCTTTAATAGTTACAATAGCAAAATAAAGAGTTTTATGTCTTCTGATAATAATAAGCGAATAGCAAAAAATACTGCAATGTTGTATATTCGTATGTTATTTACAATGGCAGTATCCCTTTATACATCACGAGTAGTATTAAATACGCTGGGAGTCTCAGATTTTGGTATTTATAACATAGTGGGTGGTGTTGTTACAATGTTCTCTTTTTTGAATAGTGCGATGTCTTCTGGTACTCAACGTTTTCTTTCCTTTGAACTTGGTAGAAAGGATTATAAACAATTGGGTAAGGTGTTTAGCATGAGTGTGAATATTCATGTTACGATTGCATTGGTTATTATCGTTTTAGCAGAAACAATTGGACTTTGGTTTCTTAATACGCATTTAACTATCCCCATAGAAAGAATTGCAACGGCTAATTGGGTATATCAATTTTCTATTTTGGCTTTCATAGTAACTATAATGAGTGTCCCTTATAATGCTTCTATTATAGCTCATGAACGTATGAATGTGTATGCATATGTGAGCATTGTAGAAGTTGTATTAAAACTTTTTATTGTGTTTATGCTTGAATGGCTTGGATTTGATAAACTGAAACTTTATGCTATTTTAGTCTTTTGTGTATCATTAGTCACTCGGCTTATCTATAGTTTATACTGTAAACGGAATTTTCAGGAATGTACTTATCGCTATTTCTGGGATAAATCCCTTTATAAAACATTGATTAGTTATGCAGGTTGGAATCTTTTTGGAAATTTTGCTGATGTTACATTTAATCAGGGAATCAATGTTCTTTTAAATATCTTTTTTGGACCGGCAGTCAATGCTGCTCGTGGTATTGCTTATCAGGTAAATGGAGCAGTTAATGTGTTTGTCGCTAACTTTCAAATGGCTTTGAGCCCACAAATTGTTAAATCATTTGCCGTAGGAGATGAAAATTATATGCATCAGTTGATTTTTAAAGGATCTAAATATTCGTTTTTTTTACTTTTTACATTGAGTTTGCCCATTTTAATGGAAACAAATACTATCCTTTTATGGTGGTTAAAAGTGGTACCAGACTATACGCCATTGTTCTGTAAATTAGTTATTATAAATTCATTGATTGGTTGCATGTCAGGACCTTTAATGGCTGCTGCTCAAGCATCCGGGAGAATAAAAGTATATCAGTCTATTGTTGGTGTATTGTTACTATTAATTCTGCCTATCTCATACATTCTTTTGAAGCTTGGGTTTCCTCCACAATCAACACTTTATGTGACTATAATTATATCAATAGTCGTTTTATTTGCACGCATTAGAATAATAAGTACTTTAGTCAATTTGTCATTTTTAACTTTTATAAAAAATGTGCTATTTCGCGTCATTCTTGTTGTTGTGCTATCTGTTATGTTTCCTTTTGTAATAAAGTATAATATTAATCAAATGTTTGTTCGTTTCTTTTTAGTATGTATTGTATCAGTTTTATCATCTGTGTTATCTATTTATTGGATTGGATTGAAAAAAAATGAAAGATCATTCATTAAAGAAAAAATAAGTCTATTAATTGTATGTGTAAAAATGAAAGTGTGTTTATTGTACAAAAAATGTGATTAGTTTGATCTCTCTTTCTAATATAAAATCACTTAATTAATTTAGAGAGATGATGATTTCATAGCTATAAAACAAAAGTGTATATATAAAAATTAATAACTTGTTTAAATGTAATTATTTATAAATTATTACATATTTCTATGTTTATGATAGTTTAGTTTTATAAAAAATAATTGTGGTTTTTTTGCTCTGATAATTTATACTTATTCTTACTTTATAAAAATAAGTGTATTCAGATTTTGCTTAGTATCAGTTTGATTTGTTTGTTACAAAAAAAATATATATGGATAAAAAAGAAAAACTAAAGAAAGAAATACTTGAGTTAACTCGTGAATATTATAAAGAAGCTCATGGACAATCTAAAACTTTTGAACCTGGTAAATCATTTGTAAACTATGGAGGCCGTTATTTTGATGACCAAGAGTTAGTAAATCTTGTAGATTCATCTTTAGACTTTTGGTTAACAGCAGGACCTTGGGCGCATAAATTTGAAACTAGATTTGCTGAATGGCTTGGAATCAAATTTTGTTCGTTAGTAAATTCTGGTTCTTCTGCAAACCTTTTAGCCTTTATGGCTTTAACTTCCCCATTATTAGGCGAGCGTCGAGTTAAAAGAGGAGATGAGGTGATTACTGTAGCTTGTGGCTTTCCAACGACTGTAACTCCTATTATTCAATATGGAGCAATTCCTGTTTTCGTTGATGTTACAATTCCGGAATATGATATTGATGTTACTCAATTAGAAGCTGCTTATTCAGAAAAAACAAAAGCTGTAATGATTGCTCATTCGTTGGGTAATCCGTTTGATCTGCAAGCGGTGAAAGATTTCTGTGATAAGCACAATCTCTGGTTAGTGGAAGATAACTGTGATGCTCTAGGATCGGAATATACCATTGATGGAGTAACCAAAAAGACTGGTACAATTGGTCACATTGGTACAAGCAGTTTCTATCCTCCTCATCACATGACAATGGGTGAAGGTGGTGCTGTATATACTGATGATCCTTTATTGAATAAAATTGTACGTTCATTTCGCGATTGGGGACGTGATTGCTGGTGCGTTGGTGGTGTAGATAACACCTGTAAATATCGCTTTAGTAAACAGTTTGGTGAATTACCAGTGGGGTACGACCATAAATATGTGTATTCTCATTTTGGATATAACCTCAAAGTAACAGATATGCAGGCAGCTATAGGTTGTGCTCAGTTAGAAAAATTAGATGGCATAGTTGAAGCCCGCAGAAAGAACTTTAATGTCTTGCGTGGAGGGTTGGAAGGGACAAACGGCTTGATTTTACCAGAACCTCAAAAGAATTCTAATCCAAGTTGGTTTGGCTTCTTAATATCTGTAAAACCGGATGCCAGTTTCACACGCAATGATCTTTCTCAATATCTGGAAAGCAAGAAAATTCAAACAAGAAATTTATTTGCTGGTAATTTGCTAAAGCATCCTGCTTTCGATGAAATGCGATCTACTGGTGAAGGATATCGTGTAGTTGGTGATTTGTCAGGCACTGACTTTGTGATGAATAATACTTTATGGATTGGTGTTTATCCTGGTATGACAGAAGAAATGTTGCAACATATGATTGCTACAATTAAAGAATATGTAAATTCTAAAAATTAGATCAATGAAAGCTGTTATTCTTGCAGGTGGTTTAGGTACACGTTTAAGCGAGGCTACAAATTTAATACCAAAGCCTATGGTTGAGATTGGTGGTAAACCTATTCTCTGGCATATAATGAAAACATATAGCCATTATGGTATAAATGAATTTATTATATGCTGTGGATATAAACAATATGTTATTAAAGAGTATTTTGCTAATTATTTTAGGCATAATAGTGATATGACGGTCGATCTATCCAATAATAAAATAGAAATATTAGATAATCACGCTGAGCATTGGAAAGTAACAATGGTAGATACCGGATTGAATACAATGACTGGTGGCCGTATTAAAAGGATCCAAAAATATGTAGGTGATGAACGTTTTTTATTGACTTATGGCGATGGAGTGACAGATCTTAATATAGCTGATACGATTGAAGAACATGAAAAGTCTGGTTGTTTATTGTCATTAACTTCTTATAAACCCAGTGGCAAATTTGGGGCTATAAGTATAGATAACAATAATAAAGTAACTTCTTTCCTAGAGAAACCTGCTGGAGATGGAAATTGGATTAATGCCGGGTATTTTGTTTGTGAACCTCAGGTGTTTGATTATATTAAAGAAGGTGATGCTACTGTTTTCGAACGTAAACCATTAGAAGAAATAGCAAAAGAAGGTATGATGCATGCTTATAAACACTTCGGTTTTTGGAAACCTATGGATACGTTAAGAGATAATATTGAATTAAACGAAATGTGGGACAAAGGACAGGCTCATTGGAAAGTGTGGTAATAATGGATATAGATATATTTCAAAATTTCTATAAAGGAAAGAGGGTTTTAGTTACTGGGCATACAGGGTTCAAAGGTTCCTGGCTTTCTATTTGGCTCCATGAACTTGGTGCCGAAGTTATTGGTTTTGCACAAGACCCATTTACGGAAAGAGATAATTATGTGCTTTCCGGAATCAAAAATAAAATAGTTGATTTACGTGGTGATATACGTGATGGCAATTTGTTAAAAGAAGTATTTGCTAAATATCAACCCGAAATTGTTTTTCATTTAGCAGCTCAACCGCTTGTTCGTTTTTCTTATGATATACCTGTTGATACGTATGAGATCAATGTAATGGGAACTATCCATATACTTGAAGCTATCCGTTGTACGAATAGTGTAAAAGTGGGGGTAATGATAACCACTGATAAATGTTATGAGAATAAAGAACAAATTTGGGGATATCGTGAAAACGAACCTATGGGTGGATATGACCCTTATTCATCTAGTAAAGGAGCTACTGAAATAGCAATCGCTTCCTGGAGACGTTCTTTCTTTAATCCTCTGCAATACGATAAACACGGCAAATCCATTGCAAGCGTTCGTGCTGGTAATGTTATTGGAGGAGGTGATTGGGCGTTAGACCGTATCATTCCTGATTGTATCAAAGCATTAGAAGCTGATAAAGAAATAGAAATACGTAGTCCAAAAGCAATCCGTCCATGGCAGCATGTGTTAGAACCCTTAAGTGGTTACATGTTGTTGGCTCAAAAAATGTGGAATGAGCCTGCTATGTATTGTGAAGGTTGGAATTTTGGTCCTCGTCCAGAATCTATAGTTAATGTTTGGGATGTTGCTACAAAAGTAATAAGAGAATATGGTCGTGGGGAATTAAGAGATTTATCTGATCTTAACGCTTTACATGAAGCAAAATTATTAATGTTAGATATTTCCAAAGCAAAGTTTCGTTTAGGATGGGAACCTAAGATGAATATAGTTCAGACTATTGAGTTGACTGTTGAATGGTATAAGAAGTATAAGAATAATAATGTTTATAATCTTTGTGTGGAACAAATAAAACGATATCTTACAAAATAATTATGAATTCAATAATCAGAAATGACCTGAAACAAATTATTTCAAGTCCAATTATTAACTGGGAATGTTTCAAAGAGTCTATAGTTCTTATTACTGGAGCGAATGGCATACTACCTTCTTATTTAGTATATACCTTACTATATCTAAATGAGACTAAAAACTATAATATTAAAGTGATAGCTTTAGTTAGAGACATTAGTAAAGCTGAGACTAAATTTAAAGATTTTTTAAATGATGAAAATCTTAAATTTATTGTGCAAGATGTTTGTGAAGAAATTTTTTATAGTGGAAATCTTGATTATATTATTCATGCAGCAAGCCAAGCCAGTCCAAAATATTATGGGATTGATCCTGTTGGAACAATAAATGCTAACATAATAGGAACAATAAATACATTAAAATTAGCGAAAGAAAAAAAAGTTAAATCTTTCTTGTTTTTTAGTTCTGGAGAAGTTTATGGAAATGTTAGTTCTGATAAGTGTCCAATAAAGGAGACTGAATATGGATATATTGACCCTATTAAAGTTCGATCATGCTATGGAGAGAGTAAGAGAATGGGTGAAAATTTATCTGTGTCTTGGCATTATCAATATGGAATAAACGTAAAGATTGTAAGGCCATTTCATACATATGGGCCAGGGCTTAATTTTGATGATGGTCGTGTTTTTGCTGATTTCTGCAAAAATATAGTAAATAATGAAGATATTGTTTTAAGAAGTGATGGCTCGGCTTTAAGGCCATTTTGTTATATCACAGATGCGGTTATTGCATATTTCAAAGTATTATTGGATGGAAAAGTAGGAGAAGCTTATAATATAGGCAATCCTTATTGCGAGATAAGCATTTTACAACTTGCTGAAATTTTGATTAGTCTTTACCCTGAAAAAAAACTAAATCTCAAAAAAGAAATTTTAAAAGATGATATGACAACTGTGAAAATGAAAAGTCCACTATCTCGTAGTGTTCCAGATATTTCTAAGGTAGAATCATTAGGATGGAAACCTATAATTAGTATAGAAGAAGGCTTCAGTAGAACTATTGAAAGTTTTTTATTTTAATACTTAAAATGAAACAATGATACAAGTTATTAGTAAATTTAGAACAGAATTGATGGGTATTGCTGCTATTATGATAATATTTGGTCATACTATCTTTTGGAAAAATGTTAATTATGGTTTTTTAACTCCGTTTATTACTGTTGGCTACTGTGGCGTAGACGTTTTTTTATTTCTATCTGGATTTGGCCTTTATTTTAGTTTAAATAATAATAATTCAACAAAACAATTTTATTTTAAAAGGTTTAAAAGAATAATTCCAACATTTCTTTGTATCATGATTCTTGCTTCAATACAATGTCATAAAATTTGGACTATAGAATGGTTTTTGAATCCGATAACGTGGTTTTATAATTATTGGTATATTCCATTTATCTTTGTGTTATATCTATTTTTTCCTTTGTTTTATTCTTTATTTAATAATAACAAAGAAATAGTAACAATACTTGGAGTTGTTATATTATCAGTTATATTATTAGTAATAATGATATCTCAAGGAATGACTGTTAATGCTTCGCCTCAAATGTGTAGTGTTGCTAGAATTCCTATTTTTTTTATGGGCGCTTCTTTTGCAAGTAAAAAATTTACTTTCTTAGAAAATAATTTCTATAATGCTGTACTTTTTATTTTGGGAACGTCTATATTAATTCTCTGCTATAAATGGGATAATTTGCAAGGCACAAAATTTACAACTTATTATTTTTTTATTTTAATCATTCCTGGAATGATTAAAGTGCTAGGACTATTATTGGGGGTTATGCCATCGATTGTTCGAAGTTTTTTTTACTTTCTTGGAAAAATTAGCTTAGAACTTTATTTAGTCCATGTAACTGTTATGCCTTTTTTTATGAAAAGATGTATAATTGCTGGGATGAATATTTTTTTTGTAGTAACAATCTCTTTTATATTATCGGTCTTTTCTTCTTATATCCTTTTTTTATTCATTAATAAATTCTTAAATAAAATTTATAGTTAAATGTTATGATTAAAGTTAGTGACTTCATTTTTAGATATTTAGTTGTAAAACATCACATAAAGCATGTTTTCTTAGTAACTGGTGGCGGTGCTATGCATCTCAATGATTCTATAGGTCATACAAAAGGGTTAACTTATATTTGCAATCATCATGAACAGGCATCAGCAATAGCAGCTGAAGGTTATTATCGGGCATCGGGCCAGTTATGCGTAACTAATGTAACAACTGGCCCTGGTGGAACAAATGCAATTACAGGTGTATTAGGACAATGGTGTGATTCTATTCCTGCATTATATATTTCTGGTCAAGTAAAGCAGACTACTACAATAAGCTCTTGTCCGGAGTTATCTCTTCGACAATTGGGAGATCAAGAAGTGGATATTGTAAATATAGTAAAACCGATAACTAAATTTGCATGTATGGTTACTAACCCCAATGATATTAAGTATTATTTGGATAAATGCATATATCTTGCTTTAAATGGGCGTCCTGGTCCGGTTTGGTTAGATATTCCTCTAGATGTTCAGGGAGCAGTAATTAATGAAAAGGATTTAAGGAATTTTGATCCTTCTGAAATTAAATCGGAACTTGATAAGAGTAAATTATCTGATCAGGTTATAGAGCTGTTGTCGAAAATTAAAAAGGCTAAGAGCCCTGTGATTTATGTTGGTAATGGAGTGAGACTAGCGGGGAAGATAAACGAATTTATTCAGGTTGTTGAGAAACTTAATATACCAGTTGTAACTGCAATTAGTGGCTCAGATATTATTTGGCATGATCATCCTTTATGTTATGGAAAACCTGGAATTTGTGGAGATCGAATAGGGAACATAATGGTTCAGAATTCTGATCTTTTAATAATTTTAGGAACTCGCTTAAGTATTCGTCAAACAAGTTATGCTTATGATCTATTAGCTCCAAAGGCATATAAAATAATGGTTGATGTCGATACAGCTGAAATGAATAAACCAACTTTATCAATAAATTTAAAAATAAATGCTGATTTAAGAGATTTTTTCACAGTATTGATTGATAAGATTAAAGATTTTGACACTCCTGGATTTGATGACTGGAGAATATGGGGTAAAAAGTTGCAGACAGTTTTGCCTACTGTTTTTGATGATAATCCTTCGGTGAATGGATACGTTAGTTCTTATGTGTTTGCTGATGAATTATTTAAGCTGTTGCAAAATGGAGATGTTGTTGTAACAGGAAATGGTACAGCATATACCTCTACTTATCAAGCAATGAAGGTAAATAAAGGTGTACGTGTATTTGCTAATCAAGGATGTGCAGCAATGGGATACGATTTGCCAGCTGCTATAGGTGCTTGTGTTGGAAATACTAAGGGAAAAACTGTTTTAGTAACAGGTGATGGTAGCTTTCAAATGAATTTACAAGAACTTCAAACCTTGTTGACATATAATTTGCCTATAAAAATATTTATATTAGAAAATGAAGGCTATTTAGCTATAAAGACAACTCAAACTTCATTTTTCAATGGTTGTTTTACTGGAAGTAATCCGGCAAGTGGAGTAATTTGTCCAGACATGGAACGTATTGCTAAAGCATATAACATACCTTTTGTAAGACTGAATAAAGAGGGCGGAACTTTAATTAATGCTATAAAAGAAGTTTTAAATGTTGATGGCCCTATGATTTGTGAAATTAAATTGCATCCTATGCAGACTTTATTTCCTAAATCAGCTTCTTTTATAGACAGTAATGGGAAAATGGCATCAGCTCCGTTGGAAAAAATGGCGCCATTCATGCTTGATGAATTACAGATCAGATGTGTTTACGAAAATTAAAAGATGATAACCAGTTTATTTTCATAAGATTATTATTTATATGATATATTTTATCCTTCTGTTCTATATGATTTTTTTATCCTACAAGTTTGATATACTTAAAAAGAAGGATAATAAATTATTATCTTATTGGTTATTATTATTTATATTTATTGTTTTAGCGGGATTAAGGTATAGAGTTGGTAGTGATACCATAGTCTATATGGGCGCTTTTAAAGTTGTACCTCCTATAGATGAAATCTTTTCGGTTGGATTAAAATCTTTTGTTTATAGACCTATATGGATGATATATTTTTCTTTTTTTAAATATCTGGGAAGTTTTTATTTGTTACAACTATCAAATGCTATTATACTTAATTGTACAATCTTTTCTTATGCTAGAAAGAATGTTGATTGTAAGTTTACTTTTATCCTATTTTATTATATTCTATTTTATATCGGATTAAATTTTGAAGTAATGAGAGAGGCATTAGCTGTCTCTGTCGCTATTTGGGGCTATAAATATTGGATTGAAAAGAAATGGATAAAATATTATTTTTTAGCATTTATTTCTTTTAATATTCATGATTCTGCCATTATTCTATTTATTTTACCATTTATAAGATATATCACTTTAAATATTAAATGGGGAAATTTAATCTTGCTTTTTCTTTGTATTACTTGTTTGTCATTAAGATCATATCTTGAAGTAATTAATTTATGGGTAATGAATTTTTTTGGAGAATCAAGTATCTCAACAAAGTTTAATACATATGCAAATATGAGAAATGATTATAATTTGAATTATTATTTAAATTATTGGTATATACCAATAATTTTAATTCCAAGCTTTATTATTTATGCTAATAATAAAATGAAAATGGAAATTAAAAATATAAACTTATTATACTTATATTCTTTTTTGGGAGTTTTAATGACTTTTATGTCTGTTCTTGGTAGATTTTCTAATTATCTGATAGTTTTTATTCTTGCGTTCATAGCAAATTTCATGGTTCAGTATGTTCATACTAAGTCAATTAAAATAAAATTTGTAACAATGTTATTTGTTATTGCAATTACTATTCCATCGGTATTTATCAATTATGCATCTAATTTTAATGAAGTGAAGTTCTATAATAAATACTATCCGTATAGTTCAATATTTAATGAATTTAAGGATATTAAAAGGGAATCTACTGCGAACGAAATAGAAGGGACTTTTATTGTTAAATAATTTCTAAATATGATAGATGAATTTGATTTAGTTATTCCAATGGCAATTAAAGACTTGCTTTTGGTTAAAAAGAATATATATTTTATTAACAAGTTTATTAAACCATCGAGAATTTATATTATTTCAAATAGAAAGTGTTTTAAATTTTTTACTAAAGATTATTTGAAAACGAATCTAGTTACTTTAATAGATGAAGATAATATGATTCCAGTGCTATCTTTTGTAAAGATAAAGGAATTGATGGATAATCATTTTGAACATTCAAATAAATGTTATGGATGGTATTTCCAACAAATACTAAAAATGGGTTTTTCTCAGATAAATAATGTGAATAAATACTATCTTATCTGGGATGCGGATACCATACCTACCTCAGAACTTAAATTCTTTGATTTAAAAGGAAAAATTTATTATTGTAGTAGAATTGATTATCATAAACCTTATTTTAATGCAATAGAAAAGCTTTTAGGTATTAATAAATTTGCTGATTACTCTTTTATAACAGAACATATGCTTATTAATACTTGTATTATGAATAAATTAATTTCTGAGATATCTAATAATAATTTAATAAAGGGGGATACTTGGTTTGAGAAAATAATAAATGCATTAGATAAAGATGTTTTACAAGGGTTTTCTGAATTTGAAACTTATGGTACGTATATATTTAATCATTATCCTGATTTGTATATATACAGAGAGCTTAATACAAATAGAGATGCTGGAAAATTATATGGAAGATACATTTCGAAAAGAAAAATAGAATCTAAATTTGTAGAAACTTATGATGTGATTTCTTTAGAACAATGGCAAAATCCTAGATTCCCCTATGGAATTTTAGATCTGAGTTTAAATTATTTTTTCAAAATATTAACTAAAATACTTCATTGAATTATGGTTGAAGGGAATATTAAGACGAAACCATTAGTTAGCATTATTACAGTTGTTTACAATAATTGTAATGAAATAGAAAAGACTATTGAAAGTGTTATATCTCAGAATTATTCTAATATAGAATATATTATTATTGATGGAGGAAGCTCTGATGGAACTAAAGAAATAATAGAGAAATATTCTGATTTTATATCTAAATATATATCAGAAAAGGATAATGGTATTTTTGATGCAATGAACAAAGGACTTATGTTAGCAAAAGGAAATTACGTTAACTTTATGAATTCCGGCGATCATTTTGTAGATAGTTATATTGTATCTACATTGTTTAATACTCTCAATGATGAATATGATCTAATTTATGGAGATACTATTAAAGTTTCAACTATGGGTGAAAAATATCGAAAAGCTATTCCTTTTTGGGAGCGTAAAGGAATTAATATAATGGGTATATGTCACCAAAGCATTTTTGTCAGAACTAATTTGGCAAGAAATATATTGTTTGATACGTCTTTACATTATTGCGCAGACTATAAAATGATATTTAAAATAATATCAATGAATTCAAATGTGTTTTATTTTAAAGGAGCCATCGCGAAATTTAATTCGAGATATGGAGCTAGCACAAATAATTATACAAGTACATATGGTGAGATTGTTACCTTTTACCAACCTTCAACTAGTTTTCAAAAAAAAATATTTATATTAAAGAATTTGATTCTTTACTATTTGCATTCTTATTTAATTCGTCTTAGAAATTTTTTATTTAAATGAAAATAGCTTATATAGTACCTTCTCTTATAAATCAAGGGCCTGTAGTTGTTGTACATTCTTTAGTGAAGTATCTCCAAAACAAGGTTGAAAGAATAGATGTCTATTATTTTGATGAAATCAAAGGTCTAGAATTTGATTGTTATACCCAAAAGATTGAATTTGATGAGAAAATAAATTTTGATAATTATGATATTATTCATTCTCATGGATTGCGACCTGATAAATATATAATAAAATGGAAGAAAAATATTCATAAAAGTAGGATAATAACTACACTACATCAGGATACATATGCAAGTTTTAAAATAAAATATAATATGCTTGCAGGTTTTTTAATTTCTAGATATTGGATCCATTTTCAGAAACAGTTTGATGGAGTTGTGACAATCTCTAACCAACTTTATAATTCATATAAAAGATTTTTTTTTGATAAATTAGTTACTATTTATAATGGCTGTGATATTACAATTAATAATAATGTTGATCCTGTAATAAATAATCAAATTTTTGAATTTCTTAATAAAGGATATAAAACTATAGGTACATATGCTTTTATAACTAAAAGAAAAGGATTACTTCAAGTTATAAAAGCTCTACCTTCTTTACCTGATTATTGTTTTATTTGTATAGGAAATGGACCAGCTCGACAAAAAATGATTGATTTGTCAAATAACATAGGAGTTTCTGATAGAGTTTTATTTATTGATTATTTAAAAGAACCATATAAATATTTAAATATGTTTGATATTTATGTAATGCCTTCATATTCGGAAGGTTTTGGTTTAGCAATGGTAGAATCTGCTTTGTCTGGTAAAGCTATAGTTTGTTCAGATATAGACTCTTTTCATGAAATTCTTGGAAATAATGATTGCTCTTTTTTTAGATTAGATGACATTGATTCATTAAGGGATGCTATTATTAAAGCTTTTCTAGATAAGGATAAACTAGGTCAAAATGCATTTGATAGAGCCTCGAAATATTTTACAGCTGAAATAATGTCAAATAATTATTTAAATTATTATAAATTAATAAAGAAATCATGAATGGGAATTTTCATCAATACAGTTTTTCGAATAAAATATATATGTTTTTTTGTTTTGTAAGAACAAAATTGTTTTATAAAAATACAAAGATTATTCGTTTTCCCTTTGATATACGAAATGCTAAATATATTCAATTGGGAGATGGATTATCTGTGGGTCGCATGTGTCGTCTCGAAGCATTTCCATGTGATAAAGGAATTAAAAAAAAACTTTTGATTATTGGCAAAAATTCTAGGCTTGGTGATTTTACACATATTTCAGCTCTATGCAATGTTAAAATTGGTGATAATTGCGGAATTGGTCCTAAGTGTTTAATAACAGATTTAAATCATGGGAATTTTTCAGAGGATGAATATTATGACATAACTGTACCCTATCAAGATAGAGTTCTGTCTTCTAAGTCGGTTGAAATTGGGAATAATGTTTGGCTTGGAGAATGTGTTTGTGTTCTTCCTGGTGTAACAATTGGAGATGGATCTGTTATTGGTGCATTTTCTAATGTGACTAGATCGATTCCTCCATATAGTATGGCTGTGGGTAATCCTGCTAAAGTTATTAAAAAATATAATTTTGAAACACATCATTGGGAGAAAACTAATATAAATTTATAGATTATAAATTGTGGTTTTATTATTTTGTGATTTTAATTAAGGTTTATTATATAAATATCATTAAAAATGTTAGATTTATCAATTATAATACTTTGTTATAATGAAGAAATTCATATAGCTCGAAGCATAGAAAGTGCTTTATCATTAACTTCTCACGTTTTTATTATTGATTCATATTCTACAGATAAAACGCTTGATATTGCTTCCCAATATAATGTGAAAATATATCAATTTAGATGGGATAATAATACTGTTTGGGCTGATAAGATTAATTGGGCACTTAAAAATATTCCATTTGAAACAACATGGATTATGCGACTTGATTCAGATGAATATTTAATGTCTAATGTTAAGCCAAATCTAGAAAAATCACTTGTAAATGTAAAGAGTAATATTAATGGAATAATTGTAAATAGAAGAATCTTTTTTCTTCGAAAATGGATGAGACATGGAAATAATTCCTATTCTGAAATTCGGATTGTTAGATTTGGTAAAGCGTACTATGAAAGACGTACATTGGATGAACATGTTAAATTGTCCCCTCAAGAGGTGTTAAAATTGGATTGTGATGTAGCTGATGATAATCTTAATGATTTAAGTACTTTTATTAATAAACATAATAGATATTCACTAAATGAAGCTATTGAGATTATAAATAAAGATATTAATATAAAAGGCTCAGGATGTGATGTTTCGAGGACACGTTATTACAAGACTCCCAAATATTTCAGGCCTATATTATTGTTTTTTTCTAAATATTTTATTCATCTTGGATTTCTAGATGGGAAAGAAGGCTTTTTATACATATTTTTTCAGTGCCTATGGTACAGAATGCTAAGTGATGCAAAAGCAGATGAAATATATTCACATTGCGGCAAAGATAAAGCTAAAATTATTCAATATTTGAATTCAAAATATAAAATTGAATTATAATTTGAAATAGTAGTGATGTTTATTTAATATTTTTATTATATTGTATGTTTAAAGAAATTGAATTGTCGATAGTGATTATAGAGTTTTATTCTATCGATGAAATAAAGCATTGTATAACTGCTATTGCTAAATCGTGTGTTGATATTAATTATGAGATTATTGTATCCTCAAATTCTAGTTACGATAAAGAAAAGCAAAAACAAATTCTTAAAGTATTCCCGAAAACTACGTGGTTATTTAATAAAATTAATGGTGGGTTTGCATATGGAATGAATCAAGGATTAAAAATTGCAAAGGGACGTTACCTTGCTATAGCAAATCCTGACACTAAAATCGTCAAAGGTTTTAGAGAAATGATTGATTTTATGGAATTGCACAAAGATATCGGTGCTATAGCTCCTCAAATAAGAGATAGTGATGGTAATATTCAAGATAGTTGTAGACATTACGTTTCTGTGCAAGAGCTTATTTTACGACAAGCTAAAAGATTTTTTTTTAAACAGAAATCAATTTTGTATACTGCCTTTGATTATTCAAAGACTCAAACTGTTGATTGGGTTATAGGAGCTTTTATAATGGTAAGTAGAGAGGCTTATAATGTAGTTGGAGGTTTGGATGAATCATTTTTTATGTATTGTGAAGATGTTGATTGGTGTACCAGAATTAGAAACATAGGCTTTGAAGTAGTGTATTTTCCAAGAATGCAAATAATATATAAGGGGTCAAGAGCTGCTAGAAAAATGAATAAGTATACAAAAATATTTATTAAAAGTCATTTAATTTATTGGTCTAAATTTGGTTTTTTTGGAGGATATCCTCAAAGAAAAAAGAGATTTTTTACTGCCAAGTTGTAATTATTAAGTTGAATTATTTTAATATGTGGTATAAAATTCAAATAAACGATAAGTAGCTTATTTGAATTTTATATATGCTTAATAGATGTAGATGTTATTTTTATGCAATTGTATATAAATGCAAAATCTTATGTTCAAAAGGTGTTATTTCTTTAATTTAGTTATTATATTTTTATTTTGTTATTCATCTATATTTGCATCTGATTGTATTGTTATTCTTGGATCCTCTACTGCTTTTGGTTATGGGACATCTTCTCCTGATTCTTCTTGGGTGAGCAGATTTAAAAAATATGTACAATTAATTGATTCAAATAATGAAGTGATAAATTTGGCAAAGGGAGGATTTACTACTTATAACATAATGCCTTCAGATTATATCCCTCAAAAAGGCAAACGCTATCCAGATGTTAATTGTAATATTACAATGGCATTAAAGTATAATCCTCAGGCTATTATTATAAATCTGCCAACGAATGATACAGAGTGTGGATACACAATTATGGAACAGATAAATAACTATAAAGTAATTGTAGAGGCTGCTAACAAAGTAAATGTTCATGTTTGGATTACTACACCCCAGCCGCGCACTAATTTTGATTATACTCATAGACAAAAACTGGTTGAAATGAAAGATTCTTTATGTAGAGTTTTTAAAAATAGAGTAATTGATTTTTGGACAGAATTAGAACTTGAAGATGGAGAAATAAATCCTATTTATAGTTTTAAAGACGGAATTCATCTAAACGATTTAGGTCATAAGATCCTTTATGAAAAGGTTGTTGAAACTAATATCTTAAAAGAAATAAATGATCCAATTATTGATAAAGAGAGGGATCGATTATTTGCTTATCCTAATCCGTTTATCGACGTTGTCCATCTCTCGAATTATTTAACTATAAAGTCACTTTATATAATTGATCTGCAAGGAAGAATTGTGAGTAATTTTTTGAATCTCTCAGCTGACGTAAATCTAAGTAATTTGAACCCTGGAATTTACTTCTTAAAAATCATTGATAAGAATAATTGCATAACAAACCAATGTCTTATAAAGAAAAAGTAGTCTATTATTGTAATATATCAATATTTAATTATTAACTTCTAGTAATCAGTATCGATGTTTTTGATAATATTATGTTTTACATAATCTCCAAAATATTCACCTTTCTTCTTAATCCAGCAACCTGGATTATCATTTTATTGCTGATAGCATACTTTAAACGGAAAAAAGCATTTCTGTTTGCTGCGCTATCAGTTTTTCTTATTTTCACCAATGGGCCCCTTTGTGATAAAGTAATTGTATCTACTACTAAGAATTACAATAATACACATTTTAATCGGTTTAGAAAATATAAAATAGCGGTTGTTATGGGTGGTTTTTCTGATGTGGATACTGTGAATAAGACTTTAAGCTACATGGAAAGCTCTGGCAGGCTTTTGGAAGCAGTGAGGTTGCACAAGAAGGGAGAAGTTGATAAGATTCTTATATCTGGTGATAGATGTACTATTAGACCGAATCTATTTTATAATTATATGAGAGAACTGGGTCTTTTGGATTCTGTTTTCATTCTTGAAAGAAAGGCTCGTAATACTAGGGAAAATGCTACTAATACTGTTCCTTGGCTAAAATCTAACTTTAAAGGGAATGAGGTATTGCTGATAACTTCTGCTATTCACATGAAGCGGAGTCTGGCTTGTTTTGCACGTGAAGGCTTTTATCCCCACTATTATTCTGTAGAAACGCATCAAGGGACTTATATTACAAGTAGAAGTTTTTATCCAAACTGGAAAACAATGGATACATGGCAGTCTGTCTTTAATGAGTGGATTGGTATTGTTGTTTATAAAATAATGGGGTATTGTTGATTTGATAATATAATTAGATGAAAAGTATACACTTTATTATTAGTTATTTTTGGTTTTAAATTTATTCACAATATTAAAAGATGAAAGGTATAGTTTTAGCAGGAGGCTCAGGTACAAGATTGTACCCTATTACAAAAGGGGTGAGTAAGCAACTACTTCCTATTTATGATAAACCTATGGTTTATTATCCTGTCTCGGTATTAATGCTGGCTGGTATAAAAGAGATTCTTGTAATATCTACTCCGCAGGACTTGCCTGGATTTAAAAGATTACTGGGAGATGGTTCTGATTATGGTATTACTCTTGAGTATGCAGAACAACCTTCCCCGGATGGATTAGCGCAGGCTTTTATTATCGGAGAGAATTTTATCGGTAATGATTCGGTTTGTCTGGTACTGGGAGATAATATATTCTATGGCCAGAGTTTTGGGAAGATGCTTAGTGAAGCTGTGCAAAATGCAGCTAATCAAAAAGCAACGGTTTTTGGTTATTATGTGAATGATCCAGAACGATATGGAGTGGCGGAATTTGACACGAAAGGCAATGTACTTAGTATTGAAGAAAAGCCTAAAGAACCCAAATCAAACTATGCAGTTGTTGGACTTTATTTTTATCCGAATAAAGTGGTTGATATTGCTAAAAGCATAAAGCCTTCTGTACGCGGGGAGCTGGAAATCACTACTGTAAATCAGGAATTCCTGAAGGATGGAGAATTAATGGTACAGCTTTTAGGACGTGGTTTTGCATGGCTCGATACCGGTACGCACGATTCTCTTTCCGAAGCTTCTACGTTTGTAGAGGTGATTGAAAAAAGACAGGGCTTAAAGATGGCTTGTCTGGAAGAGATAGCCTATCGGAAAGGTTGGATAAGCAATGAGAAACTGATTGAGTTGGCGCAGCCAATGGAAAAAAATCAGTATGGACAGTATTTATTGGGTTTAGTTAAGTAAAATATGAATGTAATTAAAACAAAACTCGAAGGAGTAGTAATAATTGAACCTCGTGTATTTAAGGATGACCGGGGTTATTTTTTTGAATCTTTTTCTCAAAAGAATTTTGAAGAGCAGGTTTGTAACACTGTATTTGTACAGGATAATGAATCAAAATCTAGTTATGGGGTGCTTAGAGGACTTCATTTCCAGAAACCTCCTTACGCACAATCTAAATTGGTGCGTGTTGTAAAAGGCAAAGTCCTTGATGTAGCTGTTGATATCCGTAAGGGTTCTGCAACTTTTGGAAAGCATGTAGCAGTGGAATTAAGTGCCGAAAATAAACGTCAGTTTTTTCTTCCTCGTGGTTTTGCACATGGCTTTGCTGTGCTAAGTGAAGAAGCTGTGTTTCAATATAAATGTGATAACTTCTATGCTCCTCAATGTGAAGGGGCTCTGGCATGGGATGATCCTGATTTGGGCATTGATTGGCAAATTCCCGCAGAGGAAGTTATTTTATCAGAAAAAGACAAATATCATAAAAGATTAAAAGATGCTGAATTCGTATTTGACTATAATTTGAATCAATATGAATAATATATTAATTACAGGTGGCGCTGGCTTTATCGGTAGTCATGTGGTAAGACTTTTTGTGAATAAATACCCTGATTATCACATTATCAATCTGGATAAACTAACTTATGCAGGTAATCTGGCTAATTTGAAAGATATTGAGGATAAACCGAATTATACCTTTGTAAAAGCTGATATCTGTGACTTTGACAAAATGATGGGGCTTTTTAAAGAGTATAAGATTGATGGGGTTATTCATTTGGCTGCAGAAAGCCATGTAGATCGCAGTATAAAAGATCCTTTTACATTTGCTCAGACTAATGTGATGGGAACACTGTCTCTTCTGCAGGCTGCAAAACTTTCGTGGGATGGGAATTATGACGGTAAACGTTTTTATCATATTTCA
Organism: Bacteroidaceae bacterium; assembly: GCA_963668125.1. Taxonomy (GTDB): domain Bacteria; phylum Bacteroidota; class Bacteroidia; order Bacteroidales; family Bacteroidaceae; genus Bacteroides. The sequence continues at coordinate 3,971,894 of OY764215.1, read as the reverse complement.
ACGGATGAGGTTTATGGTGCGTTGCAGTTTGATAATGCCCTGTTTACTGAAACTACAAAATATGATCCTCATAGTCCGTACTCTGCAAGTAAAGCCGGTAGTGATCACTTTGTACGTGCATTTCATGATACGTATGGTATGCCTACCATTGTTACTAATTGCAGTAATAATTATGGTCCGTATCAATTCCCTGAAAAGCTGATTCCTCTGTTTATAAATAATATCCGTCACGGTAAACCTCTTCCGGTTTATGGAAAAGGAGAGAATGTACGCGATTGGCTCTATGTAGTTGATCATGCCAGGGCTATTGATGTGATCTTTCGCAATGGCAAGATAGCAGAAACGTATAACATTGGCGGCTTTAATGAATGGAAGAACATTGATATAATAAAAGTGATTATTAAGACTGTAGATAGATTGCTGGGTAATCCAGAAGGTACTAGCGAACATCTTATCACTTACGTAACAGACAGGGCAGGACATGATCTTCGTTATGCTATTGATTCTACAAAACTGAAAACAGAATTGGGATGGGAGCCATCTTTGCAGTTTGAAGAAGGTCTTGAGAAAACTGTACGTTGGTATCTTGATAACCAGGAATGGATGGACAATATCACCAGTGGTGAGTACGAGAAGTATTATAGTGATATGTATAAGAATAGACTATAAACCATTTAGAAATAATACATATGCATAACACACACATCATAATTATGGCCGGTGGCATAGGAAGCCGATTCTGGCCAATGAGTACTCCCGAATGTCCCAAGCAGTTTATTGATGTGATGGGGTGTGGAAAAACACTGATTCAGCTTACTGCGGAACGATTCAATGGGGTATGTCCACCGGAGAATATCTGGGTGGTTACTTCTGCTAAGTATACCGGAATAGTAAAGGAACAGTTACCGCAAATACCGGAATGTAACATATTAGCGGAACCGTGTATGCGCAACACAGCGCCGTGCATTGCTTATGTTTCCTGGAAAATAAAGATGCGCCACCCTAATGCGAATATTGTGGTTACTCCTTCGGACCAGCTGGTGATAAATACTACTGAATTTCAACGGATCATAAAGAAGGCTTTGGCATTCACTGAAAATAGCGATGCGATTGTTACACTGGGTATGAAGCCTAATCGCCTGGAAACGGGATATGGGTATATTGCTGCAGGGGAAGCAGTGGTCTTGGATAAGGAGATTTGTCGTGTAGAAGCATTCAAGGAGAAACCTGACAAGGCTACTGCTGAGAAATATATATCTGCAGGAAACTTTCTTTGGAATGCGGGTATCTTTGTATGGAATGTGAAGACGATCTCTGCTGCTCTACGGATATATGCTCCGGGGATTGCTGAGATCTTCGATAAGATTTATACTGACTTTTACACGGAACTTGAATCTGAGGTGATCAACCGTTACTTCCCCGACTGTCAGAATATCTCTATTGACTATGCGGTGATGGAGAATGCGGAGGAGATTTACGTAGTTCCTGCCGAGTTTGGGTGGTCGGACTTAGGTACATGGGGTGCTTTACGTGGATTGCTTCCTCAAGATGCTTCGGGTAATGCGAGTGTTGGTACGGTCAAGTTATACGATAGCTCAAACTGTATGGTGCACGTAGCTCAGGAAAAAAAAGTCGTGATTCAGGGCTTGGATGGCTACATAGTAGCGGAGCAGGATGATACATTGCTTATTTGTAAACTTGAAGAGGAACAACGAATAAAGGAATTCAGTCAAAAATAAGAATAAGTAACTTTGTATTGAAATAATAAAAAATAGCATCAGATTTAATTTCTGATGCTATTTTTTGTTTTGTTTTAAGCTTCTGTAACTACCCACGCAACTAAACAGATAAATGTCATTGTAATTAATGCGCCTGCCCCATACATAAGGTATCTCTCTAACTGTTCGTGCTCTCTGTTAATAAAGCCCCCTTCATTGCGTTTGCAGAGCCATTTTTTTAAATCCGCCATCTCTTTTTAATAATTTAATCTTAATGCTACAAAGGTATAATGTAAACATTTTTATGGCAAATTAGAGCTGTTTTTTTAACTAGTTTTTAAGTTTTAGGAATATTTTTAGAATATATTAAATAATAGCTTAATTATTCTTATATTTTTTCTGTTTCAAATAATTAAGAGTCTGTATCAATCCAATCCAAAGAATCATATCTATAACAAAAACGGCATTGATATTTAAAAACTTCACAATATTGGTGTTCAAAATGACAAGTATCTCGGCCCAGATTACTATATTAACCATTACTTTACGGTGAGAAAATCCCAGGTCAAGCAGTTTGTGGTGTATATGTCTTCTATCCGCCTGAAAAGGTGACTTGCCTTTGCTCATGCGCTCCAGCATTACGCGCAGTGCATCGAACAGAGGGATGAACATGGCGGAAAGCGATATCATAACAGGGGATGTAAGCTGTTCGTACTCAATGTCTGTATCCATAGCATAACGCACTCCAAGAAAGGCGAGCAGATAGCCCAGTGTAAGCGATCCGGTATCGCCCATAAATATTTTACGATTAGTTTTGAATACGTTGAAATAGAAGAAGGGAATTAAAATGCCTAGCATGATGGTACAGATAAGGGTGTAGAAGAACATGCCGCGCTCTAAAAAGAGGTAGCCAAAGGCAACCAGCGCTACGCCTGAGAGACCCGAAGCGAGACCATCCGTGCCGTCAATAAGGTTGATGGCATTGGTGATAAACATTACCAAACCTATAGTGAAGAGTATTCCTGCCCATTCTGGAATGGTCCAGATTCCAAACAGACCATTAAAATTGTTGATATATAGATTGCCCGAAACCATAATCATGGCAGAAAGAAGCTGCACAACCATTTTATTTTTGTAACGCACGCCTACAGTGTCATCTCTTACACCTATGCCCCAAAGTAACAGGCATCCGCTGATAAGGGCTGCCAGTCGAATAAGCGTAGGTTCGTAAAAATGTATGTTTTCAAGGTTGTTACTGGTAGAAGCTATCAGGGTGCAAATGGAAATGGCAAATAACATGATGGGGAAAAAGCTGATGCCGGCCAAACGAGGTACCGGGCTAACATGTGATTTACGGGCATCAGGAATGTCGTAAAGTTTTTTTCTTTTAGAGATGTAAATAATTCGCGGTATAATCATTGATTCGGCTGTTGCTGCAATGAATAAAGCAACAAGCAATATAATTGCAGAGAATGTGTGAGTGCTGATTATCATAATATTAAGTTTTGCAATATGCGGTGTCTAGTTTTGTGTTTGCAAAAGTAATGATTTATATTGTTATTCAATTTTATTTGTGTTAAAAAAATAGTTATACAAATGTTATTTTTTTGTTTTAAGAATTAACGCCCTGTTGTTAGAACAAGTTTAAAAACTGATCTCAACAACAGGGCGTTTTTGTAATTATCGGACTGCTTTAACCGAGAGTTTCTTCTGAAAACTCATCGATTACATTAAAACAGGGGCATTGCTTGAGCCATTCGTGGCTCTCTATTACTCCGTTACCGTTCAGATCGGGGCTGAGGTCGCGGTGTCCGGTTACTTTACAGCCGGGAAAATCCTGTAACAGGGTGCGTACAAGGGCACGCAGGGAGCTGCGTTGCCACTGTGTACGGGTGTCGGTGGGCTTTCCCTGGGCATTGAGGCCGCCTTCGTAACAAATTCCGATGCTGTGAGCGTTGTAGTTCTTAGCATGGGCCCCAACTCGCTCAACGGGGCGGGTAGTTTTTATACTGCCATCCCGGCGGATGAAGTAATGATACCCGGTGCCGTTGAAGCCTCTCAGGCGGTGGCTCCGCTCCAGATCGCGCTCGGTAAAGGGCTTGTCCGTGCGGGTGCCGCTGCAGTGTATCACTATCAGGTTAATTTCTCTCATACGCTACACGGGACTTTGAGCTCGCTCCTTGCAGGCGGGCACCAGGCATTGCTGCTTCAGGGCGTCGCTAAGCCGGGCGTTGAGGGTGATGATTTCCTGATACATCTGCCGTACTTTCTCCGATAGCTCGAAGTAATCAGTCTCAAAGCGGGTTACCTGCTCCATCAGGTAGTCGAACTGGCTCTTTACCAGTTCGGTGAACTCTTGCATCTCCCTGGCGCTCTTCTTCTTGAAAATGGGGAGCACCAGGGTGATTACATTCAGTAATTGGTCGATTACTTTCATTGCTGTTGTGCTTAACTAATTAGTGGTGTTCTGCGATTAACCTACTTCGTTTCCACCGTTGGTTACTTTCACCGGCAACTTAGGTACCTGGGAGTAGCTTAGCGTTTTTAACATGTCGGTGAGTAACTTGCCCGGGCGGAAGCTGATGCGGGCTTTGCGGATCATGGAGCCGTTGAACTCTTTCTCGGTTTCGGCTCCCTTGCTGCTCAGGGCTACCTGGAAACTACCAAAGTCGCCCAGACGCACAATATCACCGTCGGAAAGGGCTTGCTCCATAGTGGTAAGACATCCGTTTAAGGCTGCCGTTACATCGGCCTTGGTGGCAGTACATCGACTGTCGACATCCTTACATAGCTTGTCGAAGGTCATATCACCTCGCGATTGTGCCTGTGCATAATACTTAGCTGGTTCTGAACTTTTAGATGGATTCTTTCTTGGTACTACTGAAAATTTTACTGACATAACTTTTGTTTTTAAGATTAATACTTTGTTTTTTATTACTCTACAAAGATACTATGGGGTTGTGCGGGCGGCACACGCATTGGGCTGCAATGGGGTTTTAAAGGTCTTTTATGAGTTTTTCTTTTTTCTTTTCCCTTGACGGAAAAGAAACAAAAGGTCAAGGCTGCATTTTTTTTGCTAAAATCGAAAGGCTTGTAGCGGAAGGTGCTGAAACTCGCTTCGCTCAAACAACAGCCCCTTCTTCACGCTACAATCCTCCCGATTTCTTCACGAAAAAAAAATGAGGCCGGTCTTTAGGGCTCCTGAACGGGCTACGGCTGTGGAACGTGTAGTCGTTGCTTCGCTCGGCTGGCTTCGCCTTTTCTCGGGGGTGCCTTTGCTTCGCTTGGCTGGTAGCTTGTGGAGTGTGTAGCTTAGCGATGGCAAAGCCGAGCGGAAAAACCGGAACGAAGTGACAAGCGAGCGAAGCAAAGCTAATCGGTCCAAAGACGCAACTCGCTCAAGAACCAGCAGGACTGGCCTCATGAATTTTGCGTTAAGAAATCAGGGGGTGAGGAGCGTTAAGAAGGGACTGCTGTTTGAGCGCAGCGAGTTTCAGTCCCTTTAGCTCAGCACTCCCTGATTTTAGTAAAATTCGTGCAGCCTTGATTTTTTGTTTCTTTTGCATCAAGGCAAAAGAAAAGGACAGTTGCAATCAAGCAAAAAAGCATCTAAAAAAGCTAAAAATAGAAACAAAATTAGTAGGAATAGTAACTTTTATTTTGTAAATTTACTTCAAAATAAAACAAACCTTTTATGGAGGAAAATAAAACCGAATTCAGAGTGAAAGCCTATGGAAAAGCCGAACTGGCAATGTTGTATAATCCGCAAATGTGTACGAGGGAAGCACTACGAACACTAACCAGATGGATGGTACGGAACGAAGAGCTGTATAGAGAACTACTCATTATAGGCTATAAGAAAACCTGTAAAATTTTTACACCAAAAGAAGTATCCGTCATCACACACTACTTGGGAGAACCGTAGAACTCCCGCCGGACATGGAGCGAACTCCGACCGGAGTTGGGATGAAGTCCCGCCTGCTTTTCTAAAAAGCAGGCGGGACTTTTTTTATTCTATAATCGATTGATTATCAGTGTTAATGGAGGCTATTGTATAGCCTCCTGAAGCAATATTCCGGTGCTTGCGGCAAGAATTGAATGTTGTTGTTTTTCTTAATAATGAAACCGATTAGGGGGGGAGGGGGGAAAGGGGGAGGTTTTCTATAACTTTCTATTTTTTTCTATATTATATTTCCTATAATAAGAACACTTATTCTATTTTTTTTCAGGAAAGTTATAGAAATTGATCTATTCTCCCCCTCCCCCCTCTCTGTTTTACATTTCAGTGGTGCCGTAATTTAACTCCTGCTGGATGGCATCGGGCTCTCTTTCAATCTCATCCTTGATGGACTGGTTTAATATAACCTCTTCATAACTAATAACATGCAACTCGTATTTATAAATATGTCCCGGCGCTGGTATGCGGTTGTATTCCAGGTTCTTCATTATCCTGCCTATCTTTGTCTTTCCCTTGTTATCGATGATTAGACCAGTCCGGGTTTTAATCAGTCCGGCAATATCGCTCGCGGTGAGGTACAAAATCTTGTCTCCTGTGAGAGGCTTACGAATGTTGGTGGCGATGAACTCCTCCTCTATAGTTTGCTGCATGAAGCTTTCATTGTGCTTGTTCACCTTCTTCGATTCTTCCCTGGTAAACCAGTACCGAAACTCCTCCACCATGAGCTTGTGCATTACGTGGGCATAGAGCTGTTCGTAATCCACAGCACTGTCGTTGTCGAAATCCAGTGCCTCGAAACAGAGAAAACGGCGGTTCCCGGTTTTGTCCGTCAGGATATCCTGAATATTTGTGGTGGCAAAAAACGAGGCTATGCGTTTACGCAACTTCATGATGCGGTCATACGGCAGACGGATGTTTATTGTGGCACGGGTGATGAGGGCTTTGTACTGGTTCAGCTCGCGCCCGCTCATCGCCTCAATCTCCTCGGTGTTGATAAGCAGACTCTGAAACACCTTAATCATGTCGTCCTTGCTCTCGGTGTTGATTTTGTCCTCGCAATAGTACTCACGTAGTACAGGCGAAAGTATGCTGCGCGCAAAGGTAGTTTTACCCTGACTCTGTGTGCCTTCGAGGATAACCACGGTGTGATTCTGCACATCGGGCTTCACCACCGCTGCTACCATGGCGCAAATCCATTTCTCGAAGCAGTACAGCCAGTGATCCTGACGGGTGGTTCTTACCCGCGAGGCAAACTCACGGATGTTGTCCTTGCCGTTCCAGGCGGGCAAGTTGAGAAAATACTCCTTCAGCGGGTTGTATGACGGGCTGAAGTCGGAATTGAGGATGGAGTAGAGCTGTTCTGCCGAACATTCCGATCCATGCTCGGAAAGCTCTACCCAGAGTGAGTTCCGGATGCGGTCGTCCACCGCCTCAAATACGGCATCCGGCTCATTGGGACGATACTCCAGTACTCCCTTGATTTCGTTGAATCGGAATTCATACTTGTTTTTGAGGTAGCACTGTGCAAAGAGTACACGGATGGCCTGACGAGAGAGCGGGTGAGTGCCGTGATTCTCCGTATTGCTATAAGCGCTGCTTATAATAGTCTCCAATTCCTGTGTAGAGATGTCACCGTAACTGCCCGCCATCAGGTTGAAGAGTGCATCCTCGGGTATTCCTGCCTCGTTGCACTTGCACGCCAGGGTGAACAAGTAGTTATTGCGATTGCCGGGCTCATAGCTCTTGCTGCGTTGTAACTGCATCTCGAGTACCCGAAACAACATGCTGCACGACTTCTTTGTCAGCTCACTTTGTCTCTTGTTCGTCTCTGCCGGAAAACCTCCTGCCCGTGTCTTTCCTGTTCCACGGGTTCCGTTGGCTCTTTTCCAGCTGTGTACCTCCGCCCCGGGAGCAGAGGCGGAGAGGGGGAAGGGCACGGAATCCGGGTTGTAATAAGCTTCCGGATCATGACACAGATAAGTGATGCGCGGCAAGTCGCTGCCCGAGGTGTCGATCCTTACGCCTATCAGTGCTTCGTAATAGGGCACCAGTGAGCGGAACAGGCGCAAGTGATACTCGTTTATCACTGCTGACTTCTCTTGCTGCGTGAGTCCTGCGGCATCATCCATTACCAGCGGTTCACCGCGCACGATAATCTTGACTCCCCGCTTGGGACTGGCATAGCGCACATGGGTATGCTTGTCCGCTTCAATTTTACGGCATATTTCATCGAACTGTTCCGGCTTCACGCCGTCAACATCCAGTACGATACGTGATGCATACTCGCTGATGCTGTCCGTCTTTCTCCTTCCCAGGAAAGTGCCGGCGGGAGTGCAGCCCGGCAGCGTGCCTTTCAGGCGGTTGGCCCCTTCGGTCTCGCCTGCATCGCTCAGTTGCCTTATCTGCGCTGTCTTTTCTTTGTGTTTGTCACTTCTGATCTCTGCCACGGCCTCTTCCATGGTGATCTGGGATACAATTTTTGAGTGGTTGATGATGTAACTCATCTTGCTCGTATTTTCCATACTTTTCTATTGTGCTTTTTATAGTTTTTTAAAAGCTGTTTTGTTTATTTATGTGTTGCCGGACAACGTTTGCAAAGTAACATTCTTTGTTTTTGATAAAAAACGGCATTTTTGATTATTTTCTAACACGCTTATTTTCATAGTTTAAATTGGTCTTTCCTTTCTTAATTCCTTCATAAATGGCGGTATGTTTAAGGTTTTCTCTCTTTCCATTTGATCTTTTTACGTTGATAATACATGCTAGTATAAGTCCGAAGTGATATGAGTCGCTTCCATTGTTATGAGTTATTAACCCTTTGTGAATCAGTTCTGCTAAGTGTTCGCCGAACTCATTGTTTGTGCCGTGCCAGGTAATACATCCTAACTCTTTTCCAATGTAATTTCTTACTTTTGTTACTATCTCGTGAATTTGATTGGCATTGAGCCTTTTTTTCTTTTTACTTTTCTTATTCATGGGTTTTTACTAAGTTTGAAAAGGCAAGTTTGTTATTTTATTTGTTCTTTTTGCTTGATTGCAACTGGCCTTTTCTTTTTGCTTGATCAAAAAGAAACAAAAAATCAAGGCTGCACGAATTTTGCTAAAATTGGGGGATGCTGAGCTAAAGTGGCTGAAACTCGCTGCGCTCAAACAGCAGCCCCTTCTTAACGCTCCTCAACCCCCAATTTCTTAACGCAAAATTCATGAGGCCGGTCCTTCTTTTCGCTCGGCTTCGCCATCGCTAATTAGCATTGCTTCGCTTGGCTTTTGGGTTGGGCTCGGCTTCGCCATCACTGGTGGGTTATGGGGTAGTTAGCCGTTGCTTCGCTCGGCTTTAGGCTTTGCCATCGCTGAGTTGTTTAGTAAATCTGATTACTTTTTTTTATCTTATACAGTTTATAGTCTCTGTTTTTATATTCTTTTTTAAATGCTGTAAATCAGTCTTTTGCGTGTATGGTACAAAGTATTGCATTAATGATACGCATTACTTATGCGGTTGGTGTATGTTTGTGCTGTAAATAAAAATGCAATAACAGCTGGCTTCAATAAACGGGATGAGTTACGTGATAGATATGAGATAACAAGAATAAATATAAATTGTGACATATATGGAAGAAAAGACGGTGTTTCTTTTAAAATTAAAATCCAAAAGAAAAGCAAAAGGAATTGAGCATATTATAAGATCACAGCTGGGCGTAAACTTTGTAAGCATTGATTTTGAAAATAGATTGATGACTATAAATTTTAATCCGGAACAAATTACAATTGAATACATGAGCCTTCTTGTTCGTTCTGTTGGTCTTGATTTAGTTTTTAACGAACATGATTTTGGTTTCTGGCAAAATAGATTAGGCAATTATTTGGTTTTAAAAAGAAGAAGAAAAATTCTTTATTCATTCTCATTAATAGGAATGATTATTTTTTTAAGGCACTTTTCTATTTTGTTTTTATTTGGATTTTCAATACTAGCACTAATCTTTTATTTATCTCTATTTATTTATAATTCAAATAATCATTTTATTCGGTCATTTTGGATAAGTGATAAGATAGGAATAGTATTCTCTTTTATTTTTGCAACGTTAGGAGGTGTAAGTATATATTATAAAATAGCAAATAATTTAGTTTTTAGTTTACTTTTTGCTTCTATTTTAATAGTTGAAATTATAACTATTTATAGATGGCTTAATGAAAAAAAACTATTGAAATGGGGTTATTATAAAAAATAATCACTTTAAAGCTTATTTAGATTGAAAATATTTAATAGAAATTTAACATAAAATGGTACTATAGATTTATGTTAAAAAAATGTGGTGAAAATTTAGTTAGTAATAATTTAGTTAAAAACGTATTGTTGGAATGTTGATTAATTTACTTATAATAGTTTGCTTGCTTCTTTTGGTAGGCATTATTGTGTGGTGCACAAGTGATTGGAAACGTGTTGATGAATATAATCAAAACTTTTATGAAAATGGGTATCATATGTATTATGATCGTAAAATTATAAGAAAAAATGAAACGGTGAAAAAATGAATATTGATCTTTGAAAAGCATATAGTTTACGGGTAAGATTTAAGATTCAGGAACTTGTGATTAAAATAGTTACTATCTTTGCAAATAAATTTATGCATAAAACAAGTACAATGAATCGTTTTATTTTATTATTGTTAGTCTTTGTAGGGTTGGTTTCAACCGTTAAAGCAGAGAAAGAAGATCCATCTCATGGTGATAAAGTGCTTTTTGAATTAAGTAAGCAAGTGTATGATAATCTCAAATCTCCATCTTTTTTTAAGATGCAGAAAGAGGGACTGAATCGTGCTGTCAGTACAGGAAATGAATTTTACTATAATTCTTTCCGACGGGCTGTCATTTCTCATTATTATGTTTTGGAGGATAAGGACAAATTTCTTGAAGAATGTGATGACCTGATTGACCATTACAAAAAAGGAAAGGAAAAAAAGAGTGAGAAATATCTATATGATGCATGGGCTACTAAATTTGACAGATTACAGATATGGGGCGATCATGATCAGGCCGTTGCAGTTATTCACCAGATGGGGAATTATGCTCAGCAGCATCGCCATGAACTGGGAAAGGCAATTGTGAATTTCTGCTTTGGCCAGGTGTATCTGGATAATCGTCAACCTGCCGAAGCCGACAAGTATTACAGACTTGCTTATAGCGAGCTGTTTCGTAAAAAGGAATATGATCGTGCTTTGCGGGCGGGGTTCAATTTAATGGCTGTACAGATGAACTTAGAGACTCCTGAAAAAGGATTACTGATAAGTGATGAAAACGCCCGCCTATTGAAACAATGGCAGGCCGAAGGTGCAGAGGTTAATCCGGTAACCTTAATGAAACAGGCTCTCTATCGTTTTCGTTTGCTTTATCAGGCCGGGCACTTTGATGAGGCAGAAGCTCAGCGTGACACCATGCTGCATTATAATGATATGTATAAGGATCCGGCTCAACAGGAAATTATTCAATATGCTATTGCCAGTTTCGAAGAACAAAGAGGAAATTACAAAGAAGCTTATGCGGGTTTAAATGCTCTTATTACCCGTTTTTTGCAGGAAAAAAATTACTTAAAAGTGGCTCAATATCGTTATGAATTAGCTGATATTCAACGCAAACAGGGTGATTATAAAGGAGCGATGGAAAGTTACCGGCAATATGGTATAGAAAATGATTCGGCCAACATTCAGTCAACAAACAGCCAGCTGAATGAACTTACGAAGAAATTTCAATTGAATGAGCTTGCTTTACAAAACAAATTGTCAACCAACCAGCTTTATGCCGCTATTGTATGCATTATACTGTTGTCCGGTGCCATTGTGATATATTTTATCTATACCAGCAGGTTGCGTAGAAAAAACAGAGTGTTGTATGATACGATCGTACAATCACAAAAAATGCAGGATGATCTTAACCTTTCTCATGAGCAAATATCCGAAGATCAATTGAGTGCTGAAGAAATACTTTACCGTAAGCTATGCAAGTTGATTCAAGACGAGGCACTTTTCAAAGACTCCCAGATAAAAAGAGAGGACCTGGCAGCAAAACTAGGCACCAATCGCACTTATCTTGCAGATGCAATAAAGCAATGCACGGACGGACTTACTTTTATGGAATTTCTGAATCGTTTTCGTTTACGTCATGCTGCTACATTGCTTAGCGAAGATCAAGACATGCCAATTAATGAAGTCGGCGATGTTTCGGGTTTTAATTCGCGTAGCACATTTAACCGTTTGTTCCGTGAATTTTACGGTATGTCTCCTTCTGAGTATAAGGCAATATCAAAAGAAAAGAATATTAAATAACCATTATTGATTAAATAATTCTGCAAAAGGCAGAGTGCAATTCAACCTTACCGGTGACTTCTTGAAGGAAATTTCAAAGAAGGCACTGGTAAGGTTATACAAATTATTTCTTCTTAAATCCCCTTTTTCGGATCTGCATAATTCTTGATTTATATGCAGAATACAATTTATAAGCTTGTTGAATTCATAGTTCTCCTGAACTATATAAGGATGGCTTCATCCTGCTGGCAAGTACATATCTTATATTAAATTGTTCATTTTTCATCCTCCTATAGTCATATTTTCTCCTCTTGTATTATCAAAACCACATGTAATTACTGTTGTTCTTTTATCAATTGTTGCAAGAATCCTTGTAATAATCTATAATTCTATTTTGTTTTAAATCAGTGAGTTGCGTCAGTGAGACATTCTTTATCATGTGTGAGACGCCACTTTTATATAAAGAAAGTATGTTTGCTGCATAAATTTAAATAGGCACATACGGATGTTATATTGGGTGTATATTTCAGAAGACAAACAAGGAGTATTGAAAATTGTTTTGTCGGCCGATTTCGGTAAGAGCTGGTCTGGTTTAATGTCAGGCGAGGAGATTATTTATTTACGTGCTTTTAGTGCACCCTTTGACGCTGCAGCACACAAACATTTGTTAGATGATCTTTCTCAAAGTTCTGTAAAGCTTATAATAAGCAAGAATAAAGAAAAATCGAAAGTATTGATCCGCGTTGCTTTATCCCTGATATAATAAAATACACGAAGACAAATAATGATAAAAACACATTCGCTTTCAACTGCATTTAAAGTATTTCAATTTTTTCTTATTTATCAGCCTATCATCTATTCTGAGGCTTGTAACTACGCTGAAATTACAAATAAGCAATTAATACTGTAATAACTAATATCATTTAAATTTAGAAACAATGAAAAATTGTAGAAGTATCACTGCGGTGTTTGCAATCACGGCAATTCTTTCCGCATGTTCCAACAACGAAAACGAATCAAGTACGTTTGAAAATCGTAAGCCGTTAACCATTACGGCAAGTATTCCCCGAACGCGTGCTGTTAACAATGACTGGCAGCAGAATGATGCTATTGGACTTGTAATGTTTGATGCAGGAACAACAAATCCTTGCGATGGCAAGACAAATTACTGTTATGTAACCACTGATGGTAGCGGAACTTTTAATGCGAAAGATGAAGCTAACTTAGTTTATCTGCCTACCGGTGATAAAGCCGCCGATCTTTTGGCTTATTATCCACAGACATCTGCAGTTACACCAACCAATCTTATTGTTCCTGTAGATGTTACCACACAAACTAATTTGCCTGCAATTGACCTGATGGTGGCAGATAAAGTTACAGGACTGACTGCGCAAAACAATACCGCATCTCTATCATTTAGTCATAAACTTTGCAAATTGGTGCTGAAGGTTCAGAAAGATGATACCTCTGCAGATATTGATATATCTGATGCAACAGTAGTGCTTAAAGGAACAAAAACAAAAGCTTCCTGGAATCTTGTTACTGCCGGACTGACACAGTATGGCGATGCTACTGATATAGTCTTGCCTATGAGTACAGACGGTACAGGAGCTACAGCTATTGTATTGCCTACCGATGCCGGAAGTGGCGTATCTGTGAAACTAACAACGAAAAGCGGGCAGTCTTTTATTGCTACGCTCGATCCTTCACTGGCACTTGCCGCAGGAACGGTGAATACGTATACAATGACTATTCATCGTCATTCCGCTGCAATAACAGCTACTATTACTCCATGGCAAACAGGTGTAGAGACTGGTGGCACATCAACACTGGATGTAGTCTCAGGAGGAAATGTGGTATTGCCTGCTGATACAGAAGGTCAATTCTATGTATATACTGCGGATGGAGATAATACAGGTATTTACAACTGGAATAAAACGACACTTACAGCGACCGCTCCAATCTATTGGGAACAGCTGTCTGAAGCTGCACATACATTCGGGGCTACATTTGTTCCGGGGATATCGGCTGTTGCAGGAACCAATCTGGAAAAAGATTATCTCACTGCTACTGCTTCCAATGTATCTTTTGGTGGAATGGTGAAATTTGAAATGAAACATGCCATGGCCGATTTTGCTATAATGCTGACTTCAAAGAATGCAGAAGGTGATGCAACAACGTCCAATCTGTTCACAGAAGCAGAACTGAAAGCAGCGACCGTAACATTTGTTTCATCAATCGAAAGCCAGTTTGATAGCAAGAAAGGAAGTTTGTCTTTTGTTGCTTCAATGCCGGTACGCACCGTTACATTACCGCTTGCTGGCGCTTCGCTGATAAAATTCAGAGGTATGATAGCCCCACAAACAATCTCATTTGTAGTTATTACTCTTGGCGGAAAGACTTATACATTTAGAAAATACCTGGATCTGAAAGCTGGTAATACCAATGCACTGACATTGAACCTTGTTAAGAGTACTACCGGGCTGGATGTAACATTAACAGGTTGGAGTACCACAGAACTTGGCAATGCAAGTATTGGTATTGATGACTAGCAAAAAGGAATACAATCATAATTATATGAAAAAAATGAAAACGATGAAAACAATTAAAAAACTATTTGCTGCCATAACAATGATTAGTCTTTGCGCCTCATGCAGCAACGACGAAACAATAAATGGTGATAATAATAGTGTGAAATTCAGTGCATCTATAGAACATGCTATCAAAACACGTGCCGGCGAAAGTACTCCTTATACAGGAGCACTTACCCTTTGGAATGGCTCAGTAAAAGGCGGTGTAAGTGCCGATTATACATACAGCAACAATACATGGAGTGCAAATCCTCCACTTTTCTGGGATAATTTGTCGGCAGACGGCAGCGGACTGTACGCTTTCTATGCTACAGCAAACCACTCTACGCTGAACAACGGAGCTACCGGTGGAGCCGTTGCTGCCGATCAAAGTGCAAACGATGGTTATGCTAAAGCCGATTTGCTTGCAGCATACGCCGAAAGCACAAAGCGCAACCAAACATTGAGCTTTAATTTGAAACATATGATGGCACAGTTCACTGTAGTGCTGAATAATACAACAGATGCCAATGCTGCTTTTACAACCGATCAGCTTCATGGTGCAACAGTTGCTGCAAAGTCTTTGCATGCAGATTATACAGCAACATGGGGAGCTACTGCCAGCATAACATCCGGCACTGCTGCCGATAAACTGACAGACATTACCCTTTGTCCTGATGCTGCAAATGCATCCGCATTAACCGGCCTTATTTACCGTGCTATTGTACCTGCCGATCAAACATTGGGCAACGTGCAAATAAGCATTGACGGCAAACCCTATACCATTAATATTAATCACGCCATCAATGCGGGAGAAAACACCGTACAAACGCTCAACGTAGCGAAGACAGGTATTTCTCTTGGCGCAGTAAGTGTAACTAACTGGGTGGAAAACAACCTTGGCGATGCAGCTCTTGCTATTAATGTAACCGGTACCAATAGCGGAACAGATGCTACTCAATTAACCGATATGCGTTTGTGGAAGCGTGGAAGCTCTATTGAAAGTGATCAGCAAAGTGCTCTTGTATATAAAAAAACAGCTGGAGTATGGGCTTTTGATGCTGCAAGCAATAGCGGTAAAACACCTTTCTATTTAGATGACGTTGCTGCTTCCGATCAGTTCTATGCATCGGCAGTCAATAGAGATGCTAATGGAAAGACAATAACAGATGCACAAACCGATATTGTTGACGGTTTAATTGCCGGACCTGCTTCCGTGAGCCATACCACCGGTGGTGGTGCACTTAATTTAGAGTTCCGTCATGCCTATGCACAGCTTACAGTAGTTGTAAAAGCAGGTAGCACATTCCCTGCAGGTGTTTCACTTAGCGGAGCTAAAATCTCTACTCCAGGTATGATGCAAAATGTATCAGGCGGTATATACAATGCCGACGGTAGTCTTGCATTGGCTGCAACTGCAGATGATAAATCTGCACCATACAGTAACCTTGTTACCACTTATGATGCTACAAAGAAGCAAGCTGAGCTTACTGCTATTGTTGTTCCGCAAACACTTGCTGCCGGCAGCAAATTTGTTGTTACACTAGCCAATGGTAATGCTTACACTGCTACACTGACTAACGAAGTAAATCTGCAGGCTGCACAAAACAACGCCCTTACACTGACACTTAACCCAACTGCTGCCAAAGTAGCTGCCGTAACAGTGGCCGACTGGGGTACAGGTGCCGATGCTGCTGCCGATGCTACTGTTGATGGCGTAACCGTTTCTGCCGAAACATTGAATGGCATCTCTGAAGCTGGTAATTTAGTAATTGTTGCTGAAGGTGCACAGTATGGAACCGGTAATTACCCCATTGCTTATGCAAATGGTGTAGCTAGTGTAAATACTGCTTCAACTAATTATCAACCCATACTTTGGGACAATTTACTGCAGTATGCTTCCGGAACCACTTTGAACAGTTACTCCTACAAGGCACTTTACCTTCCAACTAACGGTGGTGAGGGCAATCAGGAAAAAGATTACTTACAGACAGAAGAAGCTACCGCTGCTACTCCATGGGGTATTACTCCTGCATTTAACCTGAAGCATGTTATGGGTAAACTCATTGTGAAATTGCAGAGCGATGGTACTTATACATCAGATCAGCTGAAAGCCGCTACACTTGCTTTCAATTCAGCTAAGTATGTAAGTGGACATGCTGCTACGGAACTCACTTTTGTTAATGCCGCCCGTACCGTTACTATGAGCAATGCCAGCGGTACAGCCGATGCTTTTGGTACTTACACCGCTATTGTGTGCCCACAAACCATAGATAAACTCATTGTAACCATCAACGGAAAAGCTTATACACTTACCAGAAGCATTGCATTGGCTGCAAATAATGCCAACACATTAACATTAAAGATTGTGAAAAGTGCTGCCGGAGTAAATGTTAACGTAACCGGATGGACTACTACCGAGATTGGAAGTTCTGATCTTGGCATAGATGATTAATAAAATAAGAATAAATAACAGATAGGATATAAAAGGATGAAAACAATTAAAAGACTACTTGCAGCCGTTACGGTGATAGGCCTTTGTGCTGCATGCAACAATGACGATACGTTGAGCGCCGGTGCTGAGGGTGCCGTAAGCTTCAAAGCAACCTTGGAACATGCCGTTTTAACACGTACAGCTGAAAGTACCCCTTATACAGGAGCACTTACTCTTTGGAATGGTTCAGTAAAAGGCGGTGTAAGTGCCGATTATACATACAGCAACAATACATGGAGTGCAAATCCTCCACTTTTCTGGGATAATTTGTCGGCAGACGGCAGCGGACTGTATAGTTTCTATGCTACAGCAAACCACTCTACGCTGAACGACGGAGCTACCGGCGGAGCTGTAGCTGCCGATCAAAGTGCAAACGATGGTTATGCCAAAGCCGATTTGCTTGCGGCATACGCTGAAAGCACAAAGCGCAACCAAACATTGAACTTTAATTTGAAACACCTCATGACACAGTTCACTATAGTGTTGAACAGCACTACAGATGTGAATGCAGCCTTTACTGCCGAGCAACTTCGCACTGCTACGGTTACGGCCAAAGCTTTGCATACCGACTATAACGTAACATGGGCACCGGCGGCTATTGCCGCAACGGTTGGTGCTGCTGCCGATAAGCAAGCCGATATCACTCTTTGCCCGGATGCTGCCAATGCATCGGCTACCGGCGGTTTCTCCTTCCGTGCCATTGTGCCGGCTACACAAACAGTAGGCGATGTGCTTGTTACTATCAATGGCAAACCCTATACCATTAATATAAATCACGCCATCAATGCCGGAGAAAATACTGTGCAAACGCTCAACGTAGCGAAGACCGGTATATCTCTTGGTGCAGTAAGTGTAACCAACTGGGTGGAAAACAACCTTGGCGATGCAGCTCTTGCTATCAACATAACCGGTACCAATAGCGGAACAGATGCTACTCAATTGACTGACATGCGTCTATGGAAGCGTGGAAGCTCTATCGAGAGTGATCTGCAAAATGCCCTCATATATAAAAAAACAAATGGAGTGTGGGCTTTTGATGCTGCAAGCAATAGCGGTAAAACTTCTTTCTATTTAGATGACGTTGCTGCTTCCGATCAGTTCTATGCATCGGCAGACAATATAGATGCCAGCGGAAAGACAATAGTAGATGCACAAACCAAACTTCCTGACGGTTTAATTGCCGGACCTGCTTCTGTGAGCCATACTACCGGTGGTGGGGCACTTAATTTAGAGTTCCGTCATGCCTTAGCACAGCTTTCAGTCGTTGTAAAAGCAGGTAGCACTTTTCCTGCAGGTGTTTCACTTAGCGGAGCTAAAATCTCTACTCCAAGTATGATTCATAATGTATCAGGCGGTGTATATAATGCCGACGGTAGTCTTACATTAGTTGCAAGTGGCACCGCTGCACCATATAGTAACCTTGTTACCACTTATGATGCTACAAAGCAGCAGGCAGAGCTTACTGCTATTGTTGTTCCGCAAACACTTGTTGCCGGTAGTAAGTTTACTGTTACACTTTTCAATGGCAATACTTACACTGCTACACTTGCTAATGAAGTAAGCCTGAAGGCTGCACAAAACAATGCCCTTACACTGACACTTAACCCAACTGCTGCCAAAGTAGCTGCCGTAACAGTGGCCGACTGGGGTACAGGTGCCGATGCTGCTGCCGATGCTGTTCTGGATGGTGTAACCGTTTCTGCCGAAACACTGAATGGTATTTCCGAAGCAGGAGGTTTAGTTGTTTATGTTAAGAATGGTGAGACAAGTTACGGTAGTGGTTATTACCCTATTTCTTATACAAATGGTGTGGCTAGCGTAAATACAGCTTCTACTGGTTATTACCCTATACTTTGGGATAACCTGCCACAGTACGCTGCCGGAGCCACTTTGAACAGTTACTCTTATAAAGCATTTTTTGCCCCAAGCAACAGTTTGACAGGCAATCAGGATAGAGACTTCCTGTTAACAGAAGAAGCTACCGCTACTACTCCGTGGGGTATTACTCCTGCATTTACATTGAAGCATGCCATGGGTAAGCTCGTAGTGAAGTTACAGAGTGACGGTACTTATACCGCAGATCAGCTGAAAGCCGCTACATTGACTTTCACCTCGGCAAAGTATGTAAGTGGATATGCTGCTACAGAGCTCAATTATACTAACGAAGCCCGCACTGTTACCATGAGTAATGCCAGCGCTACAACTGACGCTTTGGGAACTTACACTGCTATTGTGTGTCCGCAGAGCATTACCGGCATTAAACTGGTAATAGCAGGTAAAACCTTTAATTTAACCACCAACATTGCTCTTGCTACAGGAAGCATCCATACGCTTACTGCCTCTGTAAATAAGTCGGCAGTGAAGATTGGAACTGTTAATGTGAATGATTGGGTGGAAGGCGGTTCCTCTACGGGCAGTTTCCAATACTAATTTGCAGCACACGCATAGAATAAAAAATAGAATTAGGATATGAACATACATATAAAATCAAATTATCAGGTTGCAGCACGCAGCATCTTTACGATGCTGGCGGCAGCTGTGCTGCTGGTGCTGCCTACGGGCTGCACCAACAACAGCGAGCTTGCAGATGGTGCAGAGCAGACCACTCTTACACCTCTGAGCTCCATTAATTTAAAGACCTCTGTAAGTACCGGTGCGGCGACAAGTACCAAAACGGTAACAACCCGCGGCACGGAGTTATATTACAATTACTACATGGTAGAAGCCAGCTTTGAGGGACACGATGGCAGCACTGCGGATAAACCCATTTCCGTGGGCTATTACCGTTCTGTAGATGAAATAAGTTTTGCCACTCTCGAGGATTTGTCTATGGGTAAAGGAACTATTACCGACTTGAACCTGGCACCTATTTCTGTAGCCGATCTTGCCACGGTGGGTATCACTCCTGTGGGAACACAGGCTGACGGTTCGCTACTGGTGCCGTCTTCGGGTGAGTTTAACCTGCGCCTGCATGGTTTCCCTGCGCAGTCTGACGTTGCTCTTCCTGCAAACATGAATGCTCTGTTGCAAGGTACTGAAGAAGGTAGTGTTTTTCCTCTTTATACTTTCTGGACCGGCAAAGTGAAGATGAACGGCACAAGCCTTATTGCCACTGCCGACCTCGCTGCTGCCGACGGAGCAGCACCGGCCAATGGTGCTATGCTGTTGCGCTATCCTTATGCAAGGGTAAATTTCAATGTTATCGGTGCTTATGGCGAGGCCACAGCTACACAACCATATTTGGCTAGTGACGAGTTCTACGTATCATCTTCTTTGGTTAAATATCTTGATCCAAAATGGTGTAGCACTCCTCAAACTGCCGGTACATCTGCTTTTCAATCTCCATGGTTTCTTAAAGAATTTGTAGACAATATTTCATGGACTAATACAGAGAACCGGGCGGTTTACGGCTTATTCGTTTCTCAGGCAAACAAAGAGAGCATAGCTGCCAACGGTGCCAGCTTTAAAGAAGGACAAACGCTTTTTACCTTTAGGGGGCAGCAGACAGATGCTTACAGCGGTAAAACCTACGACATTGTAGTACCCACAGGCGGAATTACCTTCTGGGCAGGCCACATTTACACCTACACCATCCGCCTTACGGAGAGTAAAGCCGTAATAGAGAGTGTTACCGTGGGGGGATTTACCAACGAAGGAGATTATAACATCGACCTCAACGGAAATGTAACCGGTGGTAATCCGACATAAAATGTGGAGAGTAAAAACAAATAAAAGATTATAAATATGAAAACAACATATAACAATAAATTGAATACCCCGGTGAGCTGGAAGAAAAGCTTTTTACGCTTTTCATGCTGTTTCTCGCTGGCAGCCGTTGCCATGCTGGCCATGCTGGCAACTTCCTGCCAGAAGGACGAAGCAACCGCGCCCGCTGCCGGAGGTACACCGCTGGCCATAGGTACGCTGAGTGTACAGGGCACAGGCAGCGAAGCCACAGCAAGTACACGTGCCTATACCGACGATGGTTACACCTCATGGCAATGGGGAGAAGGCGAAGAAATTATTGTGCAAGCTGGAAACCCAAATGTAGCTGTTAATTACAAATCTACCTATGTGCTGGGCAGTGACGGTAGCTGGGTGGTGAAACCCGGTTCCACTCTCATAACTGACGGCAACGGTTCTAAGACATACCCCGATGCCATTTATACACAGGATGTAGACGGAGGAGATTACCAATTCAAAATCAATAGTTTTGGCGGTATTGCCGAAAGTACGCTTGGCGAAGCAGCAGCTTGGGTAAATAATAGCCCGTTCTACCCGGATCAAAACACAAAGATCCGTTATCAAGGTACGGATTACCTCGAAGGTACTGCCACGTTGGGAGCAGATCATGCACTTACTGCCACGTTGCTTCATCAGTGTGTAGATGTAGCAATCATTGTAAAGCGTGGTACAAATTGGGGCAGCACCGAAGAAGCTGCTCGCACGGCTTTTCTTGCTCATATTACAGATAAGGCTGCGCCTAAAATGCCTACAAATTATGGGAATGCTGTTACTCCTTTTTGCTCCTACAAAAGTGGCGATGAAGCTGTTTATCGTGCACATATCCCTGTGCTTTTTGTCCATAAAGGGGATGCCAGCGGCATCTATTCTGTTCAAACCATTACGGTAGGCGGTGCGGAACGTAGTTACATCAACGGTACGCTGGTTAATGCTCAGATATTAAAGCTAACCCACGTAAACGGGGCAGAACTTACGGCCACCTACAATTTAACCTCGGACGCCACAAGCGGCATAATGCAAGGCAAGCGCCTCACCGTAACCATTACTTATGATAATGTGACAGGCCTTTCTACACAGGGTGCCAGCATTGGTAACTGGACTACCGTAAACGGTGGAGAGATGGATGGAAACTACACCGGTACACTTAATTAGTGAGAAACTTCCTAAATTATAAATTAGAAATAGAATGAATACAATAAAAAATAATATAATAAAGAGCCGGCTATATGGAAACATGAAAGGAAACTTTCTATTCTCCACGCTCCGTGCTTCATTTGCCAATGTGGCGTGTGTTGCGCTGCTTGCCGGCATAATGACGGCTTGTGCCGACGATAGCACAGCCATTGACAATGCCGTTAACGAAGGACGCATACTCGCAGCGCAGGTTGCGGGTGTAAGCATACAGGGTGCCGGCACCAACGAGACAGCTGCAACAAGTGTAGCAACCCGTGCTGCCACCACTCCCCAGCCAAATAAAGTAATTACTGATTTTGCTGAGGGAGACGTGTTTAGCTTTTATTATGGTAATAGTTTGGAAGGCAATGTCACTGCTTATGTGAAAAAACAGGTCGATGGCTCGTGGAATACGTATAGTGACAATGAATGTACTACCCCTCATACTGTTTATCTTAATGCGAAAGAAGAAGAGGGGGGGCGTTTTGATGGCTTCTACCCGGGATTTACAGGCACTGTACCTGCGGGGCAGACACAGCTTGAGGGATCTTATGATAGCACTATAGATGGCTGCTATTACACATCTGCCCCAACTACCGGCACTCATGGTACATTGGTGTGCTATGATGCACTTTATAGCTACAGTAATCCGGAAGTTGTTATTACCGGCAATAAGCGTACCTGCAAACTGACGTATGCTTTTACTCACCAAAATTATCTTTTTACTTTAAATGTGGCTAAGTCTGCCCAAAGCACCCTTGCCAGGGTAACGTCCGTAACCTGCACTGCAAGGGTAAAAAATAGCAGTGGTGTATATGAATATTATGACATAGAGGCTACCTCTACAGGAGCTGCAGCTACTGCCGATGGCATAAATGCACCGCAATGGCGTGTTATATTACCTCCTTATTATGATCTTGCAAAATTTTTTCTCACCTGCATCAAAGTAAAAGGGCAGCTTGCCGACGGTTCGGAATGGAACTATACTGCCGACCTGGAAAAGGCAGGTACGGCTTTTGCTACCACAAGAGGGTACAGTCGTACAGCCACTCTTACAGTTGACGAACATACTACTCTTACCTTTAACCCTGTAGTAGACAGCTGGACAAGTGTAGATAGCGGCAATGCTTCCATAGCACATCCCGGCATACGAACTGCGGCAGATTTTGTTGCCTTCCGTGATGAGTGGAATGCCAAAGGTGAAACGGGCAATTACTCCAGTTGGACACTGACTGGTGATGCACCTACAGCCGCTAACCCCGTGGTACTGGCAAATGACATCGACCTGCAGTCTGTATGTAGCGAGTCTTTGTCAAAAAGCTGGACACCGATAGGTACTGACGCCATGCCATTTACAGTAGGATTCAACGGACTGGGGCACACCATTAAGAACCTGTATATAAACCAAACCGTGGCCGATAATGGTAATTATGGCCTTTTTGGCCGTACGTCTTCAGGTGCATCTATTGAAAATGTAACGATTGATAAACCTTTTATCAAGGTTATATCAGGAAAAGTGGGTGCAATTGTAGGTTTGGGAGCAGGTGGTAAAGTAATAGCTTGCACGGTTTCTAGTCCTACAATTACTGTGCAGGATGTCGACAGCTCTATTGGCGGAAATATTGGCGGTATAGAAGGAATAATCAGTGGCGGCTGCATTGCCGTGTGTCGTGTTATTGACATATCCATAAACGGTGGTCAGGCTTCTACGGGTGGTATAGTAGGTGCAAACGGTGGTGGCTCCTCCTGTGTTCTGGCTTGTTATGCCAATGTAAGTACTTTAACAGGCTTTTGGAATGGTAGTATAATAGGACGGAACTTTGGGGATGTACACACCTGCATAGGTAACTCGTCTATTCCGGTTGTGGATGCCACTTTTAGCGGCGGCGTCAATATATCCAATTTAACCAAAATTACCGGTACAGATTTCAATTCTTATGTAGGTACTTACAGCACAACAGCCGGCTGGGCGGAAGCCACCACACTCAATGCTGCCATTGGTACGTGGAACGCTTCTTTTGTAAATGATCCTATCCGTTACATATTCCAGACGAGTACCGACGGATTGCCCCAGGCAGTGAAAAACTACGATTTACAATTAACCAATTAATAAAAGAACATATATATAATGAAAACAATAAATAAACTTGTTGCACTTGCAGGCATGGTGCTGCTTACCGGTTTGACTACCTCTTGCCGGAACGAAGACCTTGCTGGTGCAGACAACGGTGAACCGCTGCCGCTTAGTTTAAGCGCAACGATTGCCGGTGGGCAGGGCAGTGCCGTGCTTACACGTGCCGCTGAAGAAAACAGTGTGGCTATGAACATTCCTGATGGAACGAAGCTGGATGCTACCTACTATAAAACAGCCGAAGGTACTACAGGAGCGAGTGCACAAAATGCATCATACACCACCACGAAACAGGTTGACGTTAACGGTACTTTGAACTATTCTTTGGCATTAAATAATGGTTTCAAAGATATTATTGACTATACCCGCGGTAAGGATTATACACTAGTCTCTAGTGCTTCGAGTATATTCACCATTTCGCAGCCTCGCACAGACGGTACTGCGGGCAGTTATGATGTTCCTTTCTATTCAGTGATTGAAAACAGTATACCAAATCCTGTTATAACGGCTAACTCGGCTACAGCTGCCTACACATTGCAGCTAAAGCTAAAGTATGCAGGTATGCGTTTCCTGTTTAAGCTGGCAGACGATGTGAAACTGGCAGGCTATACAGCCCAGTTTGTTGATTTTACCCCCATGATGGGTGATACTGATGACGCCACATTTCAGACAGACCGCAGGGCATCACTCGCTGCCACATCGTGTGCCGTGGTGGGAGCTGTGACCCCGAATACTGCTGTTAGCGGAGGAGCAACGGCAGGCATTCTTACCGTGAAGTTTACCAATGCCGCCGAAAGAACAACGGAGGAACGCCAGCTGCGCATCACCCTGCCAGCTGCAGGCATTGCCACTCCGGTAGCAGGTAATCTTTACACCTATAATGTAACAGTAGACCGCAAGGAAGCTTTAACCACACAAACCGTGCAAATAGCCTCGTTTACTACAGCCAACGGCAACGGTAATGGTGAGGACATTATACAGGGAGGTGACGGGAAGCTGAACTGGACGTATGATTTTGCCGGAATGACCACCGAACAAATCGCTGCTCAGATTACTCAAATAAAAAGCAGAATGGCAAATATTGTAATCCCGGGCGGCACCAGCAATGGAGTTGTGGCGCTTACGCTTAATAATCTGGGAACTCTGCCTGATGAAGCATTTAAGGATTGTAAGCAGTTAGGAACTATAAGTCTTCCAACTGCATTAAACGTGGGGACTTTGGCTTTTAATGGCTGCACTTCCCTTACCAGTGTGAGTTTTCCAAATGTAACATACATTAAGTCTGCTGCTTTCGAGAACTGCAAATTGCTCACTAATGTAAACTCGCCTGCAGTAACACAACTTGGAGAAGGTGTTTTTATAAATTGCTATGCGCTTACCAAAGTGGATTTGCCTGTGGCAACACAAATTGGAGTTAACTCTTTTGGTTACTGCACATCACTATCCAGCGTAAATCTGCCTGAAGCATATAACATTGGAGGCAGTGCTTTTGCTTACTGCACATCGCTTATCAGCGTGGAGCTGCCTAAGGCTAAAAAGATAAGCGGAGGTACTTTTTTTGAATGCACATACCTTACCAGCGTAAGCCTGCCTGCTGCAACAACAATAGGAAATAATACTTTTGAAAAATGCTCTGCACTTACCACGATTAAACTTACATCCGTGGAATCAATAACTCTTTCTACAGATGTTTTCAGAAGCTTTACAAACTTAGCTAATTGCACACTATATCTTAATGCCAACAAGCAGTTGGGCGGCACAAGCTCTCCGCTGGTAGACACCGATGGCTTTACATGGGGTGGAGTTACATGGAAAGCTATACAGTATGAGTAACCAATGATTTGGTAATCAAAAAAATAGAAAAAAATAATTATGATAGATAATAATAAAACGAATAGCAAAAGTAGCAGCAGAGTAGGGAGGTATATCTCTTCACTTCTTTCTCTTCGCTCTTTACTAACCCGGGAGGCAGCGTTTGCGCTGCTTGCCGGCATTGGAACTTCATGCTCGCAGTCTATGGACGAGGAGGCAATGACACGCATCGGTGCGCCGATGACGGTTACTGCCACCATGCAAGGTGTGGGTAAGCCTGCCGCTGCCGTTTTAGAGGTAGTTTCCGGCAGTGGCACAGGCTTGCCTGCTACACGCACTACTACCGGCGATGTTGCTACCGGTGGAAGTTACACCGCTGCATGGCAAAAAGCAGACGTGGTGAACGTAACCTTTCACTGTTACAGCGATGCCGGGGGAACAACAGAGATTGCGGCTTCCCAAATGGCGAGCGGTAACACCCAAACGCTTACTTACGATGGCACGGCATGGACGGCAACGCCCGCCTCATTGCGCCTGCCTGCCTGCGCATACTCTGTAAAGGCAGTTTATGCCTATAGCCGCACTTACACTGCTGCAGATGATATCCCAATTGACGGCACTACCATCCTGGCACTTATAAATAGGGGCACGGAACAAATTGCAGGTCAAAGTTCCGTTGTGGTACCGGACGACATTACCAAAACAGGTATTGCCATTGCCCCTGCCGCCGATAAATGGCAGCGACAAACGGCGTTGGTGCGCCTCACAAGCCTTGTCTTTGGGCAAAGCGCAACGGTAACTACAGGTGCCGGAACG
Source organism: Bacteroidaceae bacterium (assembly GCA_963668125.1). Taxonomy (GTDB): domain Bacteria; phylum Bacteroidota; class Bacteroidia; order Bacteroidales; family Bacteroidaceae; genus Bacteroides. Next base: position 3,945,182 of record OY764215.1, on the reverse strand, counting down.
GCTACCACCGTGAGTTGCCCCACTGTGCAGACTGCAGATGCTACTCAACCTGCCAATGCTGTACTTACTTCTACAGTCTATTTGCACCAACCGGTGGACAACCCTGCCAACACGGCTGCCGTTACCACAGTAACATTAGATGGTGTGAGCGGAGTGGTGAAACCAGCTTTCCACACCGAGGCTGGCCGCTTGTACAGCATCTACGCACCGGTGTTGCTGGGCCAGCAGGGAATAGGCGATGAAGATGGTGGGCAATATATAACATGGAAAGGTACTTATGCACAGTTTTATAACAACGGTTTTGGTGCCAATAATATTTTAAAATATAAGAATTGGATCATAGATCTCTCTGCTGTAAGTGACAAGACTACGGCTATCAGCTTTATAAAAGGTGAAACCTTAAACCATATTTCCACTGTGAGCCTGACCCTTACTGGTATTGAAACGATCCTCGAAAAAGATTTCTTTGATTGTAATAAAATTGCCGGGATTAGTTTGCCTTCGGTAACAAGCATCGGCATAAGTGCTTTTACCAATTGTGATGCACTCACTAATGTAAATTTGCCTGCGGTGACAAGTATTGCCAAGTGGGCTTTCATGAGTTGTCCTACGCTCACAAGCGTGATTATGCCTGTAGTAACAGCTATTGGTCAGGAAGCTTTTTACAACTGTAAGGTACTTGCCAATGTGAGTATGCCTGCGGTAAAAACTATAGAGCTCGGCGCTTTTGCTAATACAGTGCTTACCAGCCTGAATACACCTGTGGCAACAACCATTGGCGACTATGCTTTTAATGAGTGCAATTCGCTTGCCAATGTAAGTATGCCTGAGGTGACAAGCATTGGAACCTATTCTTTTAGCAGTTGTTATCCGCTTACCGGTGTAAATATGCCTAAGGTAAAAAACATAGGCGAAAATGCTTTTATGGCTTGTGAAGCCATAACCTATATAGATATGCCGGTGGCAACAAATGTTAATGCGCATGCTTTCTCCGGCTGCAAAAAGCTTACTGATGTAAGTTTACCTGCTGCAACAACTATAGGAGATTATGCTTTTAATCGTTGCCTATCACTTACTGACATAAGTCTCCCTGCTGTAACAACTATCAGTAATTGTACCTTTTTTCAATGCGATTTGCTTGCCAGCGTCAGTCTGCCTATGGCTAATAATATTGGTAACTACGCCTTTGCATACTGCCCGGTGCTTACCACACTTAAGCTTACAGCTGCAGGAGTAATGACTCTTGATGCAGGTCTTTTTAATGGATTTTCTAAATCCGCCAACTGTACTCTATATCTTAATACAGATAAGCAGAGCGGAATTGGAACACCCAAACCAAGTGGCCTTTCATGGTTTGGACAAACATGGAAAGCTATAAAGTTCGAACAATAAGAGCTATAAGTACAATCTTGGATAACTAAAAAAATATAAAATATAATCATGATATATAATAATAAAACGAATAGCAAAAGCAGCAGAGCAGAGAGTTACATCTTTCTTCATTCTCTTCGCTCTTTACTAACCCGGGGAGCAGTGTTTGCGCTGCTTGCCGGCATTGGAACTTCATGCTCGCAGTCTATGGACGAGGAAGCAATGATACGTACCGGTGCACCGATGACGGTTACTGCTACCATGCAAGGTGTGGGTAAGCCTGCCGCTGCCGTTTCAGAGGTGGTTTCCGGCAGTGGCACAGGCTTGCCTGCTACGCGCACCACTACTGCGGATGTTGCTACCGGCGGAAGTTACACCGCCGCATGGCAAAAAGGAGACGCGGTAAGCGTAACCTTCCATTGCTACAGCGATGCCGGGGGAACAACAGAGATTGCGGCTTCCCCAATGGCGAGCGGTAACACCCAAACGCTTACTTACGATGGCACGACATGGACGGCAACACCTGCCTCGCTGCGCCTGCCTAATGGCACATATTCAGTAAAGGCAGTTTATGCTTACAGTCGCACTTATACTGGGGCGGACGATACCCCAATTGATGGTACTACCATCCTTGCGCTTATTAATCGGGGTACAGAACAAATAGCAGGGCAAAGTACTGTTGTAATACCGGATGACATTACCAAAACAGGAATTGCCATTGCACCAGCGGCCGACAAATGGCAGAGACAAACAGCATTGGTGCGCCTCACAAGCCTTGCCTTTGGGCAAAGCGCAACGGTTACCACTGCTAGCGGAATAGCTACCACAGTGAGTTGCCCCACTGTGCAGACTGCCGATCCTGCTCAACCTGCCAATGGTGTACTTACTTCTACAGTCTATTTGCACCAACCGGTGGACGACCCAGCTAACACTGCTGCCGTTACTACTGTTACTTTAAATGGCGTGAGTGGAGTGGTAAAACCAACCTTTCACACTAAAGCAGGCTGTTTGTATGGCATTTATATGCCTGTATTACTTGCTCAGCAAGGAGTTGGTGATGAGGACGGTGGTCAATCATTTACAACATGGAGAGGTACTTATGCACAATTTTACAACAATGGTGCTGGTATTGCTACTTTTAATAAGTATACAGAATGTATTATAGATCTTTCAACCGAGACAGATATAGTGGCAGCTGTAAGCTTTATAAAAGAAAAAACCAATGCCCGCACAACTGCAGTGAATATGACACTTACGGGTATTGAGACGCTACCAAATGATGCTTTCATGGATTGTACCAAACTTGCTAGTGTAAATTTGCCTGTTACAATAAGCATTGGGAGCTTTGCTTTTGCCAATTGCACTTCGCTTACCAGTGTAAATTCGCCCATTGCAACAAGCATTGGGTTTAATAGTTTTTATAGCTGTGGTGCACTTACCAATGTGAATTTGCCAGCAGTAAAAAGCATTGGAAATGAGTCTTTTGCCCTCTGCATGGCACTCGAAAATATTACCCTTCCTGCTGCAACAAGTATTGGGAGAGCCGTTTTTTATTCTTCCATGGCACTATCAAGTGTGGACTTGCCGGCTGCGACAAGTTTTGGCGAGATAGTTTTTGCCGGCACACCTATTACCACGCTCAAACTTACGGCTGCGGGCGATTTGACCTTTGATGTAGGTACCTTCAATAACTATAGTAGATTTAATACCTGTACCCTTACACTTAACGTAGATAAGCAAGCGGGTGGAAGCGTATTGCCACAGGTAGGAGCTGATGGCCTTACATGGTTTGGACAAACATGGAAAGCTATACAGTACAAGTAACCAAGCGCCCATGCAGGATGGGAAACAAAGAAATAATTAGTAACGAAAAAAAGAATATTAATATAATGGCAAAAATGACCGAATTTACAGGAAGCAAGCTCACACACGGAGCCTTCGTGCAAATGAATCAGGAAGTTAGAAAACTAATAATACAAACTACATCCAGAGCTTTGAAACTGGAAGATGAAATGCCTGCCTACTCTGCGGCTATCGACAAAATGGACAAGCTGGTGAAATGCATTTCAGGATACGAAGAAATTACTAAACGAACCGGCTTTATAAATGAACAGAAGAAGGGTAATGTTTTGACATTCAGGACTTCAAACTCTACTATAGCAGCTACATGCCACACCGAAACAACATCTGCCGATGATGTGCGCAAACAGGTTACCGTAGCCTACCGCACCATTGTGGCACGGGTAAACGTTGCCAGACAGCTCTTTGCTTCGGATGTGATAACAAAGTTTATAAACGATGCCAATACAGTGGCGGCACACTATCAGATAGTGTCGGTAAACCAGGTAAAGAAAAGTAAGGAAGAGACTAATCTATAATCAATTAATAGTAAAAAATAAAAATATATGAAGACAACAAAAAAGCAAAACATGCGAAATAAACAAAGCATATATGGACAGAACGGTTTTTCTTTCTTTTCGCTTTGTTCTGCGTTGCTGAGCATTGTGCTGCTGGCAATGTTTATGACCTCTTGCTCGGCCGATGAAGACCTTACCGTCACCACTCGTGATATTATGAAAAATGCCGACGGCAGCATCACCATTCACCGTCTATCGTCCGTGTCACTGCCCGGCGGCTTCACTGCTGCCACCCGTGCCATGGCCACCCGCGCCGGAGAAACCACTGAAGCGGTGGACGAGAAAACCTCATGGGCAGAAGGAGACCGCCTGCACATAGGTATCTATATAAATGCAGCAACAACTATTGAGACCTACCGCTACGCCACTATACAGGCAGATGGATCGTGGCTGCTAAATAGCGATATAACCATTCCGGCAAGTGGAGAGTTTTACATATTCTTCAATTATTTAGGAAAGAAGTATAATAACGTAGATTTTAATAACACTGCAGATAATCCTGATAATTTTGAAAAGGACAAAAATGGTATGCCATGGGCTGAAGGTTCTGCTAAAGGCAGAATGGAAACAGTAGACGGGGGATATACCAAACAAGTAGATGCAACTACCGGCATTATAACATATAGCGATATTTTGTCTGCCAAAGGAATTTGCACAAATGGCACATGGAATAGCACTAATACTAATTACACAGTTAGTGCCAACCCTGCAAATGGAATCTTTAACATCACTATGAAACATCTTTCAAACCGTGCAGGAATAACCTTCTGTGACTTATCTGCCTTGGGTAGCGAATCATCTGTAGCATCCATTACTGCCAAATTGGTGTCTAAAGTAACGGGTACACCTGCAGATTATGGCAGCATTAACCTATTGCCGTCATCAAGCGTAGCAACTGGTACACAGCCATCCGAATCAGCACCTTGGAAAGCCCAGGTATACAACAATTATGGTCTATTTTTGCAATCGTTCGTAGTAACCCTTACCGACGGGCGGAAAATACCTGTGAACGTGCCTAATGCAAGCGGAGCTTTCGATGGTATTGGACGTGAAATAAGTCAACAAGGAGGAGAAGCATACATGTACCGCCTCACACTAAGCCCAGGTAGCTGCACCGCTACGCCAGATGCCAGTTTCGCTGCTCCCGGCTGGCAAACCGGTGAAACCGGCGCACCAACCCCCATTTATACCCGTGCAGATTTGGAAGCCATAGCCTCCAACCTGGGTGGAAACTACATCCTGATGAACGATATAGACCTAAGCGGCAGCAACTGGACACCACTGGGATATACTACTGACACACCCTTTACCGGCAAGTTGAACGGAAACGGGCATAAAATAACCGGAATGAAGGTTGTTGTAGGAAGTAAGGATATTTATACCGGCTTTTTTAATGTGATTAAGGGAGGCATAGTGTATAATTTGCACTTCAGTAACTGTACTGTGACTGGGTTTGGAGGTGGAACCAGCGGTACACTTGTGGCAGCACTTTTTTCAGGGTACATATTTAACTGCAGCGTAACAAACTGTAACGTTATAAAAGGCGATTGTTGTGGTGGTATGATTGGTATGGCTGGTGGTCTTGATAATAAAGTAGTTGTTGCTCACTGTCGTGTATCGAATAGCTCTGTGCAAGGAAGCGAACTTAATTATTATTCCAAAATAAAGATTGGAGGTTTAGCAGGATACATCGGACTTTATTCCAAAATGGTGGCTTGCTACACCGACGGTTGCACCCTGTCAACTAATGTATTATCAAAGCCGGATGAAGCATCTGTGGGCGGATTATTAGGAGTAAGTGAAGGTGGAACTGTTTTTGGTTGTTATGCCATCAATGTTAATGCTGCGGAAGCCATTAGCGGAAATGGTGCTTTGGTAGGTTCTGTTGCGGATTATGGCAGCACTGTAGCTAATATAACTTCCAGCTATGCCACAAAAGGCACAAGCAACGCAGCCACCGCCATTTTAGCTAAGGGTAGTCCTACTATTTCCAACTGCGTATCTCTGGGAGCTACCGATTATAGTCCTTTGGTAGCAGTTACCGCTCCTGTTTTAACTGCAGTTCCCACTGTAACACTCTCTTCATCTGGTTCGCTCTCTGTGGTTAATCGCACATGGAAATCAACCGGCATATGGGGAGAATCAGAAGGCGCAAGCATATCTCAGGCTCCACTCATAAATTGGAGCTACAACGGAGAGTAACAAATAAAGATAATAGAAAAACAGCAGGAAGAATGGAGTGAAAAGCATTCACTCTTTCTTCTCTGCATAAAAAATTATAGAATGAAAAAAAATAATAGTAAAATAAGAATGTTTCTTCTTACCGTCTTTATGGCAGCAGGAACAACCTTTGGCACTATTCAGGCTCAAAACCTGGGTGTGCGCAGCAATATTTTAACGTTGGCTACCCTGTCGCCTTCGCTTGGTGTAGATATACAGTTTGCCGGTCGCTGGCAGGCAGGCATCGATGGACATACAGGCTTACTAGGCAAAGGTGCCGATTACCTGCAAATGTCCGGAGCCGGATTTGAAATGCGCCGCTATTTCTTTAATCCTTTTCATAGTGATGATATTAATACAGAAACAAATGGTGTAGGAAGCTCGTTTCACGGACCATATATGGGCATTAATACCCGCTACTTGAAATACAACGATCAGTTGCGCAATTCATACCCGCGCGATGGCTGGTTTTATACAGCCGGCGTTACAGTGGGGTATACCTTTTGGCTACCTCGTAACTGGACCATTGATTTGGGAGTTGGTGCGGGGTATGTACACAAAGATTACAAAGATTATGATTACTATGTGCCGAGTGATAAGTCTCGCCTCATAAATAGCCGGATAACAAATCGTTTTGGCCTTACCAATGCAGAGCTTTCTGTGGCTTATCATTTTAGTATAGGTAACAATAAAAAGTAATAACCCCATTAACAGAAGTATATATGAAATTCAGAAATAAAAATAGAGCAGCCCGTTGCGGTAAAACAGCATTGTGTGTATTGCTGCTCGCTGTTGTTACTTCGTGTAGCAGTGACGACTATATATCTATCTACAATCCCGACGGCACTTTGTCTCAAAATCCGGGTATGTTCACAGTAAACCTTACAGGCAGCACCATTACCGAGGCCAATGCTAAAACCACATTGAAGCTTACTGTGACCGGCAACAAAATTTACGAGGCTGTGCCATCTGTACCAACCGATATAGAGGCCGGAACTTACAACATTACAGCTACAAAATTGCCATCGGGCTTCACATTACCCGAAGGCGCGTCGATAAATTTCGCAGGGCTCATTACGCTGCCTGCCGCAAGTGACAACAAACTCCCCTCACTGCCTGTTTTCGAGGCTGCGCAAGATGAAATTGACGTGGTGTATAACAAAAGTGTAACCAAAAATATGGCTCTGAAACTGATGACACGTAGGCTCATTGTGAAAGGTACTCTTGTGGGAATTGATCCTGCAACGATAAAGAGTATTGATGTAACACAAAACGGGGTGAGCAACGCCCGCCGGATAAACGGTGGTGTGGTAACGAAAAGCATAGCATCCCGCGCCGACAATGCTGCCGCCACTTCATACTATGTTACGAATGCAACACAACCGGCTTCGGACGGTACTTTCAGCACATCGTTCAACCTGTTGGGCATTAACCCGGAAGTGGATCAAGTGCTCCATATAATTGTGACATTCAATAATGGTAAAACCTTTACGTACGAGGAGAACGTAAGTACACTGCTCGCTGGTTTCAACACTGCATCGTATGAAACTTCTGTAGGTCTTGACGCAACAATCAACTTTGGGATAGGTGGAGTTTCGGGCACCATTATCGACTGGATTCCCGGTTGGAATGAAGGGGGAATGGGAGAATAGAATCTATTGCTGTATTTTGAAACTGTTCAGATTAAAAAGATAAAGGGACTATTTTGTTTATTGGATAGTCCCTTATTGATAGTATAAACAATGAATGATATGAAAAAAAATGAAGATTTGTGTATTTGCCTCCATCGCTTTTTAGGTGATTTCTGGTGGATGGATGGAAAAAGTTTTTTATTAGTTAAAGATTATCTTGATAAATATAGTACGGATAAACACGAAGTGTTTGAACATTTTGTAGACAAAACTATATATGTAACAGTGAAGAGGAGCGATCTTATTAACAATAATGAATTATTTTATTTAGAAAAGCTAGGAGAAAGGGCGTTATTACTATCTTTTACACATGCAGAGATAGAGTCGTGCGATTCCGAAAAGCTAATAAAGTTCGAATTTCTTTATAAGAAAAATGAGAAAATACTGGTACAGAAAATGACCTTTAATATAAAAAACTGAAGGTTATGATTCTTTATACCTTTTGATTTGGCGGTTGATATGTGATAGCCATACACTTATAAGTTTAATAAAATGAAAAGAATCAAACACCAGAGTAGTATCAGGTATATTCGTTTTGACACAACTGTTTTTCTTCGTTTTCTCTGTCTACTTTAATAATTAAATATTGTTTAATGTAATTAATAATTTTATTATACCCTTCAGGTGGACTTCGTGGTCTTCAAATTTTTACTTTTTATTTAAATTTTAAAATTCATTAAATCAGTGTGTTGCGTGTATGGGGCAAAGTATTGCCCCAGTGATACGTATTGCTTATACTGATGATGTATGTTTGTGACGTAAATAAAAATGTTATGATGATGTAATTGCATGAAAAAAAAATCGCTATTGCTCTGAACATACTATATATAACTGAAATAAAAATTGATTATGAAAAAAAAATTATTATTTATCTGCTTCCTTCTGGCTCTTTTGCAGGGTAGAGTGAATGCACAGACTACAAATGATACAACTACGGTGCATACAGCCAATGGATGGTATGTAGGAGCATCGGGAGGTGTGCCGTTTGGAGTAAGTACGTTCAGCTCTTTCGGGGCAGATAAAACTCGTTTTGGATGGGTGGCAGGTGCCTTTGGTGGTTATCGTTTCACCCCTGTATTATCTTTAGAGCTTTTTGTAAAAGCAGGACAAACCACACTTGCAGTACGCGAAAACGATGTAAATGCCAATTATTGGCTGGGAAACGACATAGTTCGCTACTACGCTCCCGTTATTGATATGGAAGGTTGGGATTACAGTAACCTGAAAAGCAAAGTTAGTTTACAACAATACGGTTTGCAAGGCAATATTAATATTCCGGGTATATTTTGTTCCGATGGCAACTGTCGTTGGATCTTTGAACTTTCTCCGGCAATTTCGGTTCTTAATACTCGTGCTGACTTAATTACAATTGCTGAAAATAAAAAAGTGGTAGAGGGTAAAACAAAATGGCACTTAGGTGTTGGAGGAAACGTGCAGGCCGGCTATCGTTTTACTAAACATTTGAGTGTAGGTCTTTACGGAGGTTTTACTCACCTCACAGGCGAACACTTCGATAAACTACCAAAGCATTTATACAAAGATAACTTTATTTATGAAGGAGGGGTAAAACTCACCTGGTCGTTTGGCAAAGATATTCAAAGAATTAAACAATCTCCACAAACGCCAGCTTATATTCCTGTTGTGAGGGAAGAAGTACCTATTGTGAGGGAAGAAGTACCGGCTACTCCACAAAAAGAACAAATAACTGAACCTGAAAAACCACAGGAAGAAAAACCTGCAGAGAAAGTTGTTATTACCCCTACTAAGGCAGAAGAAAAAGCATTAGCATCATTCCCCACTATTTATTTCGAATTCAACCGCTCGGTAATAGAGGTGAAGGAGCAACCTAAGTTAAAGGAAATACTCTCTATTTTACGAAAGAACCCCGATATGAAAATCACTATAACAGGCTGGTGTGACACTGTGGGTGCTCGTGACATAAATTTACGCTTCTCTGTTCGTCGCGCACAAAGAGTTAAAAGCTGGTTAATACAACAAGGCATTAAGGCTTCTCGCATTAGTATAATTGGTAAAGGTAGCGACTTTAATGAGAAAATACCTGCCAAAGCCCGCCGTACAGAAACAAAAGAATCAAAGGAGGATAAAAAATGAAACAGAAAGCGCTCTATATAACTATAATAATGTGCCTGCTGGCAATGACCTTTACAGCATGTGACGGCAATCTACCCGAAAATAACGACCACGGCATCTCGGCAGCTCTTAGCTGGGCAGATAAGGACGATACGGGTACTCCAATTACTGATGCACGTGTATGGATTTTCCAGGCCGACGGAAAGTTGGTGACTGAAAAACATTATTCTACCAAGCAAGAGGTGGCTCTTGATATACATGCGGTAGATGCCGGTGAATATAAGGTGGTTACTGCTATAAACCTGATAGCACCATTCAGTGTAGATAAGGCAATGACTTATGATGAGTTATTATTAAAACTAAGTGAGCCTAATGCTTCACCTACTCACGCTTTTTACAGTGTAGCCGATGTAAAAACTACACAGGATAAGAACACACGCGCACCGTTACCGCTTCGCCGCATTATGGCAGAACTTAACATTGAAATAGATGGGGTACCCGAAGGTGCAACCTTAGCAACATCCGTAACTGATGCCGCAGACGGTATTTATCCATTGCAAAAAGATCTTGATAGTAACTATGGAGTGGCAATGAGCGGACATAAGAATGCTGTTGTACTTCCCACAGCAATTATGACGAAAGGAAATTTAGTTACGCCTACTACACGCCTTATGCCAACTGTGGGTGATGCATCTCACTCTCACCTGCATTTCCTGTTTACCCTTACCGATGGTACAACGAGAGAATGTGAAGCTGAAGCTCCGGTTATGAAATCCGGGGGCAAATATGTACTGAAATTTAAATACACAGAGCTGAAGCCTAATATGTACATTATTCCCGTAAAGATCTCCGACTGGGAAGAGGATTGGACGGTGAATGGAGAAATACTAAACCCTGTTTCATAGTTAAACTTCAATAAACAATGATGAAAAAAAAATATTTAAGAATTCTGTTTCCTCTATTGCTAATAGTTGGAATAGTAACAGGTGGCTTGTCGGCTTGTTCGCAAAGCGAAGAGCCATCTCAGGAAGAAAACAAAGTGGAAGATCAGAAAATTGCTATTCAGCCTGAAGTACTGATGGATGGAATAGCTACGCGCTCGGGCATGGAACTTAAAGATCTGACTTATTTTTACTTGCGGATAGTTAATCCTCAAAGCGCTGAATTTAGCTATTTTGTTAAGATGGAAAAAAATACAGAAGGCAAATGGTATGCTTCGACAGATTTAAAGAATAATACGACCGAGCCTAAGCTATTTTTCCAGAACGGTAAACAACCTGTTACAGTACAGGCTATTTATTGGAAAAATTCCTCTGTAGACAATTTTATGGCAAGAGTTGATGAAGGAGGCTGGAAAACTCCTTATACTTTTTTTATGAGTACTACTGTAATTAGTAGTTTAGCTCTGAAGGGTGCTGACCCTCTTTACTACAATAAAACCATTATACCCCAAACTGATGCACCTGGCGGGGTGTTGCCTATTAATTTTCGACATCGTTTTGCTAAGATACACCTGAAGCTGGAGTTTGACGACTACTGTTCGCAACTTATTGGATACGATCAATCGGCTGTGCCGAAAGTATCATTGGGAGGACTGTTGACAGGTAGTGGTAGTTATCTGAAATGGGATTTTAATACAAATAATATAGACTACAACGGAGATACACGTGATAACATTTCCACACTATATTCCATAGTATGGAATCCTCCTTTAGATATACCAAATTCAAGTTCTGAATATGAACTTATGGCAGTGCCTCAGTTGATTCCTAGTGGTACACTCAATGCTTATTTCACAATAACCAATCCTGAAAGCGGTGAAAACGAAATGTTTACCTGGACATATCAGGGACAGGAGTTTAATCTGGAAAGCAATACTGAATATGACATCACACTTCAGGTATATGGTGTAGATCCAGCAACTAAAGGTACATCAAATGATACACTACTTACTAAAAAGAATATCAAAATTACAGGTTCCATTAAAGAAAGAAAAGGAGGACAGCAATGAAAATATATAAATTCATAACACTAATTGCTATACTGGCAATCTTTTTCCATGCTTGTCAAAACGAAAATCCCGATAATCTGACACTTTCAGGCAAAGGTTTAACTATAAAGGCAGGCATAGGCTCTCCTTTTACATCTACACGCTCAAACCCATTGGGGACAGCGACAGAACAAGGGCAGTTTGTTGATGGAGATGTTATTGCCGTGTCACTAGATCAAGGCCAAACCTGGGTAGAACACACTAAAAATGGAGATACATGGGTACCGCAGGGAGGTAAAAAATTGGCATGGCCTGATGGGGCAGCTGAGGCTGAGGTATGGGCATACTATCCGGTAGAGCATTCAAACTCTGTTGATGGTTCCAATAACTCTACTTTTGATACGTTTACTTTACCTCGTCATCAGTGCAACACTCAAGGCGGGGTGGAAGGAGCTTTTCCCGGTTGCCACATTGCATGGGCAGACCGAATGGCTTTTAGAAGTGTAATTCAAAAGCCGACAGATAATGTGATTAATTTGTCAATGATAAGACAGACTGCCTGTGTGGATATATGCATAACCAAACTGAGCGATAACTGGAATACAGGTGAGGCATCTTTTCAGATAGGAGACAATATATATGCTCCAGACATAAATCTTCCAGCTCAATCAACAAGTAGCTCATATCATATTTATCCTAAAAATGGTGGGAAGAAACTAACGCTTAATGACAAAGTTACTTGCTTACTTCTTCCACAGGATGCTGATCCTGAGGCTGAGTTTTTTGAAATGGATGGAACTTCGGCAGAAGGTGCAGCTGTGCAAAAACTTATAGTAAAAGGGCGGCCTAAGCTTGAAGCTGGATATCATTATACCTTTAATCTGCAGGTAGGAAAGTCGGGCATAACAATGGGAAGTGTCAGCATTGAGCCATGGAGCAAGGTCTCTTTTGCTGATGCTGCAGGAAAATTCCTTCCTGTGATGGTTGTTAAAGACGGATTAGCTCATATCTATCTTAATCGTGCAACAAACGGAACAGCACAGATTGCAGATTCTATAAAGTCGGCAGAGAGAAAACACCTTGTTCACGATCTTGTTTTCTATGGAAATAAAGCCGGAAAACTGGATCTCAGTGCTGCTAATAACATGCTGAAATCTACGGATGTACGTTCTGTTAATTTGTCAGCTGTTACTGATTTGACAGAGATTGAGGCATACTCTTTCAGAAGTCAGGACTACAGTACCGAATTTTCTAAATTGGAAGAGGTATACCTGCCCGAATCGGTGACAAAGATAGGACAGTCGGCTTTTGAAGGTAGCCTGATACAAAAGATTACTACACCGGGCGTTGAAGCCCTTGGAGAAGCTGCATTCAAGAATTGTAAAAAATTAAAATCTATTACTCTGAATAAATTAACGGGTATACTGCCAAGTTACAGTTTTGAGAATTGTATTGAGATGGCGAGTGCTTATATGCCTAAAATAACAGAGATTGCAGAATATGCCTTCCGATCAGCCGGTTTGCAAGAAGGAATTCAGGGGCATGTTGATTTTTCCAGTGTTACCTATATCCATTCGTATGCTTTTGAAAGTTGTTCTATTACTGGAGGGGAATATGGTGGGAATATACCTATGGGAATATATACTATTAATGAGCTCACATTTCCCAATGTTATACAAATAGACGACCGTGCATTTAGTCGTTGTAGGAAACTGAATGCCATTTCATTCCCTAAAGCAAACAGATTAGGAGATTACATTTTCTCCGGTTGTAACTGGCTAGCTACCATCATGTTCACAGTTAAAGGAAATATAGAATATATTGGTGCCAAAAAAGAACCCTTTAGCAGGGATATAAGTACATTCCCTGAGACGGATAATATTATGGTGGATTACCACAGCAACATGGCAAACTACTACTATGGTCTTGGAGCAATTATAGTACATGAAGATAAAAAATATGGCCAGTCAATCTGTAGTCCGCGAATAACTGATTATAGGCATTATATCGGCTATGCTGACGACAGAGGGCGGGTTCAGTTTGGTCTTGTAGGTATAGCATCTCCATGGTGGCAGGACGTGGTGTATGTTGATGATACCGGTAGAAAGTATCTGGGAATTCATTAACCTTCCTGATAAACGATTAAAGTAAACAATGAATACATATTATAAACGATTAATTTAAAAAGAAACGATGAAAAAAACATTTTTTTTCGCAGCAACTTTTGCTGCTATGGCATTGACAAGCTGCAACAACGACAATGAGCAAACTTCCGAAACTCCTAAGGACATTACCGTAAGTACAAGCATTGGTACTATGACACGTGTTGTAGCCAATGGTAACACTTCTACATTTGAAGATGGTGACAAAATAAGTGTTTATGCATGGACGGGTACTCCCGATGCTGTAAATACGGGAGCACTTGTAGTAAACAATGCTGTAAATACTCTCTCGGGTAGTAAATGGTCGGCAGAATCGATGATGAAGTGGACAGATATGATTACCCCGCACTATTTCCTGAGCATGTATCCCGCACGTACTGTTAACGACTTTAAAGCTGATGCGGTTAATGTTGATCCTGCTAAACAGACTGAAAGCGACCTACTGGTGGCTGTGAATACAGGTGATCAGAAGCAAGGACTTACTGCATCCAACAATCCTGTATCGCTAAAGTTTGACCATGTAATGTCTAAACTTATTGTGGAATTAGCGTTTCGTAACGAATTTGATGGTACACCAACTGTGACTTCTGTAAGCACTGATGTAAGAAATTATGGTACAATAAATTACCTGACAGGAGTTGTTACTCCTACGGGAGACATCGCTTCTTTTGGCATTCCTGCAGTTGTGTCTGCACAGCAATATGCCTCGGTAGTAATTCCTCAGGAATTGCAGAAGATTACCGTTCTTATTGATGGAAAAAGCTATGTGTACATTCATCCTCAACCTCTTATGCTGAGCAAAGGTAAGGTGCAGACAGTGAAACTCATTGTGGGACGTAACCGCATTGAACTAGATCAGGTAACCATTAACGATTGGGAAAACACTCAGCCTATTGAAGGTGGTGAGGCTGTTGATTAATTAACACTATTAAGTTATACAAAAAAAATAGTAATATGAATTACAAATTATTTATTTATGCAGCAGCAGTCCTTACTTTGGGGCTGACTGCCTGCAATAAAGACGAGGCAGTTGAGACGGAAAGTTTTTCTGCCGATGCAGTACGCATTAATGCCACAGTGGGCAATCTTTTTGCCGAAACACGCTCTAATCCTGTAGGAAATGCTGACGAACAAGCTAAATTTAATGTAGGTGATGATATTAGAGTTGTTGCCAGAGCAAGTGATGATAGTTTTGACCCTATCGAAGTTATTTATCAGTATGATGGAACGAAATGGACCCCGAAAGATGAGAAATTTCTTACATGGAAGAGTGATAATTTGATTTTTGATGCCTTTTATCCTAGTGAGACAGGTAAATCTGTAGGTATAGTAGATACTGATCAATCCACTTTAGAAAAGATTGCGATGTGTGACTGGATGACGGCAGAGATTAGTAATGCAACCAAAGGTCAGGTTCTTAACTTTGCTATGAAGCGAATGACTAGCCGAATTGTGGTGAATATTGCAGGTTTTAATCCTGAGTTTGCTGCTGATGCTAAGGTTGCAGATGTAAAGATTGTGGATCAGAGCGATGCAACACCTCGAACAATAGAACCTGCCACTACTTATACCGACTATATTCCCTATCCACAGGGTGATGGAAGTGTGGGCAGCACTTATACGCTATTGAGAAGTGAATATATGAGATATCAGTATATCAGCCTTAAAGTGGGAAATAAGGAAATGCGCACAGCTATTCTGAATTCTGATTTTGAAAGTGGTAAGAGCTATACCTTCAATTTAAAGGTTGGTAAGGAGAGAATTGAAATAGAGAGTGTAACTGTTTCCGACTGGTCGAATTCCGTGACTATTCCCGGAGGAAGTGCCGGTGAAAGTCTTTAACCCTGTTTCATTATGTAATGATGACAGCTAATAGTTTCCAGATAGTGCAATTAATAAAATAGTAAACTGAAAAATAGAAAATTATAATGAAATCAATTAAATATATAATGACGTTGGCAACCACTGCGTTGCTTATCTCAGCGTGCAGCCAAAATGAAGATTCTGCACCCGAAACCAATAGTTTTCCTGCTGACAAAATGATTCGCGTAATCACTAATGTAAACCAACCGCAAACTCGTGCCGGAATGACCACTGACGGTCTTAATAATTTCCATTTGCGTGTGGTTAACGAAAGCAATGAAAATTATAGTTTTTTTGCCATGATGAAGAAAGAAAACAATGCATGGGCAAGCTATACGTATGATGGAACATCTCCATTGACCATGCTTTGGCAAAACAGCACACAAAAGGTAAAAGTAACGGCTGTGGGCTATGAAGGGATTCAGATCGCACCTGCAACGTGGAGCTCAACACTTACTGCTTCTGTTTTAGAAGATCAAAGCAATGAGGCTAATTTAAAACTAAGCGATGTACTTTACATGGCTCCCAAAGAGGTGGATCCATCCACAGATCTTGTAAACGGTAAATTGTCGGTTAACTTAAACCATCGTTTCTCCAAACTAAACCTTACAGTGAAACTTGCTACAGAATTTAATAAAGTTCCGGGAACTACAACTAATCCTATTACATCCGTATCAGTGCTAGGTACTAAGAATACACCATCGTGGAATTTAAACACAAATGAACTTAGTGATTACGGTTCCGCTATCAGCATTGTTCCTTTTGCTACGACCTATACCGCAGGTGTGGGTGATACCCAGCAGGCAGAAGTAAAATATGAATGTATTCTTGTTCCGCAGACTATATCTTCTAACTCTTTTTCTGTAGAATTTCAAGTCAATGGTAAGATTTATAATTGGAGAAGTAATTCTGAAGTAACGCTCAATAGCAATACTCAATATAACTTAGAACTTACCGTAGGTAAAAATGTGGTAACTGTAGGTGGTTTCACAGCTACACCATGGACAGACGGAGGTAGTCAGGATATTGAAACAGAATAACATCCATTATAAAATCCAGGTCTCTTTTAATTATTAAAAGGGGGTGAGGTGATTATAAATCAGGCCAGCTATTGTTTTTTTGACAATAGTTGGTCTTTTTTATCTTTATTCATGATGGTTCTTTAATAGACCTGGTAAAATTACTTGTGATGGAGAAACAAAAAGAACTGATAATATTTGGAAATTAGCTGTTGAACATGAAGTGAAAAATGTGGTGCTTCTTTTAACTTATAAAGCTTGTTATTCAATTAATGTAATGGGAATATCAAAGGCAATGATGGAAAAAGTAACTACTGCCACTGCTCGACGGGATTTTAAAGCGTGTAGCTGTTGCTACATTGGCTTTGGAATAGTAGTCGCACGAAATTTAGCCAAGCGAAGCAAAGCTAATGAGCGATGGTGCAGCCGAGTGGAAAACAAGGACTGGCCTCATGAATTTTACGTTAAGAAATAAGGGAGTGTGGAGCGTTAAAAAGAAAAAGCTGTTTGAGCGCAGCGAGTTCTTTTTCTTTAGCTCTACATTCCCTTATTTTAGTAAAATTCGTGCAGCCTTGATTTTTTGTTTCTTTTGCATCAAGGCAAAAGAAAAGGCCAGTTGCAATCAAGGCAAAAGAAAAGGCATTTTAAGCAAAAAACATTCTATTTGTTAGCAGTATCCCACTTGTAACTCTCAAGACAAGAAATAGTCAAAGTCTGATTGCCAGTCTGAATACGGAAATCACCTTTCTCCAGAATCCACTTACCATCATACCCAACAAAAGCCAGATCGGAAGCCTTTACCTTGAAAGAAACCGTTTTAGTCTCACCTGGTTGCAGATCAACCTTATCGAAAGCACGTAAGCGACGGATATCAGGAGTAAGAGAAGCTACCAGGTCACTGCTGAACAACAGTACACTTTCTTTACCCGCAAGTTTGCCGGTATTTGTAACATCAACACTGAAAGTCAGCACATCATTGGCAGTAAAAGAAGATTTGTCTGCCTTCAGGTTACTATAACTGAATGTTGTGTAGCTCAATCCATACCCGAAAGGCCATTGAACAGACATCACTGCATCGTAATTGTAAGCACCTTCCATTTTATCCAGGTCCTCACAAGGTTTATAGTCGTACGTAAACAAAGAATTGATCTCCTTTGGATAAGTGTAAGGCATCTTTCCGCTGAAATTAACATCACCGGTTAAAAGATTAGCCAACGCATCGGCACCATAGTTACCCGGTAACATGATATTTACCACAGCTTTTGTGAGAGGCTCAATTTCGTTAATGATGCGAGGACGGCCCTCGTTCAGGATGAGAATAACCGGTTTGCCAGTGTTGGCAAGCGCCTTAACGAGGGAGAGCTGATTCTTTGAAAGAGTGAGATTGGTGAGATTTCCCGGAGTTTCGCAATAGGAATTTTCGCCTACGCAGGCAATGATATAATTGGCATTGGCAGCACTGGCCACAGCCTTATCAATTTCGGGAGCATTTTCTTCCCAGTAGAGACCACCCTGTTTGTAAGTAACACCCGGTTCGTAGATAACCTGATCCTTACCAAACTTGTTACTGAGCGCTTCGAGGATGGTGTTGTACTGAGTGGCACACATATCTGCCTTGTCGCCCTGCCAGGAGTACGACCAGCCCCCGTTGAGTGTACGCATGGAGTTGGCATTTGGTCCGGTTACCAATAATTTCTTTCCAGTGCTCAAAGGTAAGATATGATCCGTGTTCTTCAGTAAAACAAGCGATTCCTGAGCAGCCTGCAAGGCAGCATCAGCATGCTCTTTACATCCGAACAAAGGAAAATCTTTATTGTTGTAAACAGGTTTGTCGAACAGTCCCAGGCGATACTTCATGCGCAGTACGCGGCGTACGGCATCGTCAATGCGGGTCATAGGCACTTCACCTTCATTAACCAGCTCCTTGAGATAAGTACAGAAACTCCATTCGTAAGGCACCATGGACATATCTATTCCGGCATTGATAGCCAGCTTGATAGCCTCTTTTTTGCTGGAAGCAATCTTGTCGCGAGAATAAAGGTTGTTGATATCCGCCCAGTCGGTCACAATCATTCCGTCCCATTGAAGATCTTCCTTCAGCCATTTGGTGAGCAGCTCGTAGTTGGCATGAAAGGGAAGACCGTTGTTACTTGCCGAATTGACCATGACGGACAGTGCACCTGCCTTGATACCTTCGAGGAAAGGAGCGAAGTGTTTCTCGCGCATATCCTGCAGAGTGATGGACGATGGTGTGCGGTCTTTTCCCGAAACAGGAACACCGTAACCCATGTAGTGCTTTAAGCAGGCAGCAACGTGGTTGTTATCAATGCGGTTTGGATCTTCCCCCTGGAAACCTAAAATTGATTCGCGTCCCATTTGGGCATTCACATAACAATCTTCTCCGTAATTTTCCCACATACGCGGCCAGCGGGCATCACGTCCCAGGTCGAGAACAGGAGCGTAGGTCCACGGAATACTTCCGGCCTTGGTTTCGTAGGCAGATATGCGTGATCCTTCGCGTACCAGTGAGCGGTTAAAGGTAGCTGCCATGTTGATGCCTTGCGGGAAGAAAGTACCGCCCTGTGTATAAGTAGTGCCATGAATCTGGTCTACACCATAGATACAGGGAATACCAATCACTTTCATCGATTTATCCTGTATCTTCCGGATAATAGCTTCCCATCCCTCTTTGGTTTGCGCAATGCTGTTTGGTACATTCAGAATAGAGCCAACCTTATACTTGCTGATTACAGAATCGAGTAATGCTTCATCAATCTGAAATCCTTTTTTGTTCTCTATCTCCATGATGTCCATGTAGATTTTCATCATGACATCTTTGCCCGGCATGCCTTTGGATAAGTCGAACTTTTTCTCCAGGTTATATTTCTTCAGTATCTTTTTCAAATCGTCCACTTTGGGATTCTGCTGATTCATTCCATCGAACGGGTTAGTCCGT
Source organism: Bacteroidaceae bacterium (assembly GCA_963668125.1). Lineage (GTDB taxonomy): Bacteria > Bacteroidota > Bacteroidia > Bacteroidales > Bacteroidaceae > Bacteroides. The sequence continues at coordinate 3,925,402 of OY764215.1, read as the reverse complement.
TTTGCCAGAATATCGATAGTCAGCTCGGTCATCTGCCCGATTTTCTCCTCAAGAGTCATTTTCTTCAGCAGCGTTTCTATTTGCTGCTCAATCTTCGGATCCCGCGGTATGGCGGGTTTAACAGTTTGTGCCGAAGCGGTGAGGATACTCCCGGCAGCAAGCAGTGAAAAGAGAATTTTTTTCATGATATTGATTTTAATGTAGTTATCAGATTATTTGAATAACTGAGGTGTAAATTCAGTAAGATAGATGCGCCAGTTTTTCCAGATATGTCCTTCGCCAGTTTCGTAGTAAGTATACTTGTATCCTTTTTCGTCGAGCAGCTTGCGATAATCTTCGTTGGCCTTATAGAGAAAGTCGGTTTTACCAATACCAATCCAGTAAAGAGCCGGTTTTTTGGAGAACTGAACTTTCAGTTTACCTTCGAGATCCTTGTAAACAGGTGAAGTTACATCCTTGTTTGGCACGATGGCAGCTGAGAACAGACCTACATAATTGAACAGATCTGGGTATTGTTTGGATATATGTAGGGAGTGAAAACCACCCATTGAAAGACCTGCAATGGCACGGCCCGATTTGCTTTTAATGGTGCGATAGTTATTATCGACGAATTTGATCACATCGGGGAATGCACTTTCGAAAGAACCTTCCATGGTTTTAGGTAATTGAAAGGTAGGAGTAACCATACCGAGTGAAGATTCTCCCGGGGCTGCTTCCTGAGCGGCATTGCCGTTGGTCATGACTACAATCATGGGTTTTGCTTTACCTCTTGCAATGAGATTATCGAGAATCTGTGCGGTGCGTCCGAGAGAGATCCATGCTTCTTCGTCGCCACCCATACCATGCAACAGGTAGAAAACAGGATAACGCTTTCCGCTGGTTTCGTATCCGGCAGGGGTGTAAACTGTCATTCGACGCTCCATGCCCAGTGTGGGACTATTATACCAGATGCGGGAAACGGTTCCGTGAGGTACTTTGTTTACTTTATATAAATCGGCACGATCACCACCTATGATGAATACATTTGTAAGTGTAGCCACATCACGGATAAGATAAACATTACCGGGATCGGTAGTTTTCAGTCCGTCTACAATAAACGAATAGCCGTAAAGTTCCGGCTTCAACGGATTAGTTGTGTATTCCCATATTCCCTCTTTACCTTCGGTTAAATCAGCAACTCCCGGACCATCTGTTTCTCCGAAGGGAGTGTTGAATTTCTGTGTAGGAAGAAAATCTCCCGTAATCTGTACCTTTACAGCTTTTGGTGCCTTCAGACGGAAGGTAACAGTGTTGTTGTCGTGAATCTCGGGAGAGACAACCGGTGCTCCTCCCCAAAGGGCTTGTTGCGCAAAAGTCATTACGCACATCAGTAGTCCTGCAGCTAAAATTGTTAATCTTTTCATAGTACTATATTTAATTGCTTGATGAATTAATATCTTCCTGTTCTTTTGCGAAATCGGATGCATTCATTCCCCAGAAGGCTTTGAAGCATTTACTGAAATAGTGTGGATCGCTGAACCCCACCATATAGGCAACTTCTGCAATTGAATTCTCTTTTTCCCTTACCAGTGCGGCTGCTTTCTGCATACGTACCTCCTTGATGTACAAGATAGGGGAAAGTCCCGTCAGAGATTTCAGCTTGTGGAAGAAGTTGCTGCGGCTCAGGTTGAAACAGCTCACAAGATAATCCACGTTGAGCTCGGGATTACTTATCTGATCTTCCATAATGGCGGATAGCTTATCCAGAAATGCCTTATCCTTGTTGGATAGCAAGGCGGTGATTTCTTTCGGTGTGGAATCTGATTCAATCTTGTTCTCGTTGTAAATTACATTATGACTGTAAAAAGCCTGTAGCTTTTTCCGCTGACTTAAGATGCTTTCTATTTTTACCTGTAGATAATTGATGCTGAAGGGCTTCACGATATAGTCATCAGCTCCGGTCTGTACCCCGGTGAGCATGCTGTTCATATCTGCTTTAGCTGTTAATACCACAGCAGGAATGTGTGATGTGCGCTCATCGTTTCTTAGTTCGGCCAGCATTTGTAATCCATCCATGACCGGCATCATGATATCTGTTATGATGATGTCCGGCAGGTAAGTGACAGCTTTTCGGAGTCCTTCGCTTCCGTCCTGCGCTTCGAGCAGTCTGAATTTACCTTCGAATACTTGCTTGATAAATGCTCTAAGCTCGTGATTATCTTCTACCACAAGCATCTGCTGCATGTCTATATCGTTCTCTTCCAGCGGTTGTTCTTCCGGTACCTGCGTAGCTTGTGCATCTTCCTGAAGATCGGATAAAATATACTCCGTGTCGGTTGGGTAGTGTGCCATTCCTTTCAGCAATTGAATAGTGAAGCAGCTGCCTTTGCCCGGTTCACTCTGAACAGAGATATCACCCTGATGCATAGAGATAAGCTCTTTGACCAGTGCCAGTCCGATACCTGTGCTGAGATTACTGTGAATATTGTTTTGTACCAGGTTTTCGAACCGGTTAAAGATACTTTTTTGTTTTTCACGGGGGATGCCAATGCCCTGGTCGGTAATACGGATAGAAACAGAATTGTTACTTTCCATGATGCGAACATCTATCTCTTTACCGTTAGGTGTGTATTTGAATGCATTGGATAACAGATTAAAGATAACCTTTTCCATGTGATCCGTATCAAACCAGAGATGACAAGCAACCGGTTCTGATGAGAACGAAAGATGTATATGCCGTTCTGTGGCAAGTGCCTCGAAACATTGAGTAATCTCTTTTGTGAAGGTCACAATGTCTTTATTCTGAATACGAAGCTTCATCTTGTTCTCCTGCAGTTTGCTCAGATCGAGAATCTGACCTACAAGCCGTTGCATGCGGTCACTGTTCTTCTTCATGGTAGTAAGCGCATCTTTCACTTTGTCCGGCAGCTCTTCATCTTTCAGAATAAGCTCCAGCGGTCCTGTGATAAGCGTGAGCGGTGTGCGTAGCTCGTGAGAAACATTGGTAAAGAAGCTCAGCTTTTGTTGTGCGATGTACTCTTCGCTCTTTACCTGCTGCTTCATTTTATAGAACACGGTATAGGCATAAACCCCACCAACAATGAGAGCCAGTGAAAGAAAGACATAAAGCACATGCGCTAAAGTTGTTTCGTTGAAACTGGGCTGTACCTCAATAGATAATAGTCGCTCGTTATTAACCCACACTCCTTCGTTGTTGGTTGATTTGAGGTGAAAGATATAATTGCCGGGAGGCAGGTTAGTGTAGTTGGCTTCTCTACCGTTTTCGGTAAGGCGGTATGTTTTGTCGAACCCTTCGAGCATATAGGCGTACTGGATATATTCCGTATTGGTCATATCTAGTGCCGAAAAGCTTATTCGTAAGGATTGATTATTGGGTGGCAGAGTGAGATGATAGATGTTGCCCTGATTCATTTTCAGGGTAGCATTGTGCTGCTTTGAGGTGACCTCCTGATTATTGACCCATATTGAGGTGAAGAATATGCGGGGAACGAAGTTTGTTTTATGAATTTTTTCCGGAGTAAAATACAGCAGTCCCTTGTTGGTTCCGAAATAAATCTGTTTTCCGTCAGTAGCCCCCACGCCCTCACTGAAATGTACATTGAAAGCAATATGCTCGTTTGGATACTGAATCTGTTCCCGGGTAGCTATGAATTTAACCAGTCCTCCTCCTGTTGCCAGCCAGAGATTTCCTCTTCTGTCTTCCTGCATGGAATAGATGATATCCGAACTGAGTCCGTTTTTCTGGGTAAACGATTTGCATGTAAAGGAGTTGCTTCCCGTTGGGATAAGCTCATTCAGTCCGCCACCATAGGTAATGACAAATATCTTTCCGTTGCTCATGCATTTAATCATCTGCACATCGTTGTTGCTCAGGCTGTTTACGTTGCTTTGCTCGCGGGATATGGTATGGAAAGAAATATCTTCCGGTTTCTTGAATGCACCGTCGAAATAGATGATTCCGGCAGTGGTGGAAACCCAGATGCGCCCTTTTTGATCCTCCGTGATATGTCTCACTTTATAGAAACGGTCGATGGGGTATTTTTTCAGTCGGTTTCTATAGTTTATAAAATGCAGGGAACCACCGGGCATGCCTTCCATTAAATTGAGTCCGCCGCCATAGGTAGCAACCCAAATTCTTTTTTTGCTGTCCTGAAAGGTATAGTAGATGTTATTACTGCTAAGGCTGTATCGGTTACTGGCATTGTAAGTGTATGGCCTGAACTGAAATTTACCGGGAGCTATTTCGGTTCCGTTTATCAGTCCCTGTCCTTTGGTGGAGATCCAGTAGTTCTGATGCTGATCCTGCATGACGGCGTACACTTTGCCCGACTTAAATCTTTGAATAAGCTTTAGCTGCGAATCGTAAATGGAGATGTTATTATCTCGTGCTCCCGTCCAGATTCGTTTCTTGCGGTCAATGAACAAAGCCCTTATTTCATTATCCGGTAATTCTATATCGCTGGTGTTGGGTGTATAGATATGAAATTTGTTGGGGAAAAAGGTGATGCGTTTCAGACGGTCGAGCTGTGTGCTCATCCACAGGTTTCCTTGTTTATCGGCAAAAGCGGCAAAACAGCGGTCGTTTGATTTCCATTTAACCTCTTTGTCGGTAGTGTTGAACGGAACAAGCTTTTTGCTTCGGGAATCGTAATAGGAAAATCCGCCTCCTTTGGGATGTACCCACAAAAAGCCGTTTTTGTCTTCAAAAGTGAAAAATCCGGTTTCTGTATCGAGAGGTCGGCCTAACTCGTCGGTTTTATCAATGAAATTGAACTGTCTGGTTTGTGAATCAAACAGCGTGACTCCCGGTTTGGGGTGAGTAAGCCAGATAAGTCCGTTACGTGTAATCCTTGCCGATTCAATAACTTCGCTCGTTAAAGATTTTACACCTTTCAAAGAAAAATGGAGAGGCTGACTGTTTGCTGTGTTTGTTATAAATAAGCCATCACGATCCGTAATATAAGCTGTTTGTTGCAGGTGTTTCAGTATGGAAATAATGCGTGCTGCTGTTTGTAGCTGCATACTTGTTATCTTTCTTCTTTTGAGGGAATACTTAAATACGTGTCCACGACTGGCACCAAAAAGCAACTCTCCGTTTTGTTCGGTGGCTGAATAAAAGCCTATAGATCCTTTTCTTGCTGACTTTCCACCAATAATAGTGGTTAGTCTGGAACCATGCAGTTTGTACAGTCCGTTATCAGTAAGTATCCATTCGTATTGTTCTGAATCAATGAATACCGATTGAATTCTTCCACCGGGCAATGTTCCTCGGGAAGCCGAGTACGACTTAAGTGCTAGCTTATAGTTCTGTGGATTGGTGGTAGCACGGATGGCAGTTCCGTCTTTTCGCAGAAGCCAGGTGGTGCCGTTAGGTAGAACCTGAATGGACTGGTATTTGTTTCTCGTACCTTGTATTATGGGCTCGAAAATCTCTTTCCCTGGATTAAAACGATAGCCGGTTGAGTCGTAGCAGAGCACCCATATATATCCATATTTGTCTTCATTAATATGGAGTAGTCTGTCGTTGGTAAGTCCTTTTTTATCTTCAATGCTTGATTTATAATTCTTGAAAACGTAACCGTCGAAACGATACAATCCATTCCATGTAGCAAACCAAAGCAGCCCTTTATGATCCTGAATGATATGGTTCACAAGTCCGTCTTCCACCCCGTTCTTGGCAGAAAAATAGGTTACGGAATATTTGTCGGGGATATTTGTAGCAGTTGCCTTGAGACTGATGAAGGACAGGCACAATAGAATTAAAAAAAATATAGTTTTGACGTTTGACAGGTTTTTCATAAAGGCGTAACAAATGATAATCATTATCTACTTGCGAAAATAGAAGAAAATGAGCAGTAATCAAAAATAATTATGGTTTTAAAGCCTTAATGGATATGTTTTTTATCGTATTTGTTAGAAATTCCATCAAAGTTGTCAGATTTTACACTGGAAATAGAGTTACATTGCCTTAATTTGGCCCCAGATTGTTATTTAAAATCTATGAAATCTAATATGAAGAGCATGAAAAGAAAAAGTGATTTAAAAAAAGAGTCCTTTTTACCTGCAGACCATTTTCTTAAAAGAGCATGGTTTACCTATGGACTTTCTCTTGGTTTAATTGCTTTGCCACTTGGGGCTAAAGCTGAAGTTGCAACACAAATACAAAGCGTCTCTATTGAACAATCGGTTAATCAGAGCAAAAAAATCAGCGGACATGTTATTGACCAGAATGGTGAAGCACTGATAGGTGTGTCTGTTGCACAAAAAGGAACTACTAACGGTGCAATAACTGATCTGGATGGTAACTTTACATTAAATGTGCCTGCTAATGCTGTGCTGACAGTTTCGTATGTGGGTTACAAATCACAGGAAATAAAGGTTGGTAATCAGCAGAAATTAACGATAACACTTGTATCGGACAATAAACTGCTGGATGAAGTGGTTGTGGTTGGTTATGGTGTGGTGAAGAAAGCCGATCTGACCGGTTCGGTGGGCAGTGTGAAAGCGGAGAATATATCGGCTAAAGGTGCTACTTCACTGATGGAAAGTTTGCAGGGTCAGGTTGCCGGTGTGAACATTACTCAAAACTCCAGCCGTGCCGGTGAAGGGTTCGGTATTCAGATACGTGGTAAGAGCTCACTGAATGGCGGCGAACCGCTGTATGTTATTGACGGTGTGGTATGCGATAATATGAACTTTCTGAATCCGATGGATATTGAAAAGGTAGACATTTTGAAAGATGCATCTTCTACCGCTATCTATGGTTCACGTGCTACTAACGGTGTGGTAATGATCTCTACCAAAAGAGGGGATACCAATGCTACAAGAACAACTGTGAGCTATGACGGATATTATGGGGTGAAGACAAAAGCTAACATGCCTGATTTTATGGATGGTGACCAGTTTATGAAGTTCCGTTTCTCTCGTTATCTGACTTCAACGCTGGATAATGCTACCGGACTGACAAAGTGGGACATGAGTGCTTCTAACCTTGCCAATTTCTGGGGTGGAGACAGTCAGGTGGTTAAGGATATGTATCTGAATAAAAATTATACCAACTGGTTTGATATTGTTACCCGTGATGGTTCACAACAAAACCATTTTCTGAATATATCAGGAAATACAAAAGATATTTCTTATCACGTGGGACTGGGATACCAGAATGAAAAGGGTATTTTATATGATGGTTACGAACGCTGGAACCTGAAAGGAGCAGTGGAACATAAAATATCTGAAAAGGTAATGGCCGGTTTTTCTACCAACCTGGCTACTTCTATGAAGAGAAACGGTAGTCTGAACTCTGTACTGTCAGGATTCCGCATGACTCCGAATATGCCTTGTTATTACTGGGAAGGCGAAAATGCCGGTCAGCCAATTTATCAGCCGGGTAAAGATGCAGTAGTGTATCCAAATGGCGGTGGCCCGACTTCTAACATCAACCCGGTGATAGACCGTGATAATTCAAAAGACGATACCCGCTATTATGACATGATGGCAAACTTGTATTTGCAATATAGTCCGGTGAAAGATATTATCTTTAAAACAACATTCTCGCCAATGTATTCAAAGAATACACGTGGTACTTTCTACGGAACATCTACTCAGCTTCGTCAGGGAAAAACAAATATGGCCGAGAAGTATAACAATGATGTATTTTCTTATACATGGGATACTCAGGCTAACTATATGAAAACCATTGGCGACCATAGCTTCAATGCATTGGCTTTGTTCAGCGTCTACGAACAGAAAAGTGAAGGTGATTACATAAAGGTGGTGGATATGCCTTTTGATGTGGACTGGTACAATCTGGGTTCGGGTACTGTAGAGGACAAGTGGAGCTATTATAATAAGATGTCGATGCTATCGTATGTAGGTCGTATTAATTATGCTTACAAAGGAAGATATATGGTGACTGTATCTTCCCGTTGGGACGGTAGTTCTAAATTCCAGAAAAACAACCGTTGGGGTATGTTCCCATCTGCTGCTCTGGCATGGCGAATCTCTGATGAAAAATTTATGGAATCTGCCAACAAATGGTTAAGCAACCTGAAACTTCGTGCCAGCTTCGGTGTAACAGGTAATAATGCCGGTGTAGGACCGTATGATACACAGGCTTTGGCAAACGTGAAGAATTACTACAACTTTGGTTCGAACGTAGCTAACGGATACGGTTATACAATGACGAACACTAACCTGACCTGGGAAAAAACAACAGAGTTTAACTTTGGTTTTGATTTTGGTTTGTTCAACAATAGAATCAATGGTTCGGTGGATTTGTACAACAAAGATTCCAAAGACTTGCTGATGAAGATGGATACTCCTTACGAGCTGGGGTCGATCACAGGTTCGTTAGTAAACAATGTAGGTAAGGTTAATAACAAAGGTATTGAAGTGCAGCTGAACACGCTTAATGTGCAGACTAAGGACTGGAGATGGGAAACTAACTTCTCCTTTGCACGAAACATTAACAAGATTATAGAACTGAATGACGCAAAAGAAGACCTTGTAGGTAACAACTGGTTTATTAATCATCCGATTGATGTTGTTTACGGATACAAATATACAGGAATATGTACCCGTGAAGAGGCTCAGACTTATGCTAAAGACGCCAGCATGAAGACTAAATTCTTTGAAGGTGAAATGAAGATTTACGATAAAGACAAGAACGGTACAATTAATGCTGATGATAAGATGATTTTAGGACACTGCCTTCCAACATGGACAGGTAGCTTTGTTTCCAATCTTTCTTATAAGAACCTGGATTTTTCTGTTAATATCTATGCAAGTCAGGGTGGTAGAGTGTACTCTTCATTCATGAATGAATTCCTTGATTACGGACAGCGTGGTATGATGCGTATGAATATGGATTTCTACATTCCTGAAGGTGCTCCGATATTGGGAGAAGATGGCAAGATTGCTTATCAGGAAAAGACTCACTACGGAAAATATCCTTTCCCAACCAATGGTACAAACGGTAAAGGAGGCGGTGCATTCTGGTCTGGTGGTTCACAAAACCTGGTTGATAACTCTTTTGTGAAGGTTAAGAATATAACTGTTGGATATACTTTCCCTAAAAAGTGGATATCAAAGATGCATGTATCTAATTTGAGAATTTACGCAAATATATTGAATCCGTTTGTATTTACCAATTATGAAGGCTTTGATCCTGAATGGGCATGGGCAAATGTTTATGACGGTTCTAATGGGGTAAGCTCAAGAACTTATCAGTTTGGTGTAAATTTAAAATTCTAAAATGTAACGATTATGAAAAAGAAATATTTTATCGCAGGCTTGCTAGCCTTGTCAACTCTTAGCGGGTGCTCTGATTTTCTTGATCAGGATAACAGATCCAACGTGGCATCTGCTCAGTTCTATGCTACTACAACCGGTTTTGCTAACTTAACCAATAGTGCGTACTCTACTTTACGCAGTTTATACAATACATCACCGCTATTATTTGTTGCCGGTACCGACTTATATGCGGATGGAAAATCACAAGGAGTAGTTTTGAGTCAGTACACCTTTACTGCAGATGAAGGGAATATTAAAAACTTCTATGTGAATTGCTATAAAGGTATTCAACTGGCCAATAGTGTGATAGCTTATGGCGAAACTACAGCCGATTCGGGTGTGCGTTTACAATACATAGATGAAGCGCGCTTTTTACGTGCATGGTACTATTTTCAACTCGTTCAACAGTATGGACCGGTTGCTTTGAATACTAAAATGTTTGATTATGCCGAAATGAGTCACGCCCGTGCAAGCCTTTCTGACATGTATAAATTCATTATAGATGAATTTACCTATCTGATCTCTTCTGATTCTCATTTGCTGGATCGCTCTAAATCGGGTGTGGGACGTGCTAACAAACGCGCTGCTGCTTTCTATCTATCGAAAGCTTACCTTACCCGCGGATGGCTGGATGGCACTGGTTATGAAGCTCAAGAAGAAAAGGTGGCTCAGAGCACCGATTTTGAAAATGCTGCCAAATATGCTTTGCAGGCTATAAACAGTGAAACTCCTTCTCTTTCCATTGAAAATGCATTTAATATAGCGAATGAAGAGAATAGTGAAATATTCTGGAGCATTCAGTTTAGCGCTGCATCTGTTTCCAATCCTTCATCAAACGGTTCTTACCAGCAAGCACAATTCGGCTCTTATTTAGGAGGATCTGAGAAGCCAAGAAATAAAGGTATTGATGGAAACTTTGCACCATCACTACGCTTACAACAAATGTATACTCATGGTGATGCCCGTTTGGAACAGACTTTCATGCTTGAGTTCCACCAGACTTATTTTGATTATTATTCAGCTCCTACCACTTCGCCTATTATTTATTACTATGCTCCGGCATGGGCTACGGATGCTGATATTGCAGCATGGAAGGCTGATGACCCATATGGAATAAAGAAGAATACCCTGATTAGTAAAACGATTGCCGATGGTGGTATTGCTCCTTCGAACGGAAAACCTGCTACGTATAAAGACCGTCGTTCACAGGATTATGGTAATGCTTGTATCAAGAAGTTTGATGATTATACCGATGCTTCAATTGCTAACCGTAGTACGGCATGTAGTATGCACGACGTGGTAGTGGCTCGTTTGGGTGAAGCTTATCTGATTGCCGCAGAAGCTTATCTGCAAATGGGGGATACAGAAAAAGCTGCTCAGATGATAAACAAACTTCGTCAACGTCCGGGAACAATCCGTGCAGGATATACAACACAGATGACTGTGGATAAGTCGCAGGTAAACATCGACTTTATTCTGGATGAACGTGCTCGTGAATTAGCTGGTGAGTATGTACGCTGGACCGACCTGAAACGTACACATAAGCTGGTTCAGTATGCAACTCAGTATAATGAAGATGGTATTCAGGAAGCTAATATGAAGGGGCCTGACGGTAAGTACAAGATTCTTCGTCCGATACCTCAGGCTGCTATTGATTTGAATAAGGCGGATGTACAACAAAATCCGGGATACTAATTAATGAGAAGACTTTTATTAATTATATGTGTTATTACTAAGGTAATTGTTTTGTTTGCCCAGGATTGCCCCAACCAATGGGGTGATCTGGGCAACGGAACATATGCCAACCCGATTTTGAATGCTGACTATTCCGATCCGGATGTAATAAGGGTGGGGGAAAAGTATTATATGGTGGCATCTGATTTCCATTTTATGGGTATGCAGGTGCTGGAATCGGAGGATATGGTTAACTGGAAGCTTATTTCTCAGGTATATAAACGACTTGATTTTCCTGGATTTGATACCAACAGTCAGTATGCAGGTGGCTCGTGGGCTCCTTCTATCAGGTATCACGATGGATATTTCTGGATATTTTTCTGTACTCCCAAAGAGGGGTTGTTTATGACAAAAGCCAAAGAAGCAGCTGGTCCGTGGAGTCCGCTTATCAATGTGGTACACATAGAGAAGTGGGAAGATCCATGTCCTTTCTGGGATGAAGACGGACAGGCATATCTGGGGCGTAGCATACACGGTGCGGGACCAATTATTATTCATAAAATGAGTGCGGATGGTACCCGTTTACTCGACGAGGGCAAGGTGGTATATACCGGTCCGGTAGCCGAAGGCACAAAGATTCATAAACTGAACGGATATTATTACATCAGCATTCCTGAAGGGGGTGTGGAGAAAGGATGGCAGACTGTATTGCGCTCAAAGAACATCTATGGCCCGTATGAGAGAAAAGTGGTACTGGAACAAGGTACAACAGCGGTTAATGGTCCGCATCAGGGAGCCATGGTAGATACTCCACAAGGCGAATGGTTCTTTTTTCATTTTCAGCATTCTAATCCGATAGGAAGAGTGGTGCATCTGCAACCAATGCACTGGCAAGATAACTGGCCGGTTGTGGGGGTGGATATTGACGGAAATGGAGTTGGTGAACCGGTTAAGACCTGGAAGAAACCGAATGTTGGAAAGAAGAGTGCTGTTACGGTTCCCCTGACGAGTGATGATTTCTCTTCACCGCTTTTATCTCTTCAATGGCAGTTTAATCACAATCCCGTTGACGATGCATGGTCGCTTACTGATAAGAAAGGTGCGCTTACGCTCAAAGCACTGAAAGCTGAAAATTTTAAGCTTGCCAGAAATACACTCACTCAGAAGAGTATGGGGTATATAGGTATGGCGTTTACTGAGCTAGACTGTAGTGCAATGGAAGACGGACAGCGTTGCGGACTTGCTTGCATTGGGAAGGAGAATGTGTTACTGGGTATATCCATGATAAACGGAGATAAGTGGATTTATATGGATCGCAACAACCAGGTTAGTCCTCTATTAAAGCTATCATCGGGCAACAAGGTTTATTTGCGCTTGCAACTGAATGCAATTGATAATGCTTATCAGTTTGCCTATAGTCTGGATAATAAGCAATTTCATTTATGTGGAAATACTTTCAGCATGAAATTTGGATACTGGAAGGGAGTACGTGTGGGGTTGTATTGTTATAACACATTAGCGGATAAAGGAAAAGCTTCCTTTAATTGGTTTACTTACCGGCATGATGGTCCCACATGCAAAAAATAATAATTTTACATTGAAAAACTAGTTTTATAAATTTATGAAAAGGTCAAATTATGCTTTTTTGCTGTTGGTTATTTGTCTGACAGCTTGTATTAAAGCTCCGAAACAACTAACAGTACCGGAAATAATTATTGAAAATATTGCGAAAACATCTTTTCCGGAACGAAGCATAAAATTTGTCTGTCGTGGAGACAGTAATGTTCGCAAACAGCTGCAACAGGTTATAGATTCCTGCTCGCTGAGCGGAGGCGGACAGGTATTGGTAGAAAAAGGAACATATAAAATCAAAGGTTCCATTGTGCTGAAATCGGATGTTAACCTTCATCTGGAAGAGGGTGCTTGTCTGCTGTTCAGTGGAAAAGCAGCCGACTATCTGCCAGTGGTGCTGACACGTTGGGAGGGTACGGAACTATACGGTCACTCGCCTATGATTTATGCTTACCATGCTAATAACATAGCTATTACGGGAAAAGGAATTATCGATGCCCAAGGTGGACTGGAGTTTGCTGCCTGGGGTGAGAAAGAGATGAAGGATCGTGACCGATTGAGAGAGATGGGCAGTAAACTTGTTCCCGTACAGGAACGGATCTTTGGTGAAGGAACTTTGCTACGCCCTTCATGCATTCAGTTTCTGGGATGTTCCAGAATTCTGGTTGATGGCATTACAGTTAAGAATTCCCCTTTCTGGACCATTCACCCGGTGTATTGCGATAATGTAATTGTGAGAGGTGTGACCATTGACAGTCATTATCCCAATAATGATGGTTGCGACCCGGAATCGACCACGAACGTATTAATTGAAAACTGTACTTTCAGGACCGGTGATGATGCTGTGGCTATAAAAGCCGGCCGTGACAAGGATGGAAGAGAAATAGGACGTTCGTCGAAAAACATTGTGATACGAAACTGTATTTTTAACTCGGAGTGTAACGGCCTTTGTATAGGCAGTGAAATGTCCGGAGGTGTGGAAAATGTGTACATGAGTGGAATAAAAATAGGAACAGTAAAGAATGCCATCTATTTTAAGTCGAACAAAGACCGTGGTGGTTACATACGCAATGTATTTGTGGATCATATAACAGTAGAACGAGTAAAAGGTGCTATTCTGAGATTTGAAACTAACTATTTTGGTTTCAGAGGCGGAAACTTTCCTTCGACTTACGAAAATTTTGAAATAAAGGATGTAAAGGCAAATGTTGCCGATAATTATGCTGTTTACATTGATGGCCTAAAAGGAACAGAAATACGCGATATCTCAGTGAGTAACTTCCATGTGAAGCAGGCTAAAAATGGGTATTATCTGTTTAATACACGCAATGTTACTTTCGAAAATTCATCGATCAATAATATTCCGGTTCCGAAAGAACCAAAAGAGAGTTTGAAGAGGTTATCGCTGGATGTTTATTGATTGTTCTTTTGCCTTGATTGCAACTGCCCTTTTCTTTTGCCTTGATGCAAAAGAAACAAAAAATCAAGGCTGCATTTTTTTTGCTAAAATCGAAAGGCCTGTAGCGGAAGGTGCTGAAACTCGCTTCGCTCAAACAGCAGCCCCTTCTTCACGCTACATTCCTCCCGATTTCTTCACGCAAAAAAAAAGAGGCCGGTCCTTCTGGTTTCTAAGCGAGCTACAGTTTGGGACCAATTAGCTTTGCTTCGCTCGCTTGTCACTTCGTGACGATTCTTTTTTTGGCTCGGCTTTGCCATCGCTTGTGTTTCTGTTGCTTCGCTCGGCTGCGCCATCGCTCTGCTGAGGTTGTGGGGCGGGTAGCCGTTGCTTCGCTCGGCTTGTCACTTTGAGACGATTCTTTTTTTTGGCTCGGCTTTGCCATCGTTTCTTTGCTTGATTTCTCAATGGCTGGTGCTGTTGTTGCTTCGCTCGACTGTTGAGGTGAACTTGGTTTTGCCATTAAAAAGATGATGTAACCTGCCTGATGACACAATAGCCAGTAACTGCACGAAGTGCAAGCGAGCGAAGCAAAGCTAATTGGTTCAAAACAGTAGCTCGCTCAGGAACCAGCAGGACCGGCCTCATGAATTTTAGTAAAATTCGTGCAGCCTTGACCTTTTGTTTCTTTTGGGTCAAGCCAAAAGAAAATACTAAAACAAGAACTAAAAAACAGTTGATTAAGCAAATGATTTAATTCACTTTATAATACACTAACACAATTAAATAAAACAATTTTGTATATTCCTAAAACTTAAACGGGAAAAACCAATCTGAGTGACTTGAAGCAAAGAGTTAATTTTTAGAATTAGAAAGGATTCTTACAAAATATTTATTGCAAAATTCAAGAACAATATCGTTAATTTTCTAAGTGTATATAAAACAATTGTGTTACCATGTATTGGATACAATAAAAACAGATTTTTCCTCCTGCCTCTTTTCATTCTGAATACGAAAAGTTACTTCTCAGAATATGATAGAATCCTTTTATTATGGCTTTTTCACTATGAATGAGTGAAAAGTCTATAATTAAATTTTTCAATAAGTATAATAAATTATTTCTTTAAATATGAACAAAAACAGCCATTTTGTCCCGCTGTTTTTTTGTTTCAAGAATTACACTATTAATGTGATGTATACTTTCTTGTAAAAGAAAAATAATTTTTAAAGTACTAATAATCACTAATATAGAAAAATTGATGCGAGTTTATAAAATATTTCCCCATATATTTGCAGCACTAAAATTCATTAACCAAACAATTATTCAAATTAAGCTAAATTATCAAATTTTATTTATGAAGAGAAATTCCTATTTTTTATTGATTATGCTGCTAACTGCAGCTTTCAACACAGCATGTAGTGAAGACGCAGTAACTACAGAAACAATAGAAGCCGCCGCAGCAGCAAACACAGTTACAGCTAGCAAGGACACAACGAGTAACAATACCAAGGTTACTGATGAAAATGTAATCTTCCAGGACGATTTTAATCAAACTAGTTCTATTCCAGACAAAAATAAATGGGTTTTATGCCCAACATTACCAGGTGTTGCATGGGGTAACTACCTCTCTCAAAGCTATGATCAGGCTTACGTTTCTAACGGAGTATTGGTTGTAAAAGGAGAAAAGGTTAATGGAACCTATAAAGCTGGTGGTATTCAGACTTATGGTAAGTTTTCATTTACTTATGGTAAGATTGAAGTACGTGCCCGTTTTAAAACAGCACAAGGAGGATGGCCTGCTATATGGATGATGCCTGATGATATGAGTGCAGGATGGCCTTCTTGCGGTGAAATAGACATTATGGAGCAGGTTAGCTATGAAACGGATGCGCACCAGACTGTACATACTCATTATGCAAATGATTTAGGTAAAATTGATCCGATTCGTAGTGTGACCAAGCCTTTCAATACAGGTCAGTTCAATACTTACGGTGTAAACTGGACTCCTGAAATGGTTCAGTTCACTATTAATGGACAGGTTACTTTGAGCTATCCGAATATGCACCTTAGCGATGAAGCTTCAATGAAACAATGGCCATTCAACAAAAACTTTTATGTTATCCTAAACTTTGCTTTGGGCGGTGCAGGAACATGGCCTGGAACTATTACAGACTCTGACTTACCAGGATATATGGAAGTTGACTGGGTAAAAGTTACTCGTAACTAATTTTTTTTGAACTAACTAACTAAACAGAACCATAGCTTTTGATATATGTGACTTAAAACAGGTAATGTTTGCTTAATGAGAAGATCCCGGAAGTAATTCCGGGATCTTTTTGTTTATAACTATTCGTTGTTTCTTAATTAACTGTGTGACTGATTATTCTTTATTTTATTTTAAGAAACCATTTCCATTATGCGTTGTTTTATTAAAGTGGACATGTAGTGTTACGTATAATAAAATGCAAGTGGATGATTACATTAGTACCTATTGGTGGACTTGCCAACCGGATGAGAACAATTGATTCTGCTATAGCACTAGCTATGGAGACGAATGTTGGCTTGCATATTATCTGGTACAAGACACGTGGATTGAACTGTCGGTTTGATGAGCTCTTTCAACCTATTCCTGATAGAAATGTAATATTGAAAGAAGCTTCTTTGATTGATTGGCTGATTAATGATAATCCACGGAAAAAGAATTTTTACCTGCCACGACCTTTTCAGTGGATACGTTTTGACGATTGTATTTATGTGGACGAAGCTGATGAATGTGTGAATAATGGGTTTGACTTCAGAAAGTGGGCCCGGAAGAATAGCGTTTACCTGACTAGTTGTGTGGATTTCTTTCATTCGGACATTAAAAAAAAGTATAGTTCATTTATGCCGATTTCTTGCTTACAGGAACAGATAAATAGAAAAACAGCCTTGTTCAATGAACATACCATTGGAATTCATATTCGCAGAACAGATAATATAACATCTATAAGAGAGAGTCCTACCCAACTTTTTGTTGATCAGATTAAAAAGGAGATAGACGATTGCCCGGAGGCAAATTTCTATCTGGCATCGGATTCTCAGGAAGACAAAAAAGTTCTCCTCTCTGTTTTTGGAAGCAGGATAACTACCTCTGATAAAGTTGCAGACAGGAATAGTGTTAGTGGAATGCAGGATGCATTGGTGGAAATGTATACACTTGCCCGGACTACCCGGATTTATGGATCGGCGTGGAGTTCCTATTCTACAACAGCTGCACAACTTAATGGTATTGATTGTATTATTTTAAAAAACAGAATGAATGGATTATGAAAACAAATACACTTGGTAAATGCATATTGGTACTGATATGTTTGTTTCAAAGTTATGGTATGAAGGCTCAGTGGGTAACTATCAATAATGTAGCATGGGGCCTGAACGATGCACTGGGCAGCCAGATAGATGTGATTACAGACCTGAAGATTACAGGACAGATGAATGCCAATGACGTGGGTGCGTTACGAAGCATGGATAATCTGACTAATCTGGATATATCTGGTGTGACCATGGTAGCCGGAGGTGCCTTCTGGTTGTCGAAAGCTATATCTGTAACTAACAACCAGATTCCTGAATATATGTTTTTTAGTTTACCAAAATTAAAAACGGTGGTACTCCCGACGAGTGTGACGCTTATCTCAAATCAAGCGTTTCAGGAATGTACGGGACTTACCTCTGTTACATTGGGGCCAAACATTACATCGATTGGTAATTTTTGTTTTGGTAACTGTCCGTTGCTCACCTCGATGACTCTGCCATCTAAACTAACTACGATAGGGACGAGAGCATTCTGGCATTGTTCCGGAATAACTTCAATGACGATTCCGGCTTCAGTAAACTCTATAGGAGATGGAGCATTTACTTACTGTTCTGCCTTAAGGGAGTTTATTGTTGCAGATGCTAACCTGACTTACTCTTCGGTTGATGGAGTACTACTCAGCAAAAACAAACTGACGCTGGTTGCTTATCCTAATTCGAAGTCATCTTATTATGAGATACCTTCTACAGTTTCCACTATTAAAAGTTTTGCATTTGAATCATGTGATGGCTTGTCGTCAGTTGTGATTGGTAACAGTGTGACTACTGTGGGGGAAGGAGCCTTTTATAACTGTACAGGTTTAATCTCTGCCATTATAGGTACTAGTGTTGCTTCTCTTCCCAAGGATGCATTTTATAATTGCAATCAACTGACGGCTATTGCTATACCCAACAGTGTTTCTTCTATCGGATGGGGAGCATTTGGTTATTGTGAAGGGCTTACGTCTCTGGATTTGGGTACCGGACTGACCTATATTGATATATATGCCTTTAATAACTGCAAAAGTCTGACTACAGTAACCATTCCGAGTGGTGTAACAACCACGGGCGACGGAGCATTTGCTTCATGTACTGGATTGACCTCTATACACAGCAGACCAGCAACACCGCCTAGTGCCACAAACAATACCTTTAGTCTGGTTAATAAAACAACCTGTAAACTTTATGTTCCCCAGGGATATTCAGCAAGTTACAGGAGTGCAACCGGATGGAGTAGTTTTACTTATATAATAGATGAAGCCGGAGTTGCTATACCGGAATTTGTTGCGGATAACATAAAGGTTTACACAGAAGGTAATGCTATTATTGTTGAAGGTGCAAATGTTGGTGATGAAGTACTGGTTTATAACGAAGCAGGTGCTTTGGTACAGATGTTCAGAGTAACGGATGCCGTATCTAGAATAATGGTTCCCGAAAATCATATTTATATTGTTAAGGTGACAAGTAAAACCTTTAAGGTTGCTTTATAAATCTGTAATACATTGAAAAGAGAAGGCTGAACTTTTTTGAAGAGTTCAGCCTTTTTTATGCGTTGTTTATGAATTCTTGTCTGATATTCTATTGCAATTTGCTAACTTTAATCCAGTCTATCTCCATATAGGCCGGAAGTTCTGAATCCATAATCTCGCCCGGCCAGGTACCCGGACCTCCCAAAGAGAGGTTCAGAATAATGTAGAACGGATGATTGAACGGCCACTGGTTCTGCGTACTCTCATTACTGAGATGAAGGTTTGGGTAAATGAGTGTGGATATTCCGTTAATAAAGAATTCAATCTTTTCTGTACTCCATTCTACAGCGTATGTATTGAAATCGTTCTGTAGAAATGATTTGGTGGTGCTATGTACCGGAATGGTTTGTTTTAAAACATTAGTATAGTAAGTATGTACCGTTTGCTGAACAACACTGTTTTTACTGACATTCTCCATAATATCAATTTCGCCGTCGGCTGGCCATCCATACGTCTGTTTGATCGGCATCATCCATATAGCAGCCCAGGCTCCCTGTGCACTTTTTATTTTGGCAGAGACCTCTACTTTACCGTGTGTGAACTCAAATCGTCCCTTTGTCTGAATACCTCCAGCCTTATAAACTCCGTTTACAACTTCGCCTTTCAGTATTAGTTTCCCATCTTCCGCATATGCCTGATTATAACTTCCGGAAAGATAATTGGCCCAGGCAACACCTGACTGTTTATAGCATAATACCCATTTTTTAGCATCGGGAACGGATGATGTTTGGTTGAAGGAATCTTCAAAGAGTACTGTACCAACTGAAACTGTATCCGGTTCTTCTTCTTCGGGAGGATCAGGATAAACGAAATGTTCGGTACCGTCACTACATGCTATGCTGGCAATACCAACAAAAAATAGCGAAGCTAATAATTTTTCGAATGCATTCATGTGACTCAATATTATGGTGCATACATTAAACAAATTATTAGTATGTATTGTTGTAATTATTTAATATTAAAAACACTGGTTTTTATAATTTTTTGATTAATTAAGATTCTTACCTGATGACTCTTTAATCTTCTTAATTTAAAGCAATTTTTAGGAATGTTTTTCAAAGGTTAAAGCAACCTTTCATACGTTTAATTTGTTTCTAAAATGAAATAAGTATCTAATTATTGTCATTTTATATAAAATTAAAAAACGTTAGTTGCTCCGTATGGTAGTGACGAACTTTTTTCTTCTCAGAAACCAGATAAAATAATTATGAAATTATGCTTAAATTGTCAATAATTATCCCAGTTTACAATGTCGAGAAATACGTTGAAAAGTGTCTCGTGAGTTGTGCTCAGCAGAACTGTAATTCTGCTAGTTATGAAATTATTGTAGTGAACGATGGAACGAAGGATAATAGTCTGGCTATTGCAGAGGATGTGGCCCGCAGATATGATAATATATACATAACTTCACAATTGAATGCCGGGCTCAGCGAAGCGCGAAATAAAGGACTTTCTCTTGCTAAAGGAGAATATGTATGGTTCGTGGACTCGGATGACTGGATTGACATCAATTGCCTGACCGATATAATGAAAGATCTGACAGATATTGATGTGCTTGCCATGGGATGTCGTTTTATTATAAATGACAAGCCTTCTACAGAATACAGGGTGAGTGATGAAAATGCAGTAAGTGGGAAGATGCTGCTGGTTTCGGGCATTATAAGGCCTGCTCAGTTTTATGTGTACAAGAGGTCATTTCTTGATGAATACGGACTTCGGTTTATGCCGGGAGTATACCACGAGGATTTTGAGTTTACTCCACGTATGCTCTATTTTGCTGATAATATGAAGGTTTACAAAGGTATTGTGTATAATTATCTGATAAGAGAAGGGTCTATTATGCAAACAGTTAGTCCGAAGCGTTCCTTTGACTATGTAAAAGTGGTAGTAGCACTCTCTGTGTTTACAGCGGCCCATGTGGATAAGAGATTTAAGTTATACTTTAATAATCTGATCTCACTGGCACTTAATAATTCCTTGTTTAATGCTTTAAGGATGAATGCTGTGGATAGAAAACTATTGTCGGAGGTTTTTTATGACAGCAGATTCCTGTTTCCTGCACTTATAAATAGTTCGTCGGTAAAGTACCAGATTGAAGGATATCTGTTTTCTCTGTTTCCACGGCATTGTCTGGGAATATATTCTGTACTGCGTATTTTTAAGAAGAGAAAGAGTGATCAACCAATAACGCTTTAGAAGTGATGAAAGTAGCGATTGTTATTCCTTCGGATATTAATTCGGCTCCTTATCTGCAATATTATGCAGATGTGCTGAAACGAAAAGAGATACCATATCACTTTATTTCCTGGAACAGGAAGGGAAGTAATGACTCTCTGAAATGTGAGAATAATATCGTTTACACACTTGAAAGTGCTGAGACAATGCCTTTGTACAGGAAATATATTGATTACCTGCGTTTTTCTGCTTTTGTGAGGAAAGAACTGGATAGTGGAAATTATGAATTTGTAATTGTTCATACTATTCAGGCTTCTTTATTTCTGGGAAAATATCTGAAGAAACACTTTAATAACAGGTATATCATTGATATCAGGGATTACTCGAAGTTGCTGACTATATACAAAAACCGTTTTCACCAGTACCTTAAATGCTCTGCATTGAATTGTGTTTCTTCTCCCGGATTTCTTTCCTGGCTTCCTGGAGATACGGAATTTACAGTGAGTCACAATTTACGTTCCGACAGTGTTTGCAGCGACTATAAGTATGTGCCTTTTGACAAGAACAATATAAGGCTTCTTACCATCGGTCAGTTGAGAGATTACAGTACGAACTCGAGGATAATTGATGCTTTTGGAGATAAGAGTGCTGTTTTATTACTCTTTGCCGGTAACGGGAATGCGAAAGAGAGTCTGGAAGAACTGGTTTTACAGAGGAAATACAGAAATGTACTTTTTACCGGACGCTACAAAAAAGAGGAAGAAAATGGTATAGTGAAAGAAGCTGATTTTATAAATATACTGCTTCCTACAGGAGTACATGATGTAAACATAATGAGCAACCGCTTTTACCTAGCTGTTATTCATCGGAAGCCGATGATTGTAAACGAAGAAAGCATTCAAGCCAGGTATGTGGAAAAGTACAGACTGGGCGTGGTTGTGAAAGAACAAGACAATATAAGTGAAAAACTGATGCAATACATCGATTCTTTTGATGCTGAAATCTTTAATGAAGGATGTGATTTGATAACAAAAGAGATTAGTTCTGAAATTTTATTATTTGAAAAAAAAGTAGAGAGTTGTTTTTCTTGATTAACTAAAGAAATGAAAGGGTAGATATATGTCAATCTTTAAAGATAAAATATTATTAATTACCGGAGGAACGGGTTCTTTTGGTAATGCAGTTGTAAAGAGGTTTCTGGATAGTGATATAAAAGAAATAAGGATATTCAGCAGAGATGAGAAGAAACAGGATGATATGCGGCATCAGATGCAGAATAAGAAGCTAAAATTTTATATTGGTGATGTGCGTGACAGAAGTTCTGTAGATGGAGTGATGAAAGGAGTGGATTATGTGTTTAGTGCTGCTGCTCTGAAACAGGTTCCTTCCTGTGAATTTTTCCCTATGCAGGCTGTATATACCAATATTATCGGAACAGAAAATGTGTTAAGTTCGGCCATTGAGCATGGAGTGAAGAATGTAGTGGTTCTTTCAACAGATAAGGCTTGTTATCCCATTAATGCTATGGGTATATCGAAAGCGATGATGGAGAAAGTAGCAATAGCCAAGGGGCGTGCATTGGGCCCGGATGCGGCTACAACCATTTGTTGTACTCGCTACGGTAATGTGATGGCAAGCCGTGGATCGGTAATTCCTCTGTGGATAGATCAGATAAAGGCTGGAAAAGATATTACGCTGACTGATCCGAATATGACTCGCTTCATGATGACGTTGGATGATGCTGTAGATTTGGTTCTCTATGCTTTTCAACATGGAAAAAATGGTGATTTATTTGTGCAAAAAGCACCGGCTGCAACTCTGGATGTACTTTCACGATCATTAATAGATCTTTATCACTCTAAAACTAAAGTAAGAGTAATTGGCACTCGTCACGGTGAGAAGCTGTATGAAACATTGGTTACCCGTGAAGAAATGGCCAATAGTGAGGATATGGGTAATTACTTCCGTATTCCATGCGATGAACGCGATCTTAATTATGATAAGTATTTCATTGAAGGAAGTCAGCTTATTTCAAAAAGTAAAGATTACCATTCTCACAATACTTATCAGCTTGATTTTGAAGGTATGCGTAGGTTATTGGCTAGTCTGGATATGGTAATGGAAGACGATATCCTTGACCTCAATAATGATGAAGATGCTTTCTTGGCTGAAATAGAGCCGGAATTGGAAGATTATCATTCTCATAATACTTTCAGACTTGATTTGAAGGGTATGCAGCAGCTGTTGCTGAAGATTGACATGGTGAGAGAAGATATGCAGCAGATTGAAAATGAGAAGGAAAATGATAAAACGAGAATGTACGAATTGATAAATAAATAGCAGGAGTGATGGTACGAATAGGCATAACCGGACAACCTGGGTTTGTGGGAACGCATCTGTTCAATACAATAGGACTATTTAAGCAAGAATTTGAATCAGTACCCTTTGAAGATGCATTTTTTCAGGCAACGGAGAAGCTTCGTAACTTTGTAAAGAGATGTGATGTAATTGTGCATTTGGCAGCAATGAACCGGCATCCCGATCAGCAGTTGCTCTACAACACTAATGTAGGGCTAGTAGAGCAACTGATTGATGCTATGGAAGCAGAAAAGGTAATGCCTCATGTATTGTTTTCTTCTTCTACCCAAGAAGATCTTGACAGTGCATATGGTCGTTCTAAAAGAGATGGCAGAGCTTTGTTTGAAGAGTGGGCGAAACGGAACGGTGCCAATTTTACCGGTATGGTTGTTCCAAATGTGTTTGGTCCTTTCGGAAGACCTGATTTTAATTCGTTTATTTTGACTTTCTGTTATAAGCTGACACATGGTGAAATGCCACAGGTTTTACAGGATAATGTAGTAAAACTGATTTATGTTGGAAGTCTGTGCAATTATATTCTGAATAAAATCAGAAAGGTGAAAGAATGCTCTTTGGCAGTGGTTGAAAGGGATATGATTCCACATGATACAGAAATGAAGGTGACAGATGTACTTTCTCTGCTGGAGAAATTTAAAGTACTCTATGTTGAACAAGGCATTATACCAGAATTAAAAGACCAAAATGAGGTGAATTTTTTCAATACGTTCCGAAGTTATATGGATCATAGTAAACACTTTCCTGTGAAACTAGTGAAAAACGTTGATTCCCGCGGAATATTTGTTGAAACAGCAAAACTGGGCGTGGGTGGGCAGGTTTCTTTTTCCATTACCGTTCCTGGAGTAACCAGGGGAAACCATTTTCACACACGCAAGATTGAACGCTTTACGGTAATAAAGGGAAAAGCGAGAATTCAGCTTCGCAAAGTGGGTACAATAGAAATCTTAAACTTTGATATGGATGGAGATGAACCTGGATATGTAGATATGCCTATATGGTATACACACAATATAACCAATACGGGTGATGAGGATCTTTATACGCAATTCTGGATAAATGAGTGGTATGATCCTGAAGATAGTGATACTTACTTTGAAACAATATAAGACATGAAAAAACTGAAAGTAATGACTGTGGTAGGTACACGGCCGGAGATAATAAGATTGGCTTGTGTGATACAGAAACTAGACGCCAGTACGGCTATTGAACATGTTTTAGTTCATACCGGACAGAATTATGATTATGAGCTGAATGAGATTTTCTTTGAGGACCTGGAATTAAGGAAGCCTGATCATTTTCTGGATGCTGCCGGAAAGAATGCTACGGAAACTGCCGGAAGAATTTTAATTAATATTGAACCTGTACTGGAACTGGAAAAACCAGATGCTTTTTTGGTATTAGGTGACACAAACTCTTGTCTCTGTGCTATTGCAGCTAAAAAACGGCATATTCCTATCTTTCATATGGAGGCGGGAAATCGTTGCTTTGACCAACGGGTGCCTGAAGAAAGTAATAGGAAAATTGTAGATCATATTGCAGATATAAATCTGACTTATAGTTCTATAGCCCGCGAATATTTACTGAGGGAAGGATTGCCTGCCGACAGAATTATTAAAACGGGTAGCCCCATGTGGGAGGTATTGCACCACTATCTGCCTAAAATTGAGGCATCGCAGATTCTGAATAAGCTGAGGCTGGAGAAAGGAAAGTTCTTTGTTGTTTCTGCACATCGGGAAGAGAATATAGTTTCTGAAAGGAATTTTGCTCACTTGGTAGAGATCTTGAATATGGTGGCAGAGGTTTATGATTATCCGGTAATTGTTTCCTGTCATCCCCGTACACGTAAGATGATTGAAGAAAAGGGGGTGTGCTTTCATGAAAATGTAATGCTCATGAAGCCGTTGGGCTTTAGTGATTACAATCATCTGCAAATGTATTCGGCGGCAGTATTGTCTGATTCAGGGACGATCAGCGAGGAATCGTCTATCCTGAAATTCAAGGCACTGAACATACGCGAAGCACATGAAAGACCTGAGGCCATGGAAGAAGCAGCTGTTATAATGGTGGGACTACATCCGGAAAGAGTGATGCAGGGACTTGCTCAGCTGCAGAACCAACATACAGAACCAACAAATTCTCGCACGGTATATGATTATTCTATGCCCAATGTAAGTGATAAAGTTTTGAGAATTATCATTTCTTACACGGATTATGTGAAGAGGGTAGTTTGGGGAATAATGTGAACCTTATTGTTCGTTTTTTTGTTGTAATTGCTAAATAAAAAGCTTGGACGATATATTTTTTTAAGTGATTTCCTAAACTGTATATTATGAAACTAACTGATAATTTTAAGCTGGAAAGATATGGAATCCATGTGAGGCTTGTCAATGAGGATGATGCTGATTTTATTGTAAAACTAAGAACGGACCCCAAATTAGGACGTCATATCCATTACACAGAAAATGATACGAAAAAACAAAAAGAATGGATTAGCAATTACAAACAGCGAGAGAAAGAGGGAAAGGATTATTATTTTATTTTTTACTATGAAAATGAACCTGTTGGCTTATGCAGAATATATGATATAGAAGGTGGGTATGGAACCAGTGGAAGTTGGGTCTGCAAACCTGGATTACCTCTTGACATACCAATTCTGACTTTGATAATTACGCGTGAAATAATGTTTGATGAATTGAATCTACAATATGATCGGTACGATATACGTAAGCAGAATACAAAATCACTACGAATGAATGATCTTTTTGGAGGAACGAAAACCAGAGAAACAGAACTGGATTATTATTTTGAATTATCGAAAGAGGCTTTTAAGACGAAGAAGAATTACTTATTGGAATTACTGAGTATAAACAGATAAGAATGAACACATGGAACTAAATAAATTTATAGAAGATTTTGCTCTGCAGTTTGATGAGACTGATCCGGCTGAGTTTAAACCCGAAACCATATACCGTGAATTGGAGGAATGGAGCTCGGTGGTGGGACTTTTAGTGATTGTGATGGCAGATGAGAAATACAATGTAAGATTAAACCGTGACCATATTGTAAACTCCAAAACCATTTATGATCTGTATAAGGTAGTTGAATCCGAACACAATAAAATGGCAGTATGAAACAACGGATTGACTTTATTGACCTGACAAAGGGTATTTGTATCCTGATGGTAGTGGCTGTGCATATCAACGACCCTGATAAGCCGATTGGCAATAGTGACTTAATGAGAATGCAATTAAGCTTTGTTATGCCGCTCTACTATTTATTATCTGGCATGTTTTTCTCAAAATATACTGGATTAGGAAATTTTACATTGAGAAAGGTGAATAAGTTGCTTGTGCCATTTGTTTTCTTTTTACTGATGTCATACCTGTTTTATTGTGCGGGATGGCTGTTAAGAGGACATTCGGATATAATCCTGGAAGAACTCAGAAAGTCAGTAACACACCCTGAATATCTCTATTTCAATACACCGGTGTGGTTCTTTGTCAGCTTGTTTGAAGTGTCGCTACTTTTTTATCTTGTGGTTGTAGTATGTGAGAAGCTAAAAACAAGCGAGACAGGTAAAAAAATAACTATGTCCATCATTTGTTTTATCATAGGGATTGTGGGGTATGAACTTGGTTTTATTGGTGTTAATCTTCCTTTGTGGATTGATACTTCTCTTACAGCATTGCCTTTTTATTATACGGGATATCTTCTTAATACAGAAACAAAGTTGTTTGCCCCTAACAAATGGGATCGGTATATTCCGATTTTTCTGGTGATTTTACTGGTGCTTCTTTATTTTACAGCTGATAAGAAAGAGATGATAATCAATGTATATCATAGAGATTATGTTTCATTTTATATCTCGGGCATGAGTGGTATACTATTTATAATATTGCTCTCAAAGATGATAAATAAATTGCCATTAATCTCTTATTTTGGTCGTAATTGCGGTATAATACTGGGAACACATTGGGTAGTACTCTGGGTACTGAGAAGACATTTGTACTTTATTACCAATGATGTACTTGAGTATCTTGCCTATTTTATTTTGGTTGTGATTGCATCGGTTCCGCTGATAATAATCTGCCTGAAATATTTCCCAAGGTTTGTTGGTGAGAAGGACTTATTTAAATTAAAAAACAAGCTATGAAAATTAAAGATGTGAAAATTATTGATTTACCTAAGATCCTTGATCCAAGGGGAAATCTTTCTTTTATTGAAGAGCATAAACATGTTCCTTTTAAAATAGCTCGTTCTTATTGGATATATGATGTCCCTGGCGGAGTAACCAGAGGTGGACATGCTTACAGGAAAAATCAGGAGTTCATTGTGGCTCTTTCGGGGAGTTTTGATGTGATAATAGACGATGGAAATGAGAGGAAAGTATTTTCACTGAACAGGTCTTATTACGGATTATATGTTCCGAAAGGCTTATGGAGACAAATGGGTAACTTTTCTACAAATTCCCTGGCATTGATTCTGGCATCGACTTTTTTTGATCAGGCTGATTATATTTATGATTATAAACAATTTAAAGAACTGAAAAAATGAAACGGACTACGGTGTATGATTGTAGTATAATAGAACTGGATAAGCATCATCACGAAAAAGGTAATATTACTGTGGTGGAAAATGGAAATACAGTTCCATTTCATGTAAAACGTTCTTATTATCTGTATGATGTGCCCGGAGGAGCATCAAGAGGCGGACATGCACACAGAGAACTTCGCCAACTGATTATTGCTGCCAGTGGCAGCTTTGATGTAACGCTTGATGATGGGCAGCTGAAACGAACTTTTAAATTGAACAGACCTTATCAAGGATTGTTAGTGGTTCCTGGTATATGGCGTGAACTGGATGATTTTTCTTCTGGATCTGTTTGTCTGGTTCTGGCTTCAATGGTATACGAAGAGAGTGATTATATTCGTAATTATGAGGATTTTCTGAAGATTAAATTCAGTAACGAATAACATTTTGCTGTTTGTTGTTCTTAAAATTTATTGTGATGTTTGAAATAAGGAAGTATGATAAAGAACATGCAGATGAATGGGATTCATTTGTGAATAAATCGAAGAATGGAACATTTCTTTTTATCAGGAATTATATGGATTATCATTCGGATAGATTTCATGATAATTCATTGATGATTTACCGCAAAGGGAAATTATATACCTTGCTTCCGGCAAACAGAGTTGATGATGTTCTATATTCTCATCAGGGACTTACTTACGGAGGATTTATCATGTCGTCGGAGATTACTGCAAAGGATATGGTCAGGATATTTGAACTGTTGAATGAATATTTAAAGAATATTGGAATAAAAAAGGTAGTATATAAACCGATACCGGCTATTTATCATCAAATGCCCGCACAGGAAGATTTATATGCTTTGTTTAAAAATAATGCCAGGATTATGGCAAGAAATGTGTCGTCGACTATCTTTCAGAAAAACAAACTTAAGTTTTATAAGATGAGAAGGGTGGCAGCACGCAAGGCGCAGGAGAACAATGTGATAGTAAGAGAAAGTAATGATTATACTTCTTTCTGGAAGATCCTTGAGGAGAATTTACAATATAGACATCACACAAAACCGGTGCATACGTTAGATGAAATTTTACTTCTGCATTCGCGATTTCCTGATAATATAGTACTTTATCTGACTTACAAAGATGATGTGGCTTTGGGAGGAGCAGTGGTTTATATTACCAATCGGGTGGTTCATCCACAGTATTGCTCGGCTAACGATAAGGGAAAAGAACTAGGAGTGCTGGATTTGCTATTTGATTATCTGATAAATACAAAATATACAGATATTCCGGTTTTTGATTTTGGCCAGTCAACTGAACATTTGGGATGTTACCTGAACGAAGGATTAATTTTTCAGAAGGAGGGCTTGGGCGCCAGGTCAATGATGTATGATATTTATGAATATTCTGTATTTCCGGAAACGGAGGACGAAGTCTTTCAAAGGGTGATTTTAGAACGATTTAATGAATGTTATCTTAATACATCCTATCAATGGCTGAAAGATTCTGAGACTCGTTTATTAATGGATGTTCCCGATTTTTCGCGAACCTTTCAGCATTTTTGGTTTAAATCTTTGCCGGAAAAATATGGTTATTTAATATGGGGAGTGAGTTATAATGGGAAAAGAATAGGGTGTTGCGGACTTAAGAATTTATCTTTTTGTACTGCTGAATTTTGGGGATTTATAGGTGATAAAAATTATTGGGGTATGGGGATTGGAAAAGCAATGCTAAAGAAATGTATTAATATAGCCGGGGAACTGAAGTTATGCAGAATTTATCTGAAAGTAATACATGGAAATAATCGAGCTATAAACTTATATTCCCGACTAGATTTTAAAATATATGATAAAGACGATGATTACATTTATATGGAGAGACAGCTATGATTAAATTTCTTGATTTACAAAAAGTGACTGCCAGATATGCTGATGAGATACATGAGGCAGTAAGCAGAACTGTTGATTCCGGTTGGTATCTGCAGGGAAAAGAAAATGAGATTTTTGAAGAGAATTATTCTCGTTATATTGGAACAAAGTATACAATTGGTGTGGCCAACGGTCTGGATGCACTGATATGGATTTTCAGAGCTTATATAGAGATGGGAGTTATGAACTTGGGTGATGAAATTATTGTTCCCGCCAATACTTATATAGCCTCTATGCTGGCTATTTCGGAAAATGGACTGGTTCCAGTCTTGGTAGAGCCAGCTTTAGACTCTTATCAGATAGACGACAGTTTGATTGAAAAGGCTATTACTCCAAAAACCAAAGGTATACTCATTGTGCACTTGTATGGACAATGTGCCTATACTGAGAAGATTGGAGAACTGTGCAGGAAATATTCGCTGAAGCTGATTGAAGACAATGCACAGGCTCATGGATGTATGTATCAGGGAAAAAGAACAGGCTCATTAGGTGATGCTGCCGGACATAGTTTCTATCCGGGTAAAAATCTGGGAGCCTTGGGTGATGCCGGTGCGGTAACTACCGATGATAAGGAGTTGGCAGAGATAGTAAGAGCTGTAGCCAATTATGGATCGTTTAAAAAATATGTATTCAAATATACAGGTAGAAATAGTAGGCTGGATGAAATACAAGCTGCTGTACTGAATGTGAAACTGAAACATCTGGATGAAGATATTGAGCTGCGGAAAAAGGTAGCTGCTTACTATATTCAACATATTACTAATCCATTGGTGGTTACTCCGAAAGTAAACGATCGGGATGGGCATGTTTTTCATCTGTTCCCGATTCGTTGCCAGAGAAGAGATGAACTGCAGAAATACTTAGATGAAAATGGAGTGCAAACAGTTATTCATTATCCGATACCTCCTCATAAGCAGGAATGTTACAGAGAGTGGAACTGTTTGTCATTGCCTGTAACAGAACAGATCCATAAAGAGGAACTTAGCTTACCTATGAGTCCGGTAATGAATATGGATGAGGTAAAGAGCGTTGTAGATAAAATCAATCTTTTTGTTTGATAGATGACTAAAGATGAACACGATAAAAATTCTTATAAGGAAAGTCTGAAGGCTACCTCACTATTCGGAGGAGTGCAAGTATACAATATTCTGATTGGTATTATTCGTTCAAAATTTGTAGCTGTACTTCTGGGACCGGTAGGTATGGGTATTAATGGTTTGTTGATTTCGGCTACGGATTTGATAATGTCGCTTACCAATTTAGGATTGGGTACCAGTGCCGTAAGAGATATTGCGGAAGCCAATGCAACACAGGATGCCGGAAAAATAGCGTTGGTTATCCGTGTATTTCGTCGGTTGGTATGGTTGACCGGATTGCTTGGTGCTGTTATTTGTTTACTGTTCTCTTCTTATCTGAGTTATGTTACATTTGGAAATTATCAGTATACAATAGCCTTTGTTATTCTTTCATCGTCAGTTCTCTTTAAACAACTTGCTTCCGGACAAATAGCTTTGCTGCAAGGCATGCGAAAGTATGCCGATATGGCTAAAGCAAATGTTACGGGTAATACAATAGGTCTTTTCTTAACGGTTCCTTTATACTATTTATGGGGATTGGATGCTATAGTACCGGTTTTGATCATAACTAGTGTTATTTCATTCATTTTGTCTTATTATTATTCCAATAAAGTTAAGATTGAAAAGGTTGAAATAACTACAAAAAGTATAAAGAAAGAAGGGAAAGGAATGCTGAAGATGGGATTCTTCATTAGTCTTCAGGGCTTACTTTCCGTGGGAGCTTCTTACTTAGTGCGGATTTTTATAAGTAATAAGGGTGGGTTGGATGATGTAGGACTTTTTACTGCCGGATTTGCTATTATAAACACATACGTGGGTCTTGTATTTACAGCTATGGGAACCGATTATTATCCCCGGCTTTCAGCTGTAAGCTCCGGCAGTGAAGAGTTTAATAAAACAATAAATCAACAGGCAGAAATAAGTTTGTTGCTATTGGCTCCTATTATCGCAGGTTTCATCATTTTTATAAAACCGGTGGTAACTATACTTTATTCCAGCAAATTTTTACCAGTTGAAGGTCTTATTTACTGGGCTATACTTGGTATCTTCTTTAAAGCTGCCAGTTGGACCATTGCTTATTCCTTTCTTGCAAAAGGAGATACAACTGCATTTTTCTGGAGCGAGCTAGTAGCAATTATCTATACGACGGCTTTTAATATTCTTGGATATATGTATTGGGGGCTTACAGGTTTGGGTATCTCTTTTCTGGTTGGATATATCGTTTATTTGATACAGGTGTGGATTATTGCAGGTAAAAGATACCATATTCATTTTCAAAAGGGAATTTATAAAGTTTTTAGTATACAATTTTTATTGTCAGCTCTTTGTATTGTATTAGTGTTGCTTGCTCCAATGACTATCAGATATATATTGGGTAGTTTGTTTGTTGTATTCTCATTTTATTATTCATATCAGGAGCTGGATAAGCGAATAGATATCAGCGATCTTATTAAAAAGAAAATTCGACGATGACGGGATAACAAAGATAAAGTGTTGAATGACTCTTCTCTGGGAGAGAAATAATCTTTCTGTATGATGAAAAAGAGATGGACTGGAATATTTACAGGAAGTAATTTAGTAGCTTACTTTTATGGTTTCTGCATTTTCCTTCTTATGAAGCCTTATTTTATGTGGGGCTATTATGAACAGGTAAATGTAATTATAATCTATGTCCTATCATTTATTGGTATATTCAATCTCAGAAAAGCAGAAAAGCTTGATTTACTTATTATTCCCATCTTTGCTTTGTTACTTTTATCGTTAGCCAGTGATGCCCAGGCTAACTTTATGGGGTATATTTCTTCGCTGCTTATTTTATTCTATTTTGTTATAGACCGGAAGGTGATGCTGAAATATTATAAATGTTTCAAAACTATTCTGGTTATTTCTTTATTTCTTTCACTGATTATTTATGTTTTAGTCATATTATCTTATCCGGTGGGCTATTCTTTAATTGATCCGCTTAATCCACTGAAAGATTTTTTATACAAACAGTATCCTTTTCTGGTGATGCCCAATGAGATTATTAATGTAGAATTTCCTCGTTTTTATGGAGTTTTCGATGAACCGGGAGTCGTTGGTACTTTTGCTGGTATTATGCTTTTTGCTGAACGATATAACCTGAAGAAAGTCTCTAATATTATTTTATTTATATCGGGTATTTTTGCTTTTTCTCTTTTCTTTATCCTCTTGAGTGCAGTGGCTATTCTGTATTTCTATCGCACAAAATTAAAGCTAGTTGCTATTGCAGCTGTGATTGCACTCTATCTGTTTACTAAGGATAATGAAGATGTAAAAGGATTAGTTTGGGAGAGGTTTGAGATGCAAGATGGCAGACTGAAAGGAGACAACAGAACCTCGGAGGAACTGGATTACTATTTTGATTTATTTATTCATTCTGATTATTTTCTGTGGGGGACTCATACAGATGTGGCTGCAGATTCTTCGTCCTATAAACAATTCCTGATCTATTATGGTTTTATATTTACGGTGCTTATTTCTATACTGCTTTTAGTGATATCTGCACAGATCAATAAGAATGTAAAAGGAACATTTTTATCGATGCTTTTATATCTGGCACTTATGTATCAGCGACCGTATCTTTTTGATTTTGCTTATATGTTTTTGATAGTCAGTTCTTTTATTCAGGTTAATGTGTCGCTTAACTATTCGCGGTATTTAAAAAAAAAAGAAGTAAGGTTGTGCTTTAACTAAACAAATTAAATTGTAAAGCTATGGAAAATAGACCTTTAGTATCAATTGTAGTTGTCACTTATAACTCATCAAAATATATTCTTGAAACATTAGATAGTGCAAGAGAACAGACTTATAAGAATATAGAACTGATAGTGACTGACGACTGTTCGAAAGATAATACTGTTGAACTATGCAAAGAGTGGATGCAAAAGAATAGTGGCCGATTTGTGAGAACAGAGGTTATAACTGTACCAAAGAATTCGGGCATTGCAGCTAACTGTAATAGGGGGGTGAATGCTGCTAAAGGTACATGGATTAAATTTATAGCCGGTGATGATATTCTGACAGCGGACTGTGTTGATGCCTTTGTTGACTTTGTAAAGCTGAATAAAGAAGCCAGGGTGGTGGAATCAAAGTCGCTTTTTTTTAGATATATTTTTGACGAGACTAATTTCTATCATATTGAAGATCAGGGAGGAGATGTATTCTTTTCTCCTGAAACCGGAGTGAATGATCAATACAATATTCTGCTTAGGAGAAATCCTATACATGGCCCGTCTGTCTTTTTAAACAAGAAAGCTGTAATTGAGGTAGGCGGATTCGACGAACGTTTTCCGTATGTGGATGATCATCCTATGTGGTTAAAACTTACTAAGGCAGGATATAGATTCTATTTCATGGATAGAATTACAGTGTTCTACCGGACTCATGATGCTTCGGTATATGCTTCTATTGGTAAAGATAAAATTTACAATACTTTTTATCTTAAACTGATGGATTTTGACAGAGTTTACCGGCTTCCGTATGTTTCCACTTCTGAAAGGTATCATTGTATTTACAGGTATAACTGTAAAAGAGCTTTTGATATTTTGGGACTGAACCGTAATAATATAGTCTGCAGAGATTTGCTGAGGCTGGTTTTGAAACTGAATCCATTTAAACGAATGTGTTAACAATTTAGAGTATATGTGTGCTGCCGCAATTAGTATCATCGTGCCTGTGTATAAGGCGGAACGATATCTGCACAAATGTGTGGACAGTATTCTGTCTCAAACATTCTCAGACTTTGAATTGTTATTGATTGACGATGGCAGTCCGGATGATTCAGGGAAAATATGTGATGATTACGAAGCAAAGGATTCGCGGATTCGGGTTATACATAAAGAAAATGGAGGAGCCAGTTCGGCCAGAAATGCAGGGCTCGAGAAGGCAACAGGTGAATGGGTGTGCTTTGTGGATTCCGACGACTGGATTGAACGTAACTGTCTGGAAGTCGTTCATCACTATGCAGTTGAAGATGAGCTGGATTGCATTCAGTTCTCCTATAAGCGGATTGACAAGAAAGGCAATGTGGTGCTATCTGAAGCGGGGGAGACGCCGGTAATGAGCCTGAAGGATTATATAGATGCCGGAGTATTCTGTTTTCGTGCAGGAGGAACATTTTTGAAAATGAATGTGATCAACTCTCTTAATCTCCGTTTTATAGAAGGATTAAGATTGGCAGAAGATCAGCTTTTTATGTTGACAGCAATGGCGCATTGCAAAAGAATGAGACGTATACCCGATACGTTTTACTGCTATTTTATAAATGAGAATTCTGTAACAGAAAATACCCATTTTAATGAGGTGTGCGATTCAATCATAGCTTATAGTGAATTTAAACATAAAGATATATTTCATCGACATATAGATTCAATGATATTGGCTCAGTCGTTTTCTGCTTTGAAGCTAGCCGATTGCAGAATATCAATGCTGTATGGAATATTGAAAAATATAAAGATAGAAACAAAAACAGGAGAGCTGGATGGGTTTAATATGAAGTTTCTGAAACTGATGTGGAACTATTCCTTGTTACTTGCATTGTTTATGTTGAAGCTGGAATTTAAAGTCAGAAAATATCTAAAATAATATTGTATGAAAGTGATGTTGGTTTCTCAATACTTTTATCCCGAACAGTTTAAATGTAACGATGTTGCTTTTGAACTGGTGAAACGTGGGTATGAGGTTACTGTTGCAACCGGTATTCCCAATTATCCGGATGGTAAGTTTTTTAATGGATATGGCATTTTCAAAAGAAGAAAAGAAAAGATAAATGGCGTGAATGTGGTCAGAATACCTTTGGTTCCTCGAGGAAAAGGTCGTGGCATTGAAATAGCAATCAATGGCTTTAGCTGGGCTCTGATAGCTTCAGTCTGGGCTTTTTTTCATGCATTAAGAAACAAATACGATTATGTGCTGGTGCACGAGTCATCCCCGGTAACGCAAGCGTTTCCAGCTACAGTAATAAAGAGAATGCAAAGAATACCGTTCTATTTTTGGGTGCTTGATTTATGGCCTGAGAGTCTGACCAGTGCAGGTGGAGTTACCAATAAATATGTTTTGAGCTTTTTTACCTCTATGGTGAGATTCCTGTATAAACAGTCGGATAAAATTCTTATTAGTTCAAAAGGTTTTAAGCACTCTATCTGTGCAAAAGGAAACTTTGCAGATAAGATGGTTTATTTTCCTAATTGGGCAGAAGATGTAATAGGTACTGCCTTGTCATCTTATGAAATTCCGCAGTTACCCGATGGTTTTAAAGTAATGTTTGCAGGAAATATTGGTGAAGCGCAGGACTTTGAACATATTCTGGCAGCTGCTCATAAATTGAAAGATAATAAAGAGATAAAATGGATTATTCTGGGAAGTGGCAGGAAAAAAGAGTGGGTAATAAACTATATTAAGGAGAATGGATTACAGGATACTGTTTATCTTATGGGCTCATATCCGGTAGATGCAATGCCAGCTTTTTTTAGTAAGGCTGATGTAATGTTGGTTTCCTTGAAAGACGAACTGATCTTTAACCTTACTGTTCCAGCAAAACTTCAGGCATATATGGCAGCTGGCAAACCGGTTGTTGCTATGCTTAATGGCGATGCTGCCCAGTTGGTTGATGAAGCTAAATGTGGTTTGGCATCTTCAGCTGGTAATTCAAATGGCTTGGCTCATAATATATTGCAACTGAAAGAAATGAATAAGGACGAGCTTGCTTCATTGGGAATGAATGGAAGAGATTTTTATAAAAAATATTTTGATAAGAGCAGGTGTATGGATCATCTGTGCGAGTTGTTATCAAAATAATTATTTAAGCAGATAATTAATAAATCCCGGATGCGTATTTGTCTTCCGGGATTTTTCTTTACCTTTGCTGACATGAATAAAAAATGTTTAGCAATACTTTTTACTGCATTATTCTTCTCTTTCTCTGTTAAAGGACAGATAGATAAAGGCTTGACTTACTCAGTTGAAAGTGGAGTAACTGCAGCATCGGGGGATCATTCACCGCTTTGGATAAATGCCAATAAACAGGGACTCTCTTCTATTTCAAAAGAAAATGGATACCTGTCTGCGGGAATTTTTCGTCCGCTTGAGAATGATAAGAAAGTGGATTACGGCTACGGTCTTGAGTTGGCTGGTGCTTATAACTTTGCTTCCAGCTTTATTGTGCAGCAGGCTTATCTTGATTTTAAGTATAATAAAATAGGATTTTCTATAGGAAGTAAGGAGAGATACGGAGAGTTTACAAATCCAGAGCTTTCCAGTGGCGGACTTACTGTTGCCGGAAATGCACGTCCTGTTCCTCAGGTGCGTGTGGGATTACCCGATTATCTTGCTATTCCGGGTACCGGAGAGTGGCTCTCTTTCCGTGGACATGTTGCTTATGGCCGTTTTACGGATGACAATTGGCAAAAAGATTTTACTACTCCTATGGGAAAGCGTACCACAGATGTGCTTTACCATTCCAAAGCTATTTATGTAAAGGTTGGAAAGGAATATGTTTCTCCCTGGAAACTTGAATTTGGTTTGCAGATGGAAGCTGAATTTGGTGGTACTCAATATAGTAACGGTAAAACGTTCAAGATGCCTTCCAAAGTAAAAGATTACTTTAAAGCTCTAGTTCCTATGTCGGGAGGAGAAGATACACCATTATCTGATCAAGCAAATGTTGAAGGTAATCAGTTGGGTAGCTGGCATTTTTCTTTGAATTATAAACTTCATGGATGGAACCTGCGTGCTTATTATGAGCATTACTTTGAGGATCACTCTATGCTGGTGATGCAGTACCCTTGGAAAGATGGAATGCTTGGTTTTGAGATTACTCCTCCAAAGAATCCAGTGGTGAGTGGAATAGTTTATGAATATATTGGCAGTAAGGATCAGAGCGGTCCGGTTTACTGGGATCATAACAATGTAATCAATGAACAGATCAGCGCACGAGATAATTATTATAACCATGGCTTTTATACCGGCTGGCAGCATTGGGGGCAGGCAATAGGTAATCCGCTGTTTACCTCGCCAATTTATAACAATGACGGGCAGATTGCATTTACTAATAATCGCATTATAGCACATCATTTGGGTATCTCCGGTAAGCCTACTGATGAGATTCATTATAGAGTGCTTCTGTCGCACAGTGATAACTGGGGGACGTATGGCGAACCATTTAAGGAGGTTAAACAGAATACTTCTGCATTGGTGGAACTGACTTATGCTCCCGTAAAAATAAGTGGTTGGAGCTTTACAGTTTCGGGTGCCACGGATCGTGGCTCACTGTTGGGTGATAATACCGGAGGAATGATTACTATTCGTAAAACAGGTTTGCTGACTAAATAAAGAGTAACAATGAAAAAAATATATATACTTTTGATAATGCTTCTAACGAGTGTCACTTCCTGTCAGAAAGCCTCCATAAATGGTGATCTGGATGGTATGTGGCAATTGATGAAGATAGAGTACAAGGATCAGACTTCCAAGTCTCCCGATCAGTTGTATTACTGCGTTCAGTTACACATGGTTCAGTTGCAGGGAGCTACAATGTGTTCTGGTACTTTTTCCCATTCAGGTGATTCGCTTAGTGTAATAATCCGTAATCATAAAGCTGCAGATGTGGCTGTTTATGGAATGAACGATACGATTCAGCGCTTTTTCATTGAGAAACTATCTTCAGAGAAAATGGTTCTTAATTCTTCATTTGCCCGTTTGTCGTTTCGTAAGTTCTGATTCTTTCGTAATATGGCTTAGGCTTGAGTGTTTTTTTTTTGACCTTGCGGCAATTAATCAGACTTCTTTTATTCATTAATATGCTCCTCTAACTTTGATTATTTAAAGATATAGAGGGGCTTTTTTTATCTCACGCTGATTTTTTTATTTTCTTTGGAGTTACCTCTATAAATTCTTGTACAAAAGATTGCATTCTTCTGTACAAAACAATTAATTCTTTTCTACAGAAGAATGCAATCTTTTGTACAAGGATGAAAAAAGTGCTCGAATAATGTTTTTAAATAAGCTCGGGCTTTACAATATCCCGGTAAGATCTCTCTCAAAAAGCCTTTGTTAAGAATGCGAATGAGATTCAGATTTTCTCTTTTATTTCTTCAATATTATATGAATCCGGAACCTTTTGTTTTTGTTAATTGTTCATTTGGTATTACTCAACGGAATTCAGAAATTTTATAATTATAATAGAAATAGGAATGCTTTTTGAAGTTTCAGGAATAGAATGGAAAGTTTTTTAATATTATTTAAGTTATAGGAATATAAATATAGTAAAATGTCTTTTCTTTTCTTAACTTTGTCTTTAGCAAACTATTGACCTTGAATCAAGACCCGAACTAATTCATTAATAGTATGATTGGCACGAAAAATATATCCTTTTTATGTCTGTTTTCAATCTTTTTATTAAGCTGCGGAAATAGCAAAAATATCAACCCAGATAATTACGTATTATTTGACGATAATGGTGGGCTGAAGAATTGTCCTGCGCCTGATTCGATTTATAAAACAGGCAAAATAAAGTGCTTTATTGAGAGCTCAGGTAGTATGGCCGGATTCTTTCAGGCCAATAAGATTACGGGGTTCAAATCGGATGTGTGGTCGGTTCTGAATGAATTTTACGACAAGATTGATTCTGTACGACTGTTTCGTGATGCCAGTGAGCCTGTTGAAAAGATGACTTTAACTGATTTCAGAAGAGATATGAATGCAGGTAATTTTCGTTTTGCCGGCTCTACGCAAATTCCTCAGATGCTAAAAGATGTGGTTCTTTCTCTCGGTAAAAACGATGTAGGAATGTTTATCTCCGACATGAAATATTCTCCTATGGGGCGCCAAGCCAATGTACTTCTTACACAGTATGGCACGGATGTGAAAAACGTTATAAAGAATACATCTTATGCTTTTTCTATCGTAGGATTAACTTCTTCTTATATTACTGGAAGAGGCAAAACTGTTGAAAATAGTCCTTATTACATTATTCTGATTGGCAATGATCTTCCGGTTAATAAAATGAAGCAGAAAATTATGCAGAGCATCCGGAAAGAGAATCTGCTGGGTGAGATTTCATTCTACAGGAAGGAGTTTCCAACGCCAACATACACTTTACTTCCTAACAGAGGAATCGTGAATGGAATAACGTACGAATCTGATAATAAGCTGTATTATACTATTGGTGATATAAATAGAGAATCGGATGTAACTTTCTATCTGGCAGCAGATCTGACTAAATTGCCATACTATTTATTTTCTGATAATAAACAATTAATGCAGCAGCTGGAAGTTAAAGCCGATGGTGCGCGGGCTACAATAGAAGAATTGACCGATAGTGCATCATTTGATTTTGGGAATGGAAGCCGTGAAGCTGCGAATAAGGTGCATGCCACTCATTTTATAAAGATTAAAGTGTCGGATATTTTAGATGGATCAACTCAAGTTAGTGTATATGTAAAGAGGAGAGAAGCCGGGTGGATTTCTGCTGTTTGCGGTGCAAAGTACGAGGCAGAGTATGATAAGACAATCAGCTTCGAACAATTGATTTCAGGTTTAAAGGGTGCGTATAGCACGGACAAACAAAGTAAATATTATTATAATACTCCCTTCGTTGTTTTAATTACTGAAGGGAAAAGATAACTCTAAAAATATAGATTATGTACGACTTCTTATTGGAACAATTAATAGGGAAATGGTCTGAGTTTATCAACAGCTTTTCCCCCGATGAAGTAGATATGGAAGCTGCAAAAAAAGTACAGACACTGTTCGAAAATCAATATTTCACGCTTGGTGCTGTAATGTTTTTACTGGCTATTGCGGCTTGGGCAATTTATTATCTTTGGCTCAATAGTTTACCAGGCTTGTTTTACAAAAGCAAATATTGGGTACTGACAGGTGGATGTTGTACTATACTTACTGGTATAGCAACCTACTTTATCATAAAAACAAAAGTTACTATTAATTTCCCGTTTGGAGAGTATACAGCTGGAATTGTGGCGATTAATTGTCTGTATAGCATAATTGTATTTTTTCTGCTTTCTATTTTCTTTAATGGCTTTACAAACGCAAAAACTACTCCATTTAAACTATTCTGATTATGAGTACATTTCTGTTTTGTATCGGTGGAACCGGGCTCAGGGTGATGAAATCTCTGACAATGCTTTTGGCATCGGGTTATAAAGCCTGTAACGAGAAAGGCGAGAACGAGGATATTATCCCTGTACTTATTGATCCGCATAAATCGCTGGACGAATTTACCAATTGCAAGAAGTCGCTTGATAGATATTGCGAGATTAGGGGCATGATTGCAAGAGGTGCCTTGATGCAGGATAATTTCTTTCATACCCGAATTGTATCTTTAGGAAATCTGGGGGCAAACGATGATGAAAATCCTAATTTTGATTATGATCTCCGGCTGGATTGCAGTTTCGGTGAGTTTATAAAGAAAAGCAAGTTGCCTACCGATTCAGTGAGTCAGGATCTTATTAATCTGCTTTACTCAGAATCGAATATAAACAGATCACTTGCCGTTGGTTTTAAGGGAAGTCCCAATGTAGGATGTGTGGTACTGGACGATTTTGAACGGCAAAACTGGTTTCAGGATCTAACTTCCAAGTTCGGTCAGGGAGACAAGATATTTATTGTTGCATCAGTTTTTGGAGGTACAGGTGCCAGTGGCTTTCCTTTACTGGTAAAGAAAATACGTTCGTGTGGCAATGCTTATCTGCAGAATGCCAGCATTGGCGCCATAGCTGTAATGCCCTATTTTGAACTGACTCCGCCTAAAAAGGAAGATCCGAATAATGATATTAATTCCAGTTGCTTTATTACTAAAACAAAGGCTGCGCTAAGTTATTATGATAAAGAACTGAAAGTAGACAGTCTTTATTACATTGCCGATGATAAACAACAAAAACCCTATACCAATGATGAGGAACTGCAAAAGAATGGTACTCACTTTATTGAGTTTATGGCAGCTACTTCGGTATTTCATTACATTAAAAGCACTCCGGCAGAACAGAATAAAGTGCCGGCCGACAGGAAGACTGAATATTACAGCATCTGCATTGATAATAATTCAGAGGTGATGAACTGGGATAATATTGGTATGGCTCATCAGGAATATATCTATTCATTGCTGAATTATTACACCTTTACCATGGTGAATCAATTGGCAAAAGGGGAGAGGGATTTTCCGCTAAGAAAAACTTCCGGCTTTGATGATACTTTCTACAACAGCGGATTCTTTCTGTTACTTGATGAGTTTAATAGAGAATTTTATAAGTGGCTTCATGAGCTAAGTGATAACGACAGAGCATTTGCTCCTTTCCTTTTGGATGGAAATAATGCTTTGAAGAGTTTTCCTCTTCAGGGACATGAGTTTACGAATAGAAAGAGATGTCTTTGGGCTAAAATTCCGTATGGACTTTCTTACTATCTGCACGAAATGATTCTTCTGGAAGAGAAGTATAAGAAACGCAATATGGATAATCTGTACCAGAAATATACGGAGATGATGTATGAGGCGATTGATAATATAAATAAGTTTATAAAGTGATACGGCTATGAAAGAACTGAATATATGCGCAACCGGTGCTTCCAAAAGTGAATGGAGCCCATGTGGACCTATTAATCAGGGGATGATTGCCGGAAAGGTGAAGGATAAGAGTACTAAGAACGGCAAAGCACTGAATGCTGTTCCTTCTCCGTTGGCCCGACTTTATGTGGTGAATGATGCGTTTTCCATGCTTACGTATGACTTGCTGAACAAAACAAATAATTGCGGGGAATGCTATAAATTTATAGTATCCGATTGTCTTGATGCATTCGAAATTCTCTTTAATCTAAAATATCACGAAGATAAAAAAGAGGAGGTCAAAGTACGGGTATGGAACAAGCAGAAAGGACTTCACGAGCTTCGGAGTGTGGAATCGAATCATTTTGCCAATTCCCTGGAGAGCTATCTGACAGATAACTCCTTTGGTGAAGTGAATGAGGTTGTTCTTATAAAATATAAAAATCAGATTCTGGCGGGTTCTTCACCGTTTACATTCTTTTTTACTACTCCAAATCTTGATAAATACGAGGATAAAACATTTATGAATCCCGGTTATCAGGAGAGTTTTGACTTGGTAAATCCGAATAATAAAAAGAAATACTTTTCAAGTATTCGCTTGTTCGAAGACAGAGATGTACTGTTTCAGAAGTACGTGCTCAATATAGTAGAGAAATGTACTTCTGATCATATTGTTAATTTTAGAAATTATATAAAATACTGGGCCTCAAGAATTAATTTGAGCACTATCGATCCGGTAGAGACGAAATCGGTGGTGAGTGATGATAATAGTACGGTTTCTATTAATGGAGTGGAAATTGGTAAAAGTACAGGAATCAATTCTATGAACTTCTTTACCGATCATCTGATAAAGGTTCGTTTTAAAATTGACACGGAAAGTTTTGTTTGCGGTACTTACATCAATGATAAAGAAGAACGAAATTATGATTATTTACTGCCTCTACGTGTTGAGGCTCTGAATAATATTGATTACCATAAACTTAAAATTGAATATCAGGAGTCGGCTAAAGAAGTGAAGGTGATACTGACTTTGCCTGGCGATAATAAACAGAAGACTCAGGTGTACAGAACACAAATCAGCACTGACAATGCAGAAGAAAAGTATACCATTATAGCACTCGAAGAATATGTTGCCAATGTCAATCTGGGTATATTTCCATTTTTACAGGTAGTAGATGCAAATGATAAACCAACTACGGATAATGATTATTACAAGGTAATGCTCGCTATTGCAGATGCCGAAAAAAAAATGCCTGTTTCTTTATATAACCTCACATTCTTTCGGAAAGTGAACGATTATTATCAGCCTATTCAGGAGGTAGAGAAAAATGACTCGATGAACATTTACTGTACCCGTTATGAACGAAGGTTGATTGATGAAAACAGTGACTTGGGATCA
Source organism: Bacteroidaceae bacterium (assembly GCA_963668125.1). Taxonomy (GTDB): domain Bacteria; phylum Bacteroidota; class Bacteroidia; order Bacteroidales; family Bacteroidaceae; genus Bacteroides. The sequence continues at coordinate 3,881,548 of OY764215.1, read as the reverse complement.
GTGTTCTATCAGGTTAATAACACCACTTTTTCCATAATGCGCTTATCGTTTCCTATTGATTTTACTCATAAGGCTGAGAGTTTGATTATTCCGAAGTGGAATAAAAAGAAAATTGGTCCGAGGGAGTTTCACGTAGCTGTGGATTTTGGAACAACAAACACGTTTATTGCATTTACAGGAGATAATGGATTTAAACCTAAACCATTTATTATCTCGCCCGATGACCGTCAGGTAGTGATGTTACATTCTCCGGCCAATAACGAAGGAAATGAAAAAAAGATAACCTCTTTGTACGAAGAGTTCTTTGGATTTGACGAATCAGCACTCGATATTCAGGCTTCTGAATTTATTCCTTCTGTTATTATGAGTAAGGAAAATGAAAAATATAGCTTCCCAATTCGTACGGCATTGTGTGAGAAGGTTAATGAAACCGGTGAACTGAAATTACTTGATAACAGTAATATTTCGTTTACTTACGAGAAGCGGGAAATAAGGAAAGAGCAGCAGATTGTCAGCAATATAAAATGGAGTGAAGTAGAAAAGGATAAAGAGCGGGTAGCCATCTTTATCAATGAGATTCTGCGAATGGTGAAGTATAAAATTCTGTTGAATGGTGGTAATCCTGAATTAACAAAGATGACATGGTTTAACCCGCTGAGTTTCTCGCAAACAACCAAAGAGAACTATAAAAGGATGTGGGAGAAAAATTATACGGAATTGTTTGGCAGAAGGGCTGAACTTTACAATGTAACCGAATCTGAAGCTCCTTACTATTATTACAGAAATTGCGGCATACTGGAGGATAACAATTCCGTGCTCACAGTTGATATTGGCGGTGGATCTACCGACTTTATGATTTTTAAGAACGAAGTGCCAGTAAAAGGTACGTCTGTTAACTTTGCCTGCAATGATTTGTGGAGAAATGGGTATAACGCCTTCTCAAACATGAAGGAAAATGGAATATATAAGAGTATCCAGAAAAAGATTACTGAAAACTTTAAATCGACTAATCTTAATGGGCTAAATAAACAATATCTGACGAATGAGAAATATAGTTCGGCCGAGATTATCAATTTCTGGTTTGCCAATGATAATGCTTCTAAGATTTGTGAGCAGTTATCTAACGGGGTATATAAAAAGATATTTCTTTTCCACCTTTCTGCTTTAATGTATCATGCGGCTCAGTTTATGAAAGATTCCGGCGAGGATTATCCTTCGTGCATAATATTTAGTGGTAATGGTAGTAAGTATATCGACCTTTTAAGTAGGAATCAAAAGATTATCGGTGAATATTGCAGCTTTATATTCGAAGAAATATTTGGTGTAAAGGGGCGTAAAATTCAGATTGTTCTTCCGGCTACAGACAGAAAAGAGTCTACATGTTATGGTGGATTATATAAGGATAATCCTGTAATCTTGTCGAATTCACTTTTCCTGGGATGTCAGCTTGATTATGCAGATAAACATAACTTCAATACCTACAAAGAAGTTCGAGGAGAGAAAAGAGATGAACTGAGAAGCAGTATTATTGAAAATGTGAAATCGTTTATCGGGCTGTACTGTAAGATGTTTGTTGAACTGCATCTGGGCAGAGAGTTTAATGAGAACATAAATCTTAAAGCATTCGAAGGCCTGTTGATAAGTAAAGTGGAGGGATATTATAATAACGGTTTTTCCAAATATACAAAGAGTCAGGCAGATGATGCAGAACTTTCGGAGACCTTGTTTTTCTATCCTATAGTAGGATTGATAGATTTTATGACCGGTTTCACTAAAGAAGATCTCGATTTATTTATCAATAAAGAGATCTATTATGCCAAGAATATGGATGGCTATGGATTCTTTTATCATAAAAATCTGTCGAAAGAACAACGCTTGGATTCTATTTATAGAATTATGGTGGAGACTGAAAAACCGACTGTAGCCTCTCTTTCGCTTATCTCTAGTGATAGTACTTCGTCAAAGATGATTCCGAATGTAGAAAACTGGATTAAGCCATTCCATGAATTTGACGAATATCCTACATCCGATTGTAAGATGGTGAAGGAGATTGAACCGGCCCGACTGCATTTGAATGATAATAAATGGGAAGTTCAGAAAAAGGGAAAGGTTACTTTTAAATAGTACGAATAAAATATTCAAAGGCCGCAACACTTGTTTTGCGGTCTTTCTTAAACTGTAATTATGGATATAAGTGTAACAATAGTTATCATCTCTGTTGTGGTCTGGATTCAGCTGGTTTTTTTTCTGAAAACAGCTGTTGGCATAAGAACCCTTAAAAACATATATCCTTCAATCGGCTCATTGGGGATATCGAATGAATATGGGACTCAGATAATTAGTGTACACAGTAAGATTTCCAAAGAATTCGGGGCTATTATTCATGCAACTAATACCTATTTGAAAGAAAATCAGGGTACAGTTGATTTCTATGTTATTCAGAATCTTTCGGAAAGAATTTCTGCTTCGAAGGAATCGGAGGTTACATCCGAAATTCCTATTCCTTTGTATGTAGGACTAATGGGAACGTTCGTCGGGGTAGCTGTGGGACTATTCTCTATGAACTTTCTTGGTATTTTTAGTGAAGACGGAATACATAGTTTTCTATGGGGAGTGGTTATTGCTATGGTGTCTAGTTTTATAGGATTGCTATTATCTACCGTTGCCAACTATAGACTAACCACTGCGGTAAGGCATAAGGATAGAAAGAAAAATCACTATTACACTTTCGTTCAGACAAAATTATTGCCTGGAATGGGAAGTAATATTGTGGATGCTTTGGGACGGTTGAAAGGTACGCTCGATAATTTTAATACAGTCTTTTCTGATAATATTGGAAACATTAACAACATCGTTGTAAGTCTTGCTGCAAACATGCAGACAATTGCTGAAGGGATGGGAACTCAGAAGCAGATTCTGAGTGAACTGTATAGTAGCAAATTCCAGGATCTGATCAAGGTAAATACAGAAACATTCAATCGGGTTGAGAATATTCTACCTGAGATGGACAACTTTATTAAAAAACAAAAAGACTTAAATGAATTAATGGCGAGTAGCACACAGTTTGTAACAAGTATGCACAAACTGCTGGACCGTGTTTCTACGTTTGAAAACAGCGTAAACGTGCTAGGAGAATCGATCAATGAAAGTCAGTTGCTGGGATCCAGACAGTTGAATCTGGTACAAAGACATTTGGATGATCTGGATAAAAAACAATCTCTGATAGAGAACTACACAAATCAGAGTAATGAAATGGTTGAAGAATATCTGAAAGCAAATGTGAAAAATGTACGCTCTCTCGTTGATAACTTTGAAACAGCAATAAAAAATGCCTTTGAGATAACCAATAACGAAAGTCCGTTCCAGAAATTAACCAAACTTGATATAATATCCGAAGAGATTAAGAGACTGAATGAAACATTGGCCTCTTATACAAAGAAAGAAGAAGATCTGATAAACGTAGTTTCTAACATTAGTAATGATGTGAAATCAATTAGGTCGGAGACAATATTCTCTAATGATGTTGATAATGATGTGGAAGGATAAAGTGTAATATGAAGAGGAAAGATCTTTTTTGGCCGGCATTTGTGGGATTGTTAACAATAATGTTTGTTATCATGCTTGTGTTGTTTGGCTTAAGTTTTAAGGTATTTACCGAAAATACGCAAGAGATAACTGAGCAAAATAAACGCTTAAAAGGGCTGGAAAAAGAATACCTGCATACAAGAAGAATGAATAGTGAAATAGAATCATTAGCCTCAGATACAGTATTTGAGTATTTGCCATCTTGTAATAAATTTGTAGTAAGAGCTTTAAAAGGAAAAGAAATTTTTGCCTGTAACAGTGCAGAGCTAAAAGAAGCCTATTTAAAGGAAATGATTGTTGCAGGTCATTCTCTTGAAGCTTATATAAACAGAGTTAATAAGGTCGATTGGAGGGCTTCTTTTTTATTAATCGTAGAAGGACATTTGGGAAGCTGGTGTGATAATAATATCCCACGGAACTCTGATCAAGCTTATCATTTGTCATACCAACGAGCACTTGGGGTTTTTCGGCTATGGGAAAAAGCAGGAATAGTATTTAAGAAGCATAATGTGGAGATTGTAATTTCCGGTAGAGCTTTTGGTGGACAATGTAGGAGCATTCATGGTAAGGATAACTATTTTGTAATTCAACTCCTTTCTAAAAAAATAGGTGACAGACTTTAATTCTAATCTCCTAATACAGACATTGTTATTTGTAATAATAAGTAACTCTGGAATTTTACTGTTTATAATTTAAAATAATCATTTATATCTTTGGGGTTTTTATTCTTGAATTGAAAGCCTGTAAATAAAATAATTAACAATATTGTTTGATTTATTTGTGCAATAGATTCTGCTTATCTCTTTAAAATTAGTTAGTTTATCTTGATTTTTTGTATCTTTGTGCAAAATTTAGTTTAGCCTGATAGATATAATTTTGATTATATTATGATAATAAATAACCTCTCTTTCTTAATTGGATTGCTAATTTTTTCTTTGTTTACTTCTGTAGTATTGGAAATGATGGTTTTACCTCGCATCATTTACATTGCAAAAAAGAAAAGTCTTTATGATTTGCCTAATGCAAGAAAGTCTCATGAACAACCAATTCCACGACTTGCTGGTGTTTCTTTTTTCCCTATATTGTTGTTCGTTTTTTCAGTGAGCATATTAATTCTTATAAAATTTCAAGCGGATGATTCTTTAGCTTCTTTGGAACCGGCTTTGAGAAAAATGTTTGGATTAATAGCTGGTAATATATTGCTTTTAGGAGTTGGCTTCAAAGACGATCTTGTTGGATCTCGTTATCGCCATAAAATGATTGTTCAATTTTTAGCGGCTACTCTTTTGGTATCAGGAGGACTTTATATTAATAATTTCAATGGTTTGTTTGGCATTTGGGAAATTTCTGATTGGATAGGAATGCTATTTACAATATTTCTTATTGTGTTTATTACGAATGCAATCAACCTTATTGATGGAGCGGATGGTTTAGCATCTGGTATATCAGGAGTAGCACTTATTTCATTTGGCATATTATTCTTTTTTAGAGGGATGTTCTTTTATTCTTTGATATGCATAATCTTAGTTGGAATTCTGATTCCGTTTTTCTATTATAACGTATTCAATACCTCAAGAAAAGTCTTTATGGGGGATACAGGATCACTAACTTTAGGATTTTTATTAGCATATCTGGGAGTGAGATTTGCCATGGCTGATTCTGGGCATAATTATTCTTTGTTTGATTCTCCAGTGTTAATAGCTTTATCTTCACTGTTTGTTCCTGTGTTCGATGCTTTAAGAGTTATGCTGGAACGTGCTTCGGTAGGAAAATCAATGTTTTTACCAGATAGAAGACATATTCACCATAAATTGCTTGATTTAGGGTTTTCTCATCGCAAAGTAATGGTAAGTCTTGTTATTTGTGCTGGTTTGTTAGTTTTTATAAATGTAATGTTATTACATCTCTTAAATATTAATATTATGTTTGCTATTGATATACTTTTTTGGCTAGGATTTGTGCAGATTTTAAACCTTATGTTAGCAAAGAAGAATAAAGCTTTAAACTGATTTTTTTGTATTTTTAAAAACACAACTTTAATTCTAATGCTATATGAACACAAGAGAAAGTGGATACAAAGTAAAGGAGTATAATCAACCAGTTAAACGTTATTGCCAGACATTAGATCTGAAAAATGATCCGGCATTAATAGCTGAATATGTGAAACGTCATGAAAATATATGGCCTGAAATTAAAGCTGGTATTTGTGAAGTTGGTATTCTTGAAATGCAAATATTCCTTCTAGGTACAAGACTGTTTATGATTGTAGAGACTCCTTTGGATTTTGATTGGGATAATGCAATGTCTAAGCTTGCTACTCTTCCCCGGCAAGCTGAATGGGAAGAGTACATGTCAATGTTCCAGATTTCTTCTCCTGGTGCTACTTCTTCTGAAAAATGGAAATTGATGGATGAAATATTTCATTTATAAAGATTAGTCTTTTATTAGTATATGTAGCATCCCAAACCTAACTTTACCCTCACCAGAAGTGCCTGCCCTCACTTTTTCGAGACCTTTTAGAGCATTCGGGGTAATAAAATAAGCCAAGATCATGCTCAGTTCATTGCTGCAGTTTCATGTTAAAGCATAACACTGCACTAAAACTGCAAAAAATTAGCTTAAAACAACTCGAAATAGTGAGGGTAGCCCCAAAAGTGAGAGTATAGTTAGGGATGAAAATGCTACCATCACTTATTTATATATCATAAAATCAAATTGTTACTTTCAAAAAGTGAGGGAGTTAGGGTAGCTTTATATTATTCTGTAGAACTGCAAAAATAAAAGATCGGTAAACTCCGGTCGGAGTTCAGTTGAAGTCCGACCGGAGTTTGTACAATGTCCGGTCGGAGTTTATCCAACCTCCGGCGTGATATTTTCAGCTATTCTGCAATAATTTTCATTCATTGATCAATGCCCGTTATCTAATGCACCTCCATCATTTTAAATCCAGCATTCTTTAGTGAAACATTCCCCTTAAGATTTATGTACTTAGCTCAATTCGGAGCATAGCTTAGAGATGTGATTGAATTTTATTTTTGAAATTTATTGGTGAATAATTGAACAACTATTGCTCTTTGGTTTTTATTTATTGAGGAATGGATAAAATTGCTTCTTATTTTTTTTTATGTGGAAATGAAATATTTAGATCGTAAATACTTTCATTTTTAATTCAGAAGTCTAATAACTATAAAAATTACTATTTAATAAATTAAAAGCATTTATTAAAAGGGTAGATTGTATTTAAAAAAAATCTTTTTATTTAAAACAAAAATTTAGTTAGATTTATTATATTTGTCCTCACTTAGTTAATGATTGAGTGTTAAAACTTAATTTTTATAATATATAATGAAGATACCAACTTTTTATTCTTTTGCAAAAGGATTATTTTGCTTGTCTCTATTTCTAGGATCAGTAATATGTTCGGCACAACCATCGTTTCAGGGAGTTGAAAATTTGTTTAACTCTCCTGAAAGTTATGTAATAGGTTATACACCTGTAAAACCAGTCATAGATGGAAATATAACAGATGCAGCCTGGGAGAATGCTTCATGGAGTAAATTCTTTAGAGATATTGAAGGTGACGCTAAACCTAATCCTTACTATCAAACAAGGGTTAAAATGCTTTGGGATGATAATTATTTATATATCGCTGCATATCTTGAAGATGAACATGTTTGGGCTAATCTTCGCAATCACGATGAAATAGTTTATTATGATAATGATTTCGAGATTTTTATTGACCCGGACAATAACACACATCAATATTTTGAGATTGAGGTAAATGCATTGAATACAATCTTTGATTTGTTCCTTTCAAAACCTTATCGCAATGATTCACGAGAACTCATTGGCTGGGATGCTGCAGGTATGCGTTCGGCAGTGAAAGTTCATGGAACTTTAAACAACTCTAAAGATAAAGATAAGGGATGGAGTGTTGAATTTGCTATTCCTTTCAGCGCATTGTCTCTTGGTTCCGGAAAGAATATTCCTAAAGAAGGCACTTTGTGGCGCATTAATTTTTCAAGAGTAGAATGGGATACCATGATTAAGAAAGGAAAATATGTGAAAAAAACAAATGTTGAAGGAAAGGTTTTGCCAGAAAATAACTGGGTTTGGTCCCCACAGGGTGTGATTAATATGCACTGTCCTGAAAGGTGGGGATATTTATTCTTTACTAAAAAGCAAACAGAAAAAGAATTTCCGCCTTTTATTTTACCTTATGCTGAAAAACAAAAACAGTATCTTTGGTTAGTTTACTATCGACAGAAAGAATATCTGGAAAAAAATAAAAAATATGCATCTACATTGGATGAACTAAATATTACTCCTGTTAGTTTTAAATTAGATAATATTGATAATTCTCTGGAAATGGAAGCAACAGCTCACCAGTTTAATGCAACTATCCGTTCATCGGGTAGTAGCACATGGAGTATTAATGATGAAGGATTAATTCAAATCAGAAAATGACAAGTCGACGAAATTTTATTAAAACCAGCATCTTTGCCGGATTATCGATGTGTGTATTTCCGGATGTGTTGAAAGCTGAAGAGCTAATAGGCAAAAAGAAAAAACATAAGTGGAAACACTGGGTGTGGGTAAATCCAAAAGATGGAGAGGATGAGGTAGAGCTAGTAAAGAGATATAAGAAATACTACGAAGCCGGAATCCGTGGTATCCTTTTTGAAAAAGATAGCGAAATTCATTTCCGTGCAGCTAAATCTCAGAAACTGGAAACACATCGCTGGTTGTGGACTATGAACCAGGGAGATAAGGCTCTTCTTGAACAGCATCCGGAGTGGTATGCAATAAACAGAAAAGGAGAGTCGTGTGCAGATAAACCTCCGTACGTTGGTTATTACCGTTGGCTTTGTCCTTCAAAAGAAGAAGTGCAACAACATATTCTTGATCAGGTAAATAGTATTCTTGAAAAAGACTATGTTGATGGAATACATATGGATTATATCAGGTTTTGTGATATCATTCTCCCAGTAAATTTATGGAATAACTATAAGATAGAGCAGACCAAAGAATTGCCTGACTATGACTATTGTTATTGCGAAACATGTAAAAGTAAGTTTAAAGAGCAATCTGGCCATGAAATTGATTCCATAGATTATCCCGAAGCTAGTCTCTCCTGGAGGAAGTTCAGATATAATTCAATTACAAACATTGTTAATAGTGTTGCTACAATTGCCAAGAAACACGGTAAAAAAGTAACGGCTGCAGTTTTTCCAACTCCGGAGGTGGCAAGAAGAAATGTGAGACAGGATTGGGTTAACTGGAACCTTACAGGCGTTTTCCCTATGGTGTATCATGCCTTTTATAAAGAAAATGTTTCATGGATTGGCGATGCCGTTAAGGAGGGAGTTACCGGATTATGCTGTAGATTTCCTTTGTATGCAGGCTTGTATCTTCCTGATTTTAAAAGTGATGAAGAATTAGAAGAAGGTATTAGACATGCATTGGATAACGGAGCTGAAGGAGTCTCACTCTTTGGAAATATATCTGATAATGTGCTGGATATATTAAAGGGTTTTTCGAAATACAAGAAAGAATAAATATAAGTAATATGAGAAATAGAAGTTTATTAAGAGGTTCAATGAAAGGCCTTCTTGTCTGTTTTTTCGCTACATCGTTAATACAGCCTTGTATAGGAAAACAAGTGAAAAAAAGTACTCGTTTGCAGAATCTTACACAGTATGTATATCCTTACATTGGAACAGGATATCATGGTCATGTGTTTATGGGAGCTAATGTGCCGTTTGGAGCTGTACAGTTGGGCCCTTCTAATCTGACTCAAGGATGGGACTGGTGTTCCGGATATCATTATTCTGATTCAACAATTATTGGATTTTCTCACACTCACTTGAGTGGAACCGGAATTGGAGATCTCGGTGATATCTTATTTATGCCTGTAACCGGAAAGGTTAAAATGGCAAAAGGAAAACCGGGAGTGCCTGAAAGTGGTTATTTATCTCTTTTCTCTCACAAGCAAGAGGTTGCTCGTCCGGGGTACTATTCTGTTTTGTTGAATAGATATAATATTGGTGTAGAATTAACTACTACTAATCGTGTAGGTTTTCATAAATATGTTTATCCAAAAGCTGAAGAAGCTGGTATTATCATTAACCTTGAAAGTGGTATTGGATGGGATAATCCGATGGAAACATATATTACGGCAGAGAATGACAGTACTGTTTCAGGATATAGATTCTCTAAAGGATGGGCAAATGATCAGCGCATTTATTTTTATGCTCGCTTTTCAAAACCATTTAAAAGTTTTATAGTGTCTGACACTACCGCTGTACAGTCTGGTCGCTCTTTGAAGGGACGCCGAGTTTTTGCCAAAGCTAATTTCAGCACTAAAGCTAATGAAGCAATCTTTGTCAAAGTCGCCATTTCTCCTGTAAGTATAGCTAATGCTAAGTTAAATATGCAATCCGAGTTACCCGGCTGGAATTTTAAGCAGACAGTAGCCAAAGCCGATGCTGCCTGGAACAAAGAACTGAGCAAGGTAGTGATAAAAGCCGACAATGCCGCCCGTATGCGCACTTTCTACACCGCCCTTTATCATACTATGATTGCCCCTTCTACCTTCTGCGACGTTAATAAAGATTATCGGGGTGCAGATAAGAAGATCCACACCAATGCTTCTTTCACCAATTACACCACCTTCTCTTTGTGGGATACCTATCGTGCGGCACACCCGCTGTTTACCCTTCTTCAGCCAGAAAGAGCCAGTGACTTTGTCAATACCATGCTTGCCATCTACCAGCAACAGGGCGAACTTCCCGTGTGGCACCTGATGGGTAATGAAACCTACTGTATGGTTGGCTGCCCGGCAGTAACCGTAGTAGCAGACGCTTACCTCAAAGGCTTAAATATAAATAAGAAACTGGCCTATGAAGCCATGAAGAATACCATGATGCAGGACGGCAGAGGACTTAAATACGTAAAGAAATACGGCTATATCCCTGCAGATAGTACCGTTGAGTCAGTAGCCATGGGTATGGAATATGCCATTGCCGACTGGAGCCTTGGTCAGGTAGCCCGTAAAGAAGGCTTTACAGAAGATTATAACTATTTTGATAAGCGCGGAAAATACTATAAAAACTATTTCGATGGCCAGACCGGCTTTGCCAGAGGTCGTGTAAACGATAATACCTGGAGAACCCCGTTCAATCCGTTTACCTCGATCCACCGCCAGAACGATTATACCGAAGGTAATGCCTGGCAATATACCTGGCTGGTACCTCAGGATGTGGAAGGCTTGATAAAACTTTATGGCAGCGAAAAAGCCTTTACCAAGAAACTGGATTCCCTGTTTGTTGCCAAAGGCGACCTTGGTTCCGAAGCTTCACCCGATATCAGTGGTTTGATCGGACAGTATGCACACGGAAACGAACCTAGCCACCACATAACCTATATGTATGCTTATGTAGGACAGCCATGGAAAACTGCAGATAAGGTACGCGAAATAATGAATACACTCTATACCGATAAGTATGATGGCCTTTGCGGAAATGAAGACGTAGGCCAGATGTCAGCTTGGTATGTTTTCTCGGCTTTGGGATTCTATCCTGCTAATCCATCCAATGGATGCTTTGTATTCGGCAGTCCGGTAGTGAACAATGCCACTATTAATGTGGGCAATAATAAAACATTTACCATGAATGTACTCAATAACAGTGCTGCGAATAAATACATCCAGAAAGTTACCCTGAACGGAAAGAACTATCCAAAATCCTATATTCAGTACAAGGATATAATGAAGGGTGGCACCCTTGTTATCGAGATGGGTAACAAACCATCTTCCTGGGGCACCGCTCAGGATGCTCGTCCCCGTTCCGAAATGTAAGAACCAGACAACTATAAAAAAACAACAACAGAACAAAACCGAACCATAAATATGATGAAAAAAAACAGTCTGATAGTCGCTTTTCTCTCTCTTATCTGTGCAACGGGCCTTTTTGCTCAGAACCGCTATGAACTCAATAGCGGCTGGAAGTGCAGATCAATAAAGGAAGAAAAAGCCTCGGGAGAGAATATTTCCAACCCATCCTATACTTTATCGGGATGGAAGAATGCCGTTGTTCCCGGCACAGTTCTCACCACGATGCTTGCTAACAAAGAGATACCTGATCCTTTCTATGGCATGAATAACGAACAGATACCGGATATCTATAAAACCGGCAGAGATTACTATACTTACTGGTTTGTAAAGAACTTCAAGGAAGAACAACCTGAAACAGGAAACCAGGTATGGCTTAAATTCCGGGGCATCAACTATAGCTGCAGGATATACCTCAACGGTAAACTTGTAAACCAGGAGCCGTATGAAGGCATGTATCTCCGCAAATCATTCAATATCACAAAACTGTTATCAAAAACAGGAGATAACCGCCTTGCAGTAATAGTCTTTCCTCCCAATCCGGTTGGTAATCCAAATGGAGGCCAGGGAGGCGACGGAACAATCGCACGCGGAGTTTCTCACCAGTATGTAGCCGGCTGGGACTGGATCCGTCCCATCCGTGACCGTAATACCGGAATCTGGGATAAAGTATATATTGAAAAGACAGGTAGCGTGAATTTAAGTGATCCGCATATCATTACTCAGGTTCCCGGCAAACGTACCCCCGAAGGCAAACAGAGCGAAGCCCTGATCAAAGTTTCGACTGAATTAGAAAATGCTTCGGATAACGTAGTATCGGGTGTGGTTAAGTTTTCTGTTGAAGGAAACGTAATCTCCAAAGAAGTAACCCTTGAACCCAACTCAAAGCAAACAGTTTCCTTACCTGTTTACAAGATGCAGAATCCCCGTCTTTGGTGGCCTTCCGGTTACGGCGAACAAAATCTTTATAAATCAGAAATCTCTTTTGAAGAAAAGAACAAAGGAGTTTCAGACAGTGAAAATGTTCAGTTTGGTGTAAGAGAAATCCAGACTCAGTGGAACCCTATAACCAGCAGCCGTGAAATACATGTCAATGGTCAGAAGATCTTTATCAAAGGCGGCAACTGGATTATCTCGGATGCAATGCTTCGTTTTACCCCCGAACGCTACGATGCTGAAATCCGCTATCACCGTGATATGAATCTGAACCTGATCCGTATCTGGGGTGGTGCTCTGGTAGAACGTCCTGAGTTCTATGAAGCCTGCGACCGCTATGGTATGCTTGTTTTCCAGGATTTCTGGATGTCCGGCGACTGCAATGGACGATGGCTTGATCCAATGAAAAAGGAAGATCAGTGGACACGTAGAAACTATCCGGATAACCACAACCTGTTCCTTGAATGTGCAGCTGATATGGTTAAGATGGTACGTAACCATCCATCACTGGCAATCTGGTGCGGTGGAAATGAGATTGCTCCCCCTGATGATATCCTGACAGTTTTGCGTGATTCAATTATCACCCAACTGGATGGTACCCGTATGTTCTTTGATTTCTCCAATACCGAAAGGATGTCATTAAATACCATTGGTGGAAACGGCGATGGTCCATACTCCATCCAACCCCTGAGTGTGTTCTGGAATTACAAGACCTGGCCTTTCAACTCGGAAGTCGGCTCAGTGGGAGTAGGCGATTATGAATCCCTGAAACGATTTATCCCTGAAAAGAACATGGTGCTTCCTGTTTATCATCCGAATGAAAAGCCAAATGAAACCGCCGATTCGGTATGGACTTACCATACCTATACCGGGGTAGGTTATGAAGGCTTTCTTGAACCTTACGGAACCCCATCCGATATCAAAGACTTCTGCATGAAGGCTCAGCTGGTAAATTATGATCAGTATCGTGGCCTGATGGAAGGCTTCAGTTCTCACATGTGGAACTGGTACACTGGTGTAATAATCTGGAAGACTCAGAATCCATGGACAGCCATGCGTGGTCAGATGTACGATTACTATCTAGATCCTAATGCCTGCCTGTTTGGTCTTAGAAACGGAAGTGAAAAGCTTCATGCCATGTGCAGCCCGGTTGACGGCACCCTGATGCTAGTCAATAACGGCTTCAAGGCATGTGATAACCTGACACTGACAGCAACGTGGTTTGATATGGACGGAAAGAGCAGTGAGATAACTCAGAAAACTACCTCCATTGATACTTCCAGTAGCAAAAAACTGTTCTCCATAAAGAAAGAACTGGATGTTCTTGCCAAGGAAAAAGGTGGTTTCTTACGTCTTCAGTTGATGGACGAAAGCAAACAGGTTGTAAGTGAGAACATCTATTGGCTGGCTGACGGAACAGGCAAATACAGCGGTCTGTCATCAATGAATAAAGCAAAGCTGAAGGTTTCAGTAAAACCATTGAAGGCGGGCAAGGTGGAAGTAACTCTTTCTAATCCAGCTAATAATCCGGTTGCATTCTTTAACCGTGTATCTGTTGTAGATAAGAAAACGGGTGAAAGAGTTCTTCCAGTGTTCTACAGCGACAACTATTTCTCTGTAGTTCCAGGTGGAGAGAAGAAGATTGAGGTAGAATATAATGCTTCTTCTAAATCACGTCAGGTAATTACTGTTGCCGGATGGAATGTAGAATTACAAGAGATAACCATACCTAAAATTAAATAGAAAGATATTATGACTTCACGTAGAGATTTTTTAAAAAAAGGAGGATTGGGATTAGCTTCTCTGGCTCTTGGAGGAACGCTTGATTCTTATGGAAAAGCAGTATCCGGAATATTTGCTGAAAAGAACTATGTTTCTCAACGCCCGGAACTGGCAAAGCGTCAATTCACTTCTAAGGCTGTTGAAGAAGCTATTGTTCGGGTAAAAAAGAAAATCAAAGATCCAAAACTAGCCTGGATGTTTGAAAACTGTTATCCTAATACATTAGATACTACTGTTCATTTTAAAATGATAGGCAACAGACCTGATACAGTTGTTTATACAGGTGACATTCATGCTATGTGGTTACGCGATTCAGTAGGACAAACACTTCCTTACTTGCAGTTAGTAGAAAAAGATCCACAATTGAAATTGATGTTTCAGGGACTTATACATCGTCAGAATCAATGTATTCTGATTGATCCGTATGCAAACGCATTCAATGAAGGACCAACCGGAAGTGAATGGGAGAGTGATCTGACAAATATGAAACCAGAACTTCATGAACGTAAATGGGAAATAGATTCTTTGTGCTTCCCAATTCGTTTGGCTTATAATTACTGGAAGAAAACAGGTGATACATCGGTTTTTGATTCCACCTGGGAAAAAGCAATGCATGCTGTAGTTCGTACTTTCAAAGAACAGCAGCGTAAAGATGGATTAGGTCCATATAAGTTCCAGCGTAAAACTGAAAAACAATTAGATACACAATCTAATGATGGATATGGTTCACCTGTGAAACCTGTTGGACTTATAGTTTCAACTTTCCGTCCTTCGGATGATGCATCTACCTTTGGTTTCCTGATACCTTCTAATCTTTTTGCTGTAAAATCATTGAAACAATTAGCTGAAATACTGCGCAGTGTGAAAAATGATACAGCATTTGCAAATGAATGTGAGGCTTTGGCTGATGAAGTCATGACTGCAATTAATAAATATGCAATCATAGAGCACCCTAAATATGGAAAGATATATGCTTATGAAATAGATGGTTTTGGTGGAGTCTTGTTAATGGATGATGCTAATGTTCCAGGATTACTTTCTTTGCCTTATCTTGATTGCGTATCTGTAAATGATGAGATTTATCAGAATACTCGTAAATTTGTATGGAGCGAAGATAATCCTTACTTCTTTAAAGGTACTGCAGGAGAAGGTATTGGTGGTCCTCACGTTTCACATGTGGGGCTTAGTATGATTTGGCCATTGAGTATAATCATAAAAGCAATGACTACTTCGGATGATAATGAGATTAAAGCATGTATAAAGATGCTGCGTGATACAGATGCCGATACTGGTTTTATGCATGAATCTTTTGATAAGAATGATCCTAAGAACTATACTAGAAGTTGGTTCGCATGGTTAAACTCAACCTTTGGTGAATTGATTATGAAATTGGATAAAGAAAATAAATTGTATTTACTTTCCTAAAGTAGTAAGGTATTAATTATATAATTCGTAATTTGTTATCGAGTAAACAGTCTGTGAAAAGATGTTTACTCGATTTCATTTTTACGATCCTGAAATTCTTCTTTTGGGAATTTTACAAGAGAAGTAATTAGTACTTTCTTTTTATATCTTTGATATGCAATAGCTTTATTACAAAAATAAATAGTGATTATATCAATAATAAAAATAACGTTTATGTCTATGTATTTAGCTGCATAGTAATTAGACAACGTTATTAATATAGCAGCAAATACCAGTATAAGCATGGCACTTCGCTGAGAAAGACCTATATCAATCAATCTATGATGTATATGTCTTCTGTCTGGATAAAACATACTTCGATGAATGCATAGTCTTGCATACATAACTTTTATAGCATCAAACATCGGGACAAAAAGAGCAGCACCTGCTGTAAGAATCGAATTTGAAGGATGACTGACAGACAACTCAGGAATATTCATAGCTAATCTGATTCCAAGAAAAGATAATAAATAGCCTAGTAAAAGCGAGCCTGTATCTCCCATGAAAATTTTGTTCTTACTAAAAACATTGTAATAGAAGAATGGAACCAATATACCCAGCATTGAAAAGCAAAGAATAGAAAAACTCCATTGCTTACTAATAAAAAACATATAACCATAAGTTGCTAGTGCAAAAGCACTTATACCTGATGCTAAACCATCAATTCCATCAATCAAGTTAATGGAATTAGTTATAAACATGCATAATAGGATGGTAAAAGGGACTCCAATTACCAATGGAATTTCATATATACCAAATAGTCCATAAAAATTATTGATGTAATTACCACTAGCAACCAAAAAGATTGAAGCAATAAATTGCATAAAAAACTTTTTTTGATAGCTAACTCCTGATAGATCGTCTTTTATCCCTGTTATATATAAAATTAGCATTCCACAAACTAACATCATTAGAATACCCAATGTCTCTAATTGAAAGTTCCAGACATTAACTTTAATATAAAGTACGATTAATATAACTAGAAGAAGTACAGGTAAAAAAGAAACTCCTCCTAAACGCGGAACAGGATTTTCATGTGATTTTCTTTCGTCCGGAATGTCGAACAAACTTTTTTTCCTTGATATTAGTATGATCTTTGGCAAAATTATACTTTCAATTATCAGCGATAGGATAAACCCCATCGCTATAAATAAAATACAAACTTTATACTCTTCCATAGTCTTATTTATATGGTTGTTAGTAAAGCTTTTTAGCAAAAATATATTGTGATTAAGTTGCAGAAAGAATAGGACTACGACTAACTTTCAAATATAGAACACGCATAATAGCTTAAAAGTTCTCGTTTTAAGAATTAGGCAATTAAAAAATACACGATTTAACTCAAAAAGTACACAGATATATAGTACATAGTTTCTATTTTTGTGTCTGTTATCAATGTAATACTATAGAAATCAATAATGATGATTAAAACAAATTTGAAAACTGCTTTTTTAGGCACTTTATTATGTGCTTCACAGTTATTTGCTCAGGAAAAGGTATCTAATGCTTTACCTTGGTCTGTACGTATGACAGAATCTGAAATGATTCGTTGTCCGCAATCCTGGCAATTGGATTTTCAGCCAAAGTTGAAATGGGACTATTGTCATGGATTGGAACTTGGAGCAATACTTGATGTATATGACATGTATGGTGATAAAAAGTTATTTAACTATGCATTGTCTTATGCTGATACAATGACTTACGAGGATGGTAGTATTGAAACTTATAATCCAAATGAACTTAGTTTGGATCGTATTAATACCGGTAAATTTTATTTTCGTATCTATGAGCAAACTAAGAATGAAAAATACAAGAAAGCACTTGATCTTTTAAGAAAACAATTTGATAGTCAGCCTCGAACTTCAGAAGGAGGCTTCTGGCACAAGAAAGTTTATCCTCATCAGATGTGGTTGGATGGCATTTATATGGGATCCCCTTTTTATGCAGAATATGCTTTCCGTAATAACCGTCCACAGGATTATGCTGACATAATTAAGCAGTTCGTTGTAATTGCCAGACATACTTACGATCCTGCAACAGGCCTATATCGTCATGCATGGGATGAAAGTCGTGAGCAAAAATGGGCAGACAAGAAAACTGGTCAGAGTGCTCATTGTTGGGGACGTGCTATGGGATGGTATGCTATGGCACTTGTAGATGCTCTAGACTATATTCCAAAACACGAAGTCGGCCGAGATTCAATGCTAAACATACTTAATAATGTTGCAACTCAGATAAAGAAATATCAGAATAAGAAAACTGGTCTCTGGTATCAGGTTATAGATAGAAGTGGTGATAAAGGAAACTATTTGGAATCTTCTTGTTCTACTATGTTTGTCTATACATTGTTCAAGGCTGTCAGAATGGGATATATTGATAAGTCTTATCTGCAAGTAGCCGAAAAAGGATATAAAGGAATTCTACGCGATTTTATTGAAGTTGATAAACAAGGAGTTGTTTCAATAACAAAAGCTTGTGCCGTTGCAGGATTGGGAGGTAATCCTTATCGTGCAGGGGACTATGAATATTATATCAATGAAAAAATCCGTTCTAACGATCCTAAAGCTGTCGGGCCGTTTATTTTGGCTAGTCTTGAATGGGAAAGACTTCATAAGTAATTAAATAAAAAACAAGATAAATCATGTTTGCGAAACTAATTAAGACTTTTATTTTAATGACTGTTTTTTGTACCGCAGCACACGCTCAGGTACAGGATACAATAGTTGTGGCTCGAGATGGGAGTGGTAAATACAGAAATATTCAGGAAGCCGTAGAAAGTGTACGCGCTTTTATGGATTATACGGTCACAATTTATATAAAAAAAGGTATATACAAAGAAAAAGTAGTAATTCCTTCCTGGATTAAAAATGTAGTATTTGTTGGCGAAGATGCAAATAATACAATTATTACTTATGATGATCATGCGAATATTAATAAGATGGGTACATTCCGTACTTATACAGTAAAGGTGGAAGGTAATAATATTACGTTCAAGAACCTGACTATTGAAAATAATGCAGAACAGTTAGGGCAAGCCGTAGCCCTTCATACAGAAGGAGATAAACTTGTTTTTATTAATTGTAGATTCCTGGGTAATCAGGATACCATATATACAGGAGCAGAAGGCACTCGTCTTTTGTTTGCTGATTGTTACATAGAGGGAACTACCGATTTTATTTTTGGTCCTTCAACTGCATTATTTGAACGGTGTACCATTTACAGTAAACGAAACTCATATGTTACAGCCGCATCTACACCTAAGGATATTAAGTTCGGTTATGTATTTAAAGATTGCAAACTTACAGCGGCTCCCGAAGTTACAAAAGTATATTTGGGCCGTCCATGGAGACCTTATGCTGCTACTGTTTTTATGAACTGCGAATTTGGAAAACATATTCTTCCTGTAGGATGGCATAACTGGAACAATACTGAAAATGAAAAAACAGTGCGTTATGCCGAGTATATGAATACAGGCGAAGGAGCTTCTACTCAGAGTCGGGTAACATGGAGTAAACAGTTGAAGAAAAAAGAAGCTGCAGAATATACTACAGAAAATATATTTAAAAGAAATGATGATTGGCTGGTTACAGTAAGTAAATAGAAAAATTAAATATTTAGAAAAAACGGAGTAGATACGAAATAGCGTCTACTCCGTTTTTTTATATCAAAAAATCTACATAATATATCAAAATATCGACATAGCATTGTTTTGTAAAAAGATACATTTGTCCCAAACAATTGTTTTAAATGTTTATTCAAAACAGATGTTTTAAATACCTTTATATTATCCTTAATTTATAACTATAAAAATGCACAATCTTATGAGTCGAAAAACGCTAGCCAGAATGGCAATTGTATCTCTTTTATTGAGTATCTTTTGCCTATCTTCTTTTGCACAGAACCGTTTGGTCTCAGGTGTTGTTACAGATTCAAGTAACAGCCCGTTAATTGGAGTAAATGTTTCTATCGTGGGTACATCAAGCGGAACAATGACCGATCTTGACGGACAATATTCACTCTCTGTCCCAGCAAACGCAAAACTAAAGTTCTCTTTTATTGGTTTTGTAACACAAACCATAGTTGTAGGTAATCAGACTAAAATCAACATTAAACTTGTTGAGGATGCACAAAGCCTTGATGAAGTTGTAGTAATTGGTTATGGTACTGTAAAGAAGCGTGACTTAACCGGATCTGTATCTTCTGTGAAAGCAGATGAAATAGCAAAGGTTTCAACAAGTAATGCTATTCAGGCCATGCAGGCTAAGGTGCCGGGGTTAGATATTCAGCAATCAGACGGTCAGGCTGGTTCTGGTTTATCAATGACTCTTCGTGGTAACCGCTCTATTTCAGCATCAAATAGTCCTTTGATTCTGGTAGATGGAGTTGAATATGGATCGACTCTTGATTTAAGTCCATCTGATATTGAATCAATGGAAGTATTAAAAGATGCTTCTTCTACAGCAATCTATGGTACTAAGGGAGCAAATGGTGTAATCATTATTACAACAAAACGTGGTAAGGCAGGTAGAACACAGGTAAACCTGAATGCTTATGTATCTTCAAACAGACCTACAAATGTTCCGCAAGTTATGTATGGAAGAAAAGAAGTACAGCGTTTGATTGATAAATCAAACTATCAGGCAGACTTAGCCTCAGGTAATTGGGGATCAAGTAATCTTACTCCGGAAAATGTATTGACTGAAAGTCTTGAGGATTTCACAGAATTAGGAATCTATCAGGATAATTCATATACAGACTGGGCAGATATGATTCTTAAGAATGGTTTGACTCAGAATTATGAAGCTTCAGTATCCGGTGGAAACGAAAATACAAATTTCAGTCTTTCTCTAGGTGCTATGTATGAAGAAGGCTTGTTGAAGAATGATGATCAGGACCGTTATAATGTGAAGGCAAATGTTGATCATAGAATCAGCAAGATGTTCAAAGTAGGTACCAGCTTACTATATACATATAAAAACCACAATGCACGTCAATCAAGTGTATTCTCACAAGCGATGAAAATGACTACTATTACCCATGCTTATACAGCAGATGGAACAATAATAGCAACTCCAAATCCTCGTTATGCTGCACATTGTAACCCTTTACTTGATGAGGTTGAGGGCGCTTATCAAAAAAATGTAGAAACAACACGTTTCTTTGGTAATGCATACCTTGAAGCAACTCCTTTAAAGAATTTAATTTTAAAATCAATGTTTGCGGTTGATCGTAGCAACGTTCGTGATGGTGTTTATCAAGATTTTCAGAGTGTAGCCCGCTACCAATCTCCAGGCACAGGTTATATTTCATCTGATTATTCAAATTCAACCAAATTCACTTGGGAAAATACAATGAACTATAATACAAACTTTGGTGGTACAAAACATGACCTTTCCGGTTTATTAGGACATAGTATGACTCAGAGTGTATATGAAGCGACTTCTACTTATGGTGATTGCGGCAAAGAACATTATTATAAAAGTGCTTTCTACGATTTATCTAAGATTTCAGCGTCTACTACTACCAGTTCTTATATAAAATCTTCAATGTTATCATTCTTTGGACGTTTGAACTATAAGTTTGATGAAAAATATTTGCTTACGGCTTCTGTACGTGCTGATGGTTCTTCTCCTTTAGCTGATGGTCATAAATGGGGCTATTTCCCTTCAGTTGCTGGTGCATGGAGAGTTATTGATGAATCATTTTTGAAAGATACAAAAGACTGGATGTCAAACTTAAAGCTTCGTGCATCTTGGGGACTTTCAGGTAATGCTGCTGTTGATGCTTATAGCACATTGACTTCATTAAGTCGTGATAATGTTTATTATTACTTAGGTGGAACAGACATCGCAGGAAAAGTTCCTAGTAAAATGGGCAATACTGATTTGACTTGGGAAAAGACTTCTGCATTCGATTTTGGTCTCGATTTTGGTTTCTTCAATAATCGTATTTCAGGTAGTATTGATTATTATCTAAGTCATACTTCTGATTTATTATATTATAGAAGTGCTCCGGCTTCATCTGTATTTCCTAGCGTTTTGGCTAATATAGGTGAAACAAAGGGCAGTGGTCTTGAAGTTGCGTTGAATACATTGATTATTAATTCTAAGAGTTTTTCCTGGGATGTAAACTGGTCTTATGCAACATCTAAAGATAAAGTAACTAAATTGTCTGATGGCGTTGAAAGAAATATCAGTGGAGTAACTGGACAAATTGTAGGCCAGCCGGTTTCTATCTTCTATGACTATGAAACAAATGGTTGCTGGAATGTTGGCGAATATGATACTTATAAAACTGCATGGGCAGAACGTCATCCAGGTGAAACAATAGGTTACCTGTCAGCTTACGGAGTTGCCGGAACAATGAAACTTGTTGATCGTAACGATGATGGCAAGTTAGATGATAATGACAAACGTGTGTACAGACGTACTCCTAAACATGTCTTAGGTATGAATAATACCTTTACTTATAAAGATTTCTCTTTGTCAGTATTATTATATGCTCGTTTAGGTGGATACATTTCTTATGATATGAATTCACAATTGAACTATGAAACAGCAAACTGGGGCGATTTGGATTATTGGACTCCAAAGAATGTGGATGCAAAATTCCCAAGTCCGGGTGCAGCAAGTACTATTTATTCAACCTATGCAACTTCTTTGAAGTATGAGAAGGCTGACTATCTGAAGATTAAAGACATAACTCTATCTTACAATTTACCTACTAAATTAATTTCCAGAGCAGGTATTCAAAAACTTAAATTGTATGGTTCGTTGAAAAACTTCTTCACATTCAGTGGCATTGATAATTACGATGCAGAACGTGGTGGCTCTATTTCTTTTCCATTATCAAAGCAAGTTGTAGTTGGTGTTAATGTTCAATTCTAAATTAATGATTATTATGAAAAATAAAAAATATATTCTTTTGGTTGCTTCAGCATTAATGTTGAGTTTCTCATCTTGCTCAGACTTTCTTGAGGAAGACAATAAGGCAGGAGAAACTGCCGATCTAAGCTATTCAACTTCTTCCGGAGTTCAAGGATTAGTATCATCCTGTTATAGTTTTGCTCGTGGCTGGTACGGAAAAGAGGCTGGTCTTGGTTTATCTGAAATGGGTACCGATTTATTCTATTACGGGTACGATAACAAACAAAAATCACTTAATTCATATAATATATCTGCAGTAAGTTTGGATGGTAATTCAAATGATAATTCATGTCTGGATCATTACTGGGAACTATTCTATAGTGCAGTTGATGTATGTAATAATGCTATTTATTATGTACCTAAAAACACAGTGATAAGCGAAACTGCCCGTAATCAGTATATGGGAGAAGCTTATTTTATGCGTGCTTTCTATTACTTGCATATGGTTAATATCTGGGGACCGATTCCTTATAACAGCGAACCAATCACTCAAATATTGACAGATCCTACCCGTGTATCGGAAGAGGTTATATATAGCAATATTCTGTCCGATCTGGATAAGTCTATATCTGCATTTGAAACTGCTGGTTATAAAGTTAAAACAGATGGTCGTTCTAACTATTGGGCTGCTCGTGCTTTAAAATCTCGTGTGTTGCTTTATGCTGCATCATGGTTAGGAAAGAATAGTATTACAACTAATACAAGTTATTCAGGAAAAGACCTATATGCATTAGCTCAGGCTGAGGCCGAAGCTGTCATAGGTAGTGGTATTGCTTCTTTTTATAATAAATATGAGGATACATGGTCAATGAACAATGAAGATATTACCACTAATAAGGAAGCTATCTTTGGTGTTGCTTATTCTCCTGAGATTACAACAACTGTAAACTGTATTCCTTATCGTTATAAAACAGATTCAGATGGTGATCCAATGGAATATAATTCATTGATTACTCGTACAGGATATTCTCGTGGCGGTAGCGCTATGTTGCTCATGTTTGTTTCTATGTGGAGTAATGGTGCCAGTGATTTGGGTGGAAACGGAAAAGAAGTCTTTGTTCGTGTATTGCCTGATGAAAAATCTCACTATGTAACTAACACAGTCACTAAGCAATCTGTAGATGTTTCAGCTAAATACTCTCCCTACGGACGTGGATTTACCCGTTATTTGCCATCACTTTACTTGTGGAATCTTCTGGAAGAACATCGCGCAACCGATCAGCGTACTGAAGCAACATTGCTGGATGCTTATACTATCGCTCCGGGATTGGAAGGAAGTTCTACAAAATATAAATCAATGCAAGACACTGCTATTTATTATTGCCATTTAGATGGGAATTCTGCAGAAGGAAAAGCTAAACAGGCTTGGGCTAAAAACCGTTATCGTATTCAGTTTATGAGCGGTGGTGATATTCCAGTATTTACTTCTTCAGATCCTGCTACTGCAAAACCTTCAGAAGCTGCTAAGACTACTTCTGATGTATACGGTGATGGCAGATATAATTCATATAAGATTGCTGGATGGTGTTCATATCCGGCTATTAAGAAATTCCTGGATAATGTGTACGACCCTGCTTATCCAACACATGATATCTCAGATAGGGATGCTATTGTTATTCGCTTGGCCGAAATGTATTTAATAAAGGCTGAATGTCAGCTTTATACAGCTAATGGAACTGCTGCAATGGGAACTATCAATGCTCTTCGTCAGGTTCGTGCAATTAGTGGTAAAGACAATACATTGAGTGGCACAGCAACTCTTGAAACTGTACTAAATGAACGTGCAATTGAGCTTTGCGGTGAACAACAGCGCTGGTTCGATTTGAAACGTACTCACACTTTGGTTGATCATGTGAAGAAATATAATGCACAGGGAGCCGGACAGATTAAAGATTACCATTATCTTCGTCCTATTCCTCAGTCTCAGATTGATGCTGTTACTAATTTCTCTACAACAGCTGGTCAGGGATTCTGGCAGAACGCAGGTTATTAATAAAGTATATAAATCTAAATTTCTTTTGAAAGGTGAGGAGGCTGTGAATGTGATATTCACAGCTTTCTTCTTTCTTTTTGATAATATTTCCACATAATACAATAAAAAATAGACTATTGATCCCTTCTTTTTTTGTAAACTTGCAGTCTGAAATTAAAATTGTATTGATATCATGAAAAATAAACTCGTTCTTTTATTGCTTGCTTTCTTAACTTTTTCTGCCTTTAAGACAGATCGTGTGATAACTGTTTTTATGATTGGTGACTCAACGATGGCTAATAAAACGATTGAAGGTGGAAATCTTGAGAGAGGTTGGGGACATGTGCTTGCCGGATTCTTCAGCGAAGATATTCGGGTGGATAATCATGCACAAAACGGACGCAGCTCTAAAAGCTTTATTGACGAAGGCCGTTGGGAAAAGGTTATTAGTCAGATGAAAAAAGGAGATTATGTTTTTATACAGTTCGGTCATAATGACGAAAAGCCCGATTCTGCCCGTCATACCGATCCGGGTACAACCTTCGATGCAAACTTACGCAGATTTGTAAACGAAACACGTGCTAAAGGCGGAATACCTGTTCTTTTCAATTCAATTGTTCGTAGAAACTTTATTCGTCCGCAAGATAAGGAGATGAATAACGACGCTCGTAAAGAACCGGGTAAAGAATCTGTTGCAGTAGAAGGAAATACACTGTTCGACACTCACGGAGCTTATCTTGATTCTCCTCGCAGAGTAGCAAAAGAACTTGGTGTAGCGTTTGTGGATATGAATAAGATAACACATGATTTAGTTGAAGGTATGGGACCTGTGGAGTCTAAAAAACTATATATGTGGGTAGCTCCTAATACTTGTCCTATTGCGCCAAAAGGTCGTGAAGATAATACTCACTTGAATATATACGGAGCCCGCAAAATTGCCGGACTTACTGTTGATGCTATTGCAAAAGAAGTTCCGGGATTAGCTAAATATGTGCGTCATTACGACTATGTGGTTGCTAAAGACGGAAGCGGAGACTTTTTCACTATTCAGGAGGCTATCAATGCTGTTCCCGATTTCCGCAAAGCAGCTCGCACCACAATTTTGGTACGTAAAGGTGTGTATAAGGAAAAGTTGGTTATCCCTGCTTCAAAAATAAATGTTTCCTTAATTGGACAAGAAGGTGCTGTGATATCTTATGACGATTATGCTTCGAAGAAGAATGTGTTTGGAGACGAGAAAACTACCTCTGGTTCTGCAAGTTGTTATATCTATGCACCCGATTTCTATGCCGAAAACATTACGTTCGAGAATACTGCCGGTCCGGTAGGTCAGGCCGTTGCAGCTTTTGTTGATGGCGACAGAGTTATGTTTCGCAATTGCAGATTCCTGGGCTTTCAGGATACACTTTATACCTTCGGGAAAGATAGCCGTCAATATTATGAAGATTGCTATATTGAAGGAACAGTCGATTTTATTTTCGGATGGTCAACAGCTGTCTTTAATCGTTGTACCATTAATAGCAAAGGCGATGGTTATATAGCTGCTCCTTCTACCGATATGGGCAAACCTTACGGATATCTTTTTTATGATTGCAAACTCACTGCCGATGATGGAGTGAACAAAGTTTATCTGGCTCGTCCGTGGAGACCTTATGCACAGGCTGTATATATTCGCTGTGAGATGGGAAAACACATTGCACCCGAAGGATGGAACAATTGGGATAAGAAAGATGCTGAGAGAAATAGTTTCTTTGCCGAATACCAAAGCAAAGGTGAAGGTGCAAGTAATGAAACACGGGCTTCTTACTCTCATCAGCTCACTAGTCTGAAAGACTATGATATTGAAAAAGTTTTGGCTGGACAAGATAACTGGAATCCTGTTAAAAACGGAGCGGACAAAATGGTAACTGTTGTACGCTGATTTTAAATCTGTCGTTATATCTTTTTTAATCCTTGTACAAAACATTACATTCTTCTGTACAAAAGAATGCAATGTTCTGTACAGAAGAATTCAATCTTTTGTACAAGGAAATAAATATTCATCGAGAACCTTTTGTTAATATATAACTGTTAGATGAAAATGATACTCTTTATTTGTGTATTTTTGAATCATGTTTTTATAAGCTAATAGATACACAACTATGAAAAACTTTCTTTTAATACTTCTGTTCTGGGTAGCTGGATTGTGTGGTTATGCACAATTAAGATGCTCTTTTACACATTATTCTTCTGAAGATGGTTTGTCGCAAAATACAGTAATGAGCATGCTTCAGGACCATAAAGGAATTATGTGGTTTGCTACTTGGGATGGAATTAATAAATTCAATGGATATACCTTTAAAACCTATAAGGCACGACAAGGAGACCTGATCAGTTTGACAAATAACCGTGTGGATAAGATGGTGGAAGATGCAAACGGTTATATTTGGGTATTCACGTATGATAACCGCGCACATAGGTTTGATCCCGATACCGAAACATTTATTCAGGTTCCGTCTTCGGGTGAGGCCAGCACAACTAATATCACTTCCATCGAAGTGATGAAGAATGGTACAGTATGGTTGCTAACAGAAAACGATGGAGCTATCCGTGTACTGACCGATAAAAAGACTCATAAACTTACAACTTACATATATTCACTCAAATCAGGGCTATTTCCTGCTCAAAAAGTCTATAGGGTTTACGAAGATGCTGCCCATAACGAATGGATGCTTACTGATAATGGATTGGCTATGATTCGTCCGGGACAAACAACACCGGTGTCTTACTTTGTAGAGACCAAAGAAAGCCGACATAGTCTTAATCAATCTTTTTATTCTTTGCAGGAAACCTCAACCGAAATATTCTTTGGTTCGGATAAAGGTCGTGTATGGAGGAATCAGAAAAGGGGAGGACATTTTCAATTACTTCAGCTTCCTACAAAATCGAATGTAATCTCGGTGAATGCTGTCTCGCCAGATGAAATGATCTTTTCCACTGCCGATGATGGATTCTTCACTTATCGGTTGAGTAATAAGGAGGTTATGCATTACTCAACAACTACTTGTGCCACTCTTCCTTCAAATGTAATAGCATCTGTTTATGTCGATCGTTGCAAAGAAGTTTGGTTTGAACTTACCGGTGCCGAGGGAGTTACCCATTTTAATCCGCATACCAACAAAGTTAAACAAGAAATAGTACCTACAGAGCCAGGAAGTGCAGCACGTTCACAACCGGCTTTCCATATCCATGAAGATGTGAATGGGTATCTTTGGGTGCATCCTTATGGTGGAGGTCTTTCTTATTTTGACAGAAAACAGAATAAGATTATTCCTTTTTATAATGAACCCGGTTCTCCAAACTGGCGTTTTTCGAATAAACTCCATTCTGCCATGTCCGACAGACAAGGTAATTTGTGGATGAGCACTCATTCAAAGGGACTCGAAAAGATTACTTTCCTTGATAATCAGTTTCATTTGAGTATTCCATATCCTCACGATTACGAATCGCTGAGCAATGAGACTCGTGCCATATTCGAAGACAATAACCGAAACCTTTGGGTAGCTTTAAAGATGGAACATTGCGTATATATGATCCGCTTCGTAAATATATAGGCTACCTTACAGAAACCGGAACAATAGCTCAAAGTGGAGCTAAGGTGAAAGGTGTAGCTTACTTTATGACTCAGGATAGAAAAGGAATTATCTGGATTGGAATGAAAGGAGGCGGGCTGGTGCGTGCCGAAAAAGTAGGTAACCGCTTTTCTTTATCTCGTTTTAATTATAACGAAGATGATATATACAGCTTGAGCGACGATAATATTTATTGTATTTTTGAGGATCATAAAGGTAGAATTTGGGTAGCTACTTACGGAGGTGGCATCAATTATATAGATCACGACAAGAGTGGAAAGACCATCTTTATCAATCATCGCAATAACTTGAAAGGATATCCTATTGATCGTTGCTATAGGGTTCGCTATCTCACCGAAGATGCTAAAGGTAATATCTGGGCAGGTACAACATCCGGAGTGATTTCTTTCAAAGATAATTTTGTGAATCCTGAAGAAATTCAGTTTAATCATTTTTCCCGTGTGCCGGGCGATGTAACAAGCTTAAGTAATAACGATGTGCACTGGATTCATCCAACTAAGAAAGGTGAACTTTATCTGGCAACTTTTGGCGGAGGACTTAATAAGCTTATCTCTGTTTCCGGAAAAAATAAAGCAGTATTTAAATGTTATACAGTAAAAGATGGTGCACCATCCGATGTATTGCTCTCTATTCAGGAGGATACAAAAGGTAATTTATGGATTAGCACTGAAAATGGATTAAGTAAGTTTATCCCTTCTCAGCAAAGATTCGAAAATTATGACGACAGAAGTTTTGCTTCCAAAGTGAAGTTTAGCGAGGCTACTTCGGATATTACTGCCAATAATTATATATACTTTGGCACAACAAGCGGATTCCTGTATTTCAATCCGGCGGCTATTCGTAAAAGTACTTATGTGCCTTATATTTATCTGTCGCAGTTGATGGTAGCCAATAAGGAAGTTGCTCCGGGAGAAAAATCTGTTTTGAAAGTCTCTTTGGATGATACTAAGGAACTTGAACTATCGCATAAAGAAAATATATTTACTATTCAGTATGCAGCTCTCGATATGAGAAACTCTGAAAACATTCAGTATGCATATATTCTCGAAGGATTCGATAAGGAGTGGACTTATGTTGATAAACAAAGAACTGCAACTTATACCAATTTACCTAAAGGCGAATATGTATTCCGGGTGAAGTCTACCAATAGTGATGGAATGTGGGTAAATAATGAACGAAGCCTGAAAATTACTATTCTTCCATCTTTCTGGGAAACACCGTGGGCTTACATTATTTATTTTCTTTTAATTCTGGCTATTATTCTCATTGCGGTATTTATTCTGTTTACTATTTACAGATTGAAGAATGAGGTGTCTGTTGAACAGCAAGTATCAGATGTTAAACTACGATTCTTTACAAACATTTCGCATGAGTTGCGTACACCGTTAACGTTGATTGCCGGTCCGGTGGAACATGTTCTTAAAAATTCAGAGTTACCCGAAGAAACGCGCGAACAACTAAACTTAGTGAAGCGCAATACAGATAGAATGTTGAGGCTGGTAAATCAGATTCTCGACTTCAGGAAGATTCAGAATAAGAAAATGAAAATGCAGGTTGAAGAGATTGAACTGGTCTCTTTTGTTCGTCGTATTATGGATAATTTTGAATCCATGGCAGAAGAACATCATATCGATTTTGTATTCGAGCACGATAAACCTCAGATGAATCTTTGGGCAGATATAGACAAACTGGAGAAAATTATATTTAATCTCCTTTCCAATGCCTTTAAATATACTCCTCAGGGTAAAATGATTAAGGTCTTTATAAAAGACGAAGGTTTATCTCTGGCAATTGGAGTAAAAGATCAGGGTATTGGAATTGCTGATAATAAGAAGAATTCCCTTTTTACCCGCTTTGAAAACCTGGTTGATAAGAATCTTTTTAATCAGCCAAGCACTGGTATCGGTCTTTCTTTAGCGAGAGAATTGGTAGAAATGCACAAAGCTACCATTCAGGTAGATAGTAAATTGGGAGAAGGAAGTTGTTTTACCACACATTTCCTTAAAGGCAAGGATCATTACGATGAAGGAGTAGAGTTTATTCTTTCTGATTCGAAGAATCCTAAATTGAAAGAATCAGTGCAGTATACCACCGATATTCAGAATGAAGTTCTCTCTAACGAGGTTGGCGATTCGTCTGAAGAAATTGACCCTTCAAAAGAAACAATGTTATTGATCGAAGATAATGCCGAATTGCGTTTCTTCCTTCGCAGTATTTTTGGCTCTTCATTCCAGATAATAGAAGCGGCAAATGGTAAAGAAGGGCTGGAAAAAGCGCAGAAATATGTACCTGATATGATTATCAGTGATGTAATGATGCCCGAGATGGATGGTATAGAACTAACAAAGGAACTGAAAGAGGAAATGACTACCAGTCATATTCCTGTTGTTCTACTTTCTGCTAAAACAGCAATAGAAAGTAAACTGCAAGGGCTTGAGTATGGTGCTGACGATTATATAACTAAACCTTTTAGTGCTACTTATCTAAAGGCTAGAGTAGATAATCTGTTGGCTCAGCGAAATAAATTGCAGGAGCTTTATCGTGCCAATCTAATGGGAAAACCTAAGGAAGAGAGCGCAACTCAACTTGATATGTCTCCACACGATCGTAAGTTTATGGATAAGCTTATGGAGTTAATGGAGAAGAATATGGATAATGGTAACTTAGTTGTCGACGATTTTGTGCAGGAAATGGCTGTAAGCCGCTCTGTGTTCTTTAAGAAACTAAAGATGCTTACAGGACTTGCTCCAATTGAATTTATAAAAGAAATGCGGGTAAAAAGAGCTGCACAGCTTATAGAAACCGGAGAATACAACATGACACAAATTTCTTATCAGGTTGGAATAAATGATCCACGCTATTTCAGCAAGTGCTTTAAGCAGAAGTTTGGAATGACTCCAACGGAATATAAAGAAAGTTTAGGTAAGAATTATAAATAATTTATTTGATGTATGGAAAAGCATAATCTAATATTCTGGATTGTAGTTGTCCTTCTTCTGGCAGGATTGGCAACTTTGCTTTTTGTCCTTCTACTTGGAGCTTTTCTATAAATGTAATATAGATTCAGTTTATACAAAACGAAAGGCTATATTTTTGCTAATGTTTCATTTTTCTTTAATCTGAAACATTAGTAAAAATATAGCCTTTTTTATTTATAGCCTGAAGAATAATGCTTTATGAGAAAGCAATTATTGCCGGTTTATATGAGCTTATGTATTATAGATTTACCCGTAAAGTTTTTGTTATTCATGTAATTAATATCGATAAAAGTCAAAAAATCTAAATTTAAAGTCAAATATTATACAACTGTTTATTCTAGAATATGTAATCTTGCATCGTAAGAATTGTTTAACCTAATTAATACTAAAATGAATTTTGCATCTAAGTTTTTTTACATTGCATTGTTCTCTTTCGCTTTTGGAGGAATGCATTTGTACGGGCAAAGTATACCTGCCTTTCCCGGGGCCGAAGGACATGGAAGATATGTAACTGGTGGTCGGGGTGGAAATGTTTACCATGTTACTTCACTTGAAGATAATGCGTATGGTACTACTCCTGCTCCCGGAACTCTGAGGTTTGGAATTGAAAAGATTACTTCGGCACGGACTATTGTTTTTGATGTTTCAGGAACCATTCAGTTAAAGCAACAGCTGAAGATTAAGAATGACAATATTACCATTGCTGGACAAACGGCTCCGGGTGACGGAATTTGTTTGGCTGGTTGGCCGGTTACTATTAACTGTAATAATGTAATTCTCCGTTTTGTTCGTTTCAGAATGGGAGACAGAGATAACATTAATGCTGACGGTGCCGATGCATTAGGAACACGCGATTATAAAAATATAATTGTAGACCATTGCTCTATGTGTTGGTCGTCTGATGAATGTTGTTCTCTTTACGGAACTGAGAATCTCACACTGCAATGGTCTATAATTTCTGAAAGTATGAGACTTTCGGGACATACAAAGGGTGCGCATGGATATGGAGGAATCTGGGGAGGAAACCACGCATCTTTTCATCATAACCTGATGGCACATCATGATAGTAGAGTACCTCGTCTGGGTCCGGCAGAAAGTACGCAGACTAAAGAACTTATGGATATACGAAATAATGTATATTATAACTGGAAAGGAAACGGATGCTATGGTGCCGAAGGCATGAAAGCTAACATTGTGAATAACTATTATAAGCCAGGACCGGCAACAGCTAATGCAAGTTCGCTGGTAAAACAAAGAATCGTGGCGATTGATATCCGTACAGAAGAGTATGTTGCCAGATATCCGGCGTTTGCGCCGATGGTAAACGTGTGGGGAAAGTTCTTTATTGATGGTAATGTAATGGAAGGGAATGCTAATGTTACTAATGATAACTGGACAAATGGTGTATATGCTCAGATATCAAGTAGCTATGGTATTAGTCAGACTACTAAAGATACAATTAGATTATCAGATCCTCTTCCTACAGGAGTTGTGACTACTCATACTGCCCAGAAAGCTTATGATCAGGTTCTTCTTTATGCCGGATGCTCGCTTTT
Organism: Bacteroidaceae bacterium; assembly: GCA_963668125.1. Lineage (GTDB taxonomy): Bacteria > Bacteroidota > Bacteroidia > Bacteroidales > Bacteroidaceae > Bacteroides. The sequence continues at coordinate 3,848,826 of OY764215.1, read as the reverse complement.
CCGCGACGATATTGATAAACGAATTATTTCTGAGACTCAGAATAAGACATATTCCTTTACCGGATCAAAATCGGGAGCTTTATACCCTGGGATTATTGATACGCAGGATGACACCAAACCTGTTGGAGCTGATGCCGACTGGTCGCCCTGGCCAGCTCTTACTCAGAAAACCGCTCCGACAGATACCGATGGCGATGGAATGCCCGATACATGGGAAACAGCTCACGGCCTTAATCCGGCTCTTGCTGCAGATAGAAATGATAAAAATGTAGATCCTAAAGGCGAGTATACAAATTTGGAAGTATACATAAATAGTCTGGTTGAGGATATAACTAATAATCAGAATAACGGGGGAACCTTAATATCTTCTATTCAATCTGAAACCACTCAAGGTAATGGCTTCAGGATTTCAGCTTATCCAAATCCTGTGCAAGATCACCTTACTATTTCTAGTAATTCGGAACTGAATAAAGCAGAACTTCTTTCTATGACCGGTAGCGTTATTAAGGTTTTTTCTCTGGAAGGAATACATGAAAACTTAAATTTGTCGTCTTTAAATAAAGGCGTATATGTATTAAGAGTCTTAGACAAAAAAGGAAATAATCAAAGTTTTAAGATATTAAAATAGAAGGATTGTTTTTGAGAGCTTATGAATTGAACGGTGTTTCTGCAATTCAAAGAATGAACTAAAAATAGATAGGCTCAGATATTAAAATTAAGCCATAAAAGTAGAGCCGTTTCTTTCCATCTTATCGGAAATGAAACGGCTCTATTTATATCATCAATATTCTAATCTTTATTTTCCGGAGAGTATTCCAATATCCCCCAACCACTCTTCTGCCAGAATAGTCCACTTATTTGTTGTTCCCGGATTGTTTCGCAAAGCTATGTTATGACCACCTTCAGGGAAAATGTGGAGAGTGCTCATCTTTACATTGTGCTCTTTTAAAGCAGTATAATAGAAAATACTGTTCAGGCAAGGCACTGTTTTATCATCTGTAGCATGCACGATAAATGCAGGAGGCGTATTTTCGGTAACTCTTTTATTGCATGAGAACTGATCCTTCAGCTCTTTCGACGGATTTTTTCCCAGCAGATTTTCCACACTTCCTTTATGAGCATATTCTTCCATTGAAATAACAGGAGATATTAGTATGGTAAAATTGGGAGTAAAAGAGAAAGCATCCATTTTATCACCTGCCTTACTCCAGTCTTCTGTGAAAGTAGACACACAAGCGGAGAGATGTCCTCCGGCCGAACAGCCCATTACACCAACCTTATTTATATTGATTCCCCATTGTTCTCCATTGGCACGTATATAACGGAGAGCTCTTTGAGCATCCTGCAGCGGAGCTTTGAACGATTCCTTTACATCGGGCGATTGGGGCATGCGGTGATTCAGTACAAAAGCGGTCACTCCAAAAGTATTAAACCACTTAGCCAACTGAAAGCCACTTATCTGATAGGCAAGTCGGGCATATCCTCCGCCGGGAATAATTAGAACAGCAGCTCCTTTATTCTCCTGTTTTGAAGGCTCGAATACGTAAACACCCGGAGTTCCAACCTGATAAACGCGTTCGTTGGCTATGCTGTCTTTCACTTCTATTCCTTTGCTGTTTGGCATTTTAACGCCTTTCCATATAGGCATAAACTCTTGTGCAAAGACCGAGGAAGCAATTCCCCAGACGAGTAAGAATAAAACTTTTATTTTCATAGTAATATTATCTTTTATGAATAAGGTTGTTTTGGTCTGCATTATCTATAAAGAGATTTTGCAGACCAGGTTATCTCCGTCATCGGAGTGTTGTTTCTTTTATTTATAAATACAATTCTTTCCGATATTTAAATCAGAGAAAGTATTTCATGAGCCTCATTTACAATATGCGCAGGTTCAAATTGCTTAAGTTCCTCCAATGGGCGGAATCCCCAGGTTACACCTGCAGCAGTAATCCCTGCATTTTTTGCAGTCAGCATATCAATGCCTGAGTCTCCCACATAAAGAACATCTTCTTTAGCCATCTTTGTTACAGCAAGAATATCTTCTACAATTTGCGGATCGGGCTTTGTTTTGATACCTTCCCTTTGTCCGAAAACAGCAGCAAAAGGCACGCTGCTGAAATAATGCTCAACAAGAAGTTCAGTTGCCGATTGATATTTATTGGATGCAACCGCTAGCATTACTCCTTTTTCGTGAAGTTGAGACAGCAGTTCGGGAATGCCCGGATAAGGACGACTTTTATCCATTTTATGCACACTATAGTGAATAAGAAAATGGTTGCGAACTTTTGTGATGTTCTCTTCGTTCTTTTCTCCTTCCGGAAGTGCACGCTCAAAAAGCTTATTTATTCCGTTACCTACAAAAAACCTGTATTCACCCTCTTCGTGCTCGGGAAATCCTGTTTTCCTTAGCGCATAATTTGTACTTTGTGCCAAGTCGGCAATTGTGTTAAGCAGAGTTCCGTCTAAATCGAATATTACTAATTTTTTCATACCTTAATATATTTGCAGTGCAAAATTACAGAAAATAAAAGCTGAAGTCCCTAGTAGTTTGCACATAATTTAAAGATATTTGATTATTGTACTTTGCCAATGCAATTAAATATTAAATTTTAAAATAAACCTGTTAATAATACAATATGATTATTTAATTTTGAACTTGTTATTTACAATAACATCTTTGTTTATTAGCACACACTTTGTTAAATTAATATTTGATTATGAAGAAAATTTATTGTCTTATTTTGTTTTCATTCCTATTCGTAGGAATGATATTTGCTGTAACTCCAACTACATTTACCGTAGCAACCTACAATCTGCGTAATGCCAATCACGGCGATTCTATAAATGGCAACGGATGGGGCCAGCGTTCTCCTTATATTTCCCAACTAATTCGCTTTCATGGTTTTGACATCTTCGGAACACAGGAAGGATTGTATAATCAGCTTCAGGAGATGAAACAGTTGTTGCCCGGCTATAATTATATAGGTAAAGGGCGTGACGATGGAAAAACCAAAGGTGAACATTCTGCCATATTTTATCGTACCGATAAATTCCAATTGCTTGATCATGGCGACTTCTGGTTATCAAAAGATGAGGCTAAACCTAATCTGGGCTGGGACGCTGTTTGTGTCAGGATTTGCACATGGGGAAAATTTAAAGAGATTAAAAGTGGTTTTGTTTTTGTTTATTTCAATTTACACATGGACCATATCGGTACAGTTGCCCGTTCTGAAAGTTCTAAACTTATCTTAAAGAAGATTCAGGCAATGCCTAAAGGTATGCCGGTTATCTTGTCGGGCGATTTTAATGTAGACCAGGATTCTCCTTCTTATAAACTGTTGAATACTTCGGGCATCCTTCAAGATTCTTATGGAATGTCTAAATTAGTATATGCGCCTAACGGAACATTCAATGATTTTAACCCAAATAGTAAAACTGATAGCCGTATAGATCACATCTTCCTTACTAATAATTTTAAGGTGTTGAAATACGGAATCCTGACAGATACTTATAGATCAGAAAATAAAGGTGAGTTCACTTCTAATGCTGCTCCAAAAGAACTAAAGTTGCAGGAGAATTCAGCAAGATGTCCGTCAGATCACTTTCCGGTTATGATTGTTGTTCAAACAAAATAACCCGGATATAGTTTATCATTCTTAGGAAATTAAGGTGATATCTCGCCAGACCTAAGCAATTTATTAACCGGATAATTTTATAAAGGTCTACACTATATTATTATAAAGTGTACATATAAAATATTTAAGGTGTACACCTTTCTAAAATAAAGTCTACATTTAAAAAAGAATGTCCGGCCGGAGTTTATCTTAATAGTAAAGGCTGCCTTGTCTACTTCTTTAGTAAGATTGGGCAGCCTTTAACCATTAGAATGAATATTACTTCTCAATACGGAACCAATCAACTTCGGCCCATCCGCCATCGTTGATTACAATAGCAGGACGAGTGCAGAATGTTCCAACTTTAGCGCCGATCCATTTGCCTTCACGCGCCTTAAATTGTTTTCCCAACTTCTGGAACTTCTTTCCATCAAGGCTATAACTGAAATCGCATTTAGCTTCTTTATTGAATGATACTTTAAGATAAACAGTGTTATCCTTCAAAGTAACCGATTCATTGACTGATTCTACAGTTCCTTTATCGGCGTTCTTGCATTCGTTTTGTGAAAGAGTCAATCCCTCTTTAGTATTTTCGAGTGAAAGAAGCGCATAATCAAGTCCCATAACCAGTAATCCAGTACGTTCTCCGAAATATTTTTTAGACGGAGCGAATCGTAATTTCATCACAGCACTGAATTCATTGGAAGGAGTCTTCTGTAAAAGCAGATTAGGAACATCCCACAGACTCTTGTATTCCTTTGTAACAGGGTAGGAGTATAGGCGTGCATAACCTTTATCGGCAGCAAGGAATATCCATTTTGGATTATAATTTGCATGCCACTGCCATTGTGGGGACAGAGTAATGGTATTAAATTCATCACTTTCCTGAGGAGTGCAGATAGGATAAGTCTTGCCTACATTCGGTTTCTTGTAAGAAAGAACAGGTTCACCGCATCCGTCGCCATCATTATCAACACCGATAACTGGCCAGTCTTTAACCCATTTCATTGGTTGCAGGTGAGTCAGTCGGCCATAAGCACCAACATCCTGAAAATTAAGGAACCAGTCTTCACCTGTGGTTGTATCTACCCAAGCTCCCTGGTGAGGACCGTTAATAGTACTCTTTCCCTGAGCCATTACCACTTTTTCTTCGTAAGGACCATACGGATTCTTTGAACGAAGCACCAGCTGCCATCCGGTTGCTACACCGCCTGCTGGAGTAAAGATATAGTAATAACCGTTTCTTTTATAGAACTTAGGACCTTCGCAAGTTTCGTGATTTTCGTGTCCATCGAATACAATTCTTGATTCGGTAATAGCCTGATTTGCTTCAGCATTCAGTTCGCATACAGCCAATACACTCTTTAATCCGGCGCGGCTTCCTGCAAATGCATGAACCAGATAAACCTTGCCATCTTCATCCCAAAGAGGAGTTGTATCAATAATACCTTTCCCAGCTTTTACCAAAATAGGTTTACTCCAGGTTCCTTTTGGATCCTTGGATTTAGTCATAAATACTCCCTGATCAGGATCTCCCCAGAAAATATAAAATTCATTGTTATGAAAACGTATACTTGGTGCCCAAACACGGTTTCCGTGCTCCGGCTTTTCAACAGCTTCAATAGGTTCAAGAGCATAAGGAACGGCCGCATTTACAATTGTCCAGTTTACCAAATCTTTTGAATGAAGAATCTGTAAAGCTGGAATACAGTTAAAGCTGGATGCAGTCATATAATAATCATCTCCTACACGGCAAGCGTCGGGATCCGAATAGTCTGCATAAATAATAGGATTACGATAAGTTCCATCACCTTTGTCTGCCACCCAGACTTTTGATACATAGTTCTGCGCTGTGGCAGGTAAAGCTGTCATCAGGCATAAGCCTAAAATCGTTGTAAGCTTTTTCATTTAGTATTAATTTTAATTATTTTCTTTGCGGACAAAAATAAAAAAATCCGGAAGAAAGCAATTGTAATAATTGTGCAATCTCCCGGATTTTTAGTATAATAATTGATACTTATTTAATCCTTATAGTACAAGGGTGCTCAAGTTCCTTTTTCCATTCCTGAATATAGGCAAACCATGCCTCTTTTGTTTTATAACCAAAAGTTTCTTTCATGGATGTAAATACAATGTTGTAATCTATAGACTTTTTGCCTTCGGCACTTACGGTATAAAGATAATTATCGTTATCTTTCACTTCAGCCTTTACATATTTCTGAGGAATACAGGTTGCAAGTCCCACAGTCTCCTTTGCATATTTAATTGTATCGTTTACAGGCCAGTCTGTTCCCCAGCATGCAACCAATCCTTTATGATCTGAGAAAGATTCCGATCCTTTAATGTTCTGAACTCCGGTACTGAATAATTCTTTTTTAAGAGGTTCATCGAATAGAATCTTCACTTCGGCATCACGGTGTCCGGCATATAGAATATAACGAGTAGTCATATTCAACTCAGAACCCTGGTATTTCCAGTCGTTTGCAATAACATCAACAACTGTTCTTACTGGTCCGTAAGCCAGAATACTCTCCGTACGGTTACTTACCGGATCAATATGAGTAGCTTTCTTGCCATCCCATCCTTTAAAAGCTCCTAGTCCGCAGCTTGCACCCACGCGAAGAACATCATCACCAAAACCTTTAGCCAGCTGAGCATCGGTAGGGTAGAACTGAGATTCTTTTATTTCGAAACCTTTATTGAACTTTCCGTATAAATCTACAGTCTGCTTCTTATCGAAGTAAATACGATAAGCAACCAGCTCAGACTCAAAAGCCGGACCATGATGATGCAACTGATTATAAAGTATTCCTCCCGGAACAGAAACCGAAGAGATAGGAACATGCTGTCCTTTCTTATCGCTCACCAACATTTCAGCATATACTTTAGAAGGATATGTCTTGGTAGATTTCTCCGAAGAAAGAGTAATTTTAAAAGTTCTTTTTCCTTTAGCAGGTACATCTGTTACAAAAGCAAGTTCATCAGCCTTGCGGTCTCCGTTTAAGTCGTCCAACTGAGAAGGAATTTCTCTGTTTCCAACCCAAACAGTAGCAGATTTTACAGTGAATCCGGCATTTAAATCTTTAATTTTTAAAACAACAGGTTCGTTTTCTTTAGCTTTGCTCCAGGCGTTTTCTACTTCGATGGAGATACTTTTCTCCGCTTTTTGTGCAAGTGCACTTAAAGGAAGGCAACAAACTATTGCCAAAGCAATTTTTATACTCTTTTTCATGATTAATAAAATTCAGTTAATAACAATGCAAATGTATAATAAATGCATTGACTATTCCTACCTTTTTTGATTGAAATCATTTAAATATTACTGTTTTGCCCTTTTCGTCCACTTCTTTAAAAAGAATACCGTCTACCTTAATATTCTTTGCATTTTTTATAGACAAGCTGTTTCCGGTTGGAGAAGTAATTTTAATGTTTTCCATAACTACTCCATCTGCCTGACTAACAACTGCGCCTTCCTGTGCATCGGATATGATTACGTTTTTAACCGTAACATTCTGAATCTTCATTTCCGGCAGACCGTTGAAGAACATTGCTCTTCCTGATTTTTTGCAGAAAACGTTGGAGATATGGATATCTTTAAATACCGGAGTTTCTACCGTTACCGAAGGAATTGTAGTTGAAAGACTTTCTTTGGTATCCTCTTCTGTTACTTCATCAGGAGCTTTTCCTCCATAGAATAAATCGAATAAAAGAGGCTCGTTAGGTATGTTAATCATGTTGATATGGTCAATATAGATACCTTCAACAACTCCACCTCGTCCGCGGGTACTCTTGAAGCGCAAACCAACATCGGTTCCAACGAAAGAACAATTAGATACAAATATATTCTTTACGCCGCCGGACATTTCACTACCCACAACAAATCCGCCGTGACCGTGAAGTACCAGGTTGTTTTTTACTATCACATTCTGACAAGGTTCGCCTCTTCTGCGTCCGTCTTCATCTTTACCCGATTTAATACAGATGGCATCATCTCCGGCATCAAATGTACTATTTATAATAAGAGCGTTTTTGCAGGATTCCATATCCAGAGCATCTCCGTTCTGTGAGTACCATGGATTAGATACATTAACCTTATTGATTGTGATGTTTTCGCAAGAAAGCGGGTGAAGACACCAGCTTGGAGAATTCTTAAAAGTTACACCTTCCAGAAGTACATTTTTGCATTTAACAATACTAACCATTACCGGACGAAGCCACTCTCTGATGCTTTCCCATTCTGCATCAGTATTAATGCCTGTAGGGTTATTAAAGTTCTCAGTAGAAGAGGCACCTTTAAAAGATTTTTCGGTTGGATACCATATCTTTTTATCAGCACTTAACACACCTCCCGATTTAATGAGATTTTTCCACTGAGCTTCAGTCATTTTATCTTTTTTTACCGGACGCCATGCATCACCCGAACCATCAAAGATTCCCTTTCCGGTAATTGCAATATTAGTAGCATTGCGGGCTGAAATAGGAGATTGGCAACGGCGAGTTTCAAGTCCTTCGAATGAAGTCTTTATAATAGGATAAGCATTATAATCATCAGTGAAAACAACTAAAGCGTTTTGTTCTGCGTACAAGTTTACGTTACTCAATAATTCAATAGGACCGGTCAGCCATAATCCCGAAGGTATAACAACTGTTCCTCCTCCCTTGGCATTTACCTTTTTTATGGCATCGTTAATTGCTTTTGTATTGAGGAATATTCCGTCTCCTTTTGCACCGAAATCAAGAATGTTTGCCGTGTAAACAGGGAAAGAGGGTTGCACAACCTTTTGCATTTTAAATGGTACCCCATTATATATAGCAGGATCAATATTGCTTCCTTTTGAAGCTGCTAATGAGTTGGTACTGTATAATAGAGATAGTGCGCATGCTACGGGTAGCATAAGGTACTTTTTTATAAAACTGTTCATTCTGTAATTTTACTTTAATATTATAATCTATTTACTTTAAAACTCGTTAAACACTAAATATTATTTCTTCCACAAGCGATTCTCACGGACAGCTTGCGAAAGAAATAATAAAAACAATTCTAATAATCTAATCTAACCTTAAATAATTATTTTGAAAAAACTTATTGTCTATGTTGCAAATATAGTTCTGATACTGAAATTCAATGTGTACATTTTGTTAGATTAGGTGTATTTTTTGTTGATTTACACTATAGAAATGCAAAACTTAGCAACTCTTTTGTTCAGTTCGAATAAATGTTTATATCTTTGCGGCATATTTAAACTAATAAGAACTAGGTATGAGTTACAACTTATTAAAAGGTAAAAGAGGTATAATTTTTGGTGCGCTTAACGAACAGTCAATTGCTTGGAAAGTAGCAGAACTGGCTGTTGAAGAGGGTGCAACCATTACATTATCAAACACACCGGTAGCTGTGCGCATGGGTGAAATTTCAGCTTTGTCTGATAAACTTAACTGTGAAGTTATTCCAGCAGATGCAACCAGCGTTGAAGATTTAGAAGTGGTTTTCCAACGTTCAATGGAGATTTTAGGTGGAAAAATTGACTTTGTACTACATTCTATAGGAATGTCTCCAAATGTTCGTAAAAAGAATACATACGATAATTTGGATTATAATATGTTAGGCAAAACATTGGATATTTCAGCGATATCATTCCATAAGATGTTGCAGGTTGCAAAGAAGCAGAATGCTATAGCTGAATATGGTTCTGTTGTTGCATTATCATATATCGCTGCACAACGTACATTCTTTGGATACAATGACATGGCCGATGCCAAATCATTGCTTGAGTCAATCTGTCGTAGTTTTGGATATATATATGGTAGAGAACATAATGTTCGTATTAACACTATTTCTCAGTCTCCAACTATGACTACAGCAGGTTCGGGAGTAAAAGGTATGGATAAGTTAATGGACTTCTCAAACCGTATGTCTCCACTAGGCAATGCCGACGCCGATGAATGTGCTAACTATTGTATCACAATGTTCTCTGATTTAACTCGTAAGGTTACTATGCAGACTTTGTTCCACGATGGAGGATTCTCTAGCATGGGAATGAGTCTTCGTGCAATGGTTCAGTACGAAAAGAGTTTCGATGAGTACTGTGATGAAAATGGAAATATAATCTACGGATAAATAAAAATGAGCAGTGAAAAATTACTTTTCACTGCTCATTGCTAAATAATTTAGTAATGAGAAAACTTCTATTCTTCTTTCTTGCTTGCTTAGTCTTTTTTTCCTGCAAATTTGTAGCAGATAAAAAAGATCGCGATGCTGTTGGTGAAAGAATAGAAATAGCTCGTTATGATAAACTACTGAATGAGTACGTAGAATTCAATAGTTTTTCTGCTCTTCAGAAAATGAATACAGAATATCTTCTGGCTACAAAGTATCTTATAGAAGATGTTTTGAGACTTGGACAAGTTAATGATGATAAAATTAACGAGAAGTTAAAGGCCTTTTATTCTGATTCAACTTTACGTAAACTAACGGCTGATGCACTTGCAAAGTATAGCAATATGAGTCGTTTAGAAAAGAAATTCACCAAAGGATTCCAGCGGTTAAAAAAAGAAGTTCCTTCACTTAAGATTCCCCATATTTATTCTCAGATATCTGCTCTCAACGAATCGGTTGTTGTGGGAGATAGCATTTTAGGCTTTAGCATTGATAAATATATGGGAGAAGATTACCCCTTATATAAACGTTTCTTTTACGATTATCAAAGAAAGAGCATGAAGCCGGATAGGATTTTGCCGGATTGTTTCAATTTTTATCTGTTAAGTGAATATCCTTATCCTGAAGATAGAGGGCGTCTGATTGACAGAATGCTCCACAGAGGGAAATTAGAATATATTGTTTCCGAAATTCTTAATTATAAAACTTTTGGAGAAGAGCTAGGTTACACCAAAGAAGAAGAAGATTGGTGTGAATATAACCGGTTTAAGATATGGGAGTACATGATGCAGAACGGACACCTTTATAGTACGGATCCAATGGTTCAGCGTAAATACATGAAGCCGGCACCTAATACCGCTTTTTTTGGCGATCAGTCTCCAATGATGGTTGGCGTTTGGATGGGAATGCAGATTGTAGATTCCTACATGAAAAACCATAAAGAGACTACCATAAAGGATTTATTGGAAATGACCGACTATTCCAGAATGCTTGCTGAAGCAAGATTTAACCCGTAATATAAAATAATAATGGAAGTTGCATTATATCTTTTGCCCGTTACTTTGGGTGAAACAGCTATTGATTCAGTATTACCATCTTATAACAAAGAGATAATTGTTCAGATAAAGCATTTTATTGTAGAAGATATACGTTCTGCTCGTCGTTTTCTTAAGAAAGTGGATAAAGAGATTGATATTGATACTCTAACTTTTTATCCTTTAAACAAGCATACATCTGCTGAAGAAATATCTGGTTATCTGAAACCTTTAATTGCCGGTTCGCCAATGGGGGTAATATCTGAAGCCGGATGTCCTGCAGTTGCTGATCCAGGTGCTGATGTTGTGGCTATGGCTCAAAGAAAGAATCTTAAAGTTGTTCCATTAGTTGGTCCGTCATCAATTATCCTTTCTGTTATGGCTTCTGGTTTCAACGGACAAAGTTTTGCTTTCCATGGCTACTTACCAATCGATCCTTCCGAAAGAGTGAAGACTATAAAGCATCTGGAATCACGTATCTATTCAGAGAACCAAACACAGTTGTTTATTGAAACGCCATATCGTAATAACAAGATGGCAGAAGATATATTACACAATTGCCGTCCTCAGACTAAATTATGTATTGCTGCAGACATTACATGCGAAGGAGAATTCATAAAAACGAAGACTGTAAAAGAGTGGCAGGGAAAATTGCCTGATCTGACAAAGATTCCTTGTATATTCTTGTTGTATAAGTAAGAAAGAAGTCTGGTGATTAATTGATTTTCTTGTATTCTTCGCTTATGAGTGCGGCCTCTTTTAACTGGTCGTACTCTTTCTCAAAACATTCTCCGAAGAAGTTTTTATTCAGGTTTGTTTCAATTTGCTGGAATGTCCATAATTTCCCATCATGGAATCTGGGAGTACATAGCAAGCTTTCATCATCAATATAAAGAATGTACAGATAGATAAGCCGATTGGTCTCTTCAGTCTTAAACCTATATTTAATGCTGAATCTAGGCTCCAGCTTATCTTCATTAGGAAAAAAACGTCTCATAGTACGATCTAATCCTTCTTCCAGGTTTTCTTCGTATCGTAAGTAGCTTTCCATTGGAAGATCAATCTTATCCGGGTTAAAATTGGCATTTTCAGATCTTCTGCTAAGAAACAATAGTCCGTTAGATATAACAGCAATTCGGATAACCGGATTGATATACATGTTCTTATAATAATGTTTTTCGAAACTATATTTCTTGTCTATAACTTCACCTTTTTCGTTTAATATAGGAATCTTTTCAATCTTTGATGATAAAGAAAGAAGAAGTGTAAGACCAATCTGACTAATAATAATCGCAATAAAAAGAATTGCAGGAGGAAGTATATGAAGCAGGATTAAATCTGTTATCTTTCCTAATGGGGATGCAAAGATTATAATCAGGGATGTAATAATGAAATGAGGAATACACAAAACTTGTATCACTCTTGAATATATTGCCCCCGAATCAATGCTATACATTAAGTCTTTATCATAATGTGAACGGTTTTTCTTAAGAAACAATTTCTTTATTTTTCTCTTTTCGTAAAGTATAACAGAAGCAATGATTATTATTCCAATCTCTATATAAAAAGGTAACATTCCCTGAGGTATGCTCATGGAGGGAATTAAATTTGAAATACCTAATATCAAAAGTAAAAGTGTAGATGCCAATAGAAGTAACAGACTTCCTCCACGTCCAATTAAGAAGTAGATGAGTAGTGAGAAAAACAAACTTACAGCGGAACTAATATATATAGCCGTTGAAGCTGAAATAAATTCACTAAGAATCATGCATAATATGATAGGCAACACTCCAATAGTCCCATTAATTATAAGTAATTTGGACGTGTTTTTAATATAATTTCTTATCATATATTTTCTTCCATTATATACACAAGAACAAATATCCAGTATAATAGGTTCTTATTTTTTATGTTTGTTAATTAAATGTTTCTCTGCATGATAAGAAGAACGAACCAGTGGGGCACTTTCTACTTGTTTGAATCCCTTTTTTAGTCCCGTTTCTTTATAAATCTCAAATTGTTCGGGAGTTATATATGCTGCAACAGGAAAGTGTTTATGTGATGGTTGCAGGTATTGTCCAATAGTAAGTATCTGGCATCCGTTCTCTAATAAATCGTCCATAAGTTCTTCTACTTCTGAGGGCGATTCTCCCAGACCAACCATAATACCTGATTTTGCAACAAGGCCACTTTTTGAGATCTGATTAATAACTTTTAGACTGGTTTCATAATTGGCTGCACTGCGAACAGTAGGACTAATGCGTTGAACAGTCTCCATATTGTGAGAAATAATATCAGGCTTTGCAGCGATAATCATTTCAATAAGATCTGTTCTTCCTTGAAAATCGGGGATCAGAACCTCTGTCGTAGTTTCTGGATTGAGAAGTTTTATCTGGTAAAGAGTATCTGCCCAATGCGAAGCGCCTAAGTCGGGAAGATCATCCCTATCTACTGAAGTGATTACGGCATGAGAGAGTTTCATTAATCTGATAGATTCTGCTACATGCAATGGCTCGTCGCTGTTTAAAGGGTGAGGTTTTCCTGTAAGAGTATTACAAAACTTACAGGAACGGGTGCAGATTTCTCCACAAATCATAAAGGTTGCAGTTCCTTTACCCCAGCATTCACCCATATTCGGGCAACGTCCGCTACTACAAATAGTATGTAGTTTATGAGACTCTACAATACGTTTTGTATCTGTATAGCGCTCGTTGCTCCCAATATTTATCTTAAGCCAATCCGGCTTTCTTACTCTTTCCATTTGTGTTGTGTTCTTAATAGTATTTGTTTACGGTATATAGCTTACAGATTATTCTTGAAGAATTCTGTAATGCGAGTAAACAAGTGGTTACGGGTATTTCCTCCGTATATGCTATGATTGCGATTTGTGTAAACCTGCATATCAAATTGTTTGTTAGTTTGTACTAACTGTTCACTATATTCGGCTGTGTTCTGGAAATGAACATTATCATCTGCCATACCGTGTACAATCAATAGCTTTCCGCTAAGATTTCCAGCACGTGTAAATGCTGAGGAAGATGCATATCCATCTGCATTTTCCTGTGGAGTTCTCATGAATCTTTCAGTATATACAGAATCATAGAATTTCCAGTCGGTTACTGGTGCAACTGCAACTCCAGCTTTGAATACATTGCTGCCTTCGCTCATACTCATAATAGTCATGTATCCACCGAAGCTCCATCCCCAGATTCCTATTCTGCCATTATCAACATAAGATTGTTTATTGAAATACTTGGCAGTTTCTACCTGATCTTGTGCTTCCTTAACGCCCAGATTCATATAAGTACATTTAGTAAACTCTTCGCCACGGCCACCAGTGCCTCGTCCGTCAACACAAGCTACGATATATCCTTGAGTAGCCATATAAGCTTCCCATCCTAATCCGCTTCTTATTCCACCTAAGCTCCAGCGGTCAGCCACTTCTTGTGTGCCAGGTCCACTGTATTGGTAAAGAATAACGGGATATTTTTTAGACTCAGAGAAGTCGGCTGGCTTAATCATCCATCCGTTTAGCTGAACTCCTGCAGAAGTTGTGAAAGAAAAGAATTCCTTTTTAGGCAAAACCATCTTACTGATCTCTTCTTTCAGCTTGTTGTTGCTGATAAGTACACCAAGCTCTTTTCCTTTATTATCATTCAGAGTAACTGTAGCTGGGGTAGTGAGGTTTGAGAAAGTATTAATAAAGTATTTCATTGTTTTTCCAAAGATGGCATTGTTTGTACCTTCTTTTTCAGTGAGCTTATCTTTTCTTCCCTTTGCATCTATTGCATACACAGCTTTGCGTAGAGGATTGCCTTCGTTACTTTCATAATAGAAAGTATTGGTTGCAGGATCCCAGCCGTGGTACTTGCTGACTTCATAGTTACCCTTTGTTACTTGTTTCACCAGATTTCCTCCAATAGAATACCAGTATAGGTGACTAAAACCATCTTTTTCGCTCAGAAAACTAAAGTTGTTATCGTAGAAAACAATATTATCAAAGTTATTTTCATTGATGTAATATTTACTTTCGTCTCTTAAAACTAACTTGGCAACTCCCGAACGAGGATTCACGAAGTACAGATCAAACTGGTTTTGTGTACGGTTCAGCGTCATAACTGCCAGTTTACTTGCATCTTTAGTAAAACGGATACGTGGAATATAATCATCCTTCTTTATAGGAATATTTAATTTTCTGGTCACCTTTGATTTGATGTCGAAAGAGTGTACCGTTACAGTAGCGTTTGTTTGTCCCGATTTTGGGTATTTATAAGAATAACTTCCGGGATAATATTCGTTCTCTTTGTTAGTTGGATATTGTCCGGCATACAAAGGAAAAGAATAAGAAGGTACAGCTGTTTCGTCAAAGCGTACAAAAGTAATCATTAAGTTATCGGGCGAGAATTCCAGTGCACGGTTGTACTCAAACTCCTCTTCATAAACCCAGTCGGGAGCTCCGTTGATTATTTTTCCAAATGCCCCATCGGTGGTAACTTGTGATTCGCTGTTGCCATAAAGGAACTTCACCAGGAAGATATTGTTGTTTCTTACGAAAGCCACCAAGTTTCCATCAGGAGAAAAAGTAGGAACCTGTTGAGGACCTCCGTCTGAAAGCTTCTCTACCAAATTACGTTTAATAGTGTACACATAGTGAATAGCAGTAAACGAACGACGATAGATTGGTTTTGTTTCAGTCTGAATCAGAATTTTAGTTTCATCAGGAGACAGCTGATAACCATCGAAGGTTTTGAATGTACACTCGCGTGCTGTTGAAACATCGAATAGCGTTTCTACTTCTTTGCCTGTCTTGAACGAATATTTTACAATGCGCTTTCTGTCATTACTCATCATTGTGTAATGTTCTCCATCGGCCATTGGCACAAGTTCGCCTAACCTTTCGCCATTGTATTTGCCTGTTACAGCATCTTTTAATGTTAATACTTTGCTATCCTGGGCGTAGATTGCCAAAGAGAGAGCACAAAATATCAATAGTAAATTAATTTTTTTCATGTTACAATACATCTGATTATCTGTTATACCCCACAAAAGTAAACAATTTAATCGATTCTGTACATAAGCATTTCTTAAAAGTTATTTTTATATAATAAGGATGAATAACTCCCCACGGATCGTAAGCATACTTTTCTTCTTCAGGACTATTTTTTTGATTTCTATATGTGTTTCTTAAAAAAAATATTCCCATTCCTCACTACTATAATGTTAAAGATTTGATTGTCAGATTGTATGCCCTGAATTTGATAAATTTATCCCTCACTCATCCCTCACGGTATAAAATATAAATAGTTAGTTGATAGATACTTAATGCAGTGATAGACGAGCGGTCAACAACCCTCATCCATCACCTTTGGAACCATCCCTCACTTTTTCGTTTAAAAAATAGTTATTTTGTTATTATTATATGCTCAGTTGTGTTTGCGGAATCTAACGAAAAGAAAACAAAAAGCATCCTTAGATATTATATAATTCTTGTACAAAACAAATAATTGTCCTGTATAAATTAATTAATTGTTTTGTACAGAAGAATATATTCTTTTGTACAAGAGATTATAAACTATTGGTTTGTAATTTTAAATAGGCCGTTGAAGATAAATTAAGATAAAAAGAGAAAATGTAAAGTTGACCTTAATGGGCAATTATTATTGTAAATAAAGAAATGGCGAACCTTATTTAAATAAAATACTTAACTTTGCGATTAAATTAAAAACAGAATGAATTATATGTCTGCTTATAACGACTTTTCTACTTTTCTAAGAAAGTATTTTGATTGCAAAGTTCAGAAGATTTCGCTTAATGCCGGATTTACTTGTCCAAACAGAGATGGAGTAAAAGGCAAAGGAGGCTGTACTTATTGTAATAACCAGACTTTTAATCCAGAATATTGTAAAACAGAAAAGTCAGTTAAAGAGCAGTTGGAAGAAGGGCGCCTCTTTTTTTCTCGAAAATATCCAGAGATGAAATATCTGGCATATTTTCAGGCCTATACAAATACTTATTCGGAGCTTGAAGAGCTGAAGAAAAAGTATGAAGATGCGCTTACGGTTGATGGGGTAGTGGGACTTGTAATTGGAACCCGTCCAGATTGTATGCCGGATGCTTTACTCGACTATCTGGAGGAATTGAATAAACGCACTTTTCTTCTTGTAGAATATGGCATTGAAAGTACAAGTGATACCACTCTTCAGCGAATAAACCGCGGACATACTTATGCAGACACGGTTGATGCTGTGAAAAGAACGGCTGCCCGAGGTATTCTTACAGGTGGCCATGTGATACTTGGATTACCAGGGGAGACACATGATGATATCGTAAATCAGGCTACTTTATTATCAGAATTGCCACTTACAACTTTAAAGCTTCATCAGCTGCAACTTATCCGGGGAACAAAGATGGCTCATGAATTTGAAGAACATCCTGAGAATTTTCATTTGTATGAAGTGGACGAATATATAGATCTTGTTATAGATTATGTGGAGCAACTTCGCCCAAACCTTGTCCTGGAACGCTTTGTTTCTCAGTCTCCGAAGGAGTTACTTATTGCACCCGATTGGGGACTAAAGAATTACGAGTTTACCGAACGTGTGAAAAAAAGAATGCGTGAAAGAGATGCTTATCAGGGAAAACTATATAAATATTAATATAAAAAGACTATTTTTGCTATTAATAACCAGATGGATACAAATATGCAACAGAAGACTACAATAAAAGGGAAAGTTCACTATGTAGGAGTGAATGACAGAAACAAACAATTGTTTGAAGGAATGTGGCCGTTACCTTACGGTGTATCTTATAATTCTTATCTTATTGATGATGAATTAGTGGCACTTGTTGATACGGTTGATGTATGCTATTTTGAGATTTTTCTACGCAAAATTAAAAATATAATAGGTGATCGTCCTATCAATTATTTGATTATTAACCACATGGAACCAGATCATTCAGGTTCTATTCGTTTAATAAAACAACATTATCCGGATATTGTTATTGTGGGTAATAAACAGACTTTCGGAATGATTGAAGGTTTCTACGGAGTTACCGGTGAACAATATCTGGTAAAAGACGGAGATTATCTTGCATTAGGACATCATAAACTTAAATTCTACCTTACACCAATGGTTCACTGGCCTGAGACCATGATGACTTACGACGAAACAGACGGAGTGCTCTTCTCGGGTGATGGATTTGGCTGTTTTGGAACATTGGACGGAGGCTTTATCGATTCCCGTATAAATATTGATAAATACTGGGATGAGATGGCACGTTACTATTCCAATATTGTAGGAAAGTATGGTTCTCCGGTACAAAAAGCTCTCGAAAAGTTAGCAGGATTGCATATCAGCGCAATTTGTTCTACACATGGTCCGGTATGGATGGAAAATATAGAAAGAGTAATTGGTATATACGATAAATTAAGTCGCTACGATGCTGATGAAGGTGTGGTTATTGTTTACGGAAGCATGTACGGAAATACCGAACAGATGGCCGAAACCATTGCATCAGAACTTTCTGCCTGTGGCATTAAAAATATTGTGATGCACAATGTCTCAAAAACAAATCCTTCTTATATCATCATGGATATATTTAAATATAAAGGACTGATTATCGGGAGTCCTACTTATAGCAACCAGATATTCCCTGAGGTAGAAGCAATTCTTTCCAAAATATTAGTGAGAGATATGAAAGGGCGCTATTTGGGATACTTTGGATCTTTTTGCTGGGCTGGCGCTGCCGTGAAAAGAATGGCCGAGTTTGCAGAAAAGAGTAAGTTTGAATTAATTGGTGATCCTGTAGAAATGAAACAAAGTATGAAGGATATAACTTATACTCAATGTGAAAACCTGGCAAAAGCTATGGCTGATCGTTTAAAAGTTGACAGAACTAAAACACTATAAATAATCTAACTTAAAACAAACATTATTATGAGACTAATCATCCAACCTGATTATCAGAAGATTTCTCAGTGGGCTGCCAATTATGTTGCAGCAAAGATTAATAAGGCTAATCCTACTGCAGAGAAGCCTTTTGTTCTTGGTTTGCCAACAGGATCTTCTCCTCTTGGAATGTACAAAGCGCTAATTGATCTACACAAAAAAGGCGTTGTGTCATTTAAAAATGTGGTAACATTCAATATGGACGAATACGTAGGTCTTCCACAAGCACACCCTGAAAGCTACTATTCATTTATGTGGAATAACTTCTTTAATCATATTGATGTTGTTAAATCAAACGTAAATATCCTGAATGGTAATGCTGCTGATCTGGAAGCTGAATGCGAACGTTATGAAGCTAAGATCAAAGAATATGGTGGTATTGACCTTTTCCTTGGTGGTATCGGCCCTGATGGACACATTGCATTTAATGAACCGGGATCTTCTCTAACTTCTCGCACACGAGTTAAGACTTTGACTACAGACACAATCATTGCCAACTCTCGTTTCTTTGATAATGATGTGAATAAGGTTCCTAAAACATCTTTAACTGTAGGCGTTGGAACAGTTCTTTCTGCTAAAGAAGTTCTTATCATTGTTAATGGACACAACAAAGCTCGTGCTTTGTATCATGCTGTTGAAGGTTCAATTACTCAGATGTGGACAATCAGCGCACTACAACTTCACGAAAAAGGAATTATTGTTTGTGATGATGCAGCTGCCGATGAATTGAAGGTGGGTACTTATCGTTACTTCAAAGATATTGAAGCTGATCACCTTGATCCTGAAACTTTACTGAAATAAGATTATATCAGTTGTAAATAAATGGACATATAAATGTATGACCATTTCTGTTAAACAGACTTGAGACTTTACCCCAAAGCCTCAAGTCTGTTTTTTATATGATAAGATAAAGAGTAAGCGTCTCCACGATACCATCTTGTCCGTCATGATTTAGCCTTTTATCTTTGTATTCGGATAAAATTAGCTCGAAAAAGTGAGGGATAACCCCAAAAAATGATGGTTCAGTGATGGTTCAAAACGCTGCCATCACTAAATAACAATCTGTTTTTTAATATATTACAAAGAATAGTTGTGGAGTGATGGACGATTTTTTTTATCTGTAAGATCACACTAATGCACAATGTGAAAACATGTCGTCTGCTATAGACTTTATTGCATTTATATATAGGCTTTTTATATATAAACAGTACTACTTTAGACCATTATTATAGTTTTAAAAATAAAAATATCCAATATAAATTAGCTTTTAATTTGTTTATAATATAGTTGATATGTTGTAAAATATCGATTAGTGTTTTTGTTAAAATATTCTATACTTTTTTTTAAGATTTGAATATTGTTTTCTTATATTTGAGCCTTTAATGGTTATATTCCAAATGAAAGGCCACAATGGGAAATAATAGATATAATCTGTATGAAAAAAACGGAAATTAAAAAATGGAGCGTTTGTCTGCTTTACGTAGTAATATTGGTATTGCTGTTTCATTTAGAAATGTATATCGTTCTTAAAACTCAAAATTATAATAGGCATGCTGTTGTAATAAATTTAGAACAGATTGGCAGAATAGTAAATTTGATATTAAATTCATGTAGCATAACTTTGTTCGTTCTATTGATCGTTTTGCTTATGTTGCATAAAAAGTTGCTTAATTTAAGACTTCAGTTGAAAGTAATGATAATAATAACGTTTATTTTAGAACTAGTATTTGTTTATCAATATTGTGCCTAATAAATCTAGTTAAACTTTATGTTATATCGGGTAAGCAATTTATTATGAACTAAAGATATAATCGCTTGTAAATAGCTTCTTCTCAAAAATATGTATTTAGATGAAATTAAGAATTAGATTATTGCTGATAATTTGTCTGTTTCTAGGACAAGTGCACGCGCAAAATGTTTGCTTTTCAATCTTTGAAGAAAGTGTTAAAGCAAAAAATGATACATTGTACTTTAGATTTAAGGTTCATAATAAAACTACAACTAAATTTGCATTTTATAATATTAACTATGCAGACTTTGACGGTCCTTGGGCTACTAACAATTTTTTAAAAAGAGATGTGCTTCCTCGTCTATTAGTTAGCGTACTCAATAAAGAAAATAAATATTCCAAGTATCTGAGGTCTCATACAGGGCCATATGATTTATCAACGTTTAAAGCGATAATTAATAAATATATTATCCTAAAGCCAAATGAAAGGGCTGAGTACAATATTAAGTTATGCCTTTGGCCAATTAATTTGAAGAGGGGAAGATATAAAGTTCAATTAAAGTTTTTTTCGAATAATTATTACCAAAATGACTTTAATAAAGCGAAGATAAAAGATCGCAAATTAGATAATTGCATTTTATTTAAGGGCGTTGTTAAATCAAATGTTTGCAGGTTTAATTATGTTCCCTGATTTTGTAGTTGCCAGTATCACCCTGTTCCAATATTGTGTATTACAAAATGACGAAACATCTTTTGAGGAATATTTTGATTCGAGGATGACTAATCAATATAATAGTTTACATTTGTTATTTAGGGTTTGCTAAAAAGAAGATCCAAGCCACACTCAATATATTATTGGTGTGGCTTGGATCTTTTCTTAGTTGTTCCAAAGCACGCTTTGGCTTCGATGTTTTTTAAGCGAGCTCTAACTAATAAACTAAACTTCTTCCAGAATACCTTTCCCTTGACGAACAATTTCGGCTTCACCAGAAGTACAGTCTACAATCGTTGAAGGCTCAATTCCTCCTATTCCTCCATCAACAACCAAATCTACTTCATAACCAAATTTTTCGTCAATTAGTTCCGGAGTGGTGAGATATTCAATGTCTTCTTTTTCATCCCAAGGGATAGTAGTGGTTAAGATTGGTGCATCCAGTTGCCTGCATATCTCGCGGATAATATTATTATCGGGCACACGAATACCAACTTCTTTCCTGTTCTTGAATATCTTAGGAAGTTTGCCGCCGGCAGCTAAGATAAAAGTAAACGCTCCCGGCAGATTCTTTTTCATTAGTTTGAATGTAGAGTTTTCCACTTTTGCATATTCACTGATATTGCTCAGGTCATAACAAATAATGGAAAGACTCTTCTTTTTTGGATCAATGTCTTTTATACGGCAGATGTTCTCTACTGCACGGACTTGTAACGCATGACAACCAATGGCATACACTGTATCCGTTGGGTAAATAACCACTCCTCCGTCGCGGAGGACTTGAACGATTTGTTCTATATCCTTCGGGTTATTGTTCTTTTCGTATAATTTTAATAGCATTTTATATAGAGTTTAGATTACTCACTTTTTGCTTTTTCTATAAGCTTATCACCTTGTGCTTCGGCTTCCTTAACTAATTTATCTGATTCTTTCTTAGCTTCTTTTACCAAAACCTCTCCGGCTTTCTGAGCAGCAAGTTTCTTCAATATATTACCTCCGGCTTTTGCCACTAAATCGTCTGCTTGTTTTTGTGCTTCGGCAACCAGTTTGTCACCAGCCTTCTGAGCATTAGTAACCAAAGCTTCTTTCTGCTTCTGTGCATCACCTAAATCTATACCCAGTTTCTTTCCCACTTCGCCGATAGCTTTGTTTTTTGCACTGCTGAGTATTTGCTTTGCCATGCTCTTAGTGTCGATAGAAACTTTTGGAGAAGTGAATGTGCCACCAATTTTAAGATCGAGCGTACTGAGTTGTCCCAGCATACCTGTTGAAGCAGGAAGTTTAATTTTTCCTGAATAATCAATAGTCTGATCCAGACCGGTAGTTCCTGAAAGGTTAAGCAGTGTTTCGCCAAACTTGATGTCGAATGGTTTTGTAGACACTCGTCCGTCTTTAATGGTGAAATCTATCTTCATATCCTTTACTTTCAGGTTCTTCAGACTCTCTTTCTTTACAGCAGTAGCAATCTTATCGATAACATTAACACCGCTGAGGCTGATATCTTTGGTAGATAAACTACCCGCTCCTTGCATTGAGTTAAATACCGGAGACAATTGATTATCTAGCTTAGTAGAAATATTCATATTTCCGGAGAAATCTCCTTTAAGTCCTTCGAATATCGGTGCCATTTTTTGAACCATATCCAGTTCCTTATATGCTTGTGCAAATGAAATGCTGTTCATCTTAAATCCGGCATTCAGGTCGGGACTCTTTACACTTTGCGCAGTAGAGTAAGAACCATTCATTACAACCGATCCACCCATGGTGTTCATTGACAGATTCTGCATATCTACTTTACCGTCTTTAACCAGTAGCTTCCCGTTCATGTTGTTGAAAGCCATTTTATCAAAGAGAACCAGCTTCATGTTTGCAGTCATATTGAAATCGATATTCTTAGGAACCTCAATTGCAGATGTTGCAGCACTTGTTGTTGTGGTAGCAGCGGCTGCGCCCTGAGTAGTTCCTGAAGCTCCGGCTGCGGCGGTTGAAGTAGTTCCCATAAAGTCGTTCAGGTTAAAGTAGTTAGACTTTATGTTCATTGTGCCTTTCAACGTTTTGTCTTTTAGAACATATCCCATGTAATTCTCTAGTCGGCAATCGGCTGTAATGTCGTTTTTGCCAATCTTTACCGTAGTTTCGCTCAGGTTTAAGTATTTCGGAGAGAAAGTAAACGTAGATCTTTGAATATCCACGTCAGGCATATCTTTCATCTTTAATTTCATATTGCTAAGCTTCAATGAACCCGAAGCCTGGAACTTATCATACTGTTCTTTTTCAATGTAAGACATACGGCCCGCCATATTTACATCGGCACTGATAATACCATTCAGAGCCATACCTTCATCCAGAGGATATACTTGTTTTATCATTCCCAGGTTCAGAGTACCTTTAGCACTACCTTTTACATCAGGATCGCTCACAGGAGTCTTGATGATAGATGTTAAGCTAAACTGATTGCCTGCCATGCGGAAGCTGAACGGATTAATGTTTACCTCGGTTAAATCTGCACTACCGCCCGGATTCTTAACACTTGCATTGATGTTTATCTGATCTACCCCCATAGGAAGCGACGGATATTTGAATGTTCCATTCTTTACCACCATACTTGCATTGAAAGCAGGTAAAGTATCGCCCAGCATAATACCTTTAGCATTGAATTTAAGAGAAACATTACCGGTAGCTTTTACATCTTCAAAATCTTTTGCATAGATAGCAGGTATCAAAGAAAGCACATCTTTAAAGCCCACTTCGTTAGTGTTAACCTTTAGATCCATATCCGTACCGCCATTGTTGAGCATAGCCACCCATCCGTCAACATCAGCCTTGATAGCATTCAACTGGAATTTGTTTTCTTTCAGGGTATATTTACTATGAGCAAGGTCGGCATCCAAATCCATATCAGCAGAAACAACCGCATTGCTTATATAAGGAATTGCACCCATCTTGAATGTTAGTCCTTTACTTTTAGCAGCAATCTTCAGAGTAGAGCGGTCGGCTGTTAAGTCGCCGGAACATTCCGTGTTCAGTCCCACGATTGAAGCATACATATCCGCCTGACGATCATCATAGATAATGTTTACGTTATCTGCCGTAAACTTTTTAAGTTTCAGTTTAAATGGGGTAGTTTCTTCGGTTGCAGGAGTAACTTTGGTGGTGTCGGTTTTCATTATATCCCAGTTCACCTTTCCGTTCTTTAGAACAATGGCATGGATATAAGCATCTGATATCTCAATTTTAGAAACATCATAGCCACTGCTTCCAAATAAGGAGAAAAGATCAATAGCTACTGTGGCATCTCCTGCCTTTACCAAAGTATCTTTGGCAAATTCATCGACTCCTTTCAGGTAGAAGTTATTCAGAGAAATAGAAGCTTTAGGGAAGTTTTTGAACAAGCTAATGTTCAAATCCTCGAAGCCAAATCTGGCATTTAGCATCTTATTACCTTCTGTAATAACTATCTTCTCAATTTTTCCGCGAAAAGCATACGGCAATATTGCCATAAGTGCCAGAATACATACAATTACAAGACCTGTAATTTTTAAACTTTTCTTTGTTCTTTGATTCATAATATCTATGTCTTAGTTACTTGAATTATCTTTTTCTTTCCTTAATTCTTCGGCTATACGCCAATGAATGGCGGCTTTTTCTTCATCTCCCACCCGGGAATAAGCATCCCCCAGTAATTCGTGAGATTTATCATGCTCAGGTTTTATAGAACAAGCCTTTTCCAAATCGGCAATACCTTCTTCTATATGGTTTAGCTGTAGATGAATTTTTCCTCTGTTGTACCGGGGTTTGAATGCTCTTGGACTTAGCTTGATGGCTTCGTTGAGGCATCCCAGCGCTTCGGGTATTTTATTATCCTCGAAAAGAGTTAATCCCTTTCTTACCCAGGCATCAACCATTTTAGGATCCAGCTCCAGCGCTTTATCATAATTGGCCAGTGCAGCCCGAAGATCATGCGCATGAGTAATACATTGATTACCCATGACGTAATATTCCTTGGCATACTTTTTCAGATTAGCCCGTTGCTCCTCCATTTTCCTCTTAATAGCAACGTTTTCCTCCTTTAGTTTGTTTATGATTCCCAGCTTTTTTCGTATAAATCTTTTTACGACAGGTCTTTCTATGTCATATCTGGAATGAATGGCTAAAAAGAATTGCTCCAGGAATTCTTCAAAGTTACCGTTGTCAAATTGCTTAACAGCTTCTGCATATTGAATATCGGCCTGAGCCTGCTTTAATGCTTTTTCAATTGCAAGCTGGTTATTGAAACGTGTGGCAAAGTCTACAATTTCTTGTCTCACGAATATATCTCCGCGGGAAATTTGCTTCTTTAACTGAATACCTTCTAATGAAGTACACCGGCTAAGTGCAACATAAGCCTGTCCGCCGGCAAATACCCCTCCGCTAAAGTCAACAACCACTCTACTGAAAGTAAGGCCCTGGCTTTTATGTACGGTAATGGCCCATGCCAACCGGATGGGATATTGCGTGAATACACCTAGTTCCTCTTCTTCTATCTTTTTTTCTTTCTCATTATATACATACCGAATGTTTCGCCAGCAGTCTTTATTTACGTCGCATTCCTTTCCATCATCCGTAAGTACGTAGATAGTGCCCTCTTCGTCGATGGCAGAAATTACTCCAATGGTGCCGTTTACCCAGCGACGCTCGTAATCGTTCTTAATGAAGATGATCTGAGCACCCACTTTTAGCTCCAGGTCTTTCTGGGTAGGCAGACTGCTTTCCGGAAAATCTCCGGTTATCTCGCCTCTGAATATCACAGAATCACCCGGCAACTCGGCCAGTTTCTTTTCGTTGATGAAGTCTACATTATCCCTCCGCGTGGCCAGAGTGATGTACATATCTTCTTCCGATTCTTCAATGCGAGTGTTGTATCTGGTATTAAGCAATTGCAAGTCGGCAGCGCCGGCAGTGTTATTGCGGATATGATCAAGTACGCTTACGAAAACCTTGTCTGTTTGACGGTAAACCTTTTTAAGTTCAATGGAAACCAAATCAATTTCACCAAAGACCCTTGCCGAAAAGAAAAATGGCGAAGGATAAAAACGATTCAAAATCTCTCGTTCGTCATTCTTTATAACAGGTTCCAACTGGTAAACATCACCCACCAGAAGTATTTGCTTGCCACCAAACGGTTCCCTCATGTTATGAGAATAAATTCTCAGCACTCTATCTACAAAGTCGATAATATCTGCCCGTACCATCGATATCTCATCAATGATAATCAGCTCAACCTCCTTAATTAACTTGCGGTGAACAGAACGATATTTCAGGAACTCGTGAATTCGTCCGCCCTGAAGACTGAAGTTTGGGTCATCGGGCAGGAGAGGGTAAAAGGGAAGTTTGAAAAAGCTGTGAAGTGTACTGCCACCCGCATTGATTGCTGCTATACCCGTAGGAGCAAGGACTACATGCTTCTTTCGGGTATTTTCACAAATATATTTCAGAAATGTAGATTTTCCCGTACCTGCCTTTCCTGTTAAAAAGACAGATTGTCGGGTATATTGAATTAAGTTCAGTGCATCCTGAAACTCTTTGTTATCCGTATCGATAGTAAATTTCACGTTTTTACCTATTATTAGTATATCACAAAGATAAGATATATTACGAAAATACAATAAATGATTTTATTAAATACTAATGAATGACGTGTAAAATGAAATATTAAATATATTTGCATAAATTTCATTATTAGAATGAAACTAAACTAAATTCGCAGACACTTATATTATTCGTATTAAAAACTAAACGATTAAAAAATGAAAAAACTATTTTTATCATTAGGACTAATGTTTTTAGTCTCAATGGGGTATGCACAGAGTCCTCTTCGCGTAGGACAAACTCAACTTAATGTCGGTCTTGGATTGTCAGACTACGGTTTGCCAGTATATGTAGGTTTCGACCACGCTGTTCACCCTGATATTACTCTAGGTGGAGAATTATCTTACCGCGGTTATAATGATCATGATTATTACGACTACCATCTAGACTCATGGGGAATTTCGGGTAATGGTAATTATCACTTTAATAGTATTCTTGACATTCCTAGAAACTGGGATTTTTATGCAGGACTAAATGTAGGTTTTTATGTTTGGAATGCACCAGATGGTTACCATGGCGATCATACTTCGGGATTAGGTCTTGGAGCACAGATTGGCGGTCGTTATTACTTCAACAATAAGGTTGGTATTAATCTTGAAGTTGGTGGAGGTAATGAATTTAGCGGAGGTAAAATAGGTCTTACTATTAAACTGTAATAAATTTATTTTTTCAGAGAAGAGCTTTATTTCTATAAAATGAAATAAGGCTCTTTTTTTATGATGGGATCCTTTTAAAAAAACTTTCAGCGTAGTTTAATTATTTCTTCCCGAAAGCTAATTAATTTATTAACTATATGTTTATAATAAGGTGTAGACTATAATAATATAAATAGTAGACTATATAATACATAGGTCTACACCTTTTTTAAAAAAGCCCTAAAATAAAGAGAAAATATATACTGAATAAATTATCAAGCTTAATTGATAAATGATGTTAAGTGCCTTAATAAATTATCACAAAACATTTGTTTATCTTAAAAATTATCAACAATATTTGCGAAATGAAAAATTAAAAAATAATGAAATATTATGGAACCTGCTGAATTTGATTTCAAAGGATTTAAAATGAGTGGATTTATGATGCTATTTTTGAATATCTGTTTGATATTTGTTAGTGCGGCAATGTTTATCTATTATGACGTATTAGGAACTTTAGGAATTGTTTTAGGAGTGATAGGAATTATTTCCTGTTTCTTTATTTTGGCAGGTTACATGCAATTGGAACCAAATCAGGCACGTGCCATGGTCTTTTTTGGAAAATACAAAGGTACATTCAGAGAAACCGGCTTTTTCTGGGTTAATCCGTTTCTTGATAAGAAGAAGCTTTCGCTACGTGCTCGTAATCTTGATGTGAAACCAATTAAAGTAAACGATAAAACTGGTAATCCGATAATGATTGGATTGGTTTTGGTATGGAAACTCAAGGATACATATAAAGCTATGTTCGAGATTGATTCTCAGACATTGGCAGAGGCTGGGGCTGCTCCTCAGAATGCTGCTGTTAGTGTAGGGAATACCGTTGCCGGAAGAATGACTGCATTCGAGAATTTTGTTAAAATACAGAGCGATGCTGCTTTGCGTCAGGTGGCCGGACAGTATGCTTACGATGATAATGAAGGTGAGACTAGCGGACTTACTCTTCGCTCGGGCGGAGATGAAATCAATAATCAGCTCGAACAGAAATTGAATGAGCGTCTGGCCATGGCCGGAATAGAGGTTGTTGAAGCAAGACTTAATTATCTGGCTTATGCGCCTGAGATTGCAGCAGTGATGCTTCGCCGTCAGCAAGCCTCTGCTATTATTTCTGCTCGCGAAAAGATTGTGGAAGGTGCAGTATCTATGGTGAAAATGGCTCTGACAAAGCTTTCTGATGAAAAGATTGTAGAGCTTAACGAAGAGAAAAAAGCAGCAATGGTGAGCAATCTTCTGGTTGTTCTTTGTGCCGATGAGGCTGCTCAGCCGGTTGTAAATGCTGGAGCCCCAAATAACTAAACTAATTTTAAATTTAAATAAAGACTAAAGGTATGATTATTGTTGTAGGTATAGTAGCATTCGTTGTCAATTTAATATTTATATTGACTCGTTAATAAGGTAAATAAGGCATTTAGTAATTTGCCTTAATTATTTATTTATTGGATTGTTCTAGTAAGAAAAGTAGTTTTATGATTAATTTCTTTTCATTTAGAAGGCAAAGGTTGCCCGATGTTCGTGTTCCACGAACTTTGGGTGATAAGATTTTGGAGGCAATAGCCGCGCTTCTTTTATTGGGAATATGGGTGGTGGCTTTTATTTTATATACTAAGGCACCCGATGTAATTCCTACTCATATTAATATTTATGGAAAAGCTGACAGAATAGGAAGCAAAGATACATTGCTTGTTCTGGCTGGAATAGCAACATTTGTTATGGCTTTAACCGGGTACAGATCATTCTTCCCTTCAAGAATGTCTCGTTTTCCTGTGCAGATAACCGAGAAGAATGTGCTTATTCAGTACGCCTTGATAGCTCGATACATTAGGGTTTTAAACATCTTGGTTGGTATGCTGTTTGTTACTATGTTATTCAATATTTCCGAATTCTTTCTTTCAATAGGAAATGGAGTATTTGAAATTCTGATGGTAATTATCGTGGCACTACTATTACTTTCTGCAGTTACTTATAATATTCTGGCCAGGAAATACAGATAAAGTTATCAGCTAAACGTTAAGCTTCTTTTTAATATAATCCATAATCTCTTCTTCCTGATCAGGGTGAAACCAGGTGATATCATTATCTCTTTTGAACCAAGTCATCTGTTTGCGAGAATAGATACGTGAGTTTTGCTTTATTTTTTCTATAGCGAAAGGTAAATCCCAAACACCATCGAGATAGTTAAATAACTCCTTGTAACCAACTGTGTTCAGGGAGTTAAGATGTTTGTATGGGTATACGGACTTTACTTCTTCCAACAAGCCATCTTCCATCATAATATCTACACGACGGTTAATTCGTTCGTAAAGTTCTTCACGATCGCGGGTTAGTCCTATTTTAAGGATATGGAAAGGTCTTTCCCTGGTAGAACGAGTGCGGAAAGAAGTATAAGTCTTTCCAGTCATGTAACAAATCTCCAATGCATGAATAACCCGTTTGGGATTCTTTAGATCAACAATCTTGTAATATTCAGGGTCGAGAAGTTTTAATTCACTGCATAGACGTTCTAATCCTTCTGTTTCGTATCTGTGAATCAACAGTTCGCGTGTTTCCTTATCTACGGTAGGTATATCATCAATGCCCTTACAAACGGCATCAACATACATCATTGATCCGCCGGTCATAACAATAACATCTTTGGTTTGAAAAAGCTTATCCAGAAGTTTTAATACCTCTGCTTCGTATTGTGCGGCACTGTAGTAATCAGTTAGTTTAAGTGTGCCTACGAAGTAATGTGGAACTTTGTTAAGTTGCTCAGGAGTAGGAGCAGCAGTTCCTATTTTAAGATCGGCATACAGCTGTCGGGAATCGGAAGAAATAATTGGTGAACCAAAATTTTTGGCCAAGCGTAAACTCAGCTCCGTCTTTCCGACACCTGTAGGCCCTATGAGAACTAGTAAGGTTTTAGCCATTAAAAGCTCCCTTTGTCAAAAGAATCATCAGCAATACTGTCAATGTCGATATCGAATCCTTCTGTGTCAAAGTCTTCAGTATCAAAAGTTTCGTCGCCATAGAAATTCTCGTCCAGATCAATGGCTGAATTAGTTGTTGCCATCTCTTCAAAATCAACAACCTGCTTAGGTGCAATACCCGATTTCTTGGAACAAATAGCTTTGTCCAGGTCTTTACCCGTGATGATTTCCGATAATTCAATGAAGAATGAACGTTCTGTCATGTAATCAAAAACATAGATCAGCTTTTGTTTTTCATCTTCAATTAAATCACTTAATAGTGTGTCTTTCATTACCCAGCTATCCTCCTCGGAATTGTTATCCATGTCTTCGAGGGTGATTTCTTTTTCTTTTTCCCAATCTTCATCACAAATAAAGAAAGAGGTCATTTGATCATTTGAATAGTCAACTGATTTTAGAATTGCCTCGTGTAAATCCAGGAAGGTTGCTTCTGAATCAATTTGTATTTCTCTGACAAAATCATCAACTTCATCAGATATGATTGTGAATCTGTATACCATATTCTTTTTAAATTTATTGATGGCGTAAAAGTAGTAAAAATCTCAAAATGTACAATAATTAAGTTCTATTCGTTTATAAAAAAAGTAAAAGGGAAGAACCATCAATTCGATGATCTTCCCTTTTCTGCTGAATATAAACCTTACTATAGCAATGTTTATCTTATTATTCCTCGTTTTGAGCTTTGAACGAACTCAATAATATATTCAATTTCCGGACTTGACGGAATTTCATTTTTTACTTTTTCCAAAGCGTCACTTACATTCAATCCGCTTTGATAGATAATACGGTATGCGTTGTGAACATTCTCAATTAATTCATTTGAGAAACCATGTCTGCGCAAACCAACAATATTAATCCCGCAATATGCAATAGGATCTCGTCCTGCAATAATATATGGAGGTATGTCTTTGCTGAAGCGTGAACCACCTTGAAGCATTACATAACTACCTACGCGGCAGAATTGATGCATCAATACAGCTGCACTTACTATTGCATTATCGTCAATGATAATTTCGCCGGCCATCTTTGTGGAATTACCAATAATACAATTGTTGCCTACTATTGCATCATGTGCTACGTGAACTCCCTCCATTAAAAGGTTATTGCTTCCAACAACCGTTTTTCCTTTGGCTGCAGTTCCACGGTTAACAGTTACATTCTCACGAATAGTATTGTTATCGCCTATTTCTGCAGTAGTTTCTTCTCCCTGAAATTTTAAATCCTGAGGCACTGCACCGATTACTGCTCCCGGGAAAATAGTATTTCCGTTTCCAATGCGTGCTCCGTATAATATGCTTACATTGGACATAATATTGTTGTTATCACCAATAACAACATTCTTATCAATATAAACAAAAGGTGCAATTTCTACATTCTCTCCAATTATTGCTTCGGGATGTATATATGCTAATGGACTAATCATTTGTTATTTTATTTGTTCTTAACTATTTGAGCCATAAATTCTGCTTCACAAGCCACTGTTTCGCCAACAAATACATATCCTTTCATTGTAGATATGCCACGGCGAATAGGTGCTAACAGTTCCAGTTTGAAGATAAGCGTATCTCCTGGTACTACTTTCTGACGGAATTTAACTCCATCAATCTTCATAAAGTAAGTAGAATATCTTTCAGGTTCATCAACAGAGTTCAGTACAAGTAATCCTCCGGTTTGTGCCATTGCTTCTACCAGCAATACTCCCGGCATAACCGGTTCTTGTGGAAAATGTCCCTGGAAGAATGGTTCGTTTACTGTAACATTCTTTACTCCTACAATGTGATTTGGACCTACTTCAATAATCTTATCAACCAAAAGGAATGGATAGCGGTGAGGCAACAGTTCGCGGATACGATTTACATCCATGACCGGAGCTTCGTTACAATTGTAACTAGGAGCCTGAATTTCGTGCTTTCTAATCTCTTTTCTCATCTGGCGGGCAAACTTATTATTGATTGTATGTCCTGGACGAGTAGCAATAATACGACCTTTGATTGGTTTTCCAATTAGAGCCAAGTCGCCAATGATATCGAGTAACTTGTGACGAGCTGGTTCATTATCCCATACAAGTGGCTTATGATTGATGTATCCCAATTGATTTGCATCTTTGTGATTTACTTTCATAACATCGGCCAGTGCATCAAGCTTTTCTTGAGAAACCTGACGTTCGTAAATTACAATTGCGTTATCTAAATCGCCTCCTTTAATAAGACCTGCAGAAAGTAGAGGTTCAATTTCACGAACAAAAACAAAAGTTCTGCTTGCAGCAATCTCTTTTGAGAAATCGTTCATACTATCTAATGTAGCATACTGATTAGGTATAATCTTAGAATCATATGATATTAGAACATTTACGCTGAAATCTTCATCAGGAAGAACCATGATAGAAGAACCAGTTTCTTCGTCTTTAAACTCAACCTTATGCTTGATAATATAGAAATCTTTAACAGCCGCTTGTTCAACAATACCAACTTTCTCAATTTCTTCTACATAGGATATTGCACTTCCGTCAAGGATAGGGAACTCTGGTCCGTTAACCTGTATTAAACAGTTGTCTATCCCTGCAGCATAAAGAGCAGCCATTCCATGTTCTACCGTACTAACTTTAACTCCGTTTTTTGCAAGAACAGTGCCACGAGTAGTTTCTATAACATTATCTGCTACTGCATCGATAATTGGTTGTTCTTCCAGATCAACTCTTTGAATCTTGTATCCGTGATTATCCGGAGCAGGATTGAAAGTTACAGTAAGATCTAGTCCAGTGTGAAGACCTTTTCCTCTTAGTGAAAAGCTATCTTTTAGAGTTTTTTGTTTCAACATTGGTTACTTATTTAATTGTTTCTTAAGTTCATTAATTTCTCTCTCTAGATTATTGAGAGTAGTATACATTTCTGGTAATTTCTTGAATACAACAGATGATTTGAAATATTTCTTTGCATCAAATGCTGGAGCTCCCATTACGTTTGTGTTTGATGGAATATTGCCGGCAATGCCAGATTGTGCTGCCATACCTACCTTGTCTCCAACTTTAATATGTCCGGCAAGACCAACTTGACCACCAATCATACACCATTCTCCTACTTGAGTTGAACCAGCAACGCCGGCCTGAGCAGCCATTACAGTGTGAGAACCGATTTTATCATTATGAGCTATCTGAACCAAATTGTCCAGTTTTACTCCTTTATGAATAATTGTAGCTCCCATGGTAGCTCTGTCAACACAAGTGTTAGCTCCAATTTCTACATCATCTTCCAGAACAACGATACCAATTTGAGGTATTTTAGAATAACCATCTGGAGTAGGAGCGAATCCAAATCCGTCGGCACCGATAACACTTCCTGCATGCAAAATACAATTATTACCAACACGACAATCATGGTAGATTGTTACATGGGAATACAGGATGCAATTGTCTCCAACTTTAGCGCCACTTCCAACTGTTACGTGAGGGTGAAGTATTGTATTATCACCAACCTCAGCATTGTCTTCTACACATGCAAAAGGTGCAATATATACGTCTTTACCTATTTTTGCGGTTGGGGAAATGAACGCAAGCGGATCAATACCCACTTTTTTAGGTTTGCTCATTTCATATAAGTTAAGCAGCTTTGCCAGACTTTCATAGGCATTCTCTACTTTTATAAGAGTTGTCTTGATTTCATGTTCAGCAGTGAAGTCCTTATTAACTAATACAATACTTGATTGTGTGTTATATATATAATGAGTATATTTTGGATTAGAAAGGAATGAAATAGCTCCGGGCACACCTTCTTCTATTTTAGCAAAGGTATGAACACTAGCGTTCTCATCTCCGATTATTTCTCCCTGAATAAATTCTGCAATTTGCTTAGCCGAAAATTCCATGTTTTTATTGTTGATTGATTCTAGTATTTTTCAATATTGTAAAATGGAGATTACATTCCTATGTATATGACCATTGGGGCGCAAAGTTCGTGTTTTTTTTTTAGATTTCCGTACAGTTGGCTAAATATTTAGTTCTTTTTTAAGCTAAACGCTGATAACAAAGGTAGTATTTCTTTACTTTCTTTGAAAGCAATGAAATGTTTAGCATATCTGATGCTTCAGCTATATTCTTTATTGTACCGTCTTTATAGATAATATCAATGCTATCATCGGCAGGATCGTACATGTTTTTTTCTATGCTTGAAGTGGAAATTAAATAAACAGCTTCTTCTTTGTTAATTTGGACTGACTGGCTAATTTTATCGACTAAACTTTCCATTCTTTCTTCACTAACCGGATCTGAAGAAATTTCAACTTTAAAGATGTTTCGGTTAATTAAGCCATGGCTTAAAGTGGAAAGTACTTTATCTGGATGATTGCTCCAGACTTTCAGTGCAGTCCATATATCATTATCATCAAGTTGTCCGAAGTTCTCCAGACAAGTTGAATTTCTA
The DNA here is from genome assembly GCA_963668125.1 of Bacteroidaceae bacterium. Classification (GTDB taxonomy): domain Bacteria; phylum Bacteroidota; class Bacteroidia; order Bacteroidales; family Bacteroidaceae; genus Bacteroides. Next base: position 3,813,927 of record OY764215.1, on the reverse strand, counting down.
TAAAATTCTTTTGAATCTATGTTATTATAAAGAAAAAAACGAAGGGCAGGTGATGCAAATAATTCTATTCCTTTACTTGCTAATTTTTTTGCACGTAAGAGAGAATTTATTAGCATTTGCTCATAGGCTACAGATGTTTTGTGCAGGTATACCTGCCAGTACATTAGCCTTCTGGCGGTAAGAAAGTTTTCAATTGAGTAAATGCCTTTTGATTCAACAACCAGGTGATCATCTTTTACATCGAGCATTTTTATAATTCGTGCTGAACCAATATTTCCTTCAATAACTCCGGTGTAAAAGCTATCTCGTCTTAAGTAGTCGAGTCGGTCCATGTCCAATTGACCGCTTACCAGTTGATGAAGAAACTTTTTATGATATTCGTCTTTGAAGATGCTGATTGCCAGATCAAGTTGTCCATTCATCTCTTTATTCATCTTCTCCATAAAGAGAAGAGATATTTCTTCATGCGAGATTCCTTTTACAATTGTATCTTCCAATACATGAGAAAATGGACCGTGCCCAATATCGTGTAGTAAAATTGCAGCTAGTACTCCATCAGATTCCTCCTGGGTAATTTCATTTCCTTTGCTCCGAAGTTGTGCGATAGCTTCACTCATTAGATGAAAGGCTCCCAGAGAATGTTGAAAACGGGTGTGTTGCGCACCAGGATAAACAACCGAAGATAGCCCCATCTGCTTTATACGAGTTAATCGGTATAATAATGGATGGCTGATTATATTATATAATAATCCACCCGGAATATTGATGAATCCGAAGACCGGGTCGTTGACTATCTTTCGTTCGTTTGTCATGTGTATTTTTATAGAATAGCTTTTAATTGCTCTTCCATTTCAATCTGAACAGCTTTAGCAGCCTTTCTTGCCTCTTCTGCAAATTTTTCAGTCTTATCAGCATAAATAATACCACGTGATGAATTTACAATTAGTCCACACATCTTATTCATACCATATTTGCAAACTTCTTCAAGAGAACCTCCTTGTGCACCTACTCCCGGAACAAGCAGGAAGTGATTGGGTACATGTTTACGAATGTCCAGGAACATTTTTCCTTGAGTAGCACCAACTACATACATCATTTGCTCGTCAGAAGCCCATTGCTGAGAAGTCTTCAATACTTTTTCAAATAGACGTTCTCCGTTGACATCTTCTGTAAGCTGGAAATCATGTGATCCTTTATTCGAAGTCAAGGCAAGCAGGATAACCCATTTCTCTGGATAAATAAGGAATGGTTTTACACTGTCTTCGCCCATATAAGGGGCAACAGTTACTGAGTCGATATTTAGTTCATCAAAGAAAGAACGGGCATACATTTCACTGGTGTTACCAATATCGCCACGTTTAGCATCAGCAATAATAAACTGATCAGGATAGTTCTCTTTGATGTAATTTACAGTCTTTTCAAAAGCTATCCAGCCTTTTACTCCCATGCTTTCATAGAAGGCAAGGTTTGGTTTATAGGCGATACATAAATCGGCAGTAGCATCAATGATTGCTTTATTGAAAGCAAAGATCGGATCTTCTTCTTTCTGTAAATGTGCCGGAATTTTCTTGATATCAGTATCAAGACCAACGCAAAGGAATGACTTTTTGCGTTTTATATTTTCAAATAATTGTTGTTTATTCATTGGAAGTAATATTATAATTCACTTTCTTTCATTCGTTCTGCATTTTCCGCTACAATCAGACGGTCGATGCAATCTTGAATGTCTCCGTCCATAAAGGCAGAAAGATTATAGATAGTATAGTTTATGCGGTGATCGGTGATACGTCCCTGCGGATAGTTGTAGGTACGGATTTTAGCCGAACGGTCACCTGTAGAAACCATTGTTTTACGTTTGGAAGCAATATCATCCAGGTATTTCTGATGCTCCTTGTCGTAAATGAAAGAACGAAGTCGTGTAAGAGCTCTTTCTTTATTCTTAGGTTGGTCACGAGTTTCAGTACATTCTATACGAATTTCTTCAGCAATACCAGTGTTAGGATTCTTCCAGATATAACGCAAGCGGACGCCAGATTCCACTTTGTTCACGTTCTGACCACCAGCACCACCCGAACGGAAGGTATCCCATTTAATTTCGCCTTCATTGATTTCCACATCAAATTCTTCAGCTTCTGGAAGTACAGCTACGGAAGAAGCCGATGTATGAACACGTCCCTGAGTTTCAGTAGCAGGAACTCTCTGCACACGGTGTACACCCGATTCATATTTCAAAGTTCCGTATACGTTTTCACCGCTTACGGTAAAGACAACTTCCTTGAATCCTCCGGATGTTCCTTCACTGGTACTTGTTACTTCCACTTTCCATCCTTTAGCTTCGCAGTATTTTACATACATGCGGAACAAGTCTCCGGCAAAGATAGCAGCTTCGTCTCCACCAGTTCCACCACGAATTTCAACAATGGCATTTTTGCCATCCTGAGGATCGGCAGGAACAAGGAGTAGTTTTATTTCCTCTTCCAGTTCCGGAATGCGGGATTGGCAGACATTCAATTCTTCCCTTGCCATTTCACGCATTTCCTGATCTTGTTCTGTATCCAAAATTACTTTGGCTTCCTCAACTCCATCGAGCATTTGTATATACTCTTTGCGGGCGTTCATAATATTTTCCAATTCTTTATATTCCTTGGTCAGTTTTACGTAACGCTTCATATCTGAAATTACATCAGGGTCGGTAATGAGGGTCGATATTTCTTCAAAGCGGCTTACCAAGCCTTCAAGTTTGTCTAATATTGTATTGTTATAGTCTGCCATAATTTAATATCTGAACTCTCCGAATTCACTTTTAATAATAAGCTCTTTTTTATCAGATTCTTCAACGCGTCCAACGATTTGTGCGTCAATTCCGAATGACTTGGAAATTGCAATAACTTCTTCTGCATGTTCGGGTGAAAGGTATACTTCCAGACGATGGCCCATATTAAACACCTTGTACATTTCGCTCCAATCTGTGCCCGATTGTTCTTTAATAGTCTTAAACAATGGAGGTACAGGGAAGAGATTATCTTTTATAACTCTTACATTATCTACGAAGTGAAGTACTTTTGTCTGTGCACCACCTGAGCAATGAACCATACCATGGATCTCAGGACGAAGGGCATCAAGTAGTTTCTTTACAACCGGAGCATATGTACGGGTAGGAGAGAGAACCATCTTTCCAGCATCAAGGCTGATACCTTCAATCGGATCAGTCAGCTTTAAATTTCCAGAATAAACAAGATCTTCAGGAACGCCGGCATCGTAGCTCTCAGGATATTTCTCTGCAAGATATTTGGCAAATACATCATGACGGGCAGAAGTAAGTCCGTTACTTCCCATTCCTCCGTTATATTCTTTCTCGTAAGTAGCCTGTCCATAAGAAGTAAGACCGACAATAACATCGCCTGGACGGATATTGGCATTGTCGATTACGTCACTGCGTTTCATACGGCAAGTTACGGTACTATCTACGATGATAGTACGAACTAAATCGCCAACATCTGCAGTTTCACCGCCAGTAGCATAAACACCCACACCCATTTCACGAAGTTCGGCAAGCAATTCGTCTGTTCCATTAATGATAGCCGAGATCACTTCTCCCGGGATCAGTAATTTGTTACGACCGATAGTAGAAGATACAAGAATATTGTCTACTGCGCCAACGCAAAGTAAATCATCAATATTCATAATCAACGCATCCTGTGCAATGCCTTTCCACACAGAAATATCGCCAGTTTCTTTCCAGTAAAGATATGCCAGACTTGATTTAGTTCCAGCTCCGTCGGCATGCATAATGTTACAATATTCAGGATCACCTCCCAAGATATCAGGAATAATTTTACAGAAAGCTTTAGGGAAGATTCCCTTGTCGATGTTCTTTATAGCGTTATGCACATCTTCTTTTGATGCAGAAACGCCACGCTGCATGTATCGTTGATTACTCATTTTTAGTTATATAAAAGGATTTTGTATACAGCATGCAAAAGTACTGTATTTTTTTCTTGTAGACAAATCTTTGTATCAGAACTCTACTGTTGGTGCTTTTTCAGAGCCAGCTTCTGCTTCAAAGTATGGTCTTTTTTCAAAACCGAACATTCCAGCAAACATATTTCTTGGGAATTTGCGGATATAAGCGTTATACTCTTTTGCTAATTCGTTGAAACGTCCGCGTTCTACAGCAATACGATTTTCTGTGCCTTCCAACTGAGCTTGTAGTTCGAGGAAATTCTGGTTAGCTTTTAAATCAGGGTAGTTTTCGGTAATGGCTAACAGTTTGCCTAGAGCTGTTGTAACATCACCTTGTGCTTTTTGATAAGCCTGCAACTTTTCAGGAGTTAAATTTTCTGGATCAATAGTTATCTGAGTCGCTTTAGAACGTGCTGCAATAACTCCTTCCAAAGTAGTTTTTTCGTGTTTAGCATATCCTTTTACTGTATTAACAAGATTTGGGATAAGATCAGAACGACGCTGATATTGATTTTCTACGTTCGACCAGGCTTTTGTTACACCTTCTTGTTTGTCTACCATTGAGTTATAAGCACTTGAACCAAGTAATGCAATAAGAACAATTACCGCAATGGCAATAATTACTGACTTTTTCATGTTTATATTCATTTTTGTTGTTATGTTAAAAATCTGAGCCCGCACCTCCGCCACCGGACATGCCGCCGCCAAAGCTACCTCCGCTAAATCCTCCTCCTCCGGAGCCTAAGCCTCCACCCAGGCCGCCCAAGAATATTCCTCCGCCAAGACCACCTCTTCCTCCACGGTAGTTATCGTCAGATGATTCCGTTTCACGAATTATTTTGTGACCACAATTTTGGCAGGTATACACTACTTCTTCTCTTTTTACTCCATGGCGGTATGAAAGAAGTTTGGAATCTGTTCGCATCAGTTTATGCTGTTTGCATTTTGGGCAGCGCGTCGCTCTCCAGGAAGCAATTCCCCCGATAAAAGCTAGCAATACAATAAATCCGCCTGCAGCAAAGAACAAAAACATAATATTTCCACCTTCCTCATTATTCAATTCATCGTTAGTCATGGAGCCGTCAAGACGAGCACAAACAGCCTGAATACCACTAACCATTCCTCCATCCCAGTTATTGTTGCGGAAGAAAGGATTCATTTTTTTGACTTGAATTCTTTTGCAGATGGCATCCGGTAAATCTCCTTCAAGTCCATAGCCGGTTATAAAACGTATCGTACGTTGATCTTCTACCAGCAAAATTACCAGTCCGTTATCTTTGCTTTTTTTTCCTACTTTCCATGCATTAAATATTCCAAGAGCAAAATCAAAACTATTCTCATGCCCAATGGATGGAAGAGCAATTACTGCAACTTCAATAGATGTTTTTTGTTCCAGCTTCCAAAGCATGCTGTCTATTGCAGCACAAGCTTCCTGAGATAAAAGCCCACCGGGATTGCTCACATAGCGCATTTTATTTTCTAAATGCACATTGGGAACACTTTCCACTGTATATGCATTATCCTGAGCTTTTGCTTGAAAGCTAACGCATAATAGCAAGAACAGTATTGTCTTTTTAAATAAATTCATGATTCAAAGAGTTTTCAGATAGTTAGTCTTTAAATAGGCTATTATTGACAAAGATATAAAAAGAATTTTGGAAAAAAACTTATTTAATATACTTATCAGTAAATGCTTTAACTTTTGCAAGATAAAGCTGAGGATTTTGTTTGTATGATTTAGCATGTTCAGCTCCGCGAACAATCCATAATTCTTTTGGTGCTGATTTTGCTTCATAAAGCGGATAAACCATCCAGGTAGGAACATAAGTATCTGCATCACCATGAATAAAGAACATTGGCAAACGGCATTTTTTAACTTGATTCAATGGAGACGCTTCTTTGAAATTCCAGTTATATTTAATGTCGCATAGCAAGCTGGTAGCATACAGTAAAGGAAACTCAGGTATGTTAAAACGTTTTTCCAGTTCTTTAGAAAATTCATCCCATACACTAGTGTATCCGCAATCTTCAACAAAGCATTTTACATTTGAAGGAAGAGTTTCTCCGCTCACCATCATTGTTGTTGCAGCTCCCATTGAAATACCATGAATCACAATGTTTATACTATCTCCGTATATACCTTTTGCTACATCAATCCAGTGAATCACATCAAGACGATCTTTCCATCCCATCTGAATAGCATCACCTTCACTTTTACCATGTGCCCGCAGATCTGGAAGAAGAACGTTGTAATTCAAATCATGATTGTACAAATAACCAATCATCATCATGCGGATGGCATTGTCTGTATAACCATGAACTAATATAGCTGTTTTTTTTGTTGGCTTGTTAGCTGCAATGAAATAGGCGTGCAGTTTGTTATTTTCGTTGCCAATAATGAAAGTATCCTTTAATGCCGAAACTTTATTCAGGCTATCCACCCATTGATGCAGATAAGGATAATTGTCGTACATATACTTATACGACTCAGCTTCATCATTATTGTTATGTTTTGATGCTAGTGAGTAATCAAGCATATAAAAGCTTCCCCCCACTGTACTTGCTATGAAAAGAAGTAATAGTGAGAGAAGCAAATATTTTATAATGTTGATTACCTTTTTTGTTGTCATAAATAGGCCTATTTATTCCATATTTCCCAGGCAGCAAAAGCCTGAAGTAAAAGCATCTCCAAACCATTTTTTGTTTTGGCCCCACGTTCAGCTCCCTTCTTCATAAAGAGTGTAGTGTCTGGGTTATACAATAAATCGTATAATAAATGATTTTTAGTAAGACACTCATAAGGAATATCCGGGCAGGCATCTACATTAGGAAACATACCTACAGGAGTAGCATTTACAATAATAGTATTTTCGGCTATAATTTCAGGAGTAAGTTCCTCGTAAGTAAGCATGTCTGGTTGCTGTTTAGTGCGCGATACATAGGTACTTGTAATACCCAGATTCTTTAATCCGTGAAATACCGCCTTAGCAGCACCTCCTGCTCCCAGAATCAGAGCTTTTTTGTGATGCTCTTTTAGTAAAGGTTCAATAGATTGTGTAAAACCAATAATATCTGAATTATATCCAACTAGTTTTATTTTTCCTTTCTGACGAATGATTTTAATTACATTGACCGCACCAATTTTAGCAGTATCTTTATCTAAATCGTCAAGGAAAGGAATAATTAGTTCCTTATATGGAATAGTGACATTCAAACCACAAAGATCAGAGTTCTCACTGATTACATTCATGAACAGATTGATATCAGGAATCTCAAAATTTACATATTCGGCATCGATGTTTTCTGATTTGAATTTCTCGTTGAAAAATCCAATCGAGAAAGAATGTCTCAACGGATAGCCTATTAAACCGTACTTTTGCATAGTCTGTGTTTTTGGTTTTATTGTTTTGCAGCAGTGTAAAGAGTGCAGATTCCGAATGTTAGTCGTTTGAAAGAAACATCTTTGAATCCCGCCTTTTCAATAACTCCCTTCATTACTTCCCCTTGCGGGAAGGCTTTGATGGTTTCAGGTAGATAGGTGTAAGCATTATCATCTTTTGAAAGAAGCTTACCCATTGTAGGAATCACAATCTTAGAATAGATGGCAAATAGCTGTTTCATCGGGAAAGAATCCGGAGTGGTCAGTTCCAGAATAACCAAATGCCCGCCTTTGTTCAGTACCCTATACATTTCCGATAAACCTTTGTCCAGATTTTCAAAGTTGCGGATACCAAAAGCAACAGTAATTGCATCAAAAGTGTTGTCGGTGAAAGTCAGGTTCATACAATCTTCCTTGGCGAAAGATATGCTTTGGTCAAGTCCCAACTTTAGCACCTTCTCTTTACCAATTTTCATCATCCCTTCCGAAATGTCCGTACCAATAAGTTCTTCAGGTAATAAATCACGGTAAGCCTGAATAGCAAAATCGCCAGTGCCGGTAGCTACATCCATCATTTTCTGAGGATGAAATGGTTTCAGCCAGGCAATAGCCTTCCGTCTCCAACCTTTATCAATACCAAAAGACATGGTATGGTTTAATAGGTCGTAATGATGAGCTATATTATCAAACATAGTCTCCACCTGTTCGGTTTTTTTTCCTTCGGAGCTATAAGGCTTTATTTCTTCTTGAGGGTACTTCATGAATGAAAATAGATAAATAAAAAAGTCAAAAACTATGTGTTGCAGTGAAAAAGTAATGAATAACAAGGGGATAATTCCTCTTGTTATTCATTGAATGCTATTTATTTAGAAAGGAATGCAGTAACATTCTTTTCAATTCTTGCGGCTACATCATCAAGATCAGCTTTTACAAACTTTTCTCCAACAATGTTTTCGTATAATTCAATGTAGCGATCGCTTACACTGTTTACATATTCTTCAGTCATAGCAGGAACGTTTTGTCCTTCTTTTCCCTGGAAGCCATTTTCAATTAACCATTGGCGAACAAACTCCTTAGATAACTGCTTTTGTGGTTCGTTCTTAGCCAAACGTTCTTCAAAGCCTTCAGCATAGAAATAACGAGAAGAGTCTGGAGTATGAATTTCATCCATCAGAATAATCTTGCCATCCTTCTTGCCAAATTCATATTTAGTATCAACAAGAATAAGACCCATTTTTTTTGCAATTTCACATCCGCGTGCATAAACAGCCAATGTGTATTTTTCCAATTGTTCGTAATCCTCTTTGCTTACAATACCCTGTGCTATAATCTCTTCTTTTGAGATATCTTCATCGTGACCTTCGTAAGCTTTGGTTGTAGGAGTAATGATAGGAGTAGGGAATGGTTGGTTTTCTTTCATTCCTTCAGGCATTGTTACACCACAAAGAGTACGTTTTCCTTCTTTATATTCTCTCCAAGCATGTCCGGTAAGATATCCACGTACCACCATTTCTACTTCAAAAGGAACACATTTAATACCTACAGTAACCATTGGGTCTGGAGTAGCAATCTTCCAGTTAGGTACAATATCAACAGTTGCATCAAGGAATTTGGCAGCAATCTGATTCAGCACTTGTCCTTTATAAGGAATACCTTCAGGCAGAATAACATCGAATGCTGAGATACGGTCGCTTACAACCATCACCAATAATTCGTCGTTGATATTATACACATCACGTACCTTTCCGTGGTAAACACTTTTTTGTCCCGGAAAATTAAAATCTGTTTTTACTAATGCTTTGCTCATTATTGTATTTGTTTTTGAGATTCTTCTAATTGTCTTTCTTTTTTCTTTTTGTCGTCGAATTTTTCGTAAGCTTCAACGATTCGTTCCACTAACTTGTGACGAACAATATCTTTCTTTCCTAGTTCCACAAAGCTGATACCTCTTACTCCTTTCAGAATACGCATTGCCTGAACCAGTCCGGACGTTTGGGCAGCCGGAAGGTCAATCTGAGTAAGGTCACCCGTAATAATCATTTTAGTATTCATCCCCATGCGGGTAAGAAACATTTTAATTTGTTGAGTGGTAGTATTTTGGGCTTCATCGAGAATAACGACAGCGTCGTTTAGAGTACGGCCGCGCATAAAAGCCAGCGGTGCAATCTGAATAATATTTAGTTCCATATATTCCTTTAACTTGGCAGCGGGAATCATATCCTGAAGTGCATCGTAAAGAGGTTGCAGATACGGATCAATCTTTTCTTTTATATCACCCGGAAGAAATCCTAGTTTTTCACCGGCTTCAACAGCGGGGCGACTTAAAATGATTTTTTTTATTTCTTTTTGTTTCAAGGCTCTTACAGCCAAAGCTATAGAAGTGTAAGTCTTTCCCGAACCGGCTGGGCCGATAGCAAAGAGCATATCACACTTTTCAAAACCTTCCACTAATTTAAGTTGGTTGTCACTACGTGGAATAATAGGTTTTCCGGTAACGCTGAACACTATTACATTTCCATTCTTTTCAGTCTGGGGAGCGTTACCTTTTATAATATCAATAATGACCTCTTCTTTTAATGAATTGTATTGAACACAATGTTTTTCTAAAGCTAGAATATTCTCTTCAAACGCGCACATCTCCTCTTCATCACCCATCACCTTAATCACATTTCCGCGAGCTACTATCCTTAGTTTTGGGTATAAGGCTTTTATTAGTTGAATGTTGGTGTTATTCACACCATAGAAGATAACCGGATCGATGTCCTCGAGAACAATCAGTTTTTCTATCATTGAATCAATTTAAAGGATCAAATGTTTATTTCTAAATTGCTTGCAAATTTACATAAAAAACTTCGAATTATATACCTCTATAACGAAAATAAACTGAGCGCTCTTGCATTATGCAGAAACTTTATCTGCAGTTCCTAAATCATTTACTTTTATAATTGAGTTTATTCAGGAATTGTTTTTATAGAAAGGCATTTTAATATATATTTGCAAAACAAAGTACATAATATAAAATCTGATAATTCACTTTCTGATGCGCAAACTTATACCAATAGTAGGCTTGTTTTTTTTAATTTGCTGTCTGTCTGCCTGTAAGGATAAAACCTTGAAGCTAAATCATCCTAAAAATATACGGGGCGTGATAAGTTTTAAACGTTCATTTGGTGATTTGAATGATTTGCATTTATCCGCAGCTCAGGCAATTGGTATCCGTCCTATATCTTCGCGCGAAGATGCAGAAAAGCTGAAAGGCGATTTGGTGCTTATAGAAAGTAATGAATATTATATAGTCGACTCACTTACTCACTCGCTTCCTTACCTTGTACCAAAAGCAAGTGATTTATTGTCGAGCATAGGTTCTAATTTTCTTGATTCTTTAGAATCTAAAGGATTAAATCCGAATCAGGTTGTTGTAACATCAGTGCTAAGAACGCAGGATGATGTTAAGAAATTGCGCAAACGTAATGGAAATGCATCCGATAAGTCGGCCCATTTTTATGGAACAACTTTCGATGTAAGCTGGAAACGTTTTAAGAAAGTTGAGGAAGATCGTCCAATGCAGGATGTTAATCGCGATACCTTAAAACTGGTTCTTTCCGAAGTGCTTCGCGATCTTCGGAAAGCAGAAACCTGCTATGTAAAGTACGAATTGAAGCAAGGTTGTTTTCATATTACTGCCAGATAGCAACTTACATAAAAGAAAAAAAACGTACCTTTGCGCCAAAATAATAAAAACGCGTGCAACGATACTTTATTTATTTAGCCTACGAGGGGACAAATTATCACGGTTGGCAGGTGCAGCCCAACGGTGTGAGTGTACAGGAATGCTTGCAAAAAGCACTTTCTACTCTACTTCGCGTTGAAACAGAAGTAGTAGGTGCCGGCAGAACTGATGCCGGAGTTCATGCCAAACTAATGGTGGCACACTTTGATTCAGAGAAAGAAGATCTTAATCTCGCATTACTGACTGATAAGCTGAACAGATTACTTCCGCCTGATATTTCCGTATATCGTGTTTGTAAAGTACATCCCGAAGCGCATGCCCGCTTCGATGCTTTGTCCCGTACCTATAAATATTACATCACCTCTGTAAAATCACCGTTTAACCGTCACCTGAAATGGCGGATGCATGGATCGCTCAACTATGAGTTGATGAATGAGGCAGCAAATATATTGTTTGAATATACCGACTTTACTAGTTTTAGTAAACTCCATACCGATGTAAAAACCAATAATTGCAAAATTATGCAGGCGGAGTGGATTCAGGAAGATGAAACTACCTGGGTGTTTACTGTAAAAGCCGACCGCTTTCTTCGCAATATGGTGCGTGCTATTGTAGGAACATTGGTAGAAGTGGGGCGTGGCAAAATGAGTATTGAAGAATTCCGTAAAGTGATAGTGCAAAAAGACAGATGCAAAGCAGGTGCTTCTGTTCCGGGACATGCGTTGTTTTTAGTTGATATAGAATATCCTACTGAAACTTTTATATAATATGTGGTTATTATTAGCTTTTACTTCAGCCTTCTTATTAGGCTTTTATGATGTTTTCAAAAAGAGATCTTTAAAAGATAATGCTGTATTGCCGGTGTTGTTTCTTAATACATTGTTTTCCAGTCTGATATTTTTGCCGTTTATTATTTGTTCTGCCATGGGGCAGGAGTGGATAAACAATACTATTTTTTATGTTCCGGTCGAAGGATGGGAAGTGCATAAATACGTATTACTGAAATCGGTAATAGTACTTTCTTCGTGGATTTTTAGCTATTTTGGAATGAAACATTTGCCGCTTACGATTGTAGGACCAATCAATGCAACCCGTCCGGTTATGGTATTGGTCGGAGCAATGCTTGTGTTTGGCGAACGTCTCAATCTTTACCAATGGATTGGAGTTTTGCTTGCAGTAGCATCGTTCTTTATGCTTAGTCGTTCGGGTAAAAAAGAAGGGATAGACTTTAAAAGCAACAAATGGATATTCTTTATTATAATGGCAGCTGTAACAGGAGCCATAAGCGGACTTTATGATAAATATCTGATGAAGCAATTCAATCCCATGCTTATCCAGTCATGGTACAATGTTTATCAACTCTTTATTATGGGTGGAGTACTGATGCTTTTATGGTGGCCAAAACGAAAAGAAACTACTCCGTTTCGCTGGCATTGGAGTATTATACTAATTTCAATATTTCTAGGAGCTGCCGATTTTGTTTATTTCTATGCGCTTAGTTATGACGATTCTATGATTTCTATTGTATCTATGGTTAGACGAAGCAGTGTAATAGTTTCGTTCATCTTTGGTGCAATGTTTTTCCGTGAAAAGAATTTAAAAAGCAAAGCAATCGATCTTATTCTGGTGCTAATTGGAATGATATTCTTATATTTGGGCTCAAAATAAATTAATAAGATGAAAAAGATAATCCTTCTTTGTTTTTTGATGGCTTCTGTCATTTCCTTGCATGCACAGGATGCTAAATCGGTATTTATTAATATGCCCGATTCCTTGTCGCCTTTGCTCACAAAAGTAAACCGGGAAGACTTTGCAGATTTTCTGGAAAGCAATATGAAAGCGCAAGTCAAAAATAAGATGGAAAAAATGTCGGAAATGAAAACTCTGACTAAAGATTATGTTTATTTGCAGACTAGCCCTCAGAGTAGCTTTCAGATGAAATTGCTTCAACTGAATGATACCACAAAAATTATTTGTGTAGTTAATACCGTTTGCGGTCCGGCTTGCGATAGCCGCATCCTTTTTTATACTACAGCATGGGAAGAGCTACCGGTGAAAGATTATATAGAATTACCTAAAATGGAGCAATTCTTTATTACTCCCGATTCCACTCAACTCGAAGCTTTTAATAATGCTCGTGCCGCATTAGATTTTTATTTATTGAAATCAGACCTCTCAAAAGATAGCAGTGATATTACTTTAACTTTTGCTTCTACCGAATATCTGGATGAAACAGCGGCAAAGGATTTAGCTCCTTTTGTGAAGAAGGCGCTTGTCTATGTTTGGAAAGATGGTCGTTTTACCTTGAAAATGTAGTTTAAAAGTAGATATTTAGTTTTTCTCTCTAAAAATAATATTTTCGCAAATTGATCTAGCAATCTAGCACTTGGTATTTAATTGCCAGATAACTAATGAGTTGAGCCCGCTAGATTAGCTGTATTTGATCTAGCGCTAATCTAGCAGTCTAGCACTCTGTGTCTCGTCCTGGTTTTAGCAGACTATGTTTTGCTTTTTAAATCAAACCCTTATCAGATTATTACAAGCAAACCAATAAATTCTTATTCCATCCGGGTGTAGGATATTGGTCCACCCGGGTGTAGAGGTCTGTTACATCCGGGTGGATAAGTATTGTACACCCGGGTGGACGAGCAATAAAAAAAGCTCCAATACAAAATTGTATCAGAGCTTTTTTATCAGATATAATCTGAAATATCTTATTTCTTGCTACGATCTCCGTAACGGTTTTTAAACTTATCAATACGACCAGCAGTATCAATCATTGTAGATTTACCAGTGTAAAAAGGGTGAGAAGTGTTAGAAATTTCAAGCTTAACCAATGGATAAGTTGCACCTTCGAATTCGATAGTTTCTTTAGTGTTGCAAGTAGATTGAGATAAAAATACATCGCCATTAGACATATCCTTAAATACGACTGGACGATATGATTCTGGATGAATACCTTTTTTCATTTCAGTATTTGTTTTTTAATTATTATTACTTTGTACTATTTGGTAAGAATAGTGTAATGGTCTATTTCAGAGCGCAAAGATAATGCTTTTCTTTAAATTGGAAAATTATTTGAGGAACTTTTTCGTATGATAATAAAATAATGTTTGTTTTGTGTTAATTGTTAATTTTTTAAATAAAAAAACTAACCGATAATCATATTGTAATATAACTGACAAATAAATTTAACCCTTATGGTGGATTATTTATTGTATAATTATTAACTTTGTGCTCCTTATTGGGCTAAATGTCTATGAACTACTTTTTTATATACTATGAAAGGAAAACATTTAAGTGTATTTAAATTGGTCAATAAAAAACGATAAAATGAGAAAAATTTTCCTGCATTTGTTAATGCAATTATTAATTGTCTGTATAGGTGGACAATTAATGGCACAGATCCCGAGTGGCTATTACTCACCCGCAGTAGGGAAGAAAAAGGCAGAATTGAAAACGGCTTTACATGCCATTATTAAGAATGCAACGGTGCTTAATTATGGTAGTGGAGATGGTAAAACATGGTCGGGATTTGCAAAGACAGATGTTCGTCCGGATGGAACAGTTTGGGATATGTACTCAAATAATAAGGTTCCAGTAAACGGTAATTATGCAGCATCAGGAATGAATATTGAACATTCATTCCCCAAAAGCTGGTGGGGAGGTGATGAACGCCAGGCTTATAAAGATCTTTATAATCTGAATCCGTCAGATATTGCTGCTAATTCAGCAAAAAGTAATTATCCAATGGCTGTTGTTGACGGTACTGTTACATATTCAAATGGAGTGATAAAAGTCGGAAAATCTAATAGCCGTCCCGGAGGTTTAATTGATGCCTGGGAGCCATCCGATGAATACAAAGGAGATTTTGCACGTGGATATATGTATATGGTAACATGTTATGAAGACTATTCAAGTGACTGGACAACTACATCAGCTCTTAATGAACTGGAAAAAAATACCTATCCTACTTTTCAACAATGGGCTTATCAGCTTCTTCTGAAATGGAGTCAAGAGGACCCAGTAAGTGATAAGGAAATAAACAGAAATAATGCTGTTTATAAAATACAGGGAAATCGTAATCCGTTTATTGATTACCCGGAATTGGCAGAATATATTTGGGGAGCTAAAACGGAAACCCCATGGAGTGAGAGCGCTGATCCTGCTTTGTATTCACCAACTAATAATTCAACTTTGGATTTGGGAGTTACTTCTATTAGTAAAGTACTTGAGAAAGAAGTCTCTGTAAGCGGAAAAAATCTAACTGGCGATTTAGCTGTTAGCATTTCCGGAACCGGATTTACGGTTAATACATCTTCTTTAACGAAAGATCAAGTGGCTGCCGGTGCAAAAGTTACTGTTCAGTATACTTCTGCTTCAGCTGCAACAGCAACAGGTACACTTTCCTTATCGGGAGGTGGAGTTACTGTTTCTGTAAATCTTAAAGCTGAAGCTGTTGATGGAATACCTGTACTTCCGGCTTCAAATGTAACTTCAAAATCATTCGTTGCTTCATGGAAAAATGTGAGCGATGCATCAACTAAATACGATTTTACTCTTTATCAATCCGATAAAACAACATTGGTTACCGGTTATCCGGTAAGTGTTGATGCTTCTTCAGAAACTCAAACTGTTACAAATCTTACACCGGATACACAGTATTATTATAAACTTTCCGGAGGTGGACTCTCTTCAAATTTTATAGGCGCAAAAACATTAGTTGCTGTACCTGCCGTAACAGCAACTCTGCAGGGTGGAAACCTTGACTTTGTAACATCACCCAATGTAGCATCATCAGCAAAAAGTGTAACTGTTTCAACAGAGTATATCAATAGCAATATTATTGTTAAAGTTGGTACACCTTTTGAAGTGTCATCAGATCAGCAGACGTGGTCAAATACTATCACTCTTGCTTCTGCCGGAGGAACGTTCTATGTTCGTATGGCCTCTTCTGCTTCAGGTAGTTATCAGTCAACACTTTCTCTTTCTTGTACCGAGATTTCAGATGATCAGGAAATTTCGGTAACCGGAACTGCTGAAGTGGCAAAAACATTTTTTGAGGATTTTGAAACAGGATTAAAAGGATCATATACAACTGGTACTGCCGATTGTACAACAGGTAACTGGACTTTTGTAAATTCATTGTTTATGGCGGGCGAACTCAAAGATTTGAAGAATGGTACAAAATCAGCTCGTTTAAAACCTACTGGTTCTATATATATGAACACTGATAAACAGAATGGTGCAGGCACACTTTCTTTGTTAGCAGGAACTTTTGGTACAGATGCTGCTACTACAATTGGAATTTACTACTCTTCAGATGCAGGATCAACATGGAATACTGTAGCAGACAATGTAGCAGTGTCAAACTCATTAAAGGAGTATAAGTATTCAATAAACATATCTGGCCCGATACGAATCAAAGTTGTAAATTTAACAGCTTCAAGTGGATCTTCTCGTGTGAATGTTGATGATATCTCTATGACAGATTATACTTCGACCGGTATATCTAAGAATGAAAACGACTCATTCCGTTTCTATGTACAAAGTAACCAACTTGTTATTCAGAATGATAAGATTCAGAATATCAGTATATATAATATCTCCGGACAAATTGTATATAAGCATAAACTGAATCCGGGAGTAACTTCTGTTACACTTCCTCAAGGTATATATGTACTTAATGGAGGTGGAGTAGTGAAGAAGATTATTATTAAGTAATAATAGCGCTGATATACTTCCTTTTAGTTTCTTGAACTATAAGGAATCTATAAGTAATTGTATAAGGTTAGAGAGTACTTGTTTGTCCCCTCTAACCTTATTTTATCTTTAAGCATTTCTCTTTTTGCAAAAATATAAAAGATTGTTGTTCTGAAATGCTTTATAGTTTTTTAGGTATAAATGTTCTATGAATATGTCCTTCTTTCGTTTTTTTTTAAGACTTTTGTCTGTGAATGGCATATTGCCCATCTTTTATAAATTTAGTGATATATAAATATAATAAAAATAGATTTAAAATGAAGAAACTGCTGATAGCATTGAATTTACTTCTTCTTTTTTCCTTATCAGTTAATGCACAGGAAAAAAAGAAGTATGCGCTTTATAGCGTAGCCTTTTATAACTTGGAAAACTTATTTGATTACACCCATGATCAGGGCAAAGATGATTCAGAATATCTTCCAGGAGGAAAAAATAATTGGGATTCTACCAAATATGTATCCAAGCTAAAGAATATGTCCGAAGTGCTTAGCATGCTGGCACGTGATAAACAGCCTGAAGGTCCGGCATTTATCGGATTGGCTGAGGTAGAAAACAGACATGTGCTTGAAGATTTGATTAAACAACCAGCGCTTGCTTCTGCCGGTTATCAGATTGTTCATTATGAAGGACCAGATCAACGTGGTATTGATTGTGCACTTTTGTACAATCCTGCTTTGTTTAAAGTTAAAACAAGCAAGCTTCTTCCTTATGTGAATCCAGATGATACAGTTCATAAAACACGTGGTTTTTTGGTTGTAAACGGAGTAATAGCCGACGAGAATGTTACCGTTATAGTTAATCACTGGCCATCACGTGGAGCCGCTTCACCGGCCCGTATATTGGCTGGCAAGCAAGTCTGTGCTATTAAAGATTCTTTGCTTCGTGAAAATCCAGCTTTAAAGATTGTTATTATGGGAGATATGAATGACGACCCAATGGATGAAAGTATGAGTAAAGCTTTAGGCGCACGGAGAGAAATAGTAGACGTGGAAGCTGGTGGACTGTATAATCCATGGTGGAATACTTTGCAGGTAAAAGGAATGGGAACACTAACTTACCGTGGAAAATGGAATCTTTTTGATCAGATCGTAGTATCATCCAATTTGTTGGGTGATGACAGAAGTACATTAAAATTCTGCAAAAATGAAATATTCTATCGCGATTTCATGATTCAGCAAGAGGGCAATTATAAAGGTTCGCCTAAAAGAACCTTTGGTGGCAGTTTATGGCTGAATGGCTATAGCGATCACTTGCCAACTATTATTTACTTCCTTAAAGAGGTTAAATAAAAAAGGAGTTTTGATTGCTCAATAAATATTAAAGGATCGGATTCAGTTGAACTAAAATCTGCCCCTTTTGTTTTTATTGCCATATAGAGATTACAATATGATATTTTTTCATAGGGAAAAGGTGTCATTAGTAATGAAATATAACGTTTTATAAGATAAAATCTTTCGCAGAACATTTTTATTCAAACTATTCTTTTTAATTTTGCGAAGAATTTTAATTCACTAACAATAAATATTAAAAAAACATGGTTAATTACAAAGATTTAGGCCTCGTAAACACAAAAGATATGTTTAAGAGAGCTATCGCTGGAAAGTATGCCATTGCAGCGTTTAACTTCAATAACATGGAGCAAATGCAAGCTATTATTCAGGCTGCAGTAGAAACAAAATCTCCTGTTATCCTTCAGGTTTCAAGTGGCGCTCGTAAATATGCAAATCAGACATTACTTCGTTACATGGCTCAAGGAGCTGTAGAATATGCTAAAGAATTAGGTTGTGCTAATCCTGAAATTGTTCTTCACTTAGACCATGGTGATTCTTTCGAACTTTGCAAATCTTGTATCGATATGGGATTCTCTTCAGTAATGATTGACGGTTCTCATTTCTCATACGAAGAAAATATTGCATTAACTAAGAAAGTAGTTGATTACGCTCACCAATTCGATGTAACAGTTGAAGGTGAACTTGGTGTATTGGCAGGTGTAGAAGATGATGTTGTTGCAGAACACCACACATATACTCAACCATCTGAAGTTGTAGATTTCGTATCTCGCACAGGTGTTGATTCATTAGCTATCTCAATCGGTACTTCTCACGGAGCAAACAAATTTACTCCAGCTCAATGTACTCGTGATGCTAATGGTATCTTGATTCCACCTCCATTGCGTTTCGATATCCTTGAAGAAATTGAAAAAGAAATCCCTGGATTCCCAATCGTTCTTCACGGTTCATCTTCAGTTCCTCAGGATTTGGTTGCTCAGATCAACCAATACGGTGGTAAATTAGTTGACTCTATCGGTATTCCAGAAGAACAACTTCGTAAAGCTGCTTCTTCGGCTGTATGTAAGATCAACATCGACTCTGATGGCCGTTTGGCTATGACAGCTGCAGTACGTAAAGTATTCGTAGAACAACCAGGAGAATTCGATCCACGTAAATATCTTGGTCCTGCTCGTGATACTTTGAAAGCTCTTTATAAACTGAAACTAGAAAATGTTCTTGGTTCAGCTGGTAAATTAGCTAAGTAATCAATTAACAGATTATAGCATTGACAGAATCCTGTCCGAAACTATTCGGGCAGGATTTTTTTTTGTTGATCACTACTGTATATTAATTAAATAAAAAACGAAACTATTAATTGCTAAAAAAGGTATAAGTTGTATCTTTGTGAATTGTGGACAGAAAAATAAGTTTAATTTATTATACAATTTAATCACAAAACAGAATATGGCGGATGAAAAAAAGTTCGTGCCTTTCGTTTCGGCGAATGAAAGCATGAGAGAATTTACCGGTAGAGCAGTGCTCATCGGTTTGGTACTGGCCGTTATTTTGGGAGCAGCGAATGCATATCTTGGCCTTAAAGCCGGTATGACTATTGCTGCTACTTACCCGGCAGCAGTAATTGGTATGGCAATTTTGCGTTTCTTTAAAGGAACAATCCTGGAAGAAAACATAACCCGTACCGTAGGTTCCATTGGCGAGTCGGTTGCAGCAGGTGCAATCTTTACCTTACCGGCATTTTATATTTCCGGTGTGTGGAGTGGCGAACAGTTCAGTTCAATAGGCAGTTACTTTATTGCTTCATTGATTCTTATCACCGGTGGTATACTTGGTGTGCTTTTCGTAGCTTTACTTCGCAGGGTGATGGTGGAAGATAAAGAACTACCTTTTCCAGAAAGTGTGGCAGCAGCCGAAATTCATAAAAGTGGCCGTAGCGGTTCCGGTGGTTCCAAATATTTATTCTCTGCAATGATTGTAGGTGCAGTTGTTAAAATAGCTGGTGATCTTCGCCTGTTTGCAACAGAATGGACTACCTTCTTTAAATCATCTATCGCTAAGTTTGCCGGTGGCAAAACACTCGACGGAGGTTTCCTTGCTGGCGGACCATCTATCAGTCCGGCATATTTAGGTGTAGGTTACATTATCGGTCCACGTCTTTCAGCACTCAACTTTAGTGGTTCTGTAATGGCATGGGGATTAATGGTTCCAATGTTGCTTACAGTTCTTGGCTCTTCTTTTGTAGGATCTCTTCCTCAAAATGCAGCTTTACCGGTTGATTCTCCTGATGCATGGATGAATGCGGCAAATGTAGTATGGAAAGAAGTTGTTCGTATTATTGCTATTGGCGGTATGCTGGTTGCAGCATGTTTTACTTTGTACAGAATGCGTGGAAGTCTTGGTACAGGATTGAAACGTTCTGTAAAGGACTTGAAACGTGCAACTCAGGGAAGTGCTGCTGATGTGGAACGTACTGAAAAAGACCTTAAGTCATCATGGATTCTTCTAGGTATCTGTTTTGCTGCCATTGCTACATTCGTAATTACATATTTCATTTTCAACACAAGTATTCTTGTAGCCATAGTTGCTTCAACCATTATGATTGTGCTTGCATTCTTCTTTGCAGCCGTTTCAGGTTATCTGGTAGGTATCATTGGTTCAAGTAATAACCCTATCAGCGGATTAACTCTTACTGCTTTAGTTGTTACAGCATTGATTCTTGTTGCTTGTGGTGTTGATTCTCATAATGGTGGCGTTGCAGCAGTATTAGGTATTGCAGCCATTGTTTGTGTGGCAGCAGCCGTAGGTGGAGAAATGTTCCAGGACTTAAAGGCTGGACATATCCTTGGTGGTACACCATGGAAAATGCAGGTAGGCGACCTTATTGGTGTTGTTATTGCAGGCTTTGTAATGTTTGGTGTTTTGATTATCCTTAATCAGGGAGATATCAACATGGGACTTCAACAAGGTTACGAAGGTGGTTTCGGAAGCAAGAACCTTTCAGCTCCACAAGCTGGTTTGATGGCAGCTCTTTCACAAGGAATCATCGGCGGACAAATGGCATGGGTGCTTATTATTGCCGGAATGATTATGGCTGTAGCATTTATTTTGATGGGAATTACAAGTCCGATGCTAATTTTTGTGGGAATGTATCTTCCATTTAACACAGTATTTGCTATTTTTGTGGGTGGCTTAATTAAAGGAGTTCTCGATCTGTATGTAGCACGTCGCAAATATAGTGTTGGTCAGCTGGCTACCGTGGAAAATACCGGAGTGCTTCTCGCTTCCGGATTGATTGCCGGCGAAGCATTGATGGGGCTGGTAGTTGCCATTTTTGCAATGTTCAACATCTTCTTTGCCGATATGCTTCCATTTGCTAGTCCAAACTACGTAGTTGGTTTGGTTATTATGTTAGTAATAGGCTACTTCTTTGTTCGCGTTCCACTTAAGAAAGCCGATTCTATCAAAGAATAATTTATGAAGAAAAAAGAACAAGTAAACCTATTTGATGTAATTCCGTATATCAGCGAGCATGTTACGACGGAAAAGGAAGACGATTTGTTTGTGATTGTATTTCCCCGTTTTCGTAATAAGTTTATGCAGAAAGTTTTTGCTCCATGCGGAAAGTCGGCCAATCTTCATGTTAAGCTCGAAGAACATGGTACGGCAGTATGGAATTTAATCGATGGAAATCGTACGGTAAGAGAGATTACAGAACTACTTGCCGAGCATTTCGAACATGAGGAAAACTATGAATACCGTATTACTACGTATATATCACAGTTATACACCAATGGGTTTATAAAATATAAAACAGCTCTTTAAATAGAGGAGTTTAGCATACATAAAACAGAGGAGGTAAGTTAGCTTATCTCCTCTGTTTGCATTTGGTTCTAAACGTAAAGTAACGGCTCTTGTTAGTATTACTGGTCTCCAATGTAAAGCAGAATGGATTAAACAATTAGATCTATATTGTCTGAATATATTAATTGATATTTTATTGCATTTTTGATATCACTTTAATTCAAATTATTAAATTTGTCAGACAAAGGGGGTTAGCTTGTCTATAGATACATATATTGAGATATCAAGATAATAACTAGCATAAAATTTATAGGAAAGCATATCTGTTGAATAAGCCGATTGAAACATTGATTGTTTTTTAATTATGAAATTTCTGGCATAAATGTATTTTATAACTTGATGTGTAATGAAATGGATAACTAGAATATTAAAGGTTGCCTTTTTAACTTTTTTGATAGGCGTATTATTTTATATTGCAAAATATTTCATAGATATACCTCCAGAACCAAATATGTATGGTATTGGTTTGGTGATTTCTTCTGTTATCTATAGTATACTTAATACAATCTTTATGTCTGTAATATATCTAATTACGTATATATTCGATAAACAAATGTACAAAAGAATACTTTCACTGACATTTTTATTTTTTGAGATAGTTTTTCTGTATGTTTGTATTGTAATTATTTATCAGATACCTTATTCCCTTAATATTTTATCAATCAATAAGGTTACTGAAAATGATTTATTCTATGTATTTACCCCATTTATAGTTTTGTCCGTTTTATGGCTAATTGTAATATTAGTAATAGGTAAGCATAATAGAATAGGTTGATTTTGTATGCATATCAATCGAATAAAATTTAAAGCAAATTCTTGAAATTCATAGGGTGTCAATTAATTGAAGTCTAAAAAGAACTAATATATATGAAAAATAGATTTTTAATTGGAGGATTGATCTTAATATTAAGTTTTTCTTGTAATAGAAAGCACCCAATTATAGATTCTAAAAAAGTGGATGTGCTAATCCTTGATTCTTTAAACTCTGTTTTATTAGATTCTTCTTTAAATGAACTTAAAAGTCTGAAGTTTGAGTACTATAATGATAGAATAACGGTTGCGAGTATTTATTTAAAAAGGAAATATGCTTCTTGATTATCGAAAAAAACTTTTAGGAGGATTGGATACTATACCTTTTTTTGCAAAGAAGGACACTGTGTTTATTTATGATGAATTTAAGGATGGTGCGTATATACCTTTTTTGTTCGGATTGAATAAACAAGATGCAGAATATACTATAAAAAAGCAGGGTAAGATATATATAAGGACTCTTCATAGTTTATATGTTCCATCATATTTTGAAAAATATTATTATGATGATAATTTCCATATAATAAGGTTTGAATATACTTATAAGAAGAATAAGTACGTATTTAAAAGGGTATATTAATTAGTTGTTAGAATATTGATTAGTATTATGAAGAAGTGTAAATACCTGTTTTAAATAATTCTATTATTTATTTTTGTGAGTTCAGCTGCTGCTGTTTCTCATAAGCATAATCCATTCCGAATGGTTGATGTTCCTGATAGCATTAGCTTCAAACTCGAAAGCGCATATAATATAATTACAGGTTGCGATAGTGTTAATGCTGGAAAAAATGTATGGAACTTAATTAACCGAAAAGATTTTGTTTTTAAAAATGGTTTATATTCTTTTAAGGGACAAGGCCCTCATTTTCCTAGATGTATCTTTATCTTCAAAGATGGTAGGACCTTTATTTTTAAGAGTGTTGGAGCTTTTGATTTTGAAGGTGTTTTGCAAGAGTATTTGAAATGTGTAAAGTTCTTAAACTTGTCAAGAAAAGAAAGCCTGAAATATCTTAAGCACATTGTAGATTATTTGGAAGAAGAATCGGGATTAACCTACGGAAGGGAGATTACGGAGCAACTTGCAGAACATTTTAATCATGAGGAAAACTATGAATACCGTATTACTACGTATATATCACAGTTATACACCAATGGGTTTATAAAATATAAAACGGCTCTTTAAAAAGAGGTCAGAAAAATAGAAAGAGGAAATGGTGTTATACTGTTTCCTCTTTTTTGCTACTTGTAACCAGGTATTAATTAGGGTTGCTGAATAATTGCTGAAATTGAATCTATTGATGATTAATTAATGTCATAGTCTTTTTAAAATTACGTAGATCAATGCGATACAAATTCCGGGAAGGTGATTTCGAGAAACTGTATTCCTCAAGTCCTCCAAGTATGTATAGCATATTGTTTGCATAAAGTAATTCGCTAAACTTTAAAGACAGATCTATTAAATATGCATTTTTTTCTTTAGTCTTAATATTATAAGTCTGAATCTTTCTATCCTCAAAAATATAGATTATATCTTCATTGTAAGCAATGGCTGGTCTTTCTACCTCATAAGATAGTTCTCCTTCAGTATTCCATTTCCCTGTCCCTATATTATAGCTCTCTATCTCTTTTAAAGGTTTGTTATTAAATCCTCCAATCAGATAGATCGTAGCATTAATGGCCACACCTTTTGTTTCCTTAGGACTGGGCATGTCTGGCAGTTTGTACCATAATCCGCTTTTCAGATCCAATAGATGAGCCTTGTTTGAATATTCTTTTTCTCCATTCATCTTTAGCTTTGTTGATCCTCCCATAATAATCAGGTTATTATTATAGCTGAAAGATGCAAAATTGATTGCCTGATGAGGATTTGTTTTGTCAGTTATAACCTTGTTGCGGTTGATATCATAAACTTCAATTTTATTATTTAGATATTCAGTTACCCTGTTAGTCGATAATTGTTTTCCTCCTAAAACATATATCTTGTTATTGCTATAATTTATGTTATGATAAGCTCTTTTGCCAAACTTTAAATTACTATTTTGCCAGTAATCAGTTGCTATATCGTATACTTGTAATTTGTTACAGTAATTACTCCAATTAAAGTTAGATCCAGAACTGCTTATTTTCTTCAAAAAGCTTTCAGCATCATCTTTTCCATTGTCTACATATTTATCCATATTATCTAGCAAGTCATTATCTTCATAAGTTTCATTGCCCCCAATTACATAGATTTTATCTCCAATTAACGCTGCTCCAAACGAGTATACTCCTACATTTAACGGTGCCATCTTTTCGTATTTAATAGATGGATCAAGAGTTAGTTTGTTTGATATGACCGTTATTTCTTTGAGCGATAGTGTGTCTTTGAATAAGTAAACCTTGTTTTCGTTTTCTTTTAGATCTGAGATAGAGACTTTTTTGACAGAATAGCCTACATGGGAAAAGAATAAGGTGTCATTCTTATTAGTTCTGGCTAATTTTTTAATAATAAATTCCCCACTCTCATTCGTTTTTGATATAACCTTTTTGTTATTCAAGTAGATATTAACACCAGCCAGTAAGCTTTTCGATATCCCATCCATAACTACTCCTTTGTTTTGAGCAGGTAAAACGGAGCAATAAAAAGTAAAGATCAACATTAGTCTTACAAATAATGAGATTCTGTATCTGATTTTAGCTTTCATACCATAATATTTTCTTATTTTCTATACCTTACGATTTTGAACAGGATTTTCATTATCCTTATCTCATATTGTCTTGCTGTAACACTCCTTCTATTATAAGGCTGTAAAGATAATGATTTGTAACTTATAGTTGTTGTTTTGTAATGTATATTTTAATCAATTTGTAATTGATATTATTAAATAGTTATAACCTATTCTGGATTTATAAATTGGCTACTTGCATTTGATTAATATGTAAAATAGCTTTTTGAATATGCATAAAATGGCTATTATCCAGTTTTTCTTGACCAATTATTTTTATTTATTGGTGAATGAATTATATTTATTGGTGAATAAAATTTGATTATTGATGAGTGAATTTATATTTAATAGTCAGTTAGGAATTAATTCATAAAAAATAGTTGTTTATTAAATGATGTTTGTTAGTATATTTGAAAAATAATTGTGATTCATTATAATGGTCTTTTTGTAGGCTTGATTTGGCTTAAGGATATTGATGCAATGAATAAGAAAACAGAAACGGGATATTGGCTTTGCGAAGATTATCTGAAGAAAGGGATTGTAACTCAATCTGAAAAGCTACTAAAATATAGAGATTTACTATAGTACTGCTTGGCCTTTTATATGTAATCTATTCTTGATTTGGTTTCTAATGTTTTACATAATTGATTTATTGTCATAAATGGTTGTATATGAGGTGGATACTTTTATGGATCAACTGTATAAATAGCTTTTTTCACTTTGATAGAGCCTTCTATTGGTTTTGTTTGTAGTGTTATATGAAAATGCTCAAAATTTAGTTCTTTTTTATCCCTCTATATAGTGCTTTAAATCAGCTATGAAACACTTTTTAACTCGTTCTTTTTGTTTTTCATAGAAACCATAAAGGAAGTTTTCTGACAATCCGTTTTACTTTTTAAGCTAATTAGTTGATTATAAGCTGCAGGCTTTTTTATTTCACCCCGTATATATACAGAAAGAAGAAGAATAATTCCGCGCATATAAAAGAGGGCATCCTTTTGGGATGCCCTCTCTAAATAAATATTCTATTTAAGTACTCTATTTGCTAAGAGTCTCTCTATCTATTTTAATTAAACCTCCGGTAGAAGGATCGAATGTAACCTTCACTACAGTTTTTTTCTCGAATAATTCCTTCATTAATGTATCGGTACTACCGAATTGAGTAATCATGAAATCACCGTCGAATAAATTGTTTTGTGAAGTGAATACAGAGAAATGAGCCTTGCCTGGCACATTATAAACAACTCCTTCAATTTTTTTGGGTTTACCTGTTTCAGGAGCTTTTTCTGGAACTGTTTTTAAATTGGTTAGCGTATAGTAAACCGGAGATCCTGCTAAGTCGTTCACTCCAAGAACTCCTAGTTTCTTAGAGAAACGAAATGCAATTGCTTTGTTAACGTCCTGAGTAGGAGCGATGGTGAACTTATAGCTTTTGGTCTCTTTTTCTACTGTTCCCGAGAATAGTTCGGTCAGCGCCTTTTCTTGTTCGTCCAGTTTTTCGAGTACCAGTTTCAGAGAAGCACCGTCCTTTGGCATACTTTCAACTTCGCCTCTTAATAGTGAACTTTTACTATCACGAA
Source organism: Bacteroidaceae bacterium (assembly GCA_963668125.1). Lineage (GTDB taxonomy): Bacteria > Bacteroidota > Bacteroidia > Bacteroidales > Bacteroidaceae > Bacteroides. The sequence continues at coordinate 3,786,847 of OY764215.1, read as the reverse complement.
CTTTATAGATTTCTTTAGCAACAAGTTCAGCAACTTTTGCACTCGAACCAGCCATCAGAATCTCTTCAGTCATAAAGTCGCGTGCATTTGGTTTTGCTTTCTTTTCAACAGGTACCTCTTTTACCGGAGCAACTTTTGGACTCAATGGCAGATTGATAGTTTTAATAATACCATTTTCTGTCAATTCCATTAAAGGGGCCAAGGTTTTATCTTTCAGCTTTATAAAATAAGTCTTTTCGGCATCAGGGATACCAATGCTTTTAGCTTTTACGCTGGTTATTTCCCAATGCTCTTCTTTTGTATCGGAAATGTTTGTTAATCTGAGATAGCGGTCGGCATATTTGCAGAATTCGCCTGGTATATAAGTGGATTTTACAGTTTCGACTTCTATTTCAATTACACTTTTAGGAAGTGTGTATGTAACTCCATACTCCTGATCCTTTCCACCATACTGAGCAACATCTGTCTGCGCAAATGTATTTGCAGAAAGAAGAAGGCTTAACAATGCTATTGATTTTTTCATATACAATATATGTTTTAACTTTACCTATCTATTACATCACAAATGTAGAGAAAAATTCTCTAAGAACATATTTATTTGCGTTACTTCTCTGTGTTTTGGGTTAATTTAAGCCATGCAAATGGAATATTATCGGCTATATCACCCGATGTTAATCCTCTTTCTCCTAGCTTTTCTTTGGCTATGTCTCCTGCTAGGCCGTGTAAGTAAACTCCAAGTTTACATGTATCTTCGGGTGTGTAACCTTGAGATAATAGCGAGAGCAGAACTCCTGTCAGCACATCGCCACTGCCGGCTGTTGCCATTCCCGGATTACCGGTTGGGTTAAAGAAGCAGTTACCTTCGGGAGTAATAACAATGGTGTATGCTCCTTTTAGTACGATATAGATTTTGCAGTTTGTTGCCAGATCTCGTGCCTTAACCATACGTGCAAAACTACTTTCGCATTTACCCACCAAACGTTCCAGCTCTTTAGGGTGAGGAGTGAGGATAGAACCCTTTGGAATAGAAGGTAGAATCTGGCGGTGTTCTGCAATAATATTCAGAGCATCGGCATCGATCACTATTGGTTCCTGACAAAGTTTTATCTGTTCCATTAATGCTGCAACTGTTTCTTTCGACTGTCCTAATCCCGGACCGATGGCTATTGAGGTATAACTATCGGGATATACGGGCGTAGTGAAGTAGTTTTCGTGCATATCATGCTGAACCATTGCTTCGGGAACTGCAGTCTGAAGTATGTCGTTGTTCTTTAAAGGTGTATGAACAGTTAATAAACCGACGCCGGTTTTCAGGCAAGCCTTAGCTGCCAATACGGAAGCACCGGCCATACCATACGAACCTGCAATAAGCAGTGCATGCCCGTAGTTTCCTTTGTGAGTAAAACGCTTACGTGGTTTAATTAGTTTCTTAATATCATTTTCTTCTGTAAGATTCCAGGGTGTAAAATTGTTTTCTATTCCTTCCTGACTTAAATTAATGTCTAAAAGTTCCCATTCTCCTAAATAATCTTCATTTTCAGCGAAAAAGAAAGATAGCTTAGGTAATTGTAAAGATAGCGTTCTTTCGGCGCGAATTATATGATTCCTTATATTATAAGTGTTGTCTTCGCACATTAATCCTGATGGAAGATCAATAGAAACCACCTTTGAGGGTGATGAGTTAATGTATTTTACTACTGCAGCAAAGCCTCCGGATAATGCTTTCTTAAGTCCGGAACCAAAAAGTCCGTCAATAACCAGGCAATCTTCACTCAATACTGGGGGCTCGAATGCACTGGTAATTTCTGTAAATTCTACCTCTGTGTTTTGCAACAGACGTTCTTTATTCATCTCGCAATCTTCCGATAGATGGTCGCCGGTATTAAACAGGTATGCTTTTACCTTGTAGCCCTGTTCTGCCAGAAGACGAGAAACAGCTAGTGCATCACCGCCATTATTACCAGGACCAGCAAATACAATAACCGGAGTTTCCTTACTGTAATATTTTATAATTGCACCTGTTAAGGCTACTGCTGCGCGTTCCATAAGGTCTATGGACAAGATTGGCTCATTCTGTATAGTGTAAGCATCTAACTGTTTAATCTGTATGCTTGAAAATATTTTCATTGCTTATTTTTTATTAGTCGCGCAAAAGTACTAAAAGCTCTCAAAAAACTCAACTCTTTCACCTTAAACTAAATGTAAAATCACTACTTTTGCATCCAATTAATAAAAATAAAGAATAATATAATATTTATGAGTCAATCTAAAGGGCATCCCAAAGGTCTTTACCTCATCTTTGCAACAGGTACCGCTGAACGTTTTAGCTACTACGGTATGCGTGCAATTTTCATTTTGTTTTTAACTCAGGCTTTAATGATGGATAAAGAGCTTGCTTCCTCCATTTACGGTAGTTACACTGGTTTGGTATACTTAACTCCGCTGATTGGTGGTTATGTTGCCGATAAATACTGGGGTATCCGTCGCTCAATTTTCTGGGGAGCAATCTTGATGGGACTTGGACAGTTCTTTTTATTCCTTAGCGCATCGTTCCTTAGTTCGGTGGAGTTATCTCACATGCTGATGTATACAGGTTTAGGATGTATCATCTTTGGAAATGGTTTCTTTAAGCCTACTATTGCTACTTTAGTGGGACAATTATACGAACCAAATGACCGTCGTCTTGATTCCGCTTTCACCATTTTCTATATGGGTGTAAACGTGGGCGCATTCATGGCACCTCTTGTTTGCGGATATTTCGGTGAAACAGGAGATCCTAATGATTTTAAATGGGGATTCCTTATTGCTGCTATTGGTATTGTGTTTACCGTTTTGGTATTCGAAACACTGAAAAATAAGTATCTGATTTCTCCTACTGGAGAGCAAATAGGTATTATACCGGATGCACATAAGGCGAAAATGGAAGCTACTGAAGAAGAAAAGCAACCTACAATTTCAAAGGAAGCAGCAGTTAAAAAGGCTTTGTTCTTTGTTGGAGTTACTGTGGCTCTTTTTGGTTTATTCATGTATCTGTTTAATGGTGATATTATTAGCGCGGGTATTTTCTCTTCATGTATTGGTATTCCTGCTTATATTATTTGTGATAGTTCATTGAATAAGATTGAAAGACAACGCATCTGGGTTATTTATATCATTGCTTTCTTTGTTATTTTCTTCTGGGCTGCTTACGAGCAAGCTGGAGCTTCATTAACACTCTTTGCTGCCGAACAGACTAACCGTACTCTTTTTGGATGGGAAATGCCTGCTTCTTACTTCCAGTCATTCAATCCTTTGTTTGTAGTTGCTTTGGCTTTTATTATGCCGGCTATCTGGGGTTTCCTGAACAAAAGAAAGATGGAACCATCTTCTCCTACAAAACAGGCTATTGGTTTGTTCCTTTTGTCATTAGGTTATTTATTTATAGCTTTTGGTGTGAAAGATCTTCAACCGGGTGTTAAGGTTAGCATGATTTGGCTTACCGGTCTTTACTTTATTCACACAATGGGTGAAATGGCATTGTCACCAATTGGCTTGTCTATGGTTAATAAGTTAACTCCTGTTCGTTTTGCATCTTTAATGATGGGAGTTTGGTATTTGTCTACTGCTTCTGCCAATAAGTTTGCCGGAATGCTTAGTGGATTATATCCTGAAGCTGGAAAAGTTAAACATCTGTTTGGCATTGAAATTGCGTCATTATACGATTTCTTTATGGTGTTCGTTGTAATGTCGGGTATCTCTGCAGTTATCTTATTCCTGCTTTCAAAGAAATTGCAGAAATTGATGCATGGTGTAGAATAACTTATTAAGTTGTTACACTTCTTTTCGTAAAAAGTAGTACTTTTGCGCAATTATACTAAAATATAAATGTTATGAAAACAATTCAGATAAAAGATAAAACATTTGCTCTTTCTATAAATGAAGAGAGCATTCAAAAGGAAGTTACTCGTGTAGCTAACGAGATTAGTAATGACTTGAAAGACGAGAACCCTATTTTTATTAGTGTTCTTAACGGATCTTTTATGTTTACTGCTGATTTAATGAAGCAAATCAATATACCAAGTAAGGTGACTTTTGTAAAGCTTGCTTCTTATGAAGGTGTTGCTTCTACCGGAGTTATCAAAGAGGTGGTTGGTTTATCGGAAGATATTCAGGGTAAAACTGTGGTTATAGTGGAAGATATTGTTGATACCGGCCTTACCATGCAGCGTTTACTCGAAACACTTGGAACAAGAAATCCTAAAGCTATTCATATTGCAACTTTACTTGTGAAACCAGATAAACTTCAGGTAAATCTGGATATCAAATATTGCGCTATGAGAATTCCTAATGATTTTATCGTAGGATACGGTCTGGATTATGATGGATATGGTAGAAATTATCCGGATATCTACACTTTAGCAGAATAATTATAAATAAAATAGGTAAAAAGAAATGTTGAACATTGTTATTTTTGGTGCTCCCGGTTCTGGTAAGGGAACACAAAGCGAATTTATTATTAAGAAATTTGGTGTTAATCATATCTCAACAGGAGATGTACTTCGTGCAGAAATCAAGAACAATACAGAACTTGGTAAAACTGCTAAAGGGTATATTGATCAGGGACAATTGGTTCCGGATTCTTTGATTATTGATATCCTGGCTAGTGTACTTGATAATTTGAAAGAAAGCAAAGGAGTTATCTTTGATGGTTTTCCAAGAACTATTCCTCAGGCTGAAGCATTGAAAGTTATGCTTAACGAAAGAGGACAAGATGTTTCTATCATGCTTGATCTTGATGTACCTGAAGAAGAATTAATTACTCGTTTAATTAAACGTGGTCAGGAATGTGGTCGTGCTGATGATAATTTGGAAACTATCAAAAAACGTTTGGTTGTTTACAATACTCAGACTTCTCCATTGAAAGATTACTATAAAAAAGAAGGTAAATATCAGTTCATCAAAGGTCTTGGCACATTGGAAAGCATCTTTGCTGATATTGTTACTGCTGTTGAAAAATTATAATTTAAGAAGAATATATTATTATGGCTGAATCGAATTTTGTTGACTACGTTAAGATCTATTGCCGCTCCGGTAAGGGAGGCAGGGGCTCTACGCACATGCGAAGAGAAAAATATATCCCTAACGGCGGACCCGATGGAGGCGACGGCGGAAGAGGAGGTCATATTATATTGCGTGGTAACCGTAATTACTGGACACTCTTGCACTTGAGATATGACCGTCATATTATGGCCGGACATGGTGAATCGGGTGGTAAGCAACGTAGCTTTGGTAAAGACGGTGAAGATAAGTATATTGAAGTTCCTTGCGGTACTGTAGTTTATGATGCAGAAACCGGCGAATATATCTGCGATGTAACCGAGCACGGACAAGAGGTTATGCTGCTGAAAGGTGGTAGAGGTGGTCAGGGTAACTGGCATTTTAAAACAGCTACTCGTCAGGCTCCTCGTTTTGCTCAGCCTGGTGAACCGATGCAGGAACTTACAATTATTATGGAGTTGAAGTTGTTGGCAGATGTTGGTCTGGTTGGTTTCCCTAATGCAGGTAAATCTACTTTGCTATCTGTAGTGTCGGCAGCTAAACCCAAAATAGCCAATTATCCTTTTACTACACTCGAACCTAATCTGGGTATTGTTTCTTATCGCGATGGAAAATCTTTTGTGATGGCTGACATTCCAGGTATTATAGAAGGTGCAAGTGAAGGTAAGGGATTGGGACTCCGCTTCCTTCGACATATTGAGCGAAATTCTCTTTTGCTTTTTATGGTTCCTGCTGATGCGGATGATATTAAGAAGGAATATGAAATTCTGCTCAACGAGCTTTCTACCTTTAATCCGGAAATGCTCGATAAACAACGTGTTCTTGCCATAACTAAATGTGATATGCTGGATCAGGAACTGATGGACGAAATAGAAAAAACGCTTCCGGATTCTATTCCACATGTGTTTATCTCGTCAATCACTGGCCTTGGCGTATCTGCCTTGAAGGATATTCTTTGGGAAGAACTGAACAAAGAGGGAAACAAGATTGAAGGTATTGTTCACCGTCCTAAAGATGTGAATAAACTTCAGGCTGAATTAAAGGAAATGGGTGAAGACGAAGACTTCGAGTATTCTTATGAAGATGAGGATGAAGAAGAGGAAATCTTCGATGATTATGAAGAAGAAGACTGGGAATAATCATGACAGAATTAACAGAAGATAAAGTAATATTGGGTTTTGAACAACTATGTTCAATTCCCAATATTTCTCATTTTGTAACCACACGTAAAGGTGGTTATAGTGAAGATACTTTCGCATCATTTAATTGTGCACCTTTTTCGGGTGATGATCCAGAGAAGGTAAGACGTAATCAGGAAATGTTATGCGCTAAAGTAGGTATTCAGCCACAGCAGTTGGTAATTCCATTTCAGACACACGGAAATACAATAAGGGCTATTGATCCTTTCTATGTGAGCTTATCTCAGGAAGAACAGCAACGCAGACTTCATGGTGTGGATGCTTTAATTACCGACATACCAGGTTATTGTCTTTGTGTTTCTACTGCCGACTGTGTTCCGGTTCTTTTATATGATACGGTAAATAAGGCGGTCGCTGTAATTCATGCAGGATGGAGAGGTACTGTTGCTAAGATTGTTAAACAGACTCTCGACTTTATGGATAATACATATAATACTGACGCAAAGGATGTTTTAGCTGCCATTGGCCCAAGTATTTCTTTTGATTCCTTTGAAGTTGGCGAAGAAGTTTATAGTGCTTTCCTTAAAATTGGATATGATATGACGAAGATTTCTTCCTGGAATGAAGATACTCAGAAGCATCATATTGATTTATGGGAAGCTAATCGTATTCAATTGACTGAAGCGGGAGTTTTACCGGATAATATTGAGGTGTCGGGTATCTGTACCTACGAACAGCACGAACGCTTTTTCTCTGCTCGTCGTTTGGGTACTAAGTCCGGACGTGTTTTGTCTGGTATAATGTTGAAAAAATAACAAGACCTGATGTTTATTCTCAAAGTATCTGAAGAAGTCCGTAAGGTTTGTCCTGATTATAACGGTGCGGCTATACTTGCAACGGTAAAGAATTCATCTTTCAGCGAAGAACTGTGGAAGAAGATAGATGCTGTAGCTGCAGAATACAAGGCTTCTCACAAGATAGACGAGGTGAAGAGTAATCCTCATATTCTTGCTACGCGTAATGCATATAAGAAATTTGGTAAGGATCCTAATCGTTATCGTCCATCTGCTGAAGCTCTTTGCAGAAGAATAGTCAGGGATTTACCTCTTTACAGAATAGATACGTTGGTGGATCTCATAAATCTGGTTTCTATCCGTACCGGATATTCCATAGGTGGCTTTGACGCTGCGAAGATAGTAGGAGATACCGTGGAACTGGGCGTTGGTAAAGCGGATGAACCTTTTGAAGGTATTGGCAGAGGCATGCTTAATATTGAGGGGTTACCTGTTTACCGTGACGCAATTGGCGGAATAGGCACACCAACCAGCGATAATGAACGCACAAAACTTTCGGTTGACACAACTCAGTTATTAGCTATAATCAATGGTTACACCGGAAAAGAAGGACTGGCCGAGGCTGTGAATTACATGCAATCTCTGCTCAGGGAATTTACTGAATCTGATGGCGGTGAAGTTGTTTATTACTGATTAACGAGCGTACCATTTGTTACCTCCTGTTGTTCAATGGCAGGACTGGGCTGATTCCCTTTTGTCTTTGAATCGAACTCATACATCATAAAGATTACAAATGCATAAGCAAGAATCATCAATGTTGAGTATGTCATTATTTTCTTTGCTCTTTTAGGTTTATAGACCATTCTCGATAAACGAATTATGGAGATTATCAATCCTGTAATCATACCTACACCTACCAGATAAGGAAGAATCCCAAGAAACAGGAATACGATGAAATATATTATGTAGTATAATGCTACTGCAGATATAACAGGTATTACTACTAAAATAGTCAATCCGGGAAAAATATATTTTTTAAGTTTGCTTTTATTTTCTTCTTCCGGTTCCGTTTCGGTGTCTGTAGCTGATAGAGTATCTTCTTTTACCTCTTTTTTTCCAAATCCAAGTATCCCTAGCCTGTGAGCCAATGCAATGAATACACCAACAAACCACAGGATGCAAAGAATTGCTACATCATCGAGTATGTTTATACTCAGCGGATTTGTAATATAAGTGAGAGAACCATTTATAATAAGGTATCCGGCCCATACAGTGAACAGAGTAAGTATACACAATACTCCAATTACTATATTTTTCCACTTTTTAGTAGCTGAGGAATTTTCGTCAATCACAACCTGAATTTCAGAATTCTCTTTTTCGTTGTGTTCATTATATTCTGTATCCATAATTAGTGTGTTTAGTTATATGCAAATATAATTAAATAAATTATTCATGTATCGAAATCTTAATGTTTCTTTATTTGGAAATCTCATTTCAATTCATTACGTTTGACAAAATATTAGATCTAACTAAAAAGATATTAATTATGAAAAATTGGATGAAAGAAGCTGCTATTGTGGCACTTGGACTGTTTCTTTTGGGCATTTGTATAAGAGGTGGTATAAATGATTTTAAAGACAAAGATCGTGTGGTTTCGGTTAAAGGTTTAGCTGAAATGGAGGTTCCGGCTAATAAAGTTACGTGGCCTTTGATGTTTAAAGATCTGGGGGATGATCTTCCTACACTTTACAATAATATTAAAGCGAAGAATAATACCATTGTGAACTTTCTTAAATTAAAAGGAATTACAGAAAAGGAAATTAGCATCTCAGCTCCTGAAATCATAGATATGCAAGCAGAACGATATACCGGGAATAACACTTCTCCATATCGTTACAATATAACATCGGTGATTACTGTTACTTCTGAAAAAGTAGATAAAGTAAGGAGCTTGATGGCTGAGCAAAGCGAATTGCTGAAACAGGGTATCGCTCTTACCGGAGGAGACTATCGGTATAATGTGACTTATGACTTTACTAAACTGAATGAAATTAAGCCTCAGATGATAGAGAATGCAACTAAAAATGCACGAATGGCAGCTGAAAAATTTGCTAAGGATTCTGATAGTAAACTGGGAAAAATCAAGACTGCAAATCAAGGACAATTCTCTATAGAAGATCGTGACGCAAACACTCCTTATATTAAAAGTGTTCGTGTAGTAACAACGGTGGATTATTATTTGCAAGATTAATATGTGCTATGCTTATTTCTTTTGAGAATATTTCTGTTACTTACAGACTATCAGATGTGTAAATGCGATATTTCTTTTAATGGAAAGGCTTTCTAGAATAGGCCCTTTTCCTGATATATAAATCTGTAACCGGTTTGGAATTTGATTCCTGACCGGTTTTTATTTATGCTTTTATGTCGTTAAACATAGATTTTATATATGAACAAATATTTACTAATGTGGGTAAAAATTAAATTTAATTAAAATGATGTTTTTAAATTAATAAATATGTATATTAGGCTGTTTTTTTCAAACACGAATCTTAAATCTTAAACAATGAATGCCATGAATAGACTCATGAAATTTTTCTTTTTAACGTGTACGTTATTTGGACTTTGTTTGAATATGCAGGCAAGTGAAGCTGATTTAGCTATACCTGATCTGCATCAAGGTACTTACCACATTTTTGGTGGAACTGTTTCCTCTTGGGATTTTCTTTTCTATGGAGCTTTAATTATTGTAGGAACTCTCGGGTTCAGTTTAATCCTGTTCTATCAGATTAAAAAATTGAGAGCTCATGATTCGATGCTAAAAGTGGCTGCTACAATTTATGCTACATGCCGTACTTATTTGTTGCAGCAAGGTAGATTCCTTTTGATGCTTTTTGCTATTGTGGCTGCTATTCTATGTATATATTTCTTTGGACTATTGGGAAAGCCGATAGAAGTGGTTATGGAGGTTCTGTTATTTTCTATTGTGGGTATGGCGGGATCTTACTGTGTGGCATGGTATGGTATACGTGTAAATACCTTTGCAAATGCACGTACAGCTTTCGCTTCTTTACGTGGTAAACCACTGGATGTGGTGAACATACCTTTGAAAGCCGGTATGAGTGTAGGTTTATTCCTTATCTCTCTGGAATTAGTGATGATGGTAATTATCTTGTTGTTTGTTCCACGTGATAGAGTAGGTATTTGTTTCCTTGGATTTGCTATTGGTGAATCTTTAGGTGCAAGTGCTTTGCGTATTGCCGGTGGTATTTTTACTAAAATTGCGGATATCGGTTCGGATTTGATGAAAGTGATATTTAAAGTTAAAGAGGATGATCCTCGTAACCCTGGTGTTATTGCCGATTGCACAGGTGATAATGCAGGTGATAGTGTAGGTCCTACAGCCGATGGCTTTGAAACTTATGGTGTAACAGGTGTAGCTTTAATCACATTTATAACTTTGGCAATAAGTGATCCAACTATACAAGCTAAGTTGATAGTATGGATTTTTGGCATGCGCTTCTTAATGGACTTTCTTTCCGGATGTTCTTTCTTTATCAATCAGGCTATTTCTAAAAAGCTTTATGCAAATAAGAAAGATTTCAACTTTGAAAACCCGCTTATGCGATTAATCTGGATCGCTGCAATTCTTTGTATTTCGGTTAGTTTCTTTATGAGTCATCTGCTATTGGGTGATTTGCCTAATACAACTCTTTGGTGGAAATTGGCTATCATTATCAGTTGCGGTACATTGGCAGCAGTTTTAATCCCAGAATTTACTAAGTTATTTACCAGTTCAAAATCAAACCATGTGCAGGAAATTGTAACAGCTTCACGCGAAGGCGGTTCGTCTTTGAATATACTTGAAGGAATAGTTACCGGCTATTTAAGCGCTTTCTGGACTGGTTTGCTAATTGTTGGTTTAATGACAATTGCATATTTTACTTCAGAACAGGGATTGGTTGAAATCCTTGGCCCTCACGCTTCTATCTTTGCATTTGGATTGGTTGCCTTTGGTTTCTTATGTATGGGTCCTGTTACCATTGCTGTTGATAGTTATGGTCCGGTAACTGATAATGCACAATCTGTATTTGAACTTTCACAAATAGAGCAAATTCCTGGAATTAGTGAATCAATAGAAAAAGAATTTAATTTTAAACCAGATTTTGAAGTAGGTAAGCATTTCCTTGAAGCTAATGATTCAGCAGGTAATACATTTAAGGCCACCGCTAAACCGGTACTTATCGGTACAGCTGTAGTTGGAGCAACAACGATGATATTCTCTATTATATTGTTATTGGAAAAGGTTGGAATGTTAAAGCTTTCTCTTACTGATGCACCTGTTATTTTAGGATTTATCTGTGGTGGTGCAGTTGTTTTCTGGTTCAGTGGAGCTTCTATGCAGGCAGTAACAACCGGAGCTTATCGTGCTGTGGAATTTATTAAGAAGAATTTTGATATGAGCAAGAAGGAGGCGGATATTGAAGATTCTAAATCGGTAGTGAAGATTTGTACTCAATATGCTCAGAAAGGTATGTGGAATATTTTTATAGCACTGATCTCTCTTACTTTATCTTTTGCCTTTATGGATCCAAATTTCTTTGTGGCTTATCTGGTGTCTATTGCTGTATTTGGCTTATTCCAGGCAATCTTTATGGCAAATGCCGGAGGTAGCTGGGATAATGCTAAGAAGGTAGTGGAAGTAGACTTGAAACAGAAAAATACACCATTACACGAAGCTGCTGTTGTTGGTGATACAGTAGGTGATCCGTTTAAGGATACTTCATCTGTTTCGTTAAATCCAATTATTAAGTTCTCTACTTTATTTGGACTTCTGGCTACAGAAATTTGTATTGAGATGAAAATGAATCCGGCTATGGACTACTCTATGTATATAGCTATTCCATTCCTGATTTTAAGTCTTGTTTTTGTATGGCGTTCATTCTATGGAATGAGAATCCCTGTGGAAAGTGTTGATACTGCTGATGATAGTGTTGCTGATGAATCTTCTGCCGATGAGGCTATAGCTGACGACTCTGTTGTTGTGGCTCCTTGTAGAGAGGAAGTAAAATAATAAAATGTAATTTATAATCTGAAGGCTCCTTGATTTTTGTAATCAAGGAGCCTTTTTGGTTAGTTGTGTATTTCGAAATAAAGCAAACATTGCTCGATTATCAAAAAGTATTAATCAGAGAACGTTTTTATTGTATGTTCATATATCCAGATTGTTTGAATAGAAAAATAAATTATTGTAGTTATTTGATTGTGTTTTTTAAAATATAAGATTTTAAATCCGTGTATACGGAATAAATTTCTTAATGTATTCCTGTTTTGTCTTTTATGTGTTTATTTAGCATTGAGTAATCTTAACTTTTTGTATTCCTTTTTATTTCTTATTTTTGCTTCAAATTATAAAATTAAAACGAAGACTAATGAAAAAACTCTTGTTTCTATTGTCGGTATGGTGTTGTTCTCTTTGTTTAATTTCAGCACAAACCCGAACCGAATTCTTATTGGAGAAAGGTTGGAAGTTTACAAGAACAGAGAATCCCGAATCGTATCTCACCGGTTTTAATGATAGCAAATGGCAATCTGTAGTTGTACCGCATGACTGGGCTATTTACGGTCCTTTTAGTTCTAAAAACGATATGCAAAAAGTGGCTATTGCACAAGATGGGCAGAAAGCAGCAATGGAACATGCTGGACGTACCGGTGGACTTCCTTTTGTTGGTGTTGGTTGGTACAGAATAAACTTTAAAGTGCCCGAATTCAACAAAGATAAAAAAGCAGCAATTCTTTTTGATGGAGCAATGAGTCATGCTCGTGTTTATTTGAATGGAAAAGAAGTTGGATATTGGCCATACGGATATAATTCTTTTAAATTTGATATCACTCCTTATCTGAATGAAGGTGGAGAAAATCTGCTGGCTGTGCGTTTGGAAAATCTCACAGAATCTTCACGCTGGTATCCGGGAGCTGGATTATACAGAAACGTTCATGTGATTGTTACAGAAGATGCACATATACCTGTTTGGGGAACACAGTTGACTACTCCTAAGATTACTTCTGAATTTGCAAAGGTGAACTTAAAGACAAAGGTAGTACGTCCGGTTGATTCTAACGTTGATAACTTTCGTCTAGTTACTGAAATAAAGGATGCTAATAATAGAGTTGTAGCAACAAGTGAAGAAAAGCTCTCAAAATATGATGGTGACGTTTTCGAACAGAACTTAATTGTAAATCAACCAAAGTTATGGGATACTGAAAATCCATATCTTTATAAAGCTGTATCTAAACTTTATGATGGTTCTTCTTTGAAAGACGAATATACTACGACGTTTGGTATTCGTTCTATTGAAATTATTCCAGGTAAAGGTTTCTTTCTGAATGGGAAACTTACGAAATTCAAAGGAGTTTGCTTGCACCATGATTTAGGTCCTTTGGGGGCTGCAACAAATGAAGCTGCTCTTCGTCGCCAGATTACAATATTAAAAGACATGGGTTGTAATGCCATTCGTACTTCTCATAATATGCCTTCTCCTGAGCAGATTAAAGTTTGTGACGAGATGGGTATGATGGTTATGGCCGAATCTTTCGATGAATGGAAAATTGCTAAATGCCAGAATGGTTACAATCTTTTGTTTGATGAATGGGCTGAAAAGGATTTGGTTAATCTGATACATAATTTCCGTAACAATCCTAGTATAGTAATGTGGAGTATTGGCAATGAAGTTCCTGAACAAGGTTCTAAGGGAGGAAATAAAGTAGCTCGTTTCTTGCAGGATATTTGTCATCGTGAAGATCCTACACGTCCTGTAACTCAGGGTATGGATAATCCGGTAGCTGTTGTCAATAATAACTTTGCGTCAATAATGGATGTTGCCGGATTTAATTATCGTCCGTTTAAATACAAAGAGAATTACGAGAAGCTTCCGCAAGAGCTTATTCTGGGAAGTGAAACAGCTTCAACTGTAAGTTCTCGTGGTACTTATAAATTCCCGGTTGAGCGTAAAGCTATGGCAGTATATGATGATCACCAGTCTTCTTCGTACGATTTGGAATATTGTAGCTGGTCAAATCTTCCGGAAGATGATTTTATTCAGCATGATGATTTACCTTATTGCATGGGAGAGTTTGTATGGACTGGTTTCGATTATCTGGGTGAACCAACTCCATATTATACAAATTGGCCAAGTCATAGTTCATTGTTTGGAATTGTAGATCTTGCAAGTCTTCCAAAAGACAGATATTATCTGTACCGTAGCCATTGGAATCCAACGAAGGAGACTTTGCATATTCTTCCTCACTGGAATTGGGCAGGTCGTGAAGGGGAGGTTACTCCGGTATTTGTTTATACCAATTATCCTTCTGCAGAGCTCTTTATAAATGGTAAGAGTCAGGGTAAACGAACAAAAGATATGTCGGTTACTGTTCATAATAGTGGTGATGATGCTTCTATGAAAGAACTGAAGCGTCAGAAACGTTATCGCTTGATGTGGATGGACACTAAATATGAACCGGGAACTGTAAAGGTTGTAGCTTATGATAAGGATGGTAAAGCTGTAGCTGAGAATGAAATTCATACAGCAGGTAAACCTCATCATATTGAGCTGGTAGCTGATAGAACTTCATTAACAGCTAATGGAAAAGATTTGGCTTATGTTACAGTTAAAGTTGTTGATAAAGATGGCAATCTTTGTCCGAATGTCAATCAACTGGTTAAATTCAAGGTAAAAGGTGCCGGAACTTATCGTGCCGGTGCAAATGGCGATCCTATATCTATGGATTTGTTCCATTTACCTCAGATGACATTGTTTAATGGAATGCTTACTGCTATTGTTCAAACAACAGATAAAGCTGGTGAGATAATTCTTGAAGCTTCATCAAAAGATTTAAAGAATGGAAAAATAATTCTGAATAGCAAATAAACAGATTTATTATACTAAATAAAAAAGAGACAGCCGGAATAAAAATCTTATTCCGGCTGTTTGCTTTTTATTTGCATATTTTCTTTTAGCATATATTCGCGTACAGATTTAATCTTGCTAGTCAGATAGTTATAAATGAATAAAATAGAATTGTATTTTGCTTTTAATGAACCTGCAGATAACTTCATCTTCTCGTAATATTCTTTTTTAAGCAAGTCCGAGAGCAGAATTGTGAAGTCTCCTTCACTTTCAGAAATATCGTAAATTCTTAATTTGTAAACATTATCCATGCATTCAATTTTTAGTGTAAATCTATATATATATGTATTCAGAACTGTTGAAAACGTTTTTTGTGTTCTGTCAATGCGAATAAACTTTCCTTTATATATTATTATATTATTTACGTCATCATAAAGAGGTATAGTTGTTGATGGCGCATTTTTAAAGCAATAATCAATAACTTGAGTAGCTTTAATATAAATAGATTCTTTACTTGAGTTTTTAACAGAGTCTATTATACAGAAATCCACATCTCCTGATTTGCTAACCGGAAATTTGTCAATCAGGTAGAAGAGGTCTTGTTTTGTTTGTGCAAAAGCCATAACTGGCAATAATAATACAAGAAATAATAACTTTCTCATTACTAATATCATTTTATACTCTTCTTTTATTTAAAGGATTCAGTTGCTTATACTGTTTTAATATGTAACAATCTACTTTACTGAATAGTTTTATGAATTCTCAATAAAAAAAGCTCTAATAGGCTGATTTGTAATTTAGTAAATAAAATGATTTGTTTTTGTAACTTATTTTATTTTAAGTTTAAATAGATGCATTTAGAAGGATATTTATAATTTATAAATTACATATTAATGACTATAATGTTGTTTAATTATATTTTGTATTTAATAATTATATAAATAGAAATTGATAAGGCAATTAGTGGTTTGTTTTTATGTATCAGGTTATTTGTTTCTCATATTATATGCCTTAATTTTTAATATTCAGTTTATCAATTGTTTAAATCTAAAGTTTGTGGCGCGTTCTTCTTTTAAATAGATTGTATTTGAAAGATTATTCTTGCTTTTTTTGGATGATTTGTCTATCTTTTTTAAGTAAAAGGATTAAGAATATTTCTTTTATTCAATCAATTAAATTAATTTTGCAAATTATTTGAAATCAAAAAGAAATATTGAATATAAGAAGATGATTAATTTGAAATACTTATTTGCTGTTTTATTGCAAATAATATTTGTATTACCACTTGGCGCACAAGTAAATAAAACAGTTTATATAGCTACGTCTGGGAAATTGAGTAGTCTACTTACTCCTGAAGAATTAAAAACTGTAACTAATTTAACTTTGGTTGGTAAAATAGACCAAAAAGACTTTGAAACAATGAGAGATTGCATGCCTGCGCTTGCAAACATTGATCTTGAGGCTACCGCTGTTATTTCTAATAGTCTTGATTATAATGCAAATGTTATTCCTGGATATGCTTTTAGTAGTAATGATGGAAACTTTAGAGGGAAAACTTCCCTTAAATCAATAAAATTACCATTCACAATAACTTCAATTGAGTTTAGTGCTTTTTCAGGATGTACGTCATTAACCAAAGTAACGTTCCCTACAACTCTAAAGAATATTGGTAATTATGCTTTTGATGGTTGCGCTAATTTAACTGATGTGGTTTTTCCTGACGCGCTTTCAAGCATAGGTGATTGTGCCTTTTATGGTTGCTCCAGTCTGACTAATATCACTCTTCCTAAATCTCTGTCTATGTTGGGTGATGATACGTTTTATGGCTGCAGTGCTGCAACTTGTAGAATAAAGGCTACAACTCCTCCGATTATGCGCTCTGGTTCCTTGGATAAAAGAGTGGTTGCAATATATGTTCCGAATGGAGCCGGAGACCGTTATCAGTCGGCTTTTTATTGGAAGAATAAAGCAATTGTTGAAGGTGATGGGAATGCGCTTCATTTAAATATTGAAAAAGCAGGAACATTGGCTTCTGAAATATTTGCTGCGGGTGTTGTTCTTGATAAGGTTAATTCTCTTATTCTTGAAGGAAAGCTGGATAAGAATGATTTTCATGTTATAAAATCTCATATGCCCAATTTGATTTCAATTAATTTAAGTGCGGCTAAGATGTTGACTATACCTGATTCTCTCTTCATTAATAAAAAGTTGTTGAATATTGATCTTCCATTGTCATTGGTTTCAATAGGAAATTGTGCTTTTAAAAATTGCAGAGGTTTGAAACAACTTAATTTCCCGTCTGCGCTAACTACCATAGGTAAAGAAGCATTTGCCGATTGTACATGTCTCACCAAAGTCACTCTTCCTGCTAAAATAGCAAAAATAAACCCATCTGCTTTTAAGAACTGCAGCGCCATATCCGAGATTAAAAATTTCAACTCAGTTCCACAGATAATATTGGATAATGTTTGGGAAGGTTTAGATAGAAAAAGTTGCAAACTAATTGTGCCCGAGAATTCATCTACAGCTTATATTACAAATAAAGTATGGGGAAAATTTTCGGATGTAACAGAACAAAGAATAGAGAGCGAGTATGTTTTAACTGTCAAAAAGAATGCAGGGGGAGTTGTTCTCTGTGAAAATAATACTCTGTTGAGTGGACAGGCAATAACAGTTCCTGCCGGTGAAGTGCTTACATTTAATATCTCTCCCAAAAAAGGTTATCATATTGGAAAAGTTATTTTTAATAATAAAGATGTTACCGGATTATTGCAAAATGGCAACTTCAAAACAAATTCGGTTAATAGCTCAGCTATTTTATCTGTTCTCTTTGTGAAGAATCTGGATATACAGTTCGTGTAATATCCTTTCTTGTGGAGCATATCGGACTCGAACCGATCACCTCGACACTGCCAGTGTCGCACTCTAGCCAGATGAGCTAATACCCCAATAATTACGGCGTGAATATAGATATTTATTTCGAATTATAAACTATCTTTGCCAAAACAATTTTTTAGAATATGCTGGTTTATAATACAACTTACAATATTGACGAAGAAGTTTTAAGTAACTTTCTTATCTGGATTAACGAGGTTTATGTTCCTGAAACCGAAAAGAATGGAATTTTAAAGAATCATAGGTTACTGCGCGTGTTGAGTCATCGTGACGAGACAACTGAATGCTTTTCTATTCAATGGGAAGTAGAAAGTAGTGCTTTGCTGCACCGCTGGCATACGGAAGTAGGAATCCGACTGAATGATGAACTAACGAAAATGTTCGGCAATAAGATTGTGGGATTCCCTACATTGCTGGAGGTAATGGAATGATTAAACCGGTTAAGGAAAAGATTATTCTAGGAATCGACCCGGGTACCAATTTGATGGGATATGGCGTGCTGAAAGTTGTTGGCACAAAACCGGAAATGATTGCCATGGGAATAGTCGATTTGCGGAAATATAAAAATCATTATCTTAAACTGGGTCATATCTATGAACGGGTAATTGGAATTATAGATGCTTATTTGCCCGATGAGTTGGCTATTGAGGCACCTTTCTTTGGTAAAAACGTTCAGTCTATGCTTAAACTTGGGCGTGCACAAGGTGTTGCTATGGCGGCTGCTCTTGGAAGAGATATTCCGATAACCGAATATGCCCCGCTAAAAATTAAGATGGCTATAACCGGTAACGGTAAGGCAAGCAAGGAACAGGTGGCTGATATGCTGCAAAGAATGCTCCGAATTTCTAATGATAATATGCTTCCTTACATGGATGCTACGGATGGACTGGCTGCTGCTTATTGTCATTTTCTTCAATCCGGCCGTCCGCAACTGGATAATGCTTATCATGGCTGGAAGGATTTTATAAATAAGAATCCTGACAGAGTAAAATAAAACGTGAGATATTTATAAAAACAACCATTATGAAGTTTAAATCAATTGTCCTGATGGGATTAGCTATTTTTGCAATGAGTTGTACACCGGAGAAGAGAGCCTATAAATCGTTTGACGAATATCCGGTTCCTTCGGCACCTATTAATGAGATGGTTTACACACCTTCTCAGACAACCTTTACGCTTTGGTCTCCAATTGCCGAACAGGTGGAATTAATGTTATTTGAATCGGGCGATGAAGGCTCGGCTTACAAGTCGGTTACGCTCGAACCTAAGGAAGATGGCCTTTGGAGTGCCTCTGTAAACGAGAATCTAAAAGGAAAGTTCTATGCCTTTAATGTGAAGATAAAAGAGAAATGGCTGGGAGAAACTCCGGGTATTATGGCAAAAGCTGTGGGACTTAACGGTAAACGAGCTGCCATTATCGATTTGGCAAATACAAATCCTAAAGGATGGTCGTCCGATCAACGTCCGCCTTTAAAGAGTGACGCCGATATTATTCTGTATGAGATGCATCATCGTGATTTTTCGGTTGATACTACTTCGGGCATAAAGAATCGGGGAAAATTCCTGGCATTGACGGAGAAAGGAACAAAGAACACTGCTGGTGATGCGACCGGAATAGATCATTTAAAAGAGCTTGGCGTTACCCACGTGCACCTTATGCCATCGTTTGATTTTGCATCAATAGATGAATCAAATCTGAAAGCGAATAAATATAACTGGGGATACGATCCGCTAAACTATAATGTTCCTGAGGGATCTTATTCAACAAACCCAAAAGAACCGGCAGTACGTATTATTGAATTTAAAAAGATGATACAAAGTCTGCACAAAGCCGGCATTCGTGTGGTGATGGATGTGGTTTATAATCACACTTCCAGTTTGCAAGGAAGTAATTTCGAACTGACTGCTCCAGGCTATTTCTATCGAATGAAGAAGAATGGTAAGTGGGCAAACGGTTCTGGATGTGGTAATGAAACGGCTTCCGAAAGAGGAATGATGCGTAAGTTCATGATTGAATCGGTTATTTACTGGGCGACGGAATACCATGTAGACGGTTTCCGGTTCGATTTAATGGGAGTTCACGATATTGAAACTATGAATCAAATACGTGCAGCTTTGGATAAAGTAGACCCTAGTATCTATATTTACGGTGAAGGATGGGCTGCCGAACAACCTCAATTACCAAAAGAAAAACTAGCCATGAAGGAGAATATTACTAAGATGCCACGTATTGCAGCTTTTAGTGATGAACTTCGCGACGGGCTTCGCGGTCCTTTCAATGATGACAAGAAAGGAGGTTTCATGATAGGCATTCCTCGCAAAGAAATGAGTGTGAAGTTTGGTTTGGTAGGAACCATCAAGCATCCGCAGATACTGAACGATTCTGTGAATTACAGTAAAGCTCCATGGGCTTTGCAACCCACTCAGATGATTAGCTATGTAAGCTGCCACGACGATATGTGTTTGGTAGACCGGATAAAATCGTCTATGCCAGATGCTTCTCCTGCAGTTATTGCTGCCATTGATAAACTAGCTGTTACGGCAGTCTTTACTTCTCAAGGTGTACCGTTTATATATGCCGGTGAAGAGATTATGAGGGATAAGAAAATGGTTCATAATAGTTTTGAAAGCCCCGATGCCGTAAATGCAATAAACTGGAATAATAAAACGCTTTATAAGGATGTGTTTGATTATTACAAAGGACTTATAGCCATGCGCAAAGCACATCCGGCCTTCCACATGGGAAATGCTGATTTAGTTCGTAAAAATATGGAGTTCCTTCCAGTTGCCGGAAGCAATTTGATCGTTTTCCGCTTAAAGGGATATAGCAACGGTGATAGCTGGGATGATATTTATGTGGCATTGAATGGAGACAGAGCTCCCCGTAAGTTTGCAGTTGAAGCGGGTAAATACACCGTTGTATGTAAGAATGGAATGATTAATCAATATGGCTTAGGAACAATGTACGGAGGTGAAGTTTACGTTCCCGGACTTTCTGCGCTGATATTCCATAAATAGATTTTTTAGAATAATCATTGCAATAATAAATAGAAATAGGAGACTGCGAAAACAGTCTCCTATTTTTTTATTCCATATTATGGAAATAACATATACTACAACAAGGCTTAAGTAATATATGGCCTAGCTTAAACAAATATCTCAGGTTATAATGTTTTAAAATAGTACAGCTAAATATAATAAGGCGTACAGTTTAATAATATAAGCTGTACACCTATTATAATTTAGCTGTACCTGAAAGAATCAAACCAACCTAAATAAAAAACTTAATTACCTTGAAAAACTAACTAATAACCTTGATTCTTTCACTAAGTAGACTTCTACCACTAGTTTATTATTACATTACTTTTCTTTCCAACTCTAAGCAATTTTATAGTTTGCTCTCACTAATGCTTATTATTTTAATTCAAAAGAAACTTTTGATCGGATATCTGTAGAAGAAGCACCTACAAGCGCTTCAAAGATTCCTGGTTCTGCTATCCACGAATGCTTAGTATCATCAAAGAAGCTTAGTTCTTCTTTAGAGATGGTAAACGAGACCTGTTGCTCTTCTCCTGCATTTAACTGAATCTTTTTAAAGCCTTTCAGTTCTTTTACTGGTCTTGGAAGAGAGGATTTCTTATCGCTTATATATAGTTGAACAACTTCCGAACCGGAACGTTTACCGGTATTCTTAATTTTTATGCTAACGGTAAGCTGATCATCAGCAGATATTTTTGATTTATCTATTTCTGCTTTTCCATAAGCAAAGGTTGTATAACTCAAACCATGACCAAAGCTAAACAATGGTTTGGTTTTCTGTTTATCAGCCCAACGGTATCCCACAAAAATATCCTCGTTATAAGTTTCTTCCTTGCCATCGCCCGGATAGTCACCCATAACAGCAGCAGCGTTATCTTTCAGGCTTACCGGAATGGTGAAAGGTAGTTTGCCCGATGGATTAACATCGCCCATCAATACAGAAGCAATAGCATTTCCGGCTTCCGTTCCGCTGTACCAGCCTTCTACAATTGCAGAAACCTCTTTTACCCAGGGCATTGCTACTCCATTGCCTGTAAGAAGCACAACCACCAGATTAGGATTGGCTTTTGCCAGTGCGCTGATCAGTTCATTCTGATTATAGGGTAAATCATATTCCTGACGGTCTACTCCTTCGCAATCCTGATGTTCATTCTTGTTCAGTCCACCAAAGAAGAGAACTATATCCGCATTTTTTGCTGCAACAACGGCTTCTTCTCTTAATCCCAGAACATCTATCACTTTCTGTTCCGGTGCTTTTGCTCCTTTCACATCCTGTTCGGCTACAGCCGGTGATTCGTATCCCGGAGCATAAATGATTTCAGCCTGCGATCCGATTCGTTGTTTTAATCCGGCCAATGGAGACTGCTCATATTTAACTTTCAGAGAAGAGCTTCCACCTCCGATGGTCATTCTTTTAACGGCATTCTCACCAATAACAGCTATTCTCTTTACCTTTGTCAAGTCGACGGGCAAAACGTTTTTGTTGTTCTGCAATAAAACAATGCCTTCCTGAGCAATTTTTTGTCCAGCCAAAGCATGTTCCTCAGTTCCAAACGATCCCCATGGACGGTTTTTATTCATGGTAGTGCGGAAAATCATCCGAAGAATATTTCGTACTTTCTTGTCTACCTCTTCTTCTTTAACCTCACCCGAGCGTATTAGCTTAAGGAAAGGCATGGCCAGATAATAATTATCGTATGCGTTGCTGGCACTCCAGTTCAGTCCGTTGGTCCAGGTACCAAACTCCATATCCAGTCCGTTGTAAATAGCCTGTTTTGTATCATGCACGCCTCCCCAGTCGGAAACTACTACTCCATCAAATCCCCATTCTTTGCGAAGAATATCGTTGAGTAGATACTGATTGTGGCAGCAATGTTCTCCTTTGTACTTATTGTATGAACCCATGATAGACCATGCTCCCCCTTTCTGAACAGCTGCTTTGAAAGCAGGCAGGTAGATTTCATACAAGGCACGGTCGCTAACATTTACATTAACGTGGTCTCGGTCTACCTCTTGATTGTTGAGTGCGAAGTGTTTTACACAGGCTGCAACGCCATTTTCCTGCACTCCTTTGATGTAAGGCACTACCATAACCGAAGACAGATAAGGATCTTCTCCCATATACTCAAAATTCCGTCCGTTCAGAGGAGTACGGTATATGTTTACTCCCGGTCCCAATAACACATTTTTGTTGCGGTAACGGGCTTCCTCACCAATAGACTTACCATAAAGTCCAGACATTTCGGGATTCCAGGTAGCAGCCAGACAAGTAAGAGCCGGAAAAGCAATGCAAGAATCGTTTGTCCATCCTGCAGTATTCCATTCATCCCAGAACACTTCGGCACGAATGCCGTGCGGACCATCGGTACACCACACTTCGGGTATTCCTAAACGTGGCACACCTGCCGAGCTGAACTTTGACTGTGCATGACACATAGCTACTTTCTCTTCCAGTGTCATACGTGAAAGAGCATCCTCAATTCTTTCTTCAATCGGTTTTTTATCGTCTAAATAAACAGCCCCCTTCGGCTGTGCAAAGGAGGGGGCTGCAAGGAGAGACAGACTTAAAACGATAAGCTGTTTTATTCCATTCATTATTTCTTTATTTTTCTTTAATTCACAGATTTTTCTATATTATTTTTCAACCACTGTAAGAACACCAGCTGTTTTTCCGCCTGTTACATCAAGGGTAAATACATATATTTTTCCAACGGTGAGTTTCTTACCGGTAGCTAAGCTAAGATTTCCACCTCCGGCTATAACAACAATGTCTGTGCTATTAGAAGTAATTGATGTTTCACCAAATTCGCCTCCCCATCCTTTTTGATGGAAAAACTTGAAGTTTATAGCATCCGGGTCTACATTACCCAAAGCACCTTTACCCGCAACAACCGTTACCTGATATTTACCGGCGGCTACAGGAGCCATACAAAGAGCTTTATCTGTATTCCAACCCACTTCATTTGAGAGTGAAGGTTTACCAATCTTTTCGCCAATAATCCATACAGCACCACTTCCATCATCAGCCAGTGTAGCAAGTCCGGTACCGGTCATACGTTCTACAATGAAATAGTTGTATTTAAAGTTGGCTGTAATACGATATTTTCCACTCATTGGTAAGAATGTAAGTTTACCCTGTGCATCTTTAGAGAAATAGTCAGGATCAATCCACCATGAACTGAAATTACTAATACCAGCAACCTCAAGAACTTGTCCTGTAGTTAGATTTTTCTCAATCTTGTAATTATTATCATCTATCATAGTCATCTCTTCACCACCGAAAAGCAGTTTTATGAATGGAGAACCTACATAAGTCAATGTGTTAAACGTAATATCATACGTTCCTGCATTAGAGTTTGAGAAA
The DNA here is from genome assembly GCA_963668125.1 of Bacteroidaceae bacterium. GTDB lineage: Bacteria > Bacteroidota > Bacteroidia > Bacteroidales > Bacteroidaceae > Bacteroides. The sequence goes on along the minus strand of OY764215.1, from coordinate 3,762,672 downwards.
GTAATTGCATTTGTTGTTCCTTGAGTAATAGCTCCGTTAGCCCATCCAAAGTTTATCTCATTTCCCTGAGTTCCTGCTTTTGGTGCTTTTATATAAGCTTTTACCTTTTGAGGAAAAGTGGCAGTTGCTTTATACTGATACAAGCCAGTGCGAGCCATTGTATATTCTTTACCTTCTGTAGTAACCAAAGTTAGGTGATCATAGTCCGGACGTGTAAGCGGCAAGGAAATATCCTGTACGGTAGTACCGAAATGAGTATTCTGAAGAATAAGTTTTAATGTGGCTGTTCCGTTAGGAATATTGGCCATATAAGGAACAAAAATCTTTCCAGTATAGTCACCGTTTTCCTTTGTGCGAATAACAGTTTCTGATACTTTGTCGGTGCCAAAGAATAGTTGGGCCTTCAAAGTAGAAAGAGGAAATTCGGCATCAGTTGCATTGGCATTGAAAGTCAGACTGTCTCCAAACATTGCAGAATTAATCTGCGATTTGAGAGTTATAACCGGAGTTCCCTCAACCGGTGGTTCCGAATAATTTTCATTATTGCAGGCACTGAATGTAGCCAAAGCAATAAGTGACCATAAAATTGATTTATATTTTTTCATGTTTCTATTCTATTTAATGATTAACCTTTTTATTTGTTCCATTTATAAGAAGCCACGGCTTTGGCTGGTACTGAGTAAGCAAAAGAGTGCTTTCCGTCAGACAATGTTATGTTCATTGCACTGTTTGTATCGTTTTGCAATACCACAGCGTATGATCCATCAGTATTTTGGAATGCTGCATAATAAAGTCCGTTTACTTTATAACCAGTTGTACCAATTCGTTTAGCTCCCGGCTTAATTACTTTAGCCAAGTGGCTGATTGTGTAATAATGTGAGTTTCTTGTCATGGTTTTGTAATCTAGATTGATGTCAATAGCTCCATAACAAGTAGTACATCCTCCCGGACGGTTAGGCCCGCGGTTCTTATCCAGCATAAAGTTCCACACAATAACCGCTTTTGTCCAGTTATTAATGGTTCCGATACACACTTCTGCCATGTTCCACATTAAGTCTCCTGCGAAACTATAATTCCATTCACCGATAGACATTTCGGTGAAATAGAGATTCTTTTCGGGATTTGCATTATGAACGTCAAGCAACTCAGCTTTATCACCTCCGTAAGCATGGAATCCAGCTCCATCAATATATTGAGCGGCTTCAGCATCTTTGTAGATATTGATTGGATAATCTTTTTGATCGGCAATGTTATCATAATTATAGTTATGATCAAAGACGATAATCTTTGTGTTGATTCCCGCTTTGCGGAAAGCTGGTCCTAAAGCCATTTTAATAAAGTCGCGTTGCTCTTGCCATGTCATGTACAATGAAACAGAGTTTCCACGGTTTAATGGTTCATTCTGAATTGTCATTGAAGCAATATTAATCCCTTCTGCTTTCATAGCCTGAACATACTTCACGAAATATGTAGCATAATCCTGATAGTAATCAGGATTTAACTGTCCACTAGTCCACGAGTCAAAAGGCTTTTTCTCTGTTAGATTATTCACCTTCATCCATTTTGGACAAGTCCATGGCGAAGCCAGAATCTTCACATTAGGATTAATAGCCAAGATCTCTTTCAGTACAGGAATAACATAGTTCTTATCCTCGGATTGCAAAGCAAAGTTTTCGATGCCTGGAGCATCACAATAAGTATACTCACTCAGCGAAAAGTCCGAAGCACCAATGGATATACGGATATAACTGTATCCCATTCCATCTTTAGGATCGAATGTTTCTTTCAGCAACTTAGCTCTGTCCTCAGCTGTCATCTTTAATAGATTATAACAAGAAGAGCCTGTCATAGCTGCTCCAAACCCATCCATTTCCTGAAAAACCTCTGAAGGATTCATCTGAATTGTGAATGGAGACATATTGTCTTTTGTGCTGAATGACAATGGAATCTTTTTGAACAGTAAAGATTGATTTGCCGTTGTAACGTACAAATCGACATCAGAGGTTGTCGTATCTCCGGGTTCTTCGGGAGAAGGCACAGTGCCATTACCGCATCCCAGGAAAGCAAATCCTGTGATAACCAACCCGGTCAATATCGATAACATTTTTTTTCTATAATCAACTATCATGATTAATAACCTTTGTTTTGTGTTAAGTTTGGATTACTGTCAATCTGAGTCTGTGGAACAGGCATCAGCAATGAATTTTCGGTGAAAGTAGCTATCTTCTTACGGCCAGAATCGCGTGAATTTAATGTATTCATTACTTCATATACCTTTCCTGTACGAACAAGATCGAACCAACGTTGTCCTTCGAATGCTAGTTCCAGACGGCGTTCTTTGAGTACGGCATTTACCATATTATCTTTTGAAGACTTAACTGAAGCATCCAACTTTGCTAATTTTGCACGAACTCTGATCTGATCAACTAAATCTGCAGCGGCAGTTAAATTACCCTGAGCCGTATAAGCTTCAGCTTCCAGTAAAAGAACATCAGCCAGACGGAACTTAAGGATGCTGTTATAACGTGAACGGGTTTTATACATAAATGGATAATGATCTGATGGATAGTGAATGCTCCAGGATGGTTTTGCCCATACAATTGCTTCATTCATACGAACATTATCACCTTCGTTTTCATAAGCCTGAATCAAATCTCTTGAAGGAGTAATCCATTTAGCCCAGTTGTAGGTGCTGCTTGGATCGCATTGATCAATACCAAACATCCATGTTACCCAGCTTCCGCTACCCAAAGGATAAACAACCTCAAAGATAGATTCAGAAGTATTTCGATAATTCACATCTGTCTTAGTGCTGTTAACAGAAAACAAGTCTGAGTAATTAGCTACAAGTGAAAAACCATCATTCTTTATAGATTCACAATATTCAATTACTTTAGCGTAATCTCTAACCGGTGCTTCAGCATATACTTTGGCAAGAAGAGTTTTAGCCACCGATTGCGTTAGTCTGAATTTGTTAGTTGCATCAGCTTTTGGTGCATATTGTAGTCCGTACTGTAAATCGCTTATAATTTGTTTGTAAACATCTTCAACACTGTTTCGGGCAGGGAAGAGGATAGGATACATTTCTTTTACGTTTGTAGCAGTTATATTTGGAGTTTCCTGAGTAACAACAGGTACTTCACCCCATAGTCTGGTCATGTCAAATAATACCCATGCACGCCATATAGAAGCTTCAGCTTTCCATTGCTTGCGCTCGGCATCAGTCAGAGTTTTATCTGGAACGGAATCCACATTACATATTACTCGGTTTGCTGAAACAATATATCCCAGAAAAGATGTCCAATCGCGTTCAATATTCTTATTTGTGGCATCTTGTTTGTTTGATTCCAACGAAACAAGTTCTGCATCAGTAGCTCCGCTATAAGCGTTGTCTGCATGAGTTTCTGCAAAGACTAACATATCCATGTACCAGGACTCCTGTGCATTTTGTATACTCTTATAAATATTGTCGTACTGTTGCTGCATTTCAGCTTTAGTTTCGTATTTGTTAGCAGAACCTCCGGTTTCATTACCAAAAGTGAGTTCGCTGTAATCAGATATTGGGTCATAATTTAATGAACAACTTCCCAAAAGAAGAGCAGTGCCCAATATTAAACTAAGTTTTATTTTATTTTTCATTGTATTATTCTATTTAAAATTCAACATTTACACCAAATACATAGCTTTTTGTCTGAGGATAAGTACCCCAATCGAGTCCTTGTACCAAAGCACTTCCCCCCCATTGGTTTACTTCGGGATCAAATCCTTTGTATTTAGTGAAGGTAAGTAAATTCTGAGCAGTAAAATATGGTTGAAGACGGCCAATATTTAGTTTCTTCAATAGCTTTCCGGTAACGTTGTATGATAATGTCAATGATTTCAATCGCAAGAAACTACCGTCTTCTACAAAGCGACTTGATGTTTTCAAGTTTTCTTTAGAAGCAACAGCTCTTGGCATATCAGTAATCTGTCCTGGGATTTTCCATCTGCCAAGTACAGCTGTAGACTGATTTTTTGAATCGTACATACCTTCTGTTTCCATGCGTGAAAGGTTATAAATATCGTTTCCAACAGAGCCTTGGAAGAATACATTCAGATTAAATCCTTTATAAGAAAGATTATTTGTTAAACCAAAAGTGAAATCTGGATTTGGGTCACCTATATATGTTTTATCATTAGGAGTAAGATTTCCACTTTTATCTATATCTCTATAGATAATATCACCAGTTTCAGGATCTACTCCATCAGAAATATATCCCCAGAACATTCCAAGAGGTTTTCCTGTAGTAAGCTTGGTAATATATTCACCAGTTGTAGATTGTGCATAGAAATAGGATTGACGTGTATCGAACTTCTTAACTTTATTCTTATTAAATGAAATATTAAAGTCTGTATCCCATTTAAAATTACCTACCAGGTTTTTTGAGTTGATACCAAATTCAAGTCCCTTATTTTCCATTTCACCTTCGTTTCTGTAGATATCGCTAAAAGATGCTGTTGGTCCAAGAGGAACATCCATCAACAAATCTGTAGTGTGCTTATAGTATGCATCTGCAGTAAATGTTAATCTATTGTTTAGTACTGTAAAATCAACACCAATGTTTGTCTGAGTTGTTGTTTCCCATGTAAGTTCACTGTTACTCATGTTGGCAGGAGAGGTAATAGGAAGTGCATTTGCCTTTCCGGTTTCCCACCAATTTTGACGGGTAATGTTACGAAGTTGCAAATAACCATAATCTCCAACTCCTGATTGATTACCAGTTTGTCCCCAGCCTCCGCGAATCTTTAAGTCATCAATCCATTTAATATCTTTCATAAATCCTTCAGATGAAATTCTCCATGCTGCGGAAACTGAAGGAAAATAACCCCATCTGTTTTTAGGAGCTAGTTTTGATGAACCATCGGCACGGAAATTCGCTGTTAATAAGTACTTACTATCGTAGTTATAAGCTAAACGACCTACGTATGACATGATTGCCCAGTCGGAGGCAGTAGTTCCATTACCTTGTTCAACTTTATTTCCTGCATTCAGTGTTTTAATATCACCATTTAAGAAATGACTTACAGTCTGGTAAGTTTGTGACCACTTAGAAGTTGTTCCTGATGCTCCGGCCATAACATTGAAGTTATGCTTTTTTATGCTTTTGTCATAAGTCAGAATGTTATCATATACCATAATGGTGCTTAGTGAACGATTATCGCTGGCACTTCCGTATTGAGAACGTCCGTATTCTGTTTTGATAGGATCAAGAAAACTTGTATTGTGATAATATACACGGTCAATAGAGATTGAACTCTTAAACTTTAAATTAGGAGAGAATGTAATTTCTGCGTTAGCACTTCCCAACAAACGGTTATTGTTTGTTTTATTATCTGCAGTACGTGACATGTTTTCTACAGGATGAGTAACATTGGCTCCATAGAAGTTATTATAGTACTGACCAGGATTATTCTCGTCCCAGATTTTTGCATATGTAGGTGTGTTAATAACAGAAAGAATAACCCCAGCCCGATTGGCACCTTGTCCCGATATAATGCCGTTACTACTGTAATCAGAATAAGCCAGATTAGTACCTATCTTTAACCATGAACGAATTTGATTCTCAAGATTAGCTCTTAAGTTATATCTTTCATAAAAAGCGACTTTAATAATTCCATCTTCCTTTGTATAACCTCCAGAAATGAAATATTTCAGTTTATCGTTTGCATTAGAAACTGAAAGCTGGTAGTTCTGCGTAACCCCTGTACGGTAAGTTTCATCAAACCAGTTTGTTTCATCCTTTAACCCATCAGGAAGTTTTATTGAGCCCAGGTCATCCATTAAATCTTTATATTGCGCCACATTTAAAGATTTCATTTGTTTGGCAACCTCTGTAACACCTGCTTGAGCAGAGAAATTAATCTTAGCTTCACCTTTTACACCAGCTTTTGTAGTTATTAATACTACACCGTTTGATGCTCTTGAACCATAGATAGCAGCAGAAGATGCATCTTTTAGAATTTGCATGCTTTCAATGTCATTCGGAGATAAGAAATTAATCTCTGTCATAGGTACTCCGTCCACTACATAAAGTGGGTCATTGCTTGCATTAATAGATGAATTACCACGAATTCGTACAACCATTCCTGCTCCTGGTTCTCCATTTGGCTGAATAACATTAACTCCGGCAGCTTTTCCCTGAATGGCTGCTGCGGCAGAAATAATTGGTCGCTCGTCTAAATCTTTTGTTGAAACACTTGCAACAGAAGTGGTTACATCTTTTCTCTTTACAGATCCATAACCAATAACTACTACTTCTTCTAGCAATTCTGCATTTTCTTGTAATAAAATGTTTAATGGATTGGTGCCTTTTACTGCAATTTCTTGGCTTCTATAGCCAATATAAGTAATAGTTAATATTGCTTTTGGAGATACGGTAAGAGAAAATTTTCCGTCCATATCTGTCATAGTTCCGTTAGTTGTACCTTTCTCAACAACACTGGCTCCAATTACACCTTCGTTTGAAGGGTCCTTAACTTGTCCTGTGACTGTTATTTTTTGTGCGAATGCACTTAAAGATACAAATAAACCTATAAGAATGAAGAGGAAACTTTTACGGAAGTTCATACCATTCTTTGTAATTGGTTTTTCTTTGCTTTTTTTCATGAATTAATAATTTAATTAGTTAACATTAGATTGTTCATTCGATGTCTCGAATATCTCGTAAGCAAATGTAGGATAGAAATAAGTGTGTTCCTATCACCTGTGGTTATTTGGTGGATTAATTTAATAAACGTATCTATGCAAGTCGTTTATTATTAATGGGTTAGTGGTGTGAAGCGAATTTGAAAAAGTGGAAGATATATTAATAAAAAGAAGCAGTTTTTTTGTTGTTATAACTTTCTTTAAAAAGAATATACGCTTAATTTTGGTACGAATAATAATCTGTAGTAGGTATCATTGAGTTATGAAAATGCTCCGATTTTCATAACCAAACTTTCAAAATCTTCTCTTGATCCTAATGCTTTATTTTTAACTTTTGCACGATAGTTATAGATCGTATTTACTGAATAGCGTAGAAGGTTAGCAATTTTAGAACTATCATCAATACCAAGACGAATTAAGGCGAAGATACGTAACTCCGTATTCAATAGTTCTCCTTTCTTCAAAACAATTCTTTCTTCTTTTACTAAAAGGTTATTGAATTCTTCTACGAACCTGGGATATAGATGCAAGAATGTATTATCGAAGTTAACATAGAAATCTTTCAATTCGCTTTCAAGGACTTCAGAAGACTTGGTTATCTTAAGCAACTCGGTAACTTGTCCGCCATTGATTTTCTTATTTACCATTTTACGATAACTTTCCAGTTTATCTATATAAGTAGAGCATATTCCCAGAAAATGAGCAATGTATTCTTCTTTTATATGATTAGCTTCTGCAAGTTCATTATTCAACGATTTCAATTGATTATTGATTACTCCTAATTCATTACGAGCTTTGCTTAATCGCTTCATCTGTTTATAAATATATCCAAGAGCTCCAATTAAAAGGAGTGCTAAGGCACTTATACATATCAGACTTGTCTTTAATTCATTTTTTTGTTTTTCACTTTTAATCTGATAACTCTTTTCTATAATTGGAAGGGTATTTGATATTTGAATATTTCGTAAACGAGCATTATAAAAATTAGCATCTTCTAGTGAAAATTTTATATATTGATAAGCACGGTCAATATCTCCTTCTTCATAAAGTAGATTTGCTAGATTAGATAAAGATGCATTATCCTTTATTGCAGCTTTTATATCAGACATTGCAGAAAAAATTAAATGTATTTTCTCATCTTCAAGTTTTTTTTCTTCTCTGTCAATAAGAGAGACTTGAAAGGTTATCAAAGCATACTCTGGAGTACCGAAAGGGGCTTTTGACAATCTAAGAGAATTTATTTTTCGTGCTTCAACTAAATTTTTTTGTTCAAGAGCTTTTTGTTCTTTTATTGCCAGATAACTTTCAGCAGAATGGGCAAGAACTGTTAGCAAAGTGTCTTGATAGGCTTGAAATAAATCAAAGTATGTTTTTTTAAGCTTTTGATCGTGAGTGTAAAGATACATTTCGTTGTACAAATGTTCATAGCACTTATAATATTCCAGAATGAGGTTTTTTGTTAATTGATTTTTATTAATAGAATACAATATATCTGTACTTTCTCTATACATACCTGAAGAAGAATGAAGATGAGACAAAAATAATTTTGTTTCATTTATCCATTGTTTGTTATTTGAGTTTTCTGCTATCTCAAGATTATTATTAAGATAGTGAATTGCAGAATCGCAGACAAAAGTTCTGTATTCTTTATATAGTAATTTGTTAATAGAATAAATTTGTTCAGAAGAAAGTGTACTATTATTTAGCCGATTTTTAAGGCTATTAATACTGTTTTCGCGTGCTTCTACATAACGTTTGCTTTCTTTTATTGTTTTATCCAATACATTTAATAAAGAATCAATTTGATTTCCTGCAAGAGAAACAATTGAATATAGAGTAAAAACAAATAATAAGGTTAGCTTCTTCATTATACTAGATTAACTTTAAATCTCTTCAAAGTTAGAAAAAATATTGTGATAGATGTATATGATTTGAGATATTAAAATAGTTTAATGACTCTATATTATTCTAATAGATTAATTACACTTTAATTTTTAATGTAACGCTAGAACAATTCTGTGTAACAAAAATATATTTTTTTGTATAACGATGCATCTATATTTGCATGAAAATATAAATTTAATTGATTTATGAAAAACACGTTGTTTCGTTTTCTGTATTTACTATTCTGTAGTCAGATATCATTAAGTCTATTTGCATTAACCCCTAAACAGACGATTTTAAAACCTTGGGAAAAAGGGGCATGGGAAACGGGAAAGTATAGAAATCTTTTTGCTGAGGCTGGATATAGCCAAAAGGAGATTGATGCTAAGTTGGATAACACTTTTAAAGGAGTATTTGAAGGACCTAACAAAGTCTACTTTGAAGTTGGTGATTCCATGGCTTATATATCTGATATAAAAAATCACGATGCTCGTACGGAAGGAATGTCTTATGGAATGATGATTGCCGTGCAATTTAACCGAAAAGATATTTTTGATAAGCTGTGGAGGTGGTCTAAGACTTATATGCAGCATCAGGGTGGTAGCAGTGATGGCTATTTTGCATGGAGTTGTCAGACGTCAGGCAAAAAGAATTCAGCAGGTTCGGCATCGGATGGCGAGCTATATTTCGTTACGTCGCTTATTTTTGCTTCAAATCGTTGGGGAAATAATTCAGGAATCAATTATCATGCCGAGGCTAAACGAATTTTAGATGCCATGATGACCAAAACTGGCGAAAATGGAGTGACGAATCTAATTAATAAGGAACATAAACTTATTACGTTTGTTCCGAGCAAAGGAGGAGATCAATTTACTGATCCTTCTTATAACATACCTGCATTTTATGAGGTTTGGGCAAAATGGGGTGGTGATGGAAGAGCTGATTTCTGGAAAGAATGTGCCAAGGCTGCCAGAGAGTATCTTCACAAGGCTTGTCATCCAAAAACAGGTCTTACACCTGATTATTCAGAATATGACGGAACTTCCAAAGGAACATTCTTTCATCCGGGAGCACAATTCCGCTTTGATTCCTGGCGCGTTCCAATGAATATCGCACTCGATTATTCATGGTCGGCTGCAGATAAAGAATGGCAGCAGCAATATGGAAATAGAATTCAGGATTTTCTGTATTCACAAGGAATAAATAAGTATGTTGACCAGTATAATATAGATGGAACTCCGGTAGAGAAGGTTTTGGGTGCCGGAGGTTATACAAAATTACGCCACTCTTTGGGGTTAGTTGCCACATCGGCGGCAGTGTCTCTTTCTACTACACATCAAAAAAGTAAAGAATTTATAGATGCTTTGTGGAATGCTAAACACGAGCCTTATGAGGATGGGTATTTTGATGCTTATTATGATGGATTACTTTATCTGTTTAGCATTATGCATCTAAGTGGAAATTATAGGATTATTGAGCCATAAAAGAATTAAGTTAGTTGGTTTGGTTAGTTTTTAGAATTGTTTTTTATGAGAAAGGGCACTCCGTGAGGAATGCCCTTTTGTGTTCTTTTATTCTGATGCTTTCTCATGTTCTTTAATCATGATATCATCGCTGTGTCATATCTATATACTTTTATTCAGATTCCTGATCTGTTTTCTCCTTATCCAGATGTTCTGATGCATATTCCGTTGGAGATATTCCGTAAAATTCGCGGAAAGTATTCGAGAAATGCGATAAGTTGCTGAATCCGGTAGCATAAGCCACTTCAGAAACACTGATCTTTTTGCTCGACAGAAGCGATGCTGCTTGTTTTAATCGGATACCTTTGATAAAATCACGGGCAGACTGATTAGTCAGTTCTTTAAGTTTTCGGTGCATATGAACCCTGCTCATTCCAACATGACTGGCCAGCATTTCAACATTAAGTGCCGGATCGGCTATATTTTCATTTATCACTTTTATAACTTTCTCCATAAGGACTTCGTCAGACGACTTCATCTTAATATCCTGAATCTTAATCTGCAGTTGTTCATTTCCATTAAACTTAGTCTTTAACCGTTCTCTGTTTTCAATTAAGTTTGCTACTGTAGATTTCAACAGTTCCGTATTGAACGGTTTCACAATATATGCATCTGCACCAATTTCCAGGCCTTCAATTTTATCTTCAGTTTTAGATTTGGCTGTAAGTAAGATAACCGGAATATGACTGATATTTATATTCTGCTTAATCTTTCTGCAAAGTGTAATTCCGTCCATCTCAGGCATCATAACGTCGCTGATTATTAAATCGGGCATATCTTTTAGTGCAGTTTCAAGTGCTTCTTTGCCATTCTGACTCTCGCTGATTCTGTATTCACCAGAAAGCTCTTCCTTTATATATTTACGTATTTCGTATTCATCTTCAACAATAAGAACCTTGAAACGTGTTCTCGCTTTAATCTTCTTCTTTTCTGTACCTTCTTCCAGCTCAAATTCTTCAACCATTTCTGCTTCTTTGTGATGAATACTGGTAGAGGCTGGTGATTCAAAATCTTCGGGATTCTCGAATTCTTCCGATTTCAGGTGATCTGATCCTAAAGGTAAACGAATGATGAATCGACTTCCCGTTCCTTCTTCTCTGTTTTCGGCCTTAATTGTACCGTGATGAAGCTCCACCAATGAACGAGACAAGTGCAGACCAATTCCTGTTCCGAAGTTAGAATTAGTAAGATCATTGTTTATCTGATAAAAACGCTCGAATATCTGTTCAATCTTGTCGCTGTCAATACCAATCCCGTTATCGCTGATTACTATCTCAAAATAATTTTTTAATGCTCCTCTTGCCGATTCATCTTTGCCTGTTGATAACTCTACTTTTATTTCACCGTTCTCAGGAGTGTATTTAAATGCATTCGATAGAATGTTGAGAATAATCTTATCAAAGTTATTGAGATCAATCCATGCTTTCAAGCTTTCATCCTGATGGCAGAATGCAAACTGGATATTTTTTTTCTGAGCCTGATATTCAAATGTTGTCATCAGGTCGTCAATGAAACCAACGATGTCTGTTTCCCTGAACTTCATGTGCATCTGACCTTTGTCGAGCTTCCGAATATCCATTAATTGATTGATAAGACGAAGAATGCGTTGCGCATTACGATAAATCATCATGTAAGTTTTCTGCTTTTCAATATCATTGTTCTCCTTAATGAGCTTTTCCAATGGATTGATGATAAGAGTCATCGGGGTTCGAATCTCATGAGATATATTAATAAAGAACTGTAGCTTGGCTTCGTTTATCTGTTCGGCGTGTTCTCTACGCATAATCTCCTGACGATGTCTCACTTTGGAGATTATAAATATGGCTATGCTATAGATCATGATTCCAATAAGCAAGGCATATATACATTTTGCCCACCATGACAGGTACCAGGGAGGAGTAATTATAATGGTTACTTCTTTGGTAGGAGATACATAGTCATTGTTTCTGGCTCTGAATTTAAACTTGTAAGTTCCCGGACTTAAGTTAGTGAAGCTGGCTCTGTTCATTCCCGGACGTGTACTAATCCACTTTTTGCTTAGTTCCTCCATCTGGTATTCGTAAACAATACGTTCCGGGTTGCTAAAGTCTAATACAGATAATTCGAAACTAAATGCATTGTCGTTGTAAGAAAGAACAAAAGTATCTTCGTCAATAACCGCTTTAGTTATAATATTGTTTCTGCCCGATTTGTCTCCTTCTCTTACAGGCTTTTCAAACCGGTAGAAATCGGTTATAAATACGTTCTGATTGCTAACTCTGTCACTAATCTGTTTAGGATGGAAATAGGTGATACCCTTAATTCCGCCGAAGAATATTTCACCGTTGGCTGCTTTGAAGCCAGCTCCTCTATAAAATTCGTTACTCTGTAATCCGTCAAATGAATAGAAATTGATGAATTTACGTTCACTACATTTAAATTTGGATATTCCATAGTGGGTACTGAGCCATAGATTCTTCTGATCGTCCTCGAACATAGAGCAAATAACATTACTGGGCAAACCATCGTTTACTGTGTAATGAGTGAATATTTTAGTGTGCTTATCGAATGAAGCTAGTCCTTCGGATGTCCCTATCCAGATTTTATGAGATGAATCTTCGAGAAGAGCAAAAACTACATCACCCGGAAGTTTATTGTCCTTGCTTGAATAAGTAATATATCTTTTTGTTTTTGGATTGTAGCAGCATACTCCTTTGTAAGTTCCAATCCAGATTAAACCTTCATAATCGGAAATCACACAGTTAATCCAGTTGCTCGGAACAATATTCTGTCTTAAATCCTTGTCGTCTCTGCTTGATGGGTGATGAGTAAGCTTATTGCTCTTTAAATTGAGGCTGTATATTCCATATCCATAGGTGCCAATCCATAAGTTTTTGTTCTTGTCTTCAGAAATGCATGACACTCTATCGTTGGGTATATCTTTTTCTTTAGGAAACAAATCCTTAGCATACAAGCAAGTATTGTTGTTTCTGTTGTACTTCTCAAGTCCGTTAATATACGATCCGAGCCACAGAGTGTTATTTGAATCTTCGAAAATACTCATAATTGTATTAGCAACAGATGAAGACATATTAGTCTGTGTATAGTGTGTTGCTTTTTTCCCGTTTTCGCTGATACCGTAAAGTCCGTCATTATCAGTACCAACCCATATCGTATTGTTTTTGTCTTTAAAAATAGACATTACACAACTGGAACCAATATTGTTCTGTTTAAGTGATCTGTAACCAAAATAGTTAAACTTATTTGAGTTCCCCGGAATAAAATAAACACCTTTCTGAAAAAGTCCGGCCCATAGATTGCCTGCTTTATCTTCAATAATAGAATGTACTTTTGCTTTGGAGAAATCAAACTGTATAGTGTTTATTTCATAATCATCAATGATATTCTTACTATAATTATATGTTTTCAATCCCTGTCCGTCTGTTCCAATAAGTAATTCTCCACGGCTGTTTATAAATAAGGACTTAATACGGAGCTTGGTTGATGAATTTTTATAAGATATAGGAGCAATTTTTTGTGTCTTAGGATTAAAAACATTCAGTCCTCCGGAAAGTGTTCCGATAAATATATTCCCTTTTTTATCTTCGCATATTGATGTAATGTTGTTACTGGTAATATTTTCGGGAGCTTTTAGTAATCTGGCTTTTTTTGTGTACGGATTATAAATATTAAGACCCTTGTTTTCAGAACCAATCCAAAGCAGGTGATTTGAATCTTCAAAAATATCAGTAAGGAAAGCACTGCATAAGTTCTTCGAAATTTTACTTTCAACAGTAAACTGTTTATCTCCCTTTTTAAGTGAAATTAATCCTTCACCGGATGTAGTCATCCAGATATCCCCATTTTTTGTTTCTAAAATAGATATTACTTGCGGATGTATTATTTGCTTGTCTCTGTGTACTATAACCTCAGAAAAGGAATCTTTTGCTCTGTTGTACAGTAATAAACCGTTAATACAAGCTACCCAGAAACGTCCATGACTATCTTCATAGATAGTTTTTACATAGTTATTTTTTAATGATGTATCATCTTTTAATATGCTTTTGTAGATGGTGAATTTTGTTCCATCATACTTATTAAGACCATCTTCTGTTGCAATCCAAATAAAGCCCTTTTTATCCTGATAGATTTCATTGATTAAGCTATTCGAAATGTCTTTATCAGTTGAATAAAATTTCTCTACTTGAGCAAAAGATTTTCCGGACGAAAAGAATATAATTATTAAATACAGGAAAAAACGTATCGTGTTTTTCATTGTGTGTTCTTCAATTTATGTACGATACAAATTTATAGAATTATTTAAATATATCACAAGAAAACGCAATGAAGTTACATAAGCAAAAGTAGATTATATAGAAATTCAGATGCGTATTAAGTATATCTACAAGATGAAAATTATGCAAAGAAGCAAACTTTTAAAGTTGTCGTTGATGTTTTTTTCTGTTTTAATATTAAAGAATCAAAGCTACAAAGTATTTAAATTGCTCGTAAACAGCCTTAATGTAACATGAGTGATATAAAATGTAACTATTATATAAGCTAATGTAACGTCGTTTCAAATTTGGGTTACTATTATTATCTGATTTTGAAAACTATTATTTTACCTTTGTTGTGTTCAGAAATGATGTTTAACGCCTTAATATATGAACTTATGAAAACTTAAGAAAACCTTTAATCGCTATTTTATTAAAGAAGAAAGAAAGTTTCATTACTTATCACTAAATGATTATTTATTATGAGAAACACTAATTTAACGAAGCCTTTAGGGCTTTTATTTCTATTTTGTATTATTCCCTTCTGGGCATTTGGCCAGAACATTGCTGTGAAGGGTGTTGTTAAAGACATTAATGGTGAACCGCTTTTAGGAGTTAATGTTCGCCAAGTTGGAACAACTGTCGGTACTGTTACTGATATCGAAGGTAATTATTCTCTTCAGGTAAAGAAAGACGCTAAGCTTCTTTTCTCATTTGTAGGTTTTATCAATCAAACTGTAAATGTAGAGGGCAGGAATACTATTAATGTAATCCTCAAAGAAGATAGTAAAACTCTTGAAGAGGTTGTTGTTATTGGTTATGGTACTCAACGTAAGGAGTCTGTAACAGGTTCTGTTGCTTCTGTAAAAGGAGATGTGATGCGAGATGTCCCATCATCCAATATATCACAAGCTTTACAAGGACGTGTCGCAGGTGTGGATATGTCACAAACATCATCTAAACCAGGTGCTTCAATGCAGATCCGTGTTCGTGGTACTCGTTCTCTGAATGCAAGTAACGACCCGTTAATTGTACTCGACGGTCTTCCTTTTGCTGGTTCTATCAGTGATATAAGTCCTAGTGATATCAAAAGTATTGATATCTTGAAGGATGCCTCTGCAACAGCCATTTATGGTTCTCGTGGTGCTAATGGTGTTATATTGGTAACATCCAACAAGGGTAGCAAAGGAGAAAAAGCGAAAGTTAGCTATAACAGTTATTATGGCTTGAAAGAAGTATTTGGAAAATATCCTATGATGAATGCTTCCGAATTTATAAAACTCCGCACTGATGCTAATAAGTATACAATCGGTGTCGATGAGTCAGAAGACGTTAATATTGATTGGCAAGACTTATATTATAGAACAGCTCAGGTAACAAGCCACGATTTAGCAATTTCTGGTGGTACTGAAAAGAGTAGTTACAATTTTGGTGCTGGCTACTATACAGATCAGGCTGTGCTACCAGGTCAGGATTATACCCGCTATTCTGTTCGTGGTTCTTTGGATCAGGAAATAGGTAAATATTTCCGTTTTGGTTTCACTACAAACAATAACTTTGCTATTAATAATGGTAGTAATCTTGGTATTTACGGCAATATCAGTACTTCACCTATTTCTAACCCATATAATGAAGATGGCACGTTGAAAAGAACTGTAAAAATGCCATTAGATGAAAACTGGGTATATACAAGAAAATCGATAGAAAACTTAGGTGATCAGTGGATAGATCAGACTAAGGCTTTTGGATCATATAATACTATATATGGTGAAGTTAAGGTTCCTGGAGTAGAAGGATTAAAGTATCGCGCAAATCTTGGTTTGAACTATCGACAGAGCAACGGTGGTAACTACACAGGACAGGGAGTGTTCAATTCTATAGCTACAACTCCTTCAACTGCTTCTGTCAGTAACTCACTTACTACTAACTGGGCTATTGAAAACCTTGTAACTTACGACCGCACTTTTGCTCAGAAACATCAGGTAAATGTAGTAGCTATGTATTCTGCAGAGCAAACCCGCTATAACAGTTCACAAATGTCAGCAAAGAACATCCCGGCTGATGCTTTCCAGTTCTATAACCTAGGACGTGCACAAGGAGAAATCACAGTTAATCCAGAGTATCAAGACTATCAAGTGAGTGGCTTGATGTCATGGATGGGACGTGCAATGTATTCTTATGATAATCGTTACATGATTAGTGCAACATTCCGTTCTGATGGTTCTTCAAGACTTGCTAAAGGACACCAATGGCATACTTATCCTGCTTTATCTGTTGGATGGAATATCAAAAATGAATCCTTTATGAAGGATATTAAAGTGATAGATGCATTGAAATTACGCGTGGGTTATGGTGAAACTTCAAACCAATCTGTTGCTCCATACAAAACACTTGGACTTTTAGCTACTCGTCCTTACAACTTTGGTACTACAACTGCTACAGGTTTATATGTATCAGAATTACCTAATCCTAAATTAGGTTGGGAATTCTCAAAAACATGGAACTATGGATTGGATTTTGCTTTTCTGGGTCTGCGGATTTATTAAGTTGGTGATGTTTGTGTTTATGCATACAACTTGGCCATTCTATACATGAAGAACTTAATATCTCCAACCCCTCTAAACTGACTCCTTAATGCTTTGATCTTTGCATTGAATGATTCTGCTGAAGCATTTGTGAGTCTTTTCTCAAAATAGTTAATGATAGTTGCATAATTGTTCTCAAATGTTTCAAGAACACGGTTAAGACAGTTTTCGCCAAACTTTTCCACTTCATTATACCACCTTGCAAGTTCAAGCATTGCTTCTTGTGGTTTTATTCTTTTATTGAATATATCGGTTAGGTCCATAGATAATTCGTATGCAGTTTCTAAAATAGGGAACTGGTTAAAGAGTATTTCTGCCCTGGCTCTTTGCTGTATGTTCCATTTCGTTCTGTGTTTCAATATTATATGTTTGCTCCTTGCCATTATTTGTGGCATTGTTTCACCGTTCTCCATCCGTATGGGAATCCATTCTCCTATCTTCTCACGTTCTGATTTTGTTTTGGCTTCTTTTCGTCGGCGTCGATGTTCCTTTATAGCCTTGTTCTCCTGATCAAGTACCTGCCATCTAAGGCGTATACGGATCTGATCAACTGCTTCTGACATCAGCTGTTGAACATGAAACCTGTCATTTATAAGCTTAGCATGCGGAAAAGATTTTCTTGCCGTAAGCATCATGGCTGATGATAAATCTGTTGTTATGGTTCTCACCTTTGTACGTTTGTTGTGCGGAAGCTGTCTGAATATGGATATGACTGTATCAGAAGCAACGCCTCTTACAATTGCTACAATTGCACCTTTACGTCCGTGGGCTGCTTTATTTGTAAGTATTGTGTATACGTCGCCATTGCTAAGGCAGGTCTCATCAAGACTCAGGTCGGCCCCGAGGTTTTCAGGAAACAACAGGTACTCTTCTGCATGCTTTTCCTGATTCCAGTCACGGTAATCGCTGATTACTTCCTTATACTGTTTGCGTAAGGTCTGTCCGTTTAAACCATAGCGAGATGCCAATGTAGAGATACTTATGGGGGTGCTCTCAATCTCCGCCTTTTAAAAAATCGACAAACTCGGCATTGAGTCTAGTCCTGTGGTAATCTGACAGATCCCATTCATAGCTGAATATTTCTCCTGTTGAGTTGTCAAGCCATTTACGCTTGCATACGTGAAGATAACAGGCCCTGCCTCGAATTGGAAAATCCTGTATTGTACGATAATCGGTGAAGCCATGAGATATGATGTCGGGATTTTTTTCGTCTTCATCCAACTTGACTTTTTTCTCATTAAGCCAGATATCAAATCGGATGGATGTCTTTTCATGCTTGACAATATCAAAATTGTCAACTAATACGTCGGGGAGGATGTCTCTAAGTATATTATCTGATTTCATGGGGCAAAGATAATAATATATCAAGATAATAAAAACAACCGAAAATATCCGCTGACCCGCTTTTCTGGGTAACCGCTTAACTGGTACAATTGAGTACTATGTTCAGAATACAGATAATGTTTTGCTGAGTGTTTCTCTGCCTTCTACAAATGGTGTTGGTAGTTACATGGCCAATATTGGAAAAACCCAGAATAAAGGTTTTGAATTATCTCTTAATGGCGTGATTCTGGACAATCTCAATGGTTGGACATGGGAAGCTGGTGTTAACTTATATTCAAATAAGAATAAGTTGGTTCAACTTGCTTCTGGTGCAGATCAAGATGAAAGTAACTGGTGGTTTAAAGGTCATTCTATTAACTGTATATATGATTATGAAAAGATTGGACTATGGCAAGAGGGCGATGCTAATCTGCAAAAATATGTACCGGGTGGAAATGTTGGTATGATTAAGGTAAAATACACCGGTGATTTTAATGCTGATGGAACACCTACACGACAAATTGGACCTGCCGATCGTCAGATTATAGAAGTAGATCCTGATTTTCAGGGTGGATTCAATACCCGCGTTGCTTATAAAGATTTCGATTTGAGTGTTGTTGGTGCTTTCAAAAGCGGTGGTGTGCTTATTAGTACCCTTTATGGATCATCAGGCTACCTCAATATGATGACAGGACGTAGAGGAAATGTTAAGGTAGATTACTGGACACCTGAGAATACTAATGCAAAATATCCAAAACCAGGTGGTGCAATGGATGGTGATAATCCTAAATATGGTAGTACACTAGGTTATTTTGATGCATCGTATCTGAAGGTACGTACAATTACCCTTGGATATAACTTTAAGCAAAGATGGGTGAAAAATGCCGGTATCGACAAATTACGTCTTTACTGCACTATACAAAACCCATTTGTACTGTTCTCACCTTATAACAGAGAATCTGGAATGGATCCGGAAACCAACTCATACGGTAACGAAAATGCAGCAGTAACTAGTTACAATAAACGACTGCTTACTATAGGTACAAATACGCCTTCAACTCGTAACTACTTGATCGGTCTTAATTTGACATTTTAAAATTATACAATTATGAAACGAATAAATATAAAAGCATATATAGGAACAGCTCTGATTACATTCTCCTTGTTGGGATGTTCTGATATTCTGGATGAGCAGCCTCGCAGTATTTTTACTCCTGATTATTTTAAATCAGAACAAGGTGTTATGGGAGGATTAACCTCTATGTATGCCCATTTGCGCTACATCTATGGACAAGCATACTATTATAATTCTTGCCAAACAGGTACTGATGAGGTTACTTATGCTCAAAGTGCTGATGCAAACTTTAAGGATATGGACCTTTCTGGCGTGGGATCGATTACTCCATCTAGTAGCCGTTCAGATGCTCTTTGGGGAACTGCATTCACTAATATAAATACTGCTAGTGGTATTATTGAAAATGCAACAACTGTAGGAACTATTTCGAGTGCACTAATTGCTGAAGCTCGATTTTTCCGTGCATTCGACTACTTTTTACTTGTGCAGACATTTGGTGGTGTACCTTTAGATTTGGGTGCAGGTGAATTGAAATTTAATATATCAGCTAACCGTACTTCTGTGCGTAATACTGTACCTGAGGTTTATACAAAAGCTATATTCCCAGATCTTCTTACAGCGATTAATGATTTGCCAGCCGTAGGACGTCTCACGGGATCTGCAACTAAAACAGTTGCTCGTCTTTATTTGGCAAAAGCCTATCTGACTTATGGATGGTGGTTGGAAAACCCAAACAATATTCCTACTTATCCTACATGTGATAGAACTGATCCTGATGGACATGATGCCAAATGGTATTATCAACAAGCATATAACGTAGCAACTGCTGCTATTGCAGATCCTGGAAACTTTGGTTTATTGGCAAACTTTTATGATGTAAACCTTGGATCAAACGATCGTAACAAGGAAATCCTACTGTATGCAGACCACACAGAATCAAGTGAATTATATAACGGAGGTAGTATTACTTATGGTAGTGGAGGTGCTCCGGATAACTTTGCATGTTGGATGATGACTTGGAACTATACAAACATCAGAAGTGCTGCTAAAACAGATTGGAGTTCGGTTGTAAGTTCTGTTCAACGTGAAGCAACACAACCATTGGGTCGTCCATGGACACGTATGTGCCCCACTATCAATGTAATTAAAAATACTTTTGCTGATAAGACTAATGATTCAAGATACGATGGTACCTTTACAACAGTTTATAGAGGAAACTGGAATAGAGGAGGTGCAACGAATACATCTTTGTATAATGCAAATAATATGCCGGTTGTACAGGGTGATGCAATTCTATCGTTCCTTGATGACGAACCAGCAACAGCTATTGATTACTCTAATTCAACATACAAGAGTAATATTGGTGCCGGTGTATTGCCAGGAAGATCAGATTTTGTTATATCACCAAATGGAATAAGCCGAATTGTATATCCGGGACTTTGGAAAATTGGGCCTTACCGTACCGATAACGGAACAGGGTTAGGACAACCAAATGCCGGAAGTACTCGTCCTTTCAATATTGCTAAATTCTCTGAGCTATATTTCATAGCTGCTGAAGCGGCAGTGAAAGGTGCAACTACTGTTGCTGGTCAAAGTGCCAGAGATTTGATTAATGTTATTCGTGCTCGTGCCGGTAGATGGCGTTGGAACAACAATGGTAATGCCGCAAAAGTGGAAGACCATAGTGCTGCTATGGTAGCTGCTACTCCTGCAACAATTGACATTAACTATATTTTGGCAGAACGTTCTCGTGAATATTATGGAGAAGGTTATCGTTGGTTCGACTTGGTACGTACTCAAAAATGGGCCGAACTTGCAGGTTCATACCAGATTTGTGGAAGTAACTATGGAGATCATACCCCTACAACAGTAACTCGTACTATTACAAGTAATTACTATCTACGCCCAATTCCTCAAGGTCAGATTGATGGTATGGAAATGACTCCTGAAGAAAAGGCTGCTTATCAAAATCCTGGATACTAATAGTTTTTAAGGATTTACTGAGAATAGATAACCTTTCATGGTTATAACCTCATAAAAATGGCTGATTGGAAATTGAACTACAGTCTGATTTCTGATCAGCCATATTTTTAATAATTAAGGTAATTCTACTATGCTATACATACGTACTCTATTTTCAATATTGGCTTTATTATTGGTAACTTCTTTTGTAAATGCAGATAATAGAAAAGCTCCTTATCTGGCAAAAAAGAATGCAGCTTCTCAGCTTATTGTAAACGATAAGCCTTTTTTAATTTTAGGTGGAGAGCTCGGTAATTCTTCAGCATCTTCTATTGACGATTTAAAATGGATATTTCCAAAACTTCAGAAGATGGGCCTCAATACAGTTTTGGTTCCGGCTTACTGGGAGTTAATTGAAAAGGAAGAAGGTAAGTATGACTATACGCTAACAAATGAAGCTATTAATCTGGCTCGCAAACACAATCTGAAAATTGTTTTTCTGTGGTTTGGTTCATGGAAAAACTCTATGTCTTGCTATGCTCCTTTATGGATAAAAGAGAACTCAAGGAAATATCCCCGTGCGGTAACTAAATCGGGCAAACCACTCGAAATGATGAGTGCCTTTTCGGAATCTAATCTGAATGTTGATAAACGTGCTTTTTCTCATTTTCTGAATCATTTGGCAGAATATGATAAAGAGGACCAGACAGTAATCATGATTCAGGTTGAAAATGAAATTGGAATGCTTGAAGATGCCCGCGAATATGGAAAAGTGGCCGATCAGAAGTTTGCTTCTGATGTTCCGGTTAAGTTTATTGATTATCTGAAAAAGAACAAGAATACCCTTCAGCCTTCATTACTCAAAAAATGGAAGGATAATGGATTTAAAACTAAAGGTTCGTGGAATGAAATATTTGGAGAGGGGCTTGATACGGATGAACTGTTTATGGCTTATGCTTATGCCGAATATGTTCAGCAAGTGGCTAAGGCTGGAAAAGAAAAATATAATATCCCAATGTATCTGAATGCGGCTTTGAACTCTAGAGGCAGGAAGCCTGGTGCCTACCCAAGTGCCGGTCCGCTGGCTCATCTGCTTGATATATGGAGATTTGCTGCTCCTGCAATTGATATACTTGCCCCAGATATTTACGATCCGGGATTCCCTGATTGGATCAAACAATATCATACTAACGGTAATCCTTTGTTTATTCCCGAAATCAGACTTGAAGAAGCTGATGCTGCCAGAGCTTTTTATGCCTTTGGCGAACACGATGCCATGGGATTCAGTCCGTTTTCAATAGAAGATGTTCCCAATCCTGAGAGTTATCCGCTGACGAAGAGTTATTCAATTCTTAGCCAGCTTAAATCATTACTGATTGAAAAACAAGGGTTGGGTAAAACCAATGGAGTTATCTTTGATAATGTGAATAGAGAAAGGATTATTGAACGAAATAATTATAGGTTTATATTCAAACATGATTATACTTTAGGCTGGAGTCCGCAAGCTAAGGATGGAAGTATATGGACAGAAGTGGGTGCTTTGATTATTGAGCTATCTCCTACAGAATATATTGTTGCTGGTACGGGTGTTGTACTTAGCTTCGAAAGTCTTGCCGGAAATAAAAAAGCAGGTATTGGTTATATCGACCAGATTAAAATTACCGATGGTAAAATTGTCCCTGTTAAAAGATTAAACGGAGATCAAAGTCACCAGGGAAGACATCTTCGTATTCCCGTAGGAGAATGGGACATTCAATATGTGAAACTATACGAGTATTAAATAATTGATGATAATTTGATAATAATGAAAGCGAAAAAGTACTGCAAATATCTATTTCTTACTTGTGGGTTGATAAGTCTTGGGACATCGAGTGCCAAGATACCACCTTACAAGAATACTTCTCTAAGTTTTGAGAAACGTACTGAAGACTTGGTATCCAGAATGACATTGGCAGAGAAAGTTGAAATCGTAAGGTATGATTCGCCAGCGATTCCCCGATTAGGTATTCCTGCTCATAATTTCTGGAATGAATGTTTGCACGGGGTTGCCCGTTCGGGTAGAGCCACAGTATTTCCTCAGGCCATTGGTATGGCATCTATGTGGGACAGTAATGAGATGTTTACCATTGCCAATGCAATCTCCGATGAGGCTCGGGCTAAGCATCACGAATATGCTTCCCGCGGAAAAAGAGGCATCTATCAGGGGCTGACTTACTGGACTCCGAATATTAATATCTTCCGTGATCCACGTTGGGGCAGGGGGATGGAAACGTATGGTGAAGATCCTTATCTGACAGGCGAACTGGCTGTTCCTTTTATAAAAGGTTTGCAAGGAGATGATCCTAAATACTATAAGCTGATTGCAACTGCCAAACACTTTGCAGTGCACAGCGGACCGGAGTCTACCCGTCACTCTTTTGATGTGTGGCCTAATGATTATGATATGGCTGAGACATATACTCCGCATTTCAAGAAAACAGTTAAAGATGCAAAGGTTTACTCTGTGATGTGTGCTTATCAGAGTTTTCGTGGTGCACCTTGCTGTGGTAACAAATTCCTTGAAGGATTACTTCGTAATCAATGGGGATTTAAGGGATACATTGTTTCTGACTGTTGGGCTATTCGTGATTTTTATGAGAAAAAAGGACATCATATAGTGGCTACTCCTCAGGAAGCTGCAGCTATGGCAATCAAATCGGGTACCGACTTGAATTGCGGTGATACTTATATTCATCTGGCAGAAGCTGTAATACAAGGACTGGTTACTGAAAAGGAACTGGATGTTTCCGTGAAACGTATCATCCTTGCCCGTATGAAACTGGGACAATTCGATCCTCAAGAAATGGTGAAATACTCCAAGATTCCATACAGTGTGGTTGATAGTAAGGAACATCAGGCATTGGCCGATGATGCTGCACGTAAATCTATTGTATTGCTGAAGAATGAAAACAATCTGCTCCCTTTAAGCAAAGATGTGAAAAAGGTAGCTGTGATTGGTCCTAATGCTGACGATCTTGAAGTATTGCTTGGAAATTACAATGGTTATCCAACCCATCCAAAAACTCCATTTACCGGACTTCGTGAAAAACTGCCCAATGCAGAAGTAACATTTGCACAAGGTTGCCAGTTGGCCGAAAAACTTCCATACTTCACCGCTGTTCCTACAGATTATCTTTATACGGATGCAACTATGCAACAAAAAGGATTGAAGGCCGACTATTATAACAACAGCAATTGGAAAGGTGCACCGGTGCATTCACGTATTGATAAGAATGTAGACTTCATCTGGCGTACAACTCCTCCTTTCAAAGATTTGAAATATGATCATTTCTCTGTAAAATGGAGTGGGGTACTTGTTCCTCCTGTAACGGGTGAATATGCATTGGGAGGTGAAGGTTTCTCCGGATTTAATCTTTATGTGAATGATAAGCTGATAACCCAATGGAACGATATTCATCATCCAAGAAAATTGTATGAACTGATGACTTTAGAGGCTGGTAAAGCTTATAACATTCGTCTGGAATACACCCAGAATAATACGGAATATTCTATTATGCGATTCTTGTGGGATACTCCTAAACCAAACCTGAAACAGGAAGCTATTGATCTTGCAAAATCAGCCGATGTAGTTATTCTTTGCATGGGACTTAGTCCGCTTCTCGAAGGTGAAGAGATGCCGGTGAAAGTTGAAGGATTCTCTGGTGGCGACCGCCTGGATATTAAATTACCTGCAACACAGACCGATCTTATCCGCGAGATTCAGAAACTAGGTAAACCTACTGTATTGGTTTTGCTCAATGGTAGCGCACTTGCCTTTAACTGGGAAAATGAAAATATACCGGCTATTGTTGAGGCTTGGTATCCGGGACAAGGTGGCGGTACCGCTATTGCTGATGTTCTCTTCGGCGATTACAATCCGGCCGGACGTTTACCGCTTACTTTCTATAAATCAATTGATCAGATTCCTGCTTTTACGGAATATGATATGACTGGTAAGACTTACCGTTACTTTAAAGGCGAACCTCTTTATGAGTTTGGTTACGGATTGAGTTACTCTACTTTTGAGTATGCATTGAAGAATGTTCCTACGACTATTAAAGCAGGAGAAAACATTAAGATAACAGCAGAGGTAAAGAACACCGGAAAGCTGGATGGCGATGAAGTTGTAGAGCTTTATGTATCTCTTCCAGATAGTAAACTGAAAACTTCCATCCGCTCTTTGCAAGGGTTCAAACGTATTCATCTGAAAGCGGGCGAGGTAAAAGAGATTGAATTTGACCTGAAACCAATCCAGATGTCGGCCCGTAACAATGATAACTTTGCAGTGGTAGAAGCCGGAACAGTACAGATATCTGTTGGAGGAAAACAGCCCGATGCTAAATCGATTGCTTCCAGACAAGTTGTTCAACAGAATATTCAGGTAACAGGCAATACTTATTATATTCAGGAATGATATAACAATAAATAGTTCACAGACTTTAGTCTGATGAATAGAACAGGAGAGAGGGTGAATCATTTTGAAACATCCTCTTTCCTGTTGAATTGAAAAATTTTCTCTTTTACGATGTGAATAAAACTCTTGTAACAAAGATTTGTTATATGAAATATGTATATCTTTGTTTCACTTTAAATATGAACGAATGAAAAACTTTCTGTATAGTTTATTCTTATTTCTGATTCCAACTCTAATATATGCTGAGGACGGATCTAAGTTGTGGCTTCGTTATCAGCCTCTTTCCGCTAAACAAGTAAAAAGCCTTTCAATGGGAATTTCTTCTGTTGTGAGTGAAGAACCGGAGGATTGCACTGCAATTACCGAATTGCAATATGCCTGGAAGCAACTTACGGGAAAAGAGTTATCGGTTGCCTCTTCATTGAAGGACTATTCACTTGTAATTGGTACAGAAAAAAGCAAACTGATTCAGTCTTTAGGATTGCTGAAAGAGTTGCAGACATTGGGAAGTGATGGTTTTATTATTCGTTCAATGAGGTATAAAGGCAATAAAATAACTGTGATTGCTTCAAAGGGAGAAAACGGATTACTATATGCCGTTTTTAATCTGCTAAGGAATATTCAGCTTTATGTACCTTCTTCTAATATTTTAAGAACAATACAGCTAAGTTCTTCTCCTTTTTCCTTTGATATAAAGGAAGTTCCTTCTTATAAAATAAGAATATTGAATCATTGGGATAATTTGGATGGAACGATAGAACGAGGATATGCCGGACATTCTCTGTGGAAATGGGATGAACTTCCCGGAAAATTATCTCCCCGATACAAAGAATATGCTCGTGCTAATGCTTCAATAGGAATAAATGGTACAGTGCTCAATAATGTTAATGCCAGTCCCGAGATTCTTAGCGCAGTCTATCTGCAAAAAGTAAAGGCTTTGGCTGAGGTATTTCGCCCTTATGGCATCCACGTATATCTTTCAGTGAACTTCTCTTCACCTACAGCTTTGGGAGGTTTGCCTACTTCCGATCCGTTGAACGAGAAAGTGCAACAATGGTGGAAGGATAAAGCTAAGGAAATCTATGAATTGATTCCCGATTTTGGAGGCTTCCTTGTGAAAGCTAATTCAGAAGGACTTCCCGGACCGCAGGACTTTGGACGTACTCATGCCGATGGAGCCAATATGCTGGCTGATGCATTGAAACCTTATAATGGAATTGTTATGTGGCGTGCCTTTGTCTATAAATCGAGTATGGACGACAGAGCCGGACAGGCATACAATGAATTTACTCCGCTGGATGGAAAATTCCGTTCAAATGTGATTCTTCAGGTAAAGAACGGGCCAATTGACTTCCAGCCACGCGAACCATTTAGTCCTCTGTTTGGTGCAATGACACGAACAGCACTTATGCCAGAGTTTCAGATTACTCAGGAATACCTGGGGGCTTCCAATCACCTGGTTTATCTAGCTCCGCTTTATAAGGAATGTCTGGAAAGCGATACTTATTGCTCGGGCGAAGGTTCTACTGTTGCCTGGGTAACAGATGGAAAACTATTCCCGCATCCGCTAACAGCCATTGCTGGAGTTGCTAATATTGGTGAAGATGCTAATTGGTGTGGACATCAGTTTGCTCAGGCCAACTGGTATGCTTTTGGTCGCTTGGCGTGGAATAATGAGCTTACTCCTGAGGTGATTGCCGACGAATGGATAAAACAGACATTTAATCAACAGAAAGATTTTGTGGAACCGGTAAAGGAAATGATGCTTGCTTCCAGAGAGGCTGCGGTAAACTACATGATGCCGTTGGGACTTCATCACTTGTTTGCATGGGGACACCATTACGGTCCCGAGCCTTGGTGCTCTGTGCAAGGAGCACGTCCCGACTGGCTTCCGACATATTATCACAAAGCTGATACTTTAGGAATAGGTTTCGATCGTACATTAGATACCGGCAGTAAAGCTGTGGGACAATATTTTGTTCCTCTACGGAATGATTATAATAAGCTAAAGACTTGTCCGGAACAATATCTTCTTTGGTTTCACCATGTACCCTGGAAACATAAAATGAAAAGCGGACAGACGTTGTGGAATGAGCTTTGCTATACGTATGACAAGGGAGTGCAGCAAGTAAGGGGATTCCAGAAAACATGGGATAAAATGGAATCTTTTGTAGATGCACAGAGATTTCATGAAGTACAGTCTCGCTTGAAAATTCAGAGCAAGGATGCGGTTTGGTGGAAAGATGCTTGTCTGCTATATTTCCAGACTTTCTCGCGCCAACCTATTCCTTATGACATAGAGCGTCCTGTAAACGAGCTTGACGATTTGAAGAAGATAAAATTGAATTTGTTACATCATAATTAGAATAATAAGAATGGAAAAAACCTGGAGATGGTTCGGCAAAAACGATAAGATTACGCTGGCCATGCTTAGACAAATTGGGGTGGAAGGCATTGTTACAGCCTTGCACAATGTTCCGAATGGTGAGATTTGGACACTCGAAGCAATCAATGAACTTAAAGATTATATTGAAGCAGCAGGGCTTCGCTGGTCGGTTGTGGAAAGTCTGCCGGTAAGCGAAAGCATTAAATATGCCGGAGTAGACAGAGATCAGCTTATTGCCAACTACAAAGTGAGTCTGGCTAATCTGGGAAAAGCAGGGGTAAAGACTGTATGCTACAACTTTATGCCGGTAATCGACTGGATTCGTACCGACCTTGAGCATCCATGGGCCGATGGAACCAGCTCTCTTTATTTCGATAAAATTCGCTTTGCGTACTTTGACTGTAATATTCTGAAACGTGAAGGTGCAGAAAAAGATTATTCGGCAGAAGAACTGGCAAAGGTTAGTGAACTGGATAAAACAATAACCGAAGCAGAAAAGGACGATTTGATAAACACCATCATTGTAAAGACTCAAGGTTTTGTAAACGGAAATATTAAGGAAGGCGATCAGAATCCGGTTGCTATCTTTAAACGCTTACTTGCTTTGTATGATGGCATAGACAGAGACATGCTTCGTGCCAATATGGTATATTTTCTTGAACAGATTATGCCGGTGTGCGATGAATATGGAATAAACATGTGCGTACACCCTGACGATCCTCCTTTCCAGATGCTCGGCCTGCCACGTATTGTTACAGGAGAGGCGGATATAGAATGGTTCCTCAATGCGGTGAATAATCCTCATAACGGACTTACTTTCTGTGCCGGATCCTTGAGCGCGGGGTTACATAACGATGTGCCTGCATTGGCAAAGAAATTTGCTTCACGCACTCACTTTGTACATTTGCGAAGCACGGAAGCAACTCCCGAAGGTAACTTTATGGAATCGTCTCACCTTACCGGAAGAGGACATGTTATCGAGTTGGTGCGTATCTTCGAAAAAGAGAATCCGGGCTTGCCAATGCGCGTAGACCATGGACGCTTGATGCTTGATGATGGCGATAAAGGTTACAATCCGGGATATTCTTTCCACGGACGAATGTTTGCCCTTGCTCAGGTAGATGGAATTATGGCAACGGTAAGAGATGAATTAATGAATAAGTAAATTAGAATATAAAATAATATTAGTCAGTATGAACGAATTATTTGATATAGCTGGAAAAGTAGCTATCGTAACCGGAGGTTCAGGTGTATTGGGCAGTAATATATCACGCAGCTTATTGGAAGCTGGCGTAAAAGTGTTTATTATTGGTGGTCACCAGGAAAACGTAGATAAAGTTTTGGAAGAGTTTTCTTCATTAGGTGAAGTAAAAGGTACTGCCTGCAATGTGCTCGATATTGAGCAGGTTAAAAAGGTGAAAGAAGAAGTGCTTAGTATATGGGGTAAAATTGATATTTTGGTAAATGCAGCCGGAGGAAATATCCCGGGCGGAACAATTAGTGACGACAAGAGCATATTCGATATGAAAGTTGAAGATATGAACAAGGTGGTAGATTTAAACCTCAATGGTTCAGTCTATCCTTGTCTGGTTTTCGGTGAAGTGATGGCTAAACAGAAATACGGAAGCATTATCAACGTTTCTTCAATGGCAACTTTTGCAGCTTTAACCCGTGTTCCGGGATATTCTATTGCCAAGAGCGGCATCGAGATCTTTACCAAATGGCTGGCAATGGAAATGGCTACTAAATTCAGTGAAAAGATCAGGGTAAATGCTATTGCTCCGGGTTTCTTTATCGGTAATCAGAACAGAGCGGTTCTTATCAATCCTGATGGTTCTTTAACCGAACGCAGCAAGAAAGTACTTGCAAAAACCCCAATGAAACGCTTTGGCGATATCAAGGAGCTCAACGGAGCTGTTCAGTTCCTTTGCAGTGATGCAGCCAGCTTTATAACAGGAGTGGTTCTTCCTATTGATGGAGGTTTCAGCTCTTTCAGCGGAGTCTAGAATTTATTGGCGAATAGTACGGAAATTATTGGCCAATAAATTTAATTTATTCACCAATAATCACTGAACCATTCACCAATAAATCTGAATAGCCAGTCATGGTTATTCAGCATCTATAATATAATTTAATCTCAGTAAGGTAATTCTTGCTGAGATTTTCTTTTATAGTCTGTTTGCTTACTGATCACTATTATAAAATCTGGTCAATTAATTGCAATATCTAACCTAGAAGATGGCATGTTACTTATTTTTCCGATATTTGTAATATCGAAAAACTAAATACCATGAGGAAACATTTTCTTTTTATATTTCTTTCTCTTTTCTCTGTGGCTCTTTACGGTCAGAGTTTGCTCAGTATTAAGCATTACTCTGTACAGGATGGATTGTCTCAAAAGAATATTCAGAACTTCATACAGGATGATAATGGCTATATCTGGATGGCTACATGGAACGGATTGGAACGTTTTGACGGGTATATGTTTCGTAATTTTAAAACTTACCCCAACAGTTCTGTTCGCATAACGAATCATCGTTTTATAAGAATTATAAAGACTTCATTAAATAATATCTGGTGTCTTACCTACGATAATAGGTTATATCTGTTTAATACTCACAAAAACAAATTTGAGGATATTACTTCTTATTCCAAAAATCTCATCAACTCAATTTCTGATGTGTATGTTTTGAATAATGGAATTTCATGGGTGATAGGAACTCAAAAAGAATTATATCGAATTGATGAAAAGAAATTCCCTTCCTCCGATGCTGTTCAGTTATATACAAACCGTGGTAATTTGGGAGATGTTATCTACAATATATTGCAGGATAAAGATGGAGATGAATGGATATTGACCAATAACGGGACAATGATTGTTGGAAACAAAAAGATTGCAAACCAGATGCCTTTTCAATTTATGGTGGAAACATCTGCGGGTATCTATTTGGCAACTTCAAAAGGATTCTTTGCAAAGTATGACAAGAAAAGTAAGAATGTACTGCCTTGTGTGCCTGAAAAATCAATATCAATGATTCGTGGTCTGGAGAAACTTAATGATAATAAAATTGCAATTCTTCAGGAATCTGGAGTTATCATCTATGATTTGCGGAAAAAGGACTTTAAGTTATTTAATCTACCAATAGACATTAGATCTAATCTCTTTCAGGATAGATCTGGTATAATATGGATGCTAAATAATCTTGGTAAAGTTATTCGCCTGGATTATCCGAAAGGAAAGAATGAATTACTGGATTATCCCAAGTATAAAGAACTACCTGGCAATCCTCAGCGTTCTTTTATGCATGAAGATGAATTTGGTACTGTATGGGTAAAGCCTTCCGATGGTGAACTCTGTTTTTATAACAAAGAAACGCGACGTTTAGAACAGGCTTACTTAAGTGATTTTGGACTTAAGTTCCCTACTTCAATTCAGGTAAACAGCTATTTTATAGACAAGCATAAGAATATATGGTATGCAGATGGGAATGGCTTTGATAATATCTCATTTCGCCAGAAGAGTTTTGATTATCTTTCTAACGAATACAACAAGAGTGTTGGCCGTTCCATTATGGAAGACCAAAAAAAACGTCTTTGGATTGGCTGGAAACGTAATAATAAGGGGCAAGATGGTATTGTTTCTTTGTATGATTCAAATAATCGCTGGATAGGAAACTTATCAAAAGAAGGAGAGGTATTGTCTAATCATTCAACCCGATTCTATAAAACAGATGTATATTGCATCTATGAAGATAGAGGACATAATATTTGGATAGGTACAAGAGAAGAGGGACTTTTCCTGCTTCGCCCTAAAGGAGATAAAAGCTACCAGATTACTCGATTCTTACCCGATAAGAATGATAAATTTAGTATTTCTTCCAATGCTATATATTCAATTATTCAGGATTACAAAGGACGAATGTGGATTGGTACTTACGGTGGAGGTGTTAATTTGATTAATAATGTTCAGGGTAACGAAAAATTGCGTTTTATTCATTCGGGAAATGTTCTTAATAATTATCCTATTCATCTGTGCGATAGAGTGCGCTGCCTGTACGAAACAAAAGATAACGTGCTTTTGATTGGAACTACAGGAGGGTTGATTTCTCTCTCGTTAAACTTCTCCCGCCCCGAAGCCATACGGTTTTATCACAATGTATGCAGTGAACGTTATTCAAGTCTGAGCAATAATGATGTTATGAATATATCTCAGACGCGAAGTGGAAAACTATTTCTCACAACATTAAGTGGAGGAGTAAGCTTATTGCAAAATAAAAGCTTCCTGTCAGAGAATCTTGAGTTTAAGCATTACAATGCAACAAATGGGCAAGTTCCCGATTTGTCGCTTTCAACAATAGAGGATTTGAAGGGAAATATCTGGGTTGTTTCCGAAAATAAACTGCTAAAGTTTGATGCCCGGATGAATTTACTCGAAGAATATAGTGATCAGATATTGATGTCCGAAACCAAACCATTGCTCTGTTCGTCGGGAAAGCTGATATTCGGCTCAATGTATGGTGTGCTATGCATATCCCCTCAAGGTGCACATAAAAGTAGTTATGTTCCACCTATTGTATTTTCACATCTGGAAATCTATCTGAAAAATGGCTCTCGCCTACAGGATATTTGCAGTAACGCTGCACAAACCCTTGGAGCCAAAGAACGCAACTTTACAATAACTTTTGCAGCATTAGATTATGTAGATTCGCACGCCATAAAGTATGCTTATCGCATTAAGGGACTGAATGATCATTGGATTGTATTGGGAAACAACCGCTCGGCAAGTCTGGCAAACGTTCCGGCCGGTGATTATGTTTTTCAGGTAAAATCAACAAATGCAGATGGAGTATGGGTGGATAATGTAACTTCTTTGCCTATTCATATTAAACCTACCTTCGGAGAAACAGTCTGGGCTATTATGTTATATATACTATTAGCCATTGCAGTATTGTTGTTTGTTGGCTATTATGTTATGCGAATGACTAACCTGAAACGTCGGGTAGATTTTGAACAACAGCTCACTAATCTGAAATTGCGTTTCTTTACCGATATATCTCACGAGCTTCGTACTCCTTTAACGCTTATTGCAAGTCCGATAGAAGAAGTTATCAGCAATGAGAAGCTTACGGAAGAAGGAATGGAGAATATGCAGGTTGCCAAACGAAATACGGAAAGAATGCTTCGTTTGATTAATCAGATACTGGATTTCCGTAAAATTCAAAATGAGAAAATGAAGGTTTATGTGGAGCAAGTAGATGTTGTTCCGCTAATAAAAAAGATTTTCGAGAACTTTCAGCCAATGGCTCATACACGAAACATTGATTTCAAACTTAGTTGCGATATCGATTCAATTATTATATATACCGATGTTGATAAGTTAGAGAAGATTCTCTTTAACCTGTTGTCTAATGCATTTAAATATACTTCTAATGAGAAGAGTATAACGCTTCTTGTTTCCGGTGAAAAGAACGTATTGTCTTTCAGTGTGAAAGATGAAGGACGTGGCATAAATACTCAAAAGTTAAATCAGCTATTTGCTCGTTTTGAGACTCTGGATGAGTCCGATCCAAGCATCTCAACCGGTATAGGACTTTCTCTTGTTAAAGAGCTTTTGAATTTATTGCATGGAACTATTAAGGTTGAAAGCAAACTTGGTGAAGGAAGTCTTTTCTCTGTGAAACTTCCCGGCAGTTATGAGGTCTTTAAAGATGATGCAAATGCAGAATTTATTTTAAGCGATAGTGGAAATAGCGAAATTCAGAAAGATGAAGAGACTATTACTGAAACGGTTCCCGAAGAAAAAGAAATCCGTATTCTGATTATTGAAGATAATGATGAATTGCGCCATTTTATTTCTAATGTTCTAAGTAAGGACTATGTAGTGTTTGAAGCTGTGAACGGCAAAGAAGGACTGGATATAACTTATGCTGAGATTCCGGATATAGTAGTCAGCGATATTATGATGCCCGAGATGGATGGTATTGAGTATCTAAAAGCTGTCAAGAATGATAGTAATATCTGTCATATTCCAGTTATATTATTGTCTGCTAAATCTTCTTTGAACGATCAGATTCATGGATTGGAATATGGTGCCGACGATTATATGACGAAACCTTTCAGTGCTACTTATTTGAAAGCAAAAATAGATTCACTGTTGAAGCAACGGCAATTACTTTACGATTATTATACATCTAATAAAACAAAAATCGTGAAAGAACCTGTCACTCTTGATCGGATAACTCCTTCAACGCCTCAGTTAACTCATTTTGATGATGATTTTATTAAAAATATTGTTCAGAGTATAGAAGAGAATATTCAGAATCCTGACTTCAGGATAGACGATTTAGCCGATGCTATGAAAATGAGCAGAACGGTGTTTTATCGTAAAGTGAAATCTCTCATGGGTGTTTCTCCGGTAGATTTTGTTAAGAACATGCGTTTAAAGAGGGCCATCCAGTTATTGGAACAAGAGACTTATAATGTTTCGGAAGTTGCATATATGAGTGGCTTTACAACTCCTCAATACTTTAGCAGAGTGTTTAAAGAGGCAATGAATTGTACTCCCAAAGAATACATGGCCAGAAAAAAGTAAGAAAGGATTATTTGTGAATTGAAAAAGTAATCTGGTTACTATATTTTAGGTCAAAAAAGATAAGTAAAAGCACCAATATTACAACTTGCCTTTATTACATAGCACTATTTTTGTAAAAACATAAAAATAGTGCTATGCAAATTACAACAACAAGAAAATTATTAGCAGCTTTATTACTTTCAGTAGGTATAGGTGGTGCTTATGCTCAGCATGCTCCTTATAAGATCTGGTATAATCATCCGGCTCAGTATTGGGAAGAAGCATTACCGGTAGGGAATGGACGAATTGCCGGTATGGTGTATGGCGATCCGCAAAAAGAGACGATACAGATTAATGAAGAAACAGTTTCGGCTGGTTCACCTTATCAGAATTATAATAAGAATGCAAAAGAAGCATTACCTGAGATTCGCAGGATGATATTCTCCGGTTTATACGATAAGGCTCAGGACCTGGCAGGGGAGAAGGTTATCTCAAAAGTAGGAAACGAAATGCCATATCAGACTGTAGGTAACCTGAATATCAATTATACAGATCATGCTAAGTTTACAGATTTCTATCGTGAACTCGATATTGATAATGCCGTATCTACTACTCGTTATAAATCAAACGGAGTGGAGTACAAACAAGAGGTGTTTGCTTCTTTTGTTGATCAGTTATTAATAGTAAGGATTACAGCTTCCAAACCGGGAGCAATTAGTTGCGATTTGTCTCTGAATACTCCAATGAAGAATCCAAAACGTTCAGCTTT
Source organism: Bacteroidaceae bacterium (assembly GCA_963668125.1). GTDB lineage: Bacteria > Bacteroidota > Bacteroidia > Bacteroidales > Bacteroidaceae > Bacteroides. The sequence continues at coordinate 3,727,203 of OY764215.1, read as the reverse complement.
GGATAGTCGCAAGCTCCGTTTGGAAGGGATGACTGACGGATCGAACTTCTTCCCGGGTAAAGTGCATTATTGTGCCGATTTGCTTTTGAAGAACAAAGGCGGACAAGTAAACACAAACGATTCTGTTATTCAGGTTAGAAAAGCGAATATGATTACTCTTTATGTCTCTATGGCAACCAATTTCGTAAACTACAAAGATGTTTCGGGTGATCCATATAAACGTAATTCTGTTTACCTGAAGAATGCTTCTAAAGATTATGAAAAGGCAAAGGCTGCTCATATAGCTGCTTACAAGAAGCAATTCAACCGTGTTGAACTATCTCTTGGAGAAACCGAACAGATGAACAAGCCTATGGATGTTCGCATCAAAGAGTTTGCCACTTCATACGATCCTCATTTAATATCTCTTTATTTCCAATTCGGTCGTTACTTACTGATTTCCTGTTCTCAACCGGGATGCCAGCCTGCCAACCTGCAAGGTAAATGGAACGGAAAGGTGAAACCGGCATGGAATTGTAATTATACTACCAATATCAACACTGAAATGAACTACTGGCCGGCAGAGCTGACTAATCTGAAAGAAACCCACGAACCTCTTTTGCAGATGGTTAAGGAATTAGCAGAAAATGGTCGTGAGGCTGCTAGTGAAATGTATGGCTGCAGAGGTTGGGTGTTGCATCACAATACAGACCTTTGGCGTATGAATGGTGCTGTGGATTATGCATATTGTGGTCTGTGGCCTGTTGGTGCTGCCTGGATGTGTCAGCATTTATGGGATCGTTACCTTTATTCTGGTGATAAGGAATACTTGAAGAAGGTATATCCTATAATGAAGAGCGCTTCTGAGTTCTTTGTTGACTTCCTTGTTAAAGATCCTAATACCGGTTATTTAGTGGTTACTCCTTCAAACTCACCGGAGAATAGACCTAAACTAAAAGATTCAAAGGCTAATCTTTATGCAGGAATAACAATGGATAATCAGTTGGTAACCGACTTGTTCTCTAATACAGCTGAGGCTGCACAGATATTGAGCATGGATAAATCTTTCAGTGATACAATCAATTCAATGCGCCGCAAATTGCCTCCAATGCAAGTGGGACAATACGGCCAGTTACAGGAATGGTTTCAGGACTGGGATAATCCGGAAGATCATCACCGTCATATTTCCCATCTTTGGGGATTGTATCCGGGATATCAAATCTCTCCATACAGAACTCCGGTTTTGTTTGAAGCTGCAAAGAATACGTTGATTCAACGCGGCGACCCTTCAACCGGATGGTCTATGGGATGGAAAGTTTGTTTCTGGGCTCGTATGCTGGATGGCGATCATGCTTACAAGTTAATTAAAAACCAGCTTAATTATGTAAGTCCTGAAGTACAGAAAGGTCAGGGAGGAGGAACATATCCAAACTTGTTCGATGCTCATCCACCTTTCCAGATTGATGGTAACTTCGGATGTACTGCCGGTATAGCAGAGATGCTGGTACAAAGTCATGATGGTGCGGTTCAATTGCTACCTTCTTTACCAAGTGAATGGAAGAAAGGAACCATCCGTGGATTAAGAACTCGTGGAGGTTTTGAAATCGTTGAAATGAAATGGGCAGATGGTAAACTTGTTTCTGCAAAAATAAAATCAACTATCGGAGGAAATCTTCGCGTACGCTCTTATACACGTTTAGCAGGATTGAAAGAAGCTCAGGGAGAAAATGGTAATCCTTTGTTTAAAACACAGGAAGTTCTTCGTCCAATGATTAGTGAGCGTGCTCCTTTAAAAGGTACACAACTAACTACTTCTTACGAGTATGATGTTCAGACACAACCTGATCAGATTATAGAATTAACAGCAGAATAAGTTGTTAGGTATGAAGAGGTTTTTAAATTGTTTGCTGCTGATTATCTTTATAACAGCACATGGTGAAGCTAAAGTTAATCAGTGGGATAAAATGAAAGAGGTCTATGAAAATATACCTCTTCCAACTTTCCCTGATAAAACTTATCATATTACAGATTATTATAACGGAACAGATTCTTTATATACAAGTGCCATTAACAAGGCAATATCTGTATGTTCTGCTCAGGGGGGAGGAGTTGTAGTTATTCCGGATGGAGTGTATAAAACGGCTCCCATCAGAATGAAGTCGAACGTAAACTTGCATCTGTCTGATAAAACAGTTCTGAGGTTTACAACCAATTATAATCTTTTTGATACGGTATTAACACGTATAGAAGGTATAGACTGCTATAACATTTCTCCGTTGATTTATGCTTATGGTGAAACCAATATGGCCATTACCGGTAACGGTGTAATGGACGGAATGGCTTCTGAAGCAAACTGGTTTAGTAAAGAACGAATCAGTGGGGTTGCTCTTAAGAATGGAAAGAAAGTTGACGAAAAGACTGCACTTTATGAAATGAAAGAAGATTCTGTTCCCTTTGAAAAACGTGTATTCAAAGGAAAGACCGGTATGCGTCCTCAGTTTATAAATCTCTATAAGTGCAAGAATGTTCTTTTAGAAGGATTTACGTTGAATCGTTCTCCATTCTGGTTGATTCATCCATTGCTTTCAGAGAATATCACTGTAAGAAAGGTGAAAATGCAAAGTCACGGTCATAACAATGATGGCTGCGATCCAGAATCATCCAAAAACATTCTGATAGAGGATTGCGATTTTGATACGGGAGATGATTGTATAGCCATCAAATCGGGACGTGATGAAGATGGACGTTACTGGAATATTCCCAGCGAAAACATTATTGTGCGTAACTGCAGAATGAAGGATGGACATGCGGGAGTAGCCATGGGTAGTGAAATTACCGGAGGATGCTTCAACGTGTGGGTGGAAGATTGCCTGATGGATAGTCCTAATCTGAGCCGTATTATTCGTATAAAATCAAATGCAATACGAGGAGGCGAAGTGAAGAATGTGTATGTAAGAAACATCACCGTTGGTCAGTGCGACGAATCTATACTAGGTATGGAAATGAAATACTGGCATGTGGACGATGGACCGTATCCTCCCTACTTTCATAATATCTATTTAGAGAATATTAAAAGCAACAAGAGTCGTTATTTATTGCATCTGGATGGGTTTGCAAATAAGATTCAGGCTGGCGATATCTTTATAAAGAACTGCGACTTCAAGGGGATTACAGCTTCAGAAATCAATGCCGTGACGGGAGTCTCGAATATTCATTTTGAGAATGTAAAAGTGAACGGAAAAGACTATAAAGGTATGTAGAGAAAACCAATAAGGTTATATTTTTATTTATTGGCCAATAACGGCATGCCCATTCACCAATAAATTTGGATGATTGGGCATGTATTTTATACATTTGTACGTAATACGCACACACTATTAATATCAAAATATCAATGAAAAAACTATTTACTTGTATCACATTGCTTTTCTGTCTGCTGGCTGTGCCTGCACTGGCAGAAAATTATCCTTATCAGAATAACGTGCTTTGGGTTACCACCCCCAATCATGCCGACTGGCTTTATAAAACAGGCGAGAAGGCTACTGTTTCTGTGGCCGTTTACGAATATGGCATTTTGCAAGATGGCTTACAGGTATCTTATAGTATCGGTCAGGATGAGCTCGATCCCGATACAAAAGGTACCGTTACCCTGAAAGGAGGTAAGGCTGAAATTGCTTTGGGAACAATGAAAAATCCCGGTTTCCGAGATTGCCAGATGAGTGTAAAGCTGAAAGGCCGTACATTTAATCATCATATCAAGGTGGGATTCTCTCCTGAGAAACTGGAACCATATACACAGATGCCTAAAGATTTTAAGGAATTCTGGAAAACAGCTCTCGACTCACAAGCGAAATGCCCTATGAAGCCTGAGGTGAAGTATGTAAGCGAATTCTCCTCCGATAAAGTGGATTGCTATCTTGTGAAATTGCAATGCTACAAACCTGGACAATTTATTTATGGCTATCTTACTAAGCCGAAAAAGGCAGGTAAGTATCCTGTTGTAGTATGTCCTCCGGGAGCTGGTGTGAAGCACATGGATCCTACCAAAACATTGTTCTATGCCGAGTCTGGTTGTATTCGTTTCGATATGGAAATACATGGCATCGATCCATCTTTGAGTGCAGAAGTCTATAAGGATATTACCCGTGCCTTTGGCGATCATCACCCCAACGGTTATCTGGCTAATGGAATCAATGATCGCGATACATACTACATGAAAAAGGTCTACCTAGCCTGTGTTCGTGCGGTTGATTATCTTTGCTCTCTACCCGAATGGGATGGTAAGAATGTAATTGCTCAGGGAGGCAGTCAGGGTGGCGGACTCTCATTGATAGTTACAGCACTCGATCCTCGTATCACTTTGTGCGTAGCCAATCATCCCGCTTTGGCAGATATGGCAGCTTATGCCGAAAAAGGTTGCACCGGTGGTTATCCACACTTTGCTCGCAAATACCAAGGTATTGAACTTACTCCCGAGGTTATTAAAACGCTTTCTTACTATGATGTGGTTAATTTTGCCCGTTGCATAACAGTCCCTGTATTTATGACATGGGGCTATAACGACAATGTTTGTCCGCCTACAACCAGCTATAGTGTTTATAACGTACTCTCTTGTCCGAAGGAAGCATTACTTACTCCGGTTAATGAGCATTGGGTCTCCACAGATACCCGTTATGATCAGTTGGATTGGATTAAGAAGCATTTGAAATAAACGTTTCCAAAGCAGCTTTTGCAGTTAGTCTTAGAATACTGTAATAGTACGAGGCTGATAATGTCTGCAGAGCTGGTAATATCAGTTAATATAAAAACCAAGCCACTTCAAACCCGATAATAAGATTTGGAATGGCTTGGTTTAATTTTTCTCTTAATCTCTCTTTCAGTTATTTTAGAGTATCATAAATCTGATAATAAGAATAACCATAAAGAACCTATTTCATGAAAGAGATATGCATCGTTGCTTTCGTTGTTTTTAGTCAGCATTATTTTTTCATTAATTCTTTCACAGCTGTCTCAATTTGCTGATCGCGACCGGTAGAGAGAATATCTGGTTCGTTGAATACTTTAATGTCCGGTTCCATCTGATTGTTTTCACAGAATTTGCCATCAGGAGTACGCCATCCACCCATTGGTATTCCAAAGTAAATAGTTGGGTCAATCTGACTTTCCCACCATACAAAGGTACCTGTTCCCGGTACAGGCATACCTAGAGTTTTGCCAACATTCTTAAGCTTATATGCAACAGGGAACAAATGTGCATCCGAGTAATTACTTTCTCCCATCAAAACAATTGAAGGCTTAGCCCATTTGTTTTGTGGCTCAGAGCCTACATATTGACCGTGAGGTATGATATCGCAATAATTTTTCCCGCTAAGGAAGTCAGAAAGCTGTTCGTGAATATTTCCACCACCATTAAAGCGAGTATCAATAATTAAAGCTTCTTTACCTATGCTACGTCCCAGAGCTTCTTCAAATACAGTTCTCATACTTGAATCGTCCATTGAACGAACATGGATATAACCAATCTTACCATTTGAAAGTTGTTCTACTTCATTACGACGATTTTTTACCCATCGTTTATACAACAGCTCACTCTCTTCACCATTCGAGATAGGCTTAACACTTTCTTCCCATCTTTTATTTGTTGTCGGGTTGTATAAAGAAAGCAAGGTTAGCTTATTAATTTTGCGGTTTAGTAATTGATAGAAATCAATAGAATCAGTTGGCATTCCGTCTATTTGTTCAATGATAGTACCCGGCTTAATCTTAGAGGATGCTTTATCAATAGGTCCCCCTTCAATAACCTCAGCAACATTTAGTCCTTTGCCGGTATAGTTATAATCAAAGAATAAACCAAGAGAAGCTGTTTGATCGCTCATATTAGCACCACCTCTATAACCGCTTCCGGTATGTGAAGCATTTAATTCACCAAGCATTTCGCTAAGCATTTCCGAGAAATCGTAATTGTTGGTAATAAAAGGAAGGAATTTCTTATAAGCGTTATAGTAGAATTCCCAGTCAACTCCATGCAGATTTTCTACATAGAACTTTTCTTTCAGAAGACGCCATGAGTGATCAAAAATATAATTGTTTTCAGCGGTCTTGTCCAATAACATTTCACCATTGGTTTTTAAAGATTCGCTCTTCCCTGATTCTGCATCAATCTTCATAGCCTTCCCATCAGCCAGAAGGAATATAAACTTACCGTCGGATGACAATTCCATAGAAGGACCATTTACATCAAGCTTAGTCAGAAGTTTAGTCTCTTTTGTACGAAGCTCTGTAACCCACAGATCATTACCCTTATCGAAAGATGTTAGGTAATAAAGCTTTTCTCCATCTTTTGAGAGAATCCAGTCACTGGCTTCATTAGTATGAGTAGTGAGTCTTTTTTTTCTGTCAGTCAGGTTTTCCCAGTCAATTGTAATATCTTTAGCAGTAACTTTTTTCAGTGAATCCTTCTCTGATTTTACCTTTGGTATTATTTCCTTTTTTTCTTTTTTTGCTTTGTCTTCCTGTTCTTTCAGAAGAGCGAATTCTTCTTTAGAAAGATTGGAACGATCGAAAGCTTCTTTCGAGAAAAACATTTCAAATACATCACCGCTAACCGGGCTACCGCTTTGTCTAAGCAATCCGTTTCTGTCCGAAGCCCAAATCATAGCCTTTCCATCTAATACCCATTTAGGAGAAAAATCATCATATCCACTGAGTGTAAGATTATGAATCTCACTCTTTCCATCGGCGGCAACTAAACCAATTTCAGGAGTCATAACTCGTTCCGGATTACCATATTGAACAAGGAACCATTTTCCATCAGGCGACCATTTATAATATTGGTCACCATCTGCATAAGAATAGTTCTTGTCTGCAGTCATAATGGTACGTATTTGTTTTGACTTAAGGTTGATTACTTTAAGTACAACACGGTTTTCAAGATAAGCAACTTCCTTTCCGTCTGGCGAAAATTCAGGCTGAAACTCTTCTGCATTGGTTGTAACTACCGGTTCTTCCTTTAATACGGTAGATGTGTAGAAATAAGGCTCTTCTTTTCTTGTTATTTTAGTAGTGTATATATTCCAGCTGTTATCTTTCTCTGCTGCATATAGCAATGATCGTCCGTCTGGACTGAAGCTAACATTTCTTTCCTGGTATGGAGTATTGGTGATACGCTTGGTAATGCCTCCGTCAATACTACTTACAAATATTTCTCCACGGAAAACATAAACAAATTCTTTGCCGTTAGGAGATAGTCTTGCCTCAGTAAATCCACTGTTTACTTGCATATTCTTTTGAATAGGAGTACGTCCGTCGTTGGCTATTGTTATATTTACTTTTTGTGGTTCGCCACCCGGTTTCATTGTGTAAACTTCACCGTCAAAGCTAAAGCAAAGTGTGTTATTATTGGATTTGGTTAGGAATCTTACAGGATGTTTTGTGAAATGAGTCAAAGCCTGATTGTTGGAAGAACTAGTCAAAGAGCTTTTAAATACATTGAAAGAACCACTTTGTTCGCTCAGATAGTAGAAATCATTATCATTAGAATCAAATACAGGATTTCTATCTTCACCGTTGAACTGAGTGAGCTTAGTGAATTTTTTCGAATTAAAATCGTAAACCCAGATATCATGTGCAATAGATGAAGTATGATGTTTTCTCCAAAGGTTTTCGTATCCCTTTAAGTCATCGTATATTAATTTATCGCCAGTACTGCTAACTGTTGCGTTAAGAGCAGGGCTAGTCAGAATTTGAGATACTTTTCCTCCCGATACAGGAACGCTGTAGAGTTCGCTCATCGTAGAGACTGGAAACTGAGCATTTGTTACCAAGTCTTGTCTGCACGTAGAGAATATAACACTCTTGTTGTCGGCAGTAAAACTACTCGGTATTTCGTTTGCAGAATGGAAAGTCAGACGTTTAGCTTCACCACCTGTAGCTGGCATTACATAAACATCAAAATTGCCATAGCGGTCGGCTGCAAAAGCTATACTTTTTCCGTCCTTGCTCCATACCGGACAATATTCGTAAGATTCGCTAATTGTCAGAGGATACGCAACGCCTCCGTCTGACGGTACAGAGTAGATATCACCTTTATAAGTGAATAAGATTGATTTCCCATCTGGCGATATAGCTGTATATCTCAGCCAAAGAGGATTGTTTTGGCCCCAAGCACAAATTGTCAGCATTGTGACAACAAGAAACGCATAAATTTTTTTCATCTTTAGATATCCGTTAATTATAAAAAATGTATGTAAAGTTATAGTAAGATTGATAAAAGAGTAAGTAGCCGTGAAATCTATACAAATATAGATTATTTAATTTGTATAATTATAGAATTTTAGCTGAATTATTATAAACAATAATACTTTTAAGGTAACACTATTGACACAAACTTGTTATGCCGTTTTAACGTTCCGTTCATATTATGTTAATATCAATTAAGTCTCTTTGCACTCGAAAAGTAAAGACACTTTGCTTATTCGGAATATTAACTATATAAAATAATTATGAACGCTAGAATCTCAATCTTAATGCTAAATCGATTTTTGCTAATTATGCTGTTTACTGTTTTACCGGGAATGGCTTTTGCACAAAGCACAGTAAAAGGTAAGGTGACCGACAAATCAGGAGCGCCTTTAATTGGCGCTACAGTTTCGGTTAAGAACACGACTATTGGTGTAATCACAGACGTAAATGGTGAATACAGCTTAACCACAAAAAACAATCTTACAAATAAGAATATTCTTGTATTTAAGTTTATTGGTTACAAAACGAAAGAAGTTGCTTTTAAAAATACAGTTATTAATGTAGAGCTTGAAGATGAAGCTACCGAACTTGATAATGTAGTTGTAACAGCTTTAGGAATTAAACGAGAAGAACGTGGACTAGGTTATTCTACGCAGACAGTGAATGGAGACATGATAACGGGCGCTATGCCTAATAACTGGTCATCGGCACTTAGTGGTAAAGTTGCCGGTCTTAGTATTGCTTCTCCCGGTGGTCCGCTTGGTTCCACCCGAATTTCACTTCGAGGAGATGTATCTTTGAACCAGGATGGAAATAATGCATTGATAGTAGTCGACGGAGTTCCTATGAGTAGTCCGATGACCAATCCGGGTGTGGCTTATGGAGCCGGAACATCGTCCGAACAATCAGTCGATTATGGTAACGGATTCTCTGATATCAATCCCGAAGATATTGAAAATATTCAGGTTTTAAAGGGTGCCAGTGCTACAGCACTTTATGGAACACGTGCGGCAAATGGTGTAATTATGGTCACTACAAAATCAGGAAGCACTGCAAAGAAAGGTATTGGAGTTACGTTCAATTCTAATTTCAGTATGGACGATGTGATGAAATGGCCCGATTACCAATATGAGTTTGGGCAAGGTTTGCCAAGCAATATAGGTAAGGAAGGAACTGATTATGCGGGGCAGTTGTACTATTCTTACGGAGCAGGTAATGGCAATAGCAGCACCAGTGGTACAAGTAGTGCCTATGGTGCAAGGTTTGATGCCAATCAGCTTTATTACCAATACGATCCGGAAACTCAGACACGTGCAACCACTGCCACACCTTGGGTTCCTTATAAAGACAACAGAAAAGCCCTGTTCCAAACGGGATATACGCTGACTAACTCTGTGGCTATTACAGGAAAAAACGATAAAGGCTCTCTTCGTGCCTCATTTACTCATACAAAAAACGAATGGATATTGCCCAATACAGGTTTTGAAAGATTCATTGTAAGTGCTACGGCACAGCAACAGGTTTCCAGAGTTCTGAAAGTAAACTTCAAGGCAAGTTATACCAATCGTCAGGTAGACAATACGCCTGCACTGGGTTATAACAGTAACTCCATTTCTTATTTCCTTATTTTCCAGAATCCAAACGTAAACCTCGATTGGCTTCGTCCTATTTGGAAAACTGGAAAGGAGAATGTACAACAGCTACAACCTTACAGTACATTCATCGGTAATCCTTTCTTTATACTCTACGAATCAGAAAATCCATCCGAGAAACACAGCGTTGTGTCATCAGCTTCGGCTACACTGCAGCTTAGCCATAAGCTCGATTTCATGATTCGATCGGGTATTCAGCTCTCTGCCGATCAGCGCGAACAGCATCGTCCGGTAAGTGATGTGGTTTATGCTAACGGATACTTCAAAAAGCAGAATGTTTTTGACTATGAGATGAACCACGATGCATTGCTTACTTATCACGATAGTTATAGCAACGGATTGCATGTCAATGCCTCTGTAGGTGGAAACATGATGAAACAATATTATGATATGCTATCTGCATCAGTTACCGGATTAATCACTCCGGGTGTATATAAACTAGCTAATGGAGTATCCAATCCTCAGGTGAAGACAATGATCAATAATAAGCAACTAAACAGCCTTTATTTTGCAGCCAACTTTGCTTATAAAGATAAGATATTTGTTGATGTAACCGGTCGTAACGACTGGTCGTCTACTCTCCCTAAGGAAAATTGTTCTTTCTTTTATCCTTCGGTAAGCAGTAGTTTCCTTATAAATGAAATGGTAAAATTGCCAAAACAGATAAGTCTGTTAAAGCTTAGAGCATCCTGGGCACAGGTAGGTAATGATACCGATCCTTACAAAACATCTGCTTACTATAATACCAGCGATTTTGCGGGCTCTGTAGAAGTTGCATCTACACTTTACAATAAAAATTTTAAGCCAGAGATCTCAACGAATTACGAAACAGGTTTCGACTTGAGAATGTTTAAAAACCGAATAGGACTTGATTTTAGCTTCTACTATAACCGTACCAAGAATCAAATTCTCGATGCACCTATGGATCCTACAACCGGGTATACCCGTGCAACAATTAACTCAGGAAATGTACGCAACCGCGGTTACGAAGTAGAACTGAATGCTACTCCGGTACTTACAAAAAACTTTAACTGGAAAACGTCTCTTACATGGTCTAGAAACGAAAACAAGATTCTCTCTTTGGCCGAAGGTGCCGATGAAAATCAGTTAATCAGCAGTATTGGTAGTGCTTCCCTGATAGGTAGAGTCGGAGGAACAAGTGGTGACCTTTGGGGATATAAACTGGTTCGTAACGAAAACGGAGATGTGGTGATAGGAGCAAACGGTTTACCTGAACGTGGCGAAGAAATAGAATACGTAGGATGTGTTTATCCAGAATGGAAAGCAGGGTTCTACAATGAATTTACTTATAAGAACGTAAAATTCAGCTTCCTGATAGACGGACAGATGGGAGGAAAGATCTATTCACAATCTCACCATAAAATGACTGAACAAGGAAAACTGAAACACACACTCAACGGACGATTACCAGGCACTGAATACTATATTGGAGCAGACGATCCACGCCTCACAAGCAAAACTGATCTTACCCAGTTAGGAGGTCTTTACATGGTAGCTCCGGGAGTAGTGAAAAATAGTGATGGCAGCTATACTCCTAACGAAAAGCTTATTACCGTTGAATCCTATTACAAAGAGTATTACAGAATAGCTAACGTAGAGACAAATACATTTGATGCATCATTTCTTAAGTTAAGAGAAGTGCGTCTGGAATATAACTTACCGAAGAAAATACTCAGCAGAAGTCCGTTTACCAATGCATCTATAGCCTTCTACGGAAGAAACCTGCTTTGCATCACAGACTTTCCATTGTTCGATCCTGAAGCGGCAGCACTTAACGGAAGTTCTATAACTCCGGGAATAGAAACTGGTTCGCTTCCTTCAACCCGTACATTGGGTGTGAATATAAACCTTAGCTTTTAATCATTCATAAATGTAACAGATAAACGAAATGAAAATAATTAGAAATATATTAGGAAGTTTGCTTTTGGGAGGATTATTATGCACTTCATGCACCGGCAACTTCGAAGAACTGAATACTGACCCAACTCGCTTGCAGAATGCTAATCCGGGAACATTTCTCGATCCAATTCTTTATGGAATGGCTACAACCAACTGGAACAAGTTCAACAGTCACACATTTCCGTTGATGCAATGCAAAATATCAATGTCCAATACCAGTGGAGTGGGGTGGTACTATATGAGTGATGCTGCCGGAGACGGTACCTGGACTACTTATTATAAGTGGCTGAATAATATCCGTGAAATGGAAGACCAGGCAGAAACACTCAATGAACCTAATTATAAAGCTATAGCCCTTACGCTGAAAGGTTGGATTTACGGATTGCTTGCCGATAGTTTTGGCGATGTACCAATGACAGAAGCCTGCCGTGGAGATGAGAAGATCTACACTCCCAAATTCGATACTCAGAAGGAAGTCTACCAGGCCATTATTAACGAACTCGATTCGGCCAATCAACTCTTTGTAGAGACTAGCGGATTGAAGTACAATACTGGTGGTGAAATGATGTATGGTACTGACAATACACTTGTTTCCGGTAAATCTGCCGGAATCCTTAAATGGAAGAAATTCTGTAATTCTCTTCGCATGCGTACCCTTCTTCGTGTGCTCGATGTGGATGGCCTTAACGCAAAAGCAGAACTTGTTAAAATGATAAACGATCCTGCCACCTACCCAGTGTTTCAGTCCAATGACGATGCAGCAAAAGTCTATATCACCGGTGTTGCTCCGGAGGAAGCTCCGTTAACTCGTCCTGCCGATTATACAGCCTATATATGTCTTTCAGAGTTCTTTATCAATAACCTGTCTGCGCTAAAAGATCCTCGTCTTCCTCTTTTTGCCAAGACAGCAACAAACGGAACAGTAAAATCATATATAGGTTGGCCAAGTGGTTATGATATAGCTCCATCTTTTAATGCTTCAATACCCAATGTAGCTGTTGCAACAGCACCAATGAATCTTATGCTGATGAACTATGCCGAGGTAGAGTTTATAAAAGCAGAGCTAGCCCTTAAAGGGGTTATAACAGACAATGCCAAAACACATTACGAAAATGGAGTGAAGGCTGCTATTACTCAATGGGGAGGCGTAGTTCCTACTACCTATTTCGATAATACAAAGGCTGCCTACGACGGAACAATGGAACGAATAATGCTGCAAAAATTCTTCGCACTCATTTTCTGCGATTATCAGCAGTGGTTTGAATATAACCGCACCCAGCTTCCAATTATGCCTGTTGGCAAAGGTGTGCCCCAGGGGAACGAAATGCCTCGTCGTTTCAAATATCCGGCATCCCTGCAACGAACTAATCTGATTAATTACCAGGTTGCCAAAACCAGTATGGGAGGTGATGATTTCAATGTAAAATTAATCTGGCAAAAATAAACACCATTTTCTCTTGAATTCAGTAAAGCCGTGTAACAGAAATTAAATAATTCTGTTATCCGGCTTTAATATTCTGTTCATCTTAAAGTAATATAAAATCACTCTCTTTGCATTCGTAAAGAAGATATATGTTGATTCTGTATAAACCTATTAATGAAATAAAAAATGAAAAAAGCAATGTTATTTTGCATTACGGCTTTACTGTTCGTTCAAGGAGCCTTTGCACAGCAAAATCAGGTTCTGGCAATGAATACGTCTGTTTCCGGAAATGAATCTGGTGAAGCGATAAAGACCCCAAACGAAGAAACGTTTGTGTTCGAAGTCTATGGAACTATACCAGCTCCAAAAGCTACGTTCGAAGAAGAACATTTTCTGGGTGAACCGCTTTCATCAAAGTGGACTGCTTTCAATCAGAACTATACTCGTGTGTACAATGTAAGCGTCGGCTTCTCGGATGCAGCAGTAGAGATTGTTAAGCCTGTTATCTATAAAGCGGTCAACAAGGTTAATAAGTATTATAAAAAAAGTACACAAGGTGGTTTCGTGAGCAAAGAAGAAGCAATAAATAAGCTTACTCACATTCTCGACTGTGCCAATGTGCTATGTTTCGAAGATAATACTGCCACTTTTGAAAATGCACTGAACAAAGCAAAAACTCCCGAAGAGATTATTTCTCTTTTCAATAAAGTAACAATTAAGGTTCTTTGATAAACGAATAAAAGATTTCCGATAAAATGAATAGATTATTTAGAGATATCATCTTCAATGTTTTATTAGTGTTTGTTATTCCATTTGTAAGCTGTCAGGCCGCTGGCGGTTCTGACAGCCAAATGGGAGACGGCATTGCCGATAAGGCAGGTATGACTGTTAAAGGCGTAGTGACTGATGCAAGCGATAAACCAATTGAAGGTGTAGTAGTGAACGATGGTTCAAATTTTACATTAACCAATGATAAAGGAGTTTATTATCTTTCCACCAACTTGCAGCAAAGTTCGTTCGTTACAATTTCTGTTCCGGCGGGTTATCAGTTGCCATCCACAAGCGGTATAGCAAGCGGATACTATGCAAAGCTGAGCAGTGATAAGAAGGTAAATCAGTGTAACTTTACACTCAGGGAACGCACGGCACCACTCAATGAGTTTACTTACCTGGCTATTTCCGATCCGCAAGTAAAGAATACCACACAGCTCGGTCGTTTCAGTGAAGAAACGATAGTCGATTTAAAAAACTATGCAACCTTGCATTCTGATAAAGAGATTATAGGCATGACATTGGGCGACAATGTATGGGATGCTATGGGATTGTTCCCCCTATATAAAGCAACAGTTTCTAACCTTGGATTCACTATATTTCATACCATTGGTAATCACGATTTCGATCTGAATTATAACGATCGCCACAACACTACCGATACATCGGGTAATTATGCAGAGAAGACCTACGAATCTTTTTTTGGCCCAACTGATTATTCCTTCAATATAGGCAGTGTGCATGTGGTTACCATGAAGTCTATCGATTATTTTAAGAATAAAGAGTACACAACGAAACTCTCAACCGAACAATTGGAGTGGCTGAAGAAAGATCTTAGTTACGTAAAATCCGGTTCATTGGTTTTCCTGAATCTTCATGCTCCCACTTCCAACCGTAGTACAGACGGTTCGGGGAACATCAGTAATGCTGCTCAGTTGATGAAGATTCTAAAAGATTATCGTGTACACATCTTTGCAGGGCACACTCATTTTTATGAGAATGAAGAAGTAACTTCTACCATTTACGAACACAACATTGGAGCTGCATGTGGTGCCTGGTGGGCAGGAGAGGTGAATAAAGACGGTTCGCCAAATGGTTTTCTCGTTGTCGATGTTAAAGGAGACGATGTGAAGTGGCACTATAAAGCCACAGGTCGCAATCTTAATTATCAGTTCCGTGTTTACAAACCCGGAGAGTTTGCTACACAGCCCGGCTATCTGGTGGTAAATTACTGGGACTGGGATACCAGCTGTAAGGTTAAATGGTACGAAGACGGAGTATTGAAAGGTACAATGGAGCAATTCCAGGACGAAGATCAGGATTACATAACCATGAAAGGAGAAGCTTCCGGTTATCGCACTCTGCATTTGTTTCGGACTACTCCATCGGACGGAACAAAAAACATAACCATAGAAGTAACGAATCGTTTTGGTGAGGTTTACACAGAAAACGTATCAATCTGACTATAAAGGCACAACATTTCTTTTTCAGCAACTTAATAGTAAAAATGATGCGCATTTAACGCTTTAATTTTATTAAAATTCTTAACTTACACGCTCATTTGTTTTTGAATCATATTGATGAATTATGGGCGTAAAGATGTAGCTTTCATTTTTACTTCAAGTATGCTAACGAGTTTAAATCAGATATAATATACATCTCATGAAACAAAAGACATTATTCCTTGGAATGGTTGTGCTGGCACAATCATTTGTTATGAATCTGGCTGCACAAGAGCGCCACGAACTTAAAGTGCCCGATATAGAGGGTTATAAAACACTAAAATGCGATTTCCATATTCACACAGTCTTTTCCGACGGATTGGTTTGGCCGTCTGTCCGTGTGGGAGAAGCTTATCTCGAAGGACTCGATGCCATTGCCATTACAGACCACATTGAGTACCGCCCACATAAAAAGGATATAGATGCTAAGCTTGGTCGCTCGTTCGAAATAGCCGAACAGGCAGCCAAAGAAACTGATGTACTAGTTATTCGCGGAAGCGAAATTACCCGTTCCATGCCTCCTGGACACTCCAATGCTATCTTTCTTGCCAATAATGATTCTCTGGATAGGAAAGACTGGCGAGATGCTTTCAAGGCAGCCAAGGCACAGAACGTCTTTATATTCTGGAACCATCCCGGATGGGCAGCTCAACAACCCGATTCTACTAAATGGTGGCCCGAACATACCGAACTGTACAATGCCGGTTGCATGAACGGTATAGAAGTTGCCAACGGAAGAGAGTATTATCCCGAAGCACTTCAGTGGGCACTTGATAAGAAGCTGACCATGCTCGGTAACTCAGATATTCACGTACCAATCAATAATGAATATAACTTTGCCAAAGGCGAACATCGCACCATGACTTTTGTATTTGCCAAAGAACGTAGTATTGAGGGTATTCGTGATGCATTGCTCAACAGACGTACTGCCGTATATGCCGGAAATAAAATTATTGGTGAACGTAAATACCTGAAAGCATTGTTCGAAAGTGCCATTGAAGTAACGAATGTGGTTAAAAGCGGGAAAAGCGTGAAAATCACCTTCAAGAACAAATCCGATCTAACCTTCGAGTTATTAAAAACAGAACATAACCCGGATGTGGTTTATTTCCGTGAATATACCATAAAGCCTAATGCAACCGAAACAGTAACTGTGAAACTGGAGAATGGTACAAAGGAAGGAAATGTAAACTTCGAGATAACCAATCTAGTTGTTGAACCCAATCACGGTTTAAGCTACACTTACAAAGTTATGGCTAAATAAAATGGATAAAAAGCTGTAACAGTATAATTGGCCTGACTATATTTTAAGAAAGTTATGGCTTAATAAATCTGCTTTTTTTATTTTGACGGCGAATGAGCGCATAGGAGTTTTTCCTATGTGCTCATTTCATATTATAAAAAAGTTATTCTTAAAGAGCGATCATTGTTTTTTGGGCATAATATGTTTTAACGCATTTTGCATAATCAGTATCATATTCTCTTATGTGAGTTATAAGCCATAGCTTCATGAATGCTATAATTTTGTTTATCAATACCTTGTTCCCATAGCTATAAACAACCATGAAATCCTTAGTTTTTCTCTGAAATGTATTATGCTGATTAATATGCTCCTCCAGGTTTGGCGAATTAGCCTCACGCATTAACGCTTCTTCTGTTTTGAAATGGCATTCGGCATGAATCTCAAGTTCATTCAGTAAATTCATAACTTTCTCCTCTGCATCATCGTTCTCGCTTAACGTAATAATTTCATTAAGTAAAGTAAAAAACGATTTATGTTGCTTGTCAATTGTCTCAATGCCAAGTAACAATGAATCATCCCAATTGTGATTCATTTCTTCTGTTCTTATAGTAGTGTTCATTATTGGTAATATTATAGTGTCGTTTTAATGTGCTTAACAGCTTTGCAAACTTTCTATTACCGGATCCGTTTTCCCAAATATAAATAAAAAATCCTAATTCTCAAATTTTATAGCTCTTTTTTTTAAGGCATGAGCGATATTTTACCTAATATTTTATGTAAATAAAGCAAAAACTTATTCAGAATACTATTGTTATCACTCTTGGTTTAATTAAATATAATATTTACCTTTGCGGCCTGTTTTGGCAATGGCATCTGCCCTAAACCGCTCATTGAGCTGATGATACCTACTTAAAGACAAAAGTCTGATGGGTAAGGTATGCTTTATCCTTCCGGCTTAATTAAATAATTTCAGGTTACAAACTTAGCATTATGGTTTTATTATCAAAAAGAATTCTGCCTCATCAATCTTACTATTTCGTTTACTTGTTTCGTTGGTTGCTTATTAGCTTCTTAATCAGCCTTGTTGTAGGAACAGCATCCGCTTTCTTCCTAAATGCTCTTAGCTGGGCTACCGATTGGCGCGAAAGCCATTTGTGGATGATAGCCCTATTGCCTATTGGCGGACTCATCATAGGCTTATCATATCATTACTGGGGAAATAGTGTGGTAAAAGGAAACAATCTGTTGCTCGAGGAGTTTCATAGTCCAAAGCAGATTATTTCATTAAGAATGGCCCCGTTAGTAGTCTTTGGCACAATAATAACCCATCTGTTTGGAGGATCAGCCGGACGCGAGGGAACAGCAGTTCAGATGGGAGGGGCTTTTGCCGATCAGTTTACACGAATCTTTAAACTGAAACCTCGAGACAGAAAGATTGTGCTTGTAATGGGAGTCAGTGCCGGATTCTCATCCGTTTTTGGAACACCACTGGCCGGAGCAATATTTGGGCTCGAGGTGATGGTTTTAGGAAGAATGCGCTACGAGGCATTACTGCCAAGTCTTTTTTCTGCAGTATTTTCCAACTATATATGTCATGTATGGGGAGCTCACCACACACATTATATTATATCTTCTATTACAGAAGTAAATCCAGTTTATGTATTATGTGCTGTTGGTGCCGGAATTATTTTTGGTTTTGTAGCCATGCTTTTTTCCCGTTCCATCACATTCTGGGGTAAACTGTTTAAAACAAGAATATCGTATCCGCCTCTACGTCCGTTTGTGGGAGGAATAGTAATAGCGTTGGCTGTATATCTTTTAGGAACAACCAGGTATATCGGACTAGGAATCCCCACTTTGGTAAGCTCGTTCAACGAAAGCGGAATGCCTTACGACTTTATTCTCAAGTTACTGTTTACCACCTTTACTATCGGTGCCGGATTTAAAGGAGGTGAGGTTACACCACTATTCTTTGTTGGAGCAACATTGGGTAATGCACTTGCTTTTGTTCTGCCGTTGCCTATGGCTCTGCTTGCAGGTATGGGATTTGTAGCCGTTTTTGCCGGAGCAACAAATACGCCTATTGCCTGTACATTAATGGGAATAGAACTTTTCGGAGCAGGAAATGCAGTTTACTTAGGTACGGCTTGTTTTGTGGCATACCTCTTTTCCGGTCATACCGGTATCTACACATCACAGATTGTAGGTAGTCCTAAAATTGTACGTCTGGTAAGGGAAAAAGGAAAAGATCTGGCTCATATAAATTTAAGGAAATCGGCTTAGCTGTAGGACTCTATCAAGGGGAAAAATCATTATTGAAATTATAGTTTATCTGATTGCTGATATAGTAGGATAACTTGCATCAGAGTTATGTTATTAATCGCTCAACTAATTATTGGCTTAGTAACAGTACTAGTCAATTGGAATCAGTTTAATGCAAGGTCTAAGAAGGTTAGCCGTTAACTGGTATCAGTTTAATAAAGATCCGGCCAGTAACTAATGTTTTATTGGTTAATGGTTTCGACAAACATGTACATGTTAGGGAGTAAACATGTACAAGATTGGAGTCAAATATGTACATGTTTGAAATAAGATAACCTGTTGTTTATACTAACATATCAGGTTATCTAATATAAATAGCCTTCTTTGTGATAATAATCCTTGCTTTACTTTCAAAGAATCTGGTAATCTTGCTACGAAAAGATACTTTTCTGACTCGATAAAAAACATCTAATTGCTAATGACTTTTCAATAGTCAGAAGAAACTTGATATAAATATAGCTTTACTCTCCGTGCACTTTACCTTCTGTTAGCGCCCGAATCAGAAGAAATCAGATAGAATTAGCTCATGATTAATGGTATGCTTAATTCGCCATGGTTCATGAATCAGCAGAAATAAGATGTAAACAGAATAATGCATATTCTATTTATTAAGAATATCTCAAATAAGAATCAGCAAAAATAAGATAGAAATAAATCATCTTTCTATAATGTACTCATCAACTGCTTTAACCTTGTTTCTGCAATTTTAAGGTTGTACTCAAAGTTGATAAGGCGGGTAGACGATTGCACGTAGCTCTCCTGAGCCTGATGAACCTCGAGTGATGTGGTTTGTCCCAGGCGAAGGCGCTCTATACTTATCTCTATGTTTTCCTTTGCCAGTTGATTGTTATCTTTCTCAATCTGAAGAAGTTGTTGCTGACTCTCGAAATCGGTCAGGGTGTTTAGTAATTCGGTGTTAACCTGTCGTTTTATATTCTCCAGATCGTATTCTGCCGATTCAAGCTCTTTTCTTGCAACTGAGATTTTTCGTTTGGTTTCTCCGCCATTGAAAAGGGGGATAGAAAGTGTTCCTCCTATCTGCGGACCAAATATTCGGTTTCTGAGACTGGATCCTTCTGAGTTTGAAGTGTTCTGCAAGTAATATCCTCCGTTTAGCTTAAAGGTAGGAGAGTAGCCCTTTTGATTTTCTTTCAATGTCAACCTGGCTATATCTATCTGCTTTTTGAACGATAGAATATTGCTGTTAGATGAATTGAGCTTATCCAGTAGTTCATCTTTATTGGGTGAGTAACCCAGTGGAATAGAATTGGATACTTCGAATGTAGTGTTCGGATCTTGAGCCAACAAGTTGTTTAGTGCCTTGATTGCCTCACTGATGATGTATTGCTGACTGATAGCCTTCTCTTTCTCAACGTTTAAATCGATCTTTGCCTGAAGCAAATCGGTTTTTACCAGCGTACCGGCATTAAATCCGGTTTCGGCTATGATAACCCGCTCTTTGTTGTACCTTATAGCTTCGTTGATGGAAGCTAACTGTTGCTTTTGACGGACTATATCGTAGTAAGCGGCAATTACATTGTACATGGTTTCCAGCACCTTTGTCTGAAATTGGATTTCTCCAAGGGCCTGAATCTCGTTCAGCTTGTTTTTGGTAACAAACATCTTTCCTCCGTCGTACAAAGTCCACGAGAGTTGAGCATTTGCCCCCAGTGTTGTAGACGATTGAGAAGAATATTTGCTTATTGTGCCCGATGAGCTTTTCTGATTAATGTTATTCAGACTGTATTCTCCCGATCCGTTCAGATTTACGGTTGGTAACATGCCTGCATTGCCACGGGTGTTATTTATACGAGCAATATCAGCGTCGTTGCGTGCCACTAATATATCGAAATTGTTCTTCAGTGCAGTGTTCACAGCCTGGTCCAGACTCAGCACGTTTTGCGCCTGAGTGGCAGCAGACAGAATCAATAAAAGAAACAGATGTATAGCTCTCATGATTAGTTCTTAAATTTAGTGTTACTTGATATTGCTATATAAGTAACCGGAATTACAAATAATGTAAGAATCAGTGCGAAGAGTAATCCTCCCACAACTACAATACCCAGGGAAACACGACTTTCGGCTCCTGATCCAAGGGCCAGAGCGATAGGCAGTGAACCGAAGATAGTGGCCAGTGAAGTCATAACAATAGGCCGCAGACGGGCAGAAGCTCCTTCGAAAGCTGCCACTCTCTTGGTCATACCTGCCAGACGTTTCTGATTGGCAAACTCCACAATAAGAATACCATTCTTTGTTACAATACCAATAAGCAGAATCATCCCGATTTCCGAGAAAATGTTTATTGTCTGTCCGAACATCCATAGCGAAAGCATGGCACCGGCAATAGCCATTGGCACGGTAAGCATGATGATGAACGGATCTCGGAAACTTTCGAACTGTGCAGCCAGAATCAGGTAAATAAGCAATAAAGCTAATATAAGGGCAAAGGAGATATTGGAACTACTCTCTTCAAAGTCTCTTGATGAGCCCGACAGAGCAGTTGTAAAGGAGGCATCCAGTAGCTTGTCGGCTATTCTCTGCATCTCTTCAATACCTTCTCCCAATGCTTTCCCTTTGGCAAGGTTGGCCGATATAGTTGCCGATTTGTAACGGTTAAAATGGTATAAGATAGGTGGATTACTGGTCTCCTTAATTTTAACCAGATTATCCAGCTGTATCATTTCGCCCGATTGGGAACGTACATACATGGATGATATATTTGCAGGAACATTCCTATCTTCCTTAGCCACCTGACCAATGATATAATATTGTTTGTTGTTTTTCAGGAAGTAACCGTAACGTCCACCGCTATATGCCAGGTTTAATGCACTCGATACATCTTTCTCGTTTACACCGAGCGTGTTCGCTTTCAACCTGTCTACGGTAACATTGAGTTCCGGTTTGTTGAATTTTAGGTCCACATCCACATTACTGAATACATTGCTATTTTGTGCTTCGTCCAGGAATTTGGGCAATACTTTCCGTATCTTTTCAAAATCCAGGTTCTGAATTACAAACTGCACCGGCAATCCTCTACTGGCCGAGGTAGATATGGTTGGCTCCTGACTAGGAATAACTCTGGCATCGGGAATTTTGGAATATATTTTTGATAGCTTGTCATAAACATCTTGCTGAGATACCTTTCTCTTTGTCGGATCGGCAAGGAAGGTCATAACAAAACCCGCATTAGAGCTACCACTGAAACCACCTCCATATCTGGCAAGCACAAATTCAGATCCGGGAACAGAATCAATGTTTATCCGGGCTATATTGTCTATTACCTTTTGGGTAGCATTGTATTCTGATCCTTCGGGAGCTGTAATTGCAGTCCGGATGAAACTATGATCTTCCAATGGTGCCAGTTCCGATTTTAATATTCTGGATACAGATAGAATAACAATCATACAGAATCCAAGAATAGAGAATGCAATCCATTTGTTAGAAATAAAGTAGCTCAACAATCGTCTGTAACCGTTTTCCATTCCTACAAAGAAAGGTTCACTTGCTACATAGAATTTTGAGTGATGAGAGGAGGAACCTCCCAACAGAACATTCAGTACCGGAGTCAGTGTGAGGGAAACAAGAGCTGATATTAATACGGCGCTGGCTACAACAATTCCAAATTCGCGGAACAACCTACCAGTAAATCCTTCCAGGAACACAATCGGTATAAATACGATAGCAAGAGTCAGCGACGTAGATACTACGGCAAAAAATATTTCGCGAGTTCCTTCAAAAGCAGCTTCCCATTTGTTCTTACCTTTCTCTATCCGTTTGAATATATTTTCGGTAACTACAATACCATCGTCCACCACAAGTCCGGTGGCAAGAACAATTCCAAGAAGCGTGAGTACATTAATAGAGTACCCCATAATGTACATAATGAAGAACGTTCCTATAAGAGATACCGGTATATCGAGTAAAGGTCGCAGAGCGATGATCCAGTTTCTGAAGAACAGGAAGATAATAACTACTACCAGGATAATTGCGATGGCAAGAGTTTCTATCACATCATGAACAGACTGTCTTACAAAGACCGACTTGTCACGGGCTATACTTAATTCCATCCCTTTGGGTAGGTTTTGTTTTATCTGGTCCAATCGTTTATAGAACTCGTTGGCAATCTGAATATCGTTAGCTCCCGGCAGCGGAATCAGGTTAAGCGTTACTCCCGTAATACCATTTACTCTAGAACCCGATTCATCATTTTGAGGTCCTAATACAGCTTCACCAACATCCTGCAAGCGTACAACCTGATTGTCGCTCTGCTTAATGATAAGGTTATTAAAATCCTCTTCGGTGGTTAATCGTCCCCGCGTTTTTACGATAAGCTCGGTGGCGTTACCGCGAATCTTACCTCCCGGCATTTCCACGTTCTCTTTCCCCAGCGCATTGTCTACATCTGCTGCCGTAATATTGTAAGCCGCCATCTTTTCAGGGCTAAGCCAAAGACGCATGGCAGGTCTCTGTTGCCCGAAGAGAGAAACAGAACTCACCCCCGGAATAGTCTGCAGCTTTTCCTGCAACACATTTTCCGCATAGTCACTCAGCTCAATGGCATTCATGGTGGTGCTTTGGGCAGTGAGCATAATAATAGGATCCGAGTCAGCATCCGCTTTGGTTACGGTAGGTTGAGAGTCGATGTCTTGTGGCAGCCTGCTGGTAGCTTGCGATACCTTGTCGCGAACATCATTTGCTGCTTTCTCCAAATCAGTTCCCAGGTCAAATTCCACCGTAATATTACTTGTCCCGATAGACGAACGAGAGGATATAGATTTCACCCCTTCAATACCGTTGATTGATTTTTCGAGAGGCTCTGTTATCTGCGATTCAATAATTTCGGAGTTAGCACCTACATAAGAAGTTTGTACAGTAATAATAGGAGGGTCGATAGACGGATAAAGTCTCACTCCCAGAAAATTGAACCCCACCACACCCATCAGAATGATAATAAGGCTCAGAACAATAGAACCAACAGGTCTTTTTAGAGCAATATCAGAAATAAGCATGGCTATTTGGTTATGGTTGAGTATGACAATTTAGATTTCTCCTTTAGAAAGAGGATGCCCGAAGTGATAATGGTATCACCAGGTTCAAGTCCCTCGGTTACCTCAACCAGAGAAGCTTTACGAACTCCCGTTTTTATAGTCACGAAGTGCGCTTTCCCCTTATGAGCAATAATCACACTTTTATCATCTTCCTGCGGAATGATTGCCTGAGTAGGAATCATTAAAGCCTGTGGGTTATTGCCAAGCTTTAGTTCCACATTGGCAAAGGCCCCCGGAATCAGTTCTTTGGATGATGAGTTTATCACGGCTCTCACTTTCAAATTACGTGTTGCATTGTCAATACCCCGTTCGGTGGCAATTACCGTTGCATTATATTGCTTGTCATTATTATACATGGTAAAGCTAACCTTCATGCCGTTAGCTATTTCTGAACTGTATTTTTCGGGCACAAAGAAATCGAGCTTTAATTTGTTGCTTGTGCGGATGGTAGCAAGAGATGTAGACGAGTTGATAACAGCACCAACGCTGATATTCCTCAAACCAATAATGCCGTCGAAAGGAGCGCGTACTTCCATCTTTCGTATCAGCGCCTTTTGTTCGGCAATGTTTGCCTTTATTGTATTTACCTGCAAAAGCGTCTGTTCGTAATCGTTCTGACTAATGCCATTAACCTTTATCAGTTTAGTCTGACGGTTGTAAATCTGTTCCTGAATAGCCAGTTGCGATTGCAGCTTTCTCAATGCAGCCTGCAAATCATCATCATACAGCTTAACCAGCAATGTTCCCTTTTTCACAAATTTACCTTCGGGCAAGTTTAACTTCACTACCCGTCCGGCAACTTCATTCTTTAACTCCACTTCATCGAAAGCCAGCAACGATCCGGTCACTGTAATGTCAGCAACCAGTAAAGATGGCTTTACAATGAATGCGTCCACCTTCTTTTGTCCTTTCTCCTTTGGCTCCTTATTCTTGTCGGCCGACTTAATAAATCCTACATATAGGAAAAAAATAGAAAGCAATATAAGTACTGCTGCAATAAGTATGTTTGTCTTTTTTTTCATTTCAATGTTTATAAAGCTAACGCCTGTTAGTATAATGAAAAAGTAATATTTGCTGTATGGTTAAGAAACGATTTTTGTTTATCAAAGTATTTATGAGCTAAATACCGCATGTGTTAAAAACTGATATTGCAAAACTACAAAATAATTTATAAAGTTAACGGACATTTTTTAAGTATTTCTTGTAATAAATGAAGCTTGTCAGTCGGAATTAATATCTTGTGTAATAATAATGTAAAAACAGAAACTACTCTTACTTTTTCAAATAATAGTATTACATAGAATAATTTCTCGATTAATTTTGTAATTTCGCCGCGCATTAGATTTGTTAACAGATCTAAAAATAAGAATTCGATGAATGCAACTACAGAATTAAAAGCCTTTAATCAACTATTTACTGACTATCAAAGTCGTTTTATTCGTTTTGCAAATTTTTATGTTCGTGATACAGCTATTGCTGAAGATTTCACGATAGAGGCTCTTATGTATTATTGGGAAAATAGACATAGACTTGAGGCTGAAACTAATATACCAGCTTATATCTTGACTATTATTAAACATAAGTGTCTGAATCATCTTACTCATTGCCAGACTGTTGAAAATGTTTCGGAAATGATGCTTTCCAATGCTCAATGGGAACTGTCAACACGTGTGGCATCACTTCAGGAATGCGAACCTTATGAGCTGTTTACTGCTGAAATGAACGAGATTGTAGATAAAACTCTTGAATCGCTTCCAAAGCAAACCAAAGAAATATTTATTATGAGCCGATATCAGAACCTGTCTCATAAAGAAATCGCTGATAAATTGAATATTACTACAAAAGGCGTTGAATTCCACATATCTAAAGCAATTAAGGCACTTCGTATATCTCTCAAAGATTATATGCCGGTTCTTCTTTTTTTCCTTTAGTGAAAAAAAACTCTTTTTTTACTAGGGATACTTATCTTTCATCTGCTTTTATAATATATGATCAATAAAATGGATAAAGAAACACTATATCGTTTTTTCGAAGGGAAGGCTACGCCTGAACAGGAATCAGAAATCAGAGCATGGATGGAATCCTCTGATGAAAATGGCAAGGAGTTTTTCCGTGAAAGGAAATTATTCGATGCAATAGTTCTTTTGGGTAAACAAAAGAAAGAAGTTGCAGAAGAACAAAGACCATTTTATACAAGGATCCCAGTACGTGAATTGCTCAAGATTGCAGCGGTTATTGTATTTACTCTCTCTGCTACATTATTTATTCAGAACAAAATGATGTCTGATGACAAAGTAGCTATGAACGTAGTTTCTGTTCCGGCTGGACAACGGGTAAACTTAACTCTACCTGATGGAACAAATCTATGGCTTAATGCATGCTCAACACTTAAGTATCCGGCAGTGTTTACCAAAAATAAGCGCGAAATAATACTTGATGGTGAAGCTTATTTTGAAGTGGCACATAATAAGAAGAAACCATTTATTGTACATACCGGGAAATGTGATGTTGAAGTTCTTGGTACTAAATTTAATGTTGAAGCATATTCTAATAAAAGCAAGTTCGAAACATCTCTGATGGAAGGATCTGTAAAAGTGTCATTAGCCAACAATAATGCAGAATCGTTAGTCTTAACGCCTGATAACCTGGCTTACCTGGAAAATGGGAAGTTAGTCTCTGCTAAAATTGATGATTATGGAAATTATAGGTGGAAAGAAGGACTTATATGCTTTAAGAATCTTCCCTTTTCGGATGTTATGCTGAAACTTGAGAAGTATTTTGATATTAGAGTTATCATTAATAATAAGAAAGTGAAAAGTTGTATTCTTACCGGGAAGTTTAGGCAATCAGATGGAATTGATTATGCGCTGAAAGTATTGCAGAAAGATGTTTATTTTAATTTTAAAAGGAACGAAAATAATGACGTGATATATATATATTAAAGTTTAACCTTAATCTCTAAGCCCATGACATAAACACAAAACACAAAACTAAAAATGCCGACAAGTATTGGCGTACTCGTCGGCATTCGATTAACACAATTCGTTTCACAAAATGTATTAATAACCAATTTTTGCAAAGATATGAAAAACATTCCTTTGTTGGGTTTTCATCACTATGAAAATCCACAAATTAACCATTTTTTTAGAATTATGAAAGTTACTACATTCTTTCTTTTCTTCTTTGTATTTTGTTTAATGGCTGAGAATAGCAATTCTCAGAGTGCCAGAGTTAACATATCAAAGAATGATGTTGCATTAGAAGCTGTACTGAATGAGATTGAAAGTCAAACCAACTATCTTTTCATTTACAATAATAATGTGAATGTTTCCCGTAAAGTTTCAGTAAATTCCAAAGGAAAACCTGTTTCTGAAATATTGGAGAACCTATTGAAGAATACTGATATTGATTATTCAATGGAAGGAACACATATTATTCTTTCAAATTCAGGAAAAGCAAAATCAATTGCTGTTGCTCAACAAAATAATAAAATAAACATAAGTGGTAAAATTACCGATGAACAAGGTGAACCTATTATTGGTGCAAATATAAAAGTAAAAGGCACTACAGATGGTACAGTTAGTGATTTTGAGGGTAATTTTAATCTAAAAATCACGAATCCAAGAGCCGTATTGCAGGTTACTTTTATTGGATACAATACCGCAGAAATAGCCCTGAATGGCAAGACTCATGTATCCGTTAAGTTAGTCGAAGATCGTAAAATACTTGATGAAGTTGTTGTTGTAGGATATGGTTCTCAGAAGAAAGTAACTCTTACCGGAGCTGTATCGGCCATTAAAAGTGATGAACTGCTTACTACAAAGAATGAAAATGCTCAGAACATGCTTACAGGTAAAGTTTCGGGTGTACGCGTTGTTCAGAAAAGTAGTGAACCGGGAGCATTTAATAATACATTTGATATCCGTGGCTTAGGTAATCCTTTAATTATTATTGATGGTGTGCCACGTGATAACATCGCCCGACTTGATCCGAATGATATAGAAAGTCTTTCTGTTCTGAAAGATGCATCGGCTGCAATTTATGGTGTCAGAGCTGCTAACGGCGTAGTATTGATAACTACTAAAAAAGGTAAAGCCGGTACGGTAGATCTTGATTATAGTGGTTCCGTAGGCTGGCAAAGTCCATCAGGATCTCCAAAGACTGTGTCGGCTGCAGAGTGGATGATTCTAGCAAACGAAAAGAAGATGCACAATGTAAACGGAGGCACTTTACGCTATTCTCTTGCTGAAATAGAGGAATATGCAAGCGGAAAAAAGCAAAGTACAGATTGGTATGATGCTGTAATGAGAAAAAATGCTCCTCAAACACAACATAACATAAGTGCTACCGGAGGAAATGACAAAACTCAGTACTATCTATCTGCTGGTTATGAATATCAGGAATCCTTCTTGCGTAGCAATAGCTTAAACTATGAACGCTATAATGTTCGTTCAAATGTAACAAGCAAAATATCCGATCGTTTAAAAGTTGAGTTGCAAATAAGTGGTATTATGGACGAGAAGAATCAGCCTTATGAAAGTGCCGACTGGATTATTCGTTCATTCCAGCGTGCAGCTCCAATTCAGCCTATTTATGCTAATAATAATCCTGCTTATATTCAGGAAGGAACTGTTGATG
This sequence comes from Bacteroidaceae bacterium, assembly GCA_963668125.1. GTDB lineage: Bacteria > Bacteroidota > Bacteroidia > Bacteroidales > Bacteroidaceae > Bacteroides. The sequence goes on along the minus strand of OY764215.1, from coordinate 3,698,464 downwards.
GATCTAATCCTGTTGCTATGATGGATGCTGATATTTGCGGATATAAGAAATATAATAATAAATGGTTCCAATCTTCATTCAGTGCAGAATATGATGTTCCTTACCTTACAGGACTTAAGGCTAAGGCAATGTTAAGCTACGATTACAGAAACTCTGAAAATAAATCGTACATGAAGGAATATCAACTTTATAAATACGATGAGGCTGCTGATAAATATAATGCTGTAACTCACCAGAGTCCAAGTAAAATCCGTCGGGAGTTTTATTCAAAAGATATGGTATTGTATCAACTTTCATTGAATTATAACCACACATTCAATTCATCTCACAATGTAAATGCATTGGTATTACTTGAAGGTCAGAAAAGAAACGGTGATAACTTCTATGCTCAAAGAGAACTGGCTTTAGGGCTTGATCAGTTGTTTGCCGGTAACAGTAAAAACCAGGAAGGTAACATGAGTACCGGATCGGGTGATTTATATAAAGAAGCCAATATGGGATTGGTTGGAAGATTAGGTTATGATTTCAAATCCAAATATCTGGCTGAATTCAGTTTCCGTTATGACGGTTCTTCAAAGTTTGCAAAAGGACATCAATGGGGATTCTTCCCTTCTGTTTCCGGAGGATGGCGTATCTCAGAAGAAGGTTTCTGGAAAGATTCCAAACTCAATTTCATTAATAATATGAAGGTTCGTGCTTCATACGGTAGAATGGGTGATGACAGTGCTTCAAGTTATCAGTTTGTAACAGGTTACACTTACCCTGCCGGAGGATCAAACAATGAATTACCTGGTGGATCTGTATTCGATGGAACATTCGTAAACAGTTCTGTAAATAAAGGTATTGCAAACCAAAAGATAACATGGTTTGTGGCTAAAACATTTGATGTTGGTTTTGATATGGAAGCATGGAATGGCTTGTTAGGCGTGTCTGCTGATTACTTTACTCGTGATCGTTCAGGTTTGCTTACTACCCGTGCTATGAGTTTACCGGTTGTTGTTGGTGCCAGTCTTCCTCAGGAAAACTTGAATGGCGACTTTACCAACGGTTTGGAATTAGAGTTGAATCATCGCAATCACATTGGAGATTTTAAATACAATGCAAAAGGAATCTTCTCTGTTACACGTACTCAAAACAAATATCAGGAAATGTCTGCCAAAGGCAACTCTTATGATAACTGGCGCAATAATTCCAATGACCGTTATCAGAACATCTGGTGGGGATATGGAAGTAACGGCATTTACCAGTCTTATCAGGATATAGCTAATAGCTCAGTATATGCTTCACGTTCAACTCTTCCCGGAGATTATATATATGAAGACTGGAATGGAGATGGTATTATTTCAGATCTTGACAGACATCCTATTAGCTTTTCAGGAACTCCTATCGTTAATTTTGGTTTGACATTAGGTGCAGAATGGAAAGGGTTCGATTTGAATTTGTTATTCCAGGGATCAACCATGAATTATGTATCTTATGTAGAACAATTAATTGAACCAATGTGGGGCTCAGATTACTCAAATGCATTGGCTATGTTCCTTGACAGATGGCATCCGGCTGATTCTTCAGCCGATCCATACGATCCAAATACTCAGTGGGTTTCCGGAGATTTAGCTTATACCGGTTCAATCCCTGAATCAGATTCAAAATTCCGCATACACAATGCTTCGTATGTTCGTTTAAAGAGTGCAGAATTGGGATATACATTACCTTCGGCTTTAACTAAAAAGGTTGGCATAAAGAGCGTTCGTATGTTTGTGAACGGATACAATCTCTTTACACTCTCTAGCATGAAATATATAGACCCGGAACATCCTAGCGATAGCTATGGTAACTTATATCCTTTGAACAGGACTATTTCTCTTGGTCTGAATGTTAAATTTTAAATTAAAATACGATTATGAAAATAGCTAAATATATATTGTGCTTGTTTTTTATCTTCAACATCTCTTCATGTATTAATATGGATATTCCTCCAATGAATGTTGTTCAGGATAAAGATGTTTTTGGTACAAGTAATGGTATTTCATCATATATGGCACGTCTTTACAGCTGCCTGCCAATTGAGGATTTTCGTTATACACCTACACGTTTATTTAATCATTTCTGGCTTGTAAATCCTCCAAGTTGTATAACTGGTGAAGGATTAAGTCGTGATATGGGTGGTGCTTCCAGTGAAAATGTAGATAATAAAATTTTCAGTGATCTGTATGTCTTAATTCGTAATTGCAACTACTTCCTCGAAACAATTGATCAATATAAGGATAACTATACGGAGAAAGAATTGAATAACTGGAAAGGTGAAGCTTACTTTGTAAGAGCAGTTACCTATCATGCACTTGCTAAGCGTTACGGTGGTGTTCCTTTGGTAAATAGTGTATTAAAGTATCCGGAACAACCTGTTGATCAGCTTAATGTTCCAAGATCTTCCGAAGAAGAGGTATGGAATGCAGTATCAGCAGATTTTGATAATGCTATAAGCCTGCTTTCTGAAACTAATCAACGCGGACGTGCTACCAAGTGGGCTGCTTATGCCTTTAAATCAAGAGCTATGTTGTATGCCGGTTCTATTGCAAAGTACAATCAGATACAACTATTTGATAGCAAAAACGGAAATAAACGTGTTTGTGGAATGGATGCAAGTCTGGCTCAGGGATTTTTCCAACAGGCTTATGATGCAGCAAAAGCTGTTGAAGGACATCATGATCTTTACATGAAAGATTGGAAAGCCGGTGATTTGACTGCTCAATATACAAACTATCTGAATTTGTTTTCTGATGCAGCAAGTACAGAGGCCATTTTTGTGAAAGAGTATTCTTATCCTGAATCAGTACACGGTTATGATGCTTATAATGTTCCTGCACAATGTAAAGGTGCTAATGGATATTCTTCTGAAATAAGCCCAACACTCGACTATGTTGAAATGTTTGATGGTCTGCTAAAAGACAGTAAAGGACATCTTGATGTATATAATGCAGATGGTACTTATAAATTGTATAATAACACAATGGATCTTTTTGCAACTGCCGAGCCTCGTTTAAGAGCTACTGTAATTTTACCCGGAGATCAGTTTAAAGGTGAATCCATTGAAATTCGTCGTGGTATTTATGTGGGTAAGGATGATGCAGAGACTGGTAAGATTAACCGTTTATTACCTGAAGGAAATACAAGCAGATATGAAAATTATGTAAATGTTGGTGGTAAAACACTTATTATTAGCTCATCCAATGCAAATCAAACAGCTTATACGCTTCATGACGGAACAAAGATGAATCCAGCTGGTGCAAGTGGATATTTTACAGGCGATGGTACATGTGCTTTATCTGGATTTACCATTCGTAAATGGTTAAATGAAAGTACTCCAAAAGCTTTGGTTCTGGAAAACAGAGCAACTCAACCATGGATTGAAATGCGTTATGCTGAGGTACTTCTAACCAGAGCAGAAGCTGCAGCAGAACTTGCTTCATTAGGTAAGACTGATTATCAGAACGATGCTTATTCATGTATTGATAAAATACGTAACCGTGCAGGTGCTACTTTGTTAAGCAGTTCAGAAAAATCATCTGTTTCAAGTTTCATTAGTGCAGTTCGTAAAGAACGTCGTAAAGAACTGGGCTTTGAAAATAAAACATGGTGGGATATGAAGCGTTGGAGAGTTGCAGATAAAGAACAACAAAATACTCGTTACTATACATTGATGCCATTCTATGCAGATTATGCAAGTAAGTATTTCTTTGATATCCGTTGGGACGAAAGAGGTAACACTTATACTTTTGATACAAGATGGTATTACCAACAAATACCTGGCAATGCAATTTCAACAAGTAATAATCTTATTATTCAGAATCCTGGTTACTAATTCTATAAATATAAGAAAATGAAAAAAATAATATATTCAATAGTTTATGCACTCTGTTTATTCTGCTTCACTTCTTGTGAGTACGATAATTATGAAGCACCTGCAGAGACATTTAAGGGTACAGTTATAGATAAAACAACAGGTAAAGGCTTCCAGACAGAAGCTGGTGATGGGGGCGTTCGCTTTAAGATGCTCGAACTTAGCTGGAGTAATAATCCTACTCCCTGGTATTTTACTTGTAAACAAGATGGCCAGTTTCAAGATACAAAAGTTTTCGAAGGCAATTATAATATAACTCCTCTTGGAGCATTCGTACCTTTTGTTCAGACCGACAATACCGGTAAAATAACCAAGGATGAAAGTCTTACAATTGATATAAAAGGAACTGTAACTCATGAATTCAAGGTTGATCCGTTTCTTGCAGTTTCATGGGTAGGAGAACCGGTTGCAAACAGTAACAGCACTATTAGTACACAGATTAAGATAGAAAGAGGAACAACAGATCCTAACTTTCAGCAGAATTGCATTGATGTGTATCTGTATGTAAACTACTCTAGTCCTTATGTTGGAAATAACAACTACGACAGTCGTTATTCTGTTCACTTGTCTGGCACTGATGCAAATAATGCAGTTGGAAAGACCATCACTCTTACCACTCCTGTATTACCTGGCAACCGTATATATTATGTACGTGCTGGTGCCCGCATTGACTATAGCGTTGACGGAAGTAGAAGATATAACTATAACGAGCCTAAACAGGTAAAGGTTTCTTAGTTTAGTAGAGAGTTGTTTTCTTTATAATTAGTGGGTATTCAACTTAGTGCGAAATGTATTTTTGTTTGAATACCCATTTAATTTAATATTTAAACTATAATAGATATGTATATAGATAAAGGTATGTTAATGGGGGCTATTTTAACCGTCGCTTTCGCAGGAAACTCTACGATGGTTAGTGCTCAAAAGATTGAAAACAAAAGAGAAAAAACTACTTTTCAAACAGCGGGACAATGGAAACCTGTAACTGATGTCAGATCGGATGTTGCTATTGTATATGGAGCTGGAGACAGGCAAAATCTGACTTTCGAACAACGGGTACAATCCTGGCGTGATAAAGGATATATAACTCATTTCATGACCGGGATAGCCTGGGGAGAGTATCAGGACTATTTTACGGGAAAATGGGATGGTAAAATGCACCTGGATGAAGGTCAGGTGCAACAAAATGGAGATACAATCTGGCATGGGCACATGGTTCCTTATATTGTACCTACAGACAATTATATCAAGTACATGAAAGAAAAGCATATAAAGCGTGTAATTGATGCAGGTATCGATGCTATTTACCTTGAGGAACCTGAATTCTGGGCCAGAGCCGGGTATAGTGAGGCTTTCAAAAAAGAGTGGAAAAAGGAATATGGATTCAACTGGCGTCCGCAACATGAATCTCCTGAAAATACATACTTGTCCAATAAACTAAAATATAAACTGTACTATAAGGCACTGAAGGAGGTCTTCACCTTTGCAAAAGAGTACGGAAAAAGTAAGGGAATGAATGTACGCTGTTATGTACCTACACATTCATTGGTAAACTATTCGCAATGGCAAATTGTAAGTCCCGAAGCAAGTCTGGCATCTCTTCCATGTGTAGATGGATACATTGCTCAGGTATGGACAGGAACTTCACGCGAACCTAATTTTTATAACGGTATTAAAAAGGAGCGTGTTTTCGAAAATGCATTTCTCGAATATGGATCTATGGAATCCATGACAGCTCCAACAGGTCGTAAAATGTTCTTTTTAACTGACCCTATTGAAGACTGGCCTCGTGACTGGGGAGATTATAAGAAAAATTATCAGGCTACTTTTACAGCACAACTGTTGTATCCTAATCTTGCAAATTACGAAGTAATGCCTTGGCCCGACAGAATTTATGAAGGTTTATACAGAAAACCCAATAGCCAGGAAAAGGAACGTATTCCACGATATTATTCTACCCAAATGCAGGTTATGGTAAACTCGCTGAATGAGATGCCTTTGTCTGATAATAAAGTCAGCGGATCTGCAGGAATAAGTGTCCTGATGTCTAATTCATTGATGTTCCAACGTTTCCCAACACACAAGGGATATGAAGATCCTCAGCTATCTAACTTCTACGGTCAGGCGTTACCATTCCTCAAACGAGGTGTTCCTGTGAAGACTCTTCATATTGAGAATGTATCCTATCCTAAAACATGGAAAGATACTAAGATCTTAATCATGTCATATTCAAATATGAAACCTCTTTCTCCTGAATCTCACAAGTATATTGCCGATTGGGTTAAAGCCGGAGGAATACTTGTGTATTGCGGAAGAGACTCTGATCCTTTTCAAACTGTACAGGAATGGTGGAATACAGGAGGAAATACCTTCCGTAAACCTTCAGAGCACTTATTTAAGTTGATGAACATGGAACTTTCTGCCAATGAAGGTGAATTTACTTTCGGCAAAGGAACAGTTTATGTTATACGTAAAGACCCGAAAGAATTTGTATTGGAATCAGGTAACGACAGTCAGCTGGTTAGTACAGTTAAAAAACTGTATGAACAAAAAGCAAAAGCAGGAATACTGGCATTTAAAAATAATTTCTACCTGGGCAGAGGAGCGTATGATTTAGTTTCTGTGATGGATGAAAGTGTAAGTAAAGAAACATATATCCTGAAGGGACGTTTAATCGACTTATTTGATCCTCAGCTTCCTATTGTGCATGAAAAGGTTGTAAATCCAGGCGAGCAGGCATATATGCTTAACATTGACAGAGTAAAGAATTTAAAGAAACCTCAGGTGTTGGCTGCTGCCTCACGTGTTTATAATGAAAAGATAACCAATACAGGCTATTCGTTCATCACCAAAAGTCCGCTGAACACTTCTAATGTGATGCGCATTCTGTTGCCTTCAAAACCTGCAACATGTACAATTACCGATGCGGCTGGAAATAAACTGACAGATGCAAGCTGGAACTGGGATAATGGAAGTAAAACCTGCAAAGTAACCTTTGAAAATAATCCGGAGGGAGTTAAGGTACAAATTAAATGGTAAATCAGTGGTCATCATAATTCTGTGACCATGCACAGCTTTTTATTTGTGCTTTTAAATAAAAGAAAAATATAATGAAAGAATTAAAACTAATAGCTATAATATTATTTATCATCCTTTATTCTCCAGTTCAGGCTGCAGAAAAAGATTTTGTGAATTATGTGAATACTTTGCAAGGTACTAACTCCAAGTTCGAGTTAACAAGAGGAAATACATACCCAACACTGGCTATGCCATGGGGTATGAATTTCTGGACTCCTCAAACCGGAGTTAACCGTGATGGATGGATTTATCAGTATTTTAAGGATTCCATACGTGGTTTCCGTCAAACACATCAGTGCAGTTCGTGGACGAATGATTATGCCGCCTTTTCATTGATGCCTGTTTCTGGCAAACTGGTAGTCGACCAATACCAGAGGGCATTACGGTTTGACCATAAAAATGAAATTGCCAAACCGCATTACTATAAGGTTACATTCGATAATAACCTTACAACAGAGATGTCTCCGACGGAAAGAGGTGTATACTTTAGGTTCAGTTTTCCTCAGGAAAAAGACGCCTATGTGGTGCTTGATGGAAATAGTGGCGGAAGTATGGTACGAATCTATCCCGAAGAACAGAAAATAGTAGGATATTGCAAAAATGCCAATCATTCCGTACCTCAAGGCTTTACCAACTATTTTGTGGTAAAATTCAACAAACCGTTCAAGGCTTATGGAACCTGGAAGAACGACAAAGGTGAAATATCAAAAGATAGTAAAGAAGCCTTTGGCAACTATGTAGGATCTTATATTCAGTTTAGCCCTGGTGAAAAGGTAGAAGCAAAGGTTATCTCTTCTTTTATCAGTATCGAACAGGCAGAGCTTAGCTTCCAGAAAGAGTTGGCCGGTCTGAACACACTGGAAGATGCAAAATCAAAAGCTCAGGATGCATGGAACAAGCAATTAGGTAAAATTGAAGTAGAGGGTGGCACTCCCGAGGAAAAGGCTACATTCTATTCCTGCTTCTTCCGTTCTATGCTTTTCCCGAGAAAGTTTTATGAATACGATGCCAATAATAATCCTATTTATTATAGCCCTTATGATGGTAAGTTGCACGAAGGATACATGTATACCGATAATGGATTCTGGGATACTTTCCGTGCACAGTTCCCTTTAAATATTTTCTTGCATCCCGAGATGCACGGACGATATGTAAAGTCGTTGGTTGATGCTTACGATCAGAGCGGATGGCTACCATCCTGGTCATTCCCAGGACACAGTTGCGGAATGGTAGGAAACCATGCTGCTTCTCTGCTGGCCGATGCCTATGTTAAAGGAGTCAGAACGTTTGATGCGGATAAGGCGCTGGAAGCAATGTATCACGAAGCAACCAATAAAGGAACAATCGGACCGTCTAACGGGCGTGATGGATGGCAGGATTACTTCAAGCTGGGTTATGTTCCTTATCCGGGATATGCAGAATCAGTAGCAAAAACTTTGGAGTTCTGTTATGATGATTTTTGTGCCATGCAAGTAGCTCGCCTTTCTGGAAACAGTCATTATGAGGATATCTTCAAACGACAGATTTACAATTATAAAAATGTGTATGATCCCGGTACCCGTTTCATGAGAGGAAAGCAAAAGGATGGTAAGTGGGTTCCTAATTTTGATCCTTCGGAATGGGGAGGACCTTATACGGAAGGATGTGCATGGCATTATCACTGGTCGGTTTTTCATGATATACAGGGATTGATTAACCTCATGGGAGGCGATCATAACTTTGTAGCTAAGCTCGATTCTGTTTTCTCTGTTCCTAATACTTTCAAAGTGGGAACATACGGAAGAGTTATTCACGAAATGGCCGAAATGGAAATGATTAACATGGGGCAGTATGCACATGGAAATCAGCCTATCCAACACATGATTTATCTGTATAACTATGCCGGTTCTCCATGGAAAACTCAGTATTGGGCACGCGAAGTGATGCAAAAGCTCTACAGCTCAACTCCCGATGGATATCCCGGAGATGAAGATCAGGGACAAACCTCTTCCTGGTATGTTATCAGTGCATTAGGTTTGTATTCTGTATGTCCGGGTACCGATCAGTATGTGGTTAGTTCACCTGTATTTCCTAAGATGACAGTTCATCTGGAGAACGGAAAAACACTGACTATTGTATCTGATGGCAATTCGCTTAAAAACCGTTATATCCAGTCGGCCAGTCTGAATGGTGAGAAGTTTACACGTACATGGCTTACCTACAAGGAGCTGATGAACGGAGGCACTATCCAGTATAAAATGGGAAATAAACCTAATAAGTCATGGGGAACATCAATAAAAGACAGACCCTATTCTGTATCGGTCGATCTGAAATAAGTAATTTACAAAAAAGTGAATGTTGATATAAGTAATTTGTTCTTATTATTTGTATTAGCAAAGGGGGTATCCCTTTTTAATAAAACAGAAACCGTTATAGATTTAATTATATATTATGAGAAATAAGAAATTATTAGCAATTATTTTCACTGTGCTTTTGCAGTGGGTGTCAAATCCTTCTTTTGTATCTGCAGCCAGCAGTGATATGTCCTCTCCGGTAGATTACGTCAATCCTTTGATTGGCAGCCAGTCTACTTATGAGTTATCAACCGGTAATACCTATCCTGCAATTGCCCTTCCCTGGGGAATGAACTTTTGGGTACCTCAAACAGGTAAGATGGGAGATGGATGGGCTTACACATATACGGCCAACAAAATTCGCGGCTTTAAACAAACCCACCAGCCCAGTCCGTGGATAAATGACTATGGTCAGTTTTCAATAATGCCTGTGGTTGGATCACCTGTCTTTAATGAAGAGAAACGTGCCAGCTGGTTTTCGCATAAATCGGAAATAGCAAAGCCTTACTACTACAAAGCTTACCTTGCCGATCATGATGTGGTAACAGAGATTGCACCAACCGAACGTGCAGCGATGTTCCGTTTCACTTTTCCTCAGAATGACAGTTCCTTTGTGGTGATCGATGCTTTCGATAAAGGTTCGTATATAAGAATCATACCCGGAGAGAATAAGATTATTGGTTATACCACAAAGAACAGTGGGGGAGTACCCGATAACTTTAAAAACTACTTTGTTATTACGTTCGATAAACCGTTTACTTACAAATACACTTTTGCCGATGGCGCGTTAAAAACAGCCCAGGAGCAAACTTCCGATCATGTAGGAGCTGTAATCGGATTTAAAACAACCAAAGGTGAAATTGTTCACGCCAAAGTTGCCTCTTCCTTTATCAGTTTCGAACAAGCTTCGCTTAATTTAAAGGAACTGGGTAATGACAGCTTTGATCAGGTAGCTGCCAAAGGCAAAGCCGCATGGAATAAAGTACTGAGCAAAATAGAAGTAGAAGGTGGTTCACTCGATCAGTACCGCACGTTCTATTCCTGCATGTATCGTTCTTTGCTCTTCCCTCGTAAGTTTTATGAACTGGATGCAACCGGAAAAATAGTACATTACAGTCCGTTCAACGGTCAGGTGCTTCCCGGATATCTGTATACTGACTCCGGTTTCTGGGATACTTTCCGTTGCCTGTTCCCATTCCTTAACTTGATGTATCCATCAGCAAACAAAGAAATTCAGGAAGGACTAATCAATGTGTACAAAGAAAGCGGATTCTTCCCAGAATGGGCCAGCCCCGGTCATCGTGGCTGCATGGTGGGAAACAACTCCGCTTCCATATTGGTAGATGCTTATATGAAAGGTGTTAAGGTAGCCGACCTCGAAACTCTTTATAAAGGACTAATTCATGGAACAGAGAGCGTTCATCCAACCGTTTCCTCAACCGGACGTTTGGGATATGAGTATTACAACAAACTAGGCTATGTACCTTATGATGTAAAGATCAAAGAGAATGCTGCACGTACACTTGAATATGCTTATGACGACTGGTGCATCTATAAACTGGCCAAAGAACTGAAACGTCCGAAGAAAGAGATTGACTTGTTTGCCAAACGTGCTATGAATTATAAGAACCTGTTCGACAAAGAAACCAAATTGATGCGTGGAAAGAATGCCGATGGTAAGTTTATGGCTCCTTTCTCTCCGCTGAAGTGGGGAGATGCTTTCACTGAAGGAAACAGCTGGCATTACACATGGTCAGTATTCCATGATCCAGAAGGATTGATAGACCTGATGGGTGGTAAGGATGTCTTTGTGAATATGCTCGATTCTGTATTTGCCGTACCGCCAGTGTTCGATGCAAGTTACTATGGAGGTGTAATCCATGAAATCCGTGAGATGCAGATTATGAATATGGGAAATTATGCTCACGGCAATCAACCCATTCAGCACATGATCTACATGTACAACTATGCCGGTCAGCCGTGGAAAGCTCAATACTGGTTGCGTGAAGTGATGAACCGCATGTACACCTGCAATCCCGATGGCTATTGTGGTGACGAGGACAACGGACAAACCTCTGCCTGGTATGTATTCTCTTCTTTGGGATTCTATCCGGTATGTCCCGGAACAGACGAATACGTGTTAGGTGCACCGTTATTCAAGAAAGCAACTGTTTATTTCGAAAACGGAAACAAACTGGTTATCAATGCTCCTGAAAATAGTGATAAGAATCGTTATATCGAAGCAATGACACTCAACGGTAAAACCTATACAAAGAATTACCTGAAGCATGCCGATTTGATTAATGGTGGAGAGATCAACATTAAAATGAGTGAAACTCCCAATAAGCAACGCGGTATTCAGAAGGACGATTTTCCTTATTCGTTTTCAGTTAATGAAAAGAAATAACCAATTTAATTAATTATATGAAAAAACTATTTTTAACCGCATTTGTAGCCATGAGTCTGGGTTCTGCCCATGCTCAGCAGGAATACAAAGCTTACGTTGTGTCGAATGCCCATTTCGATTCCCAATGGAATTGGACAGTGCAAACATCTATCGACGAGTATGTTTATAACACATTGGTTCAGAACCTTTGGCTGCTCGACAATTATCCCGATTATGTGTTTAATTTCGAAGGTGGAGTTAAATATCAGTGGATGAAGGAATACTATCCGCTTGAGTATGAAAAAATAAAGAAATACATTGCTCAGGGCAGGTGGAATATAGCAGGAAGTAGCTGGGATGCAACCGATCCCAACATACCTTCACCCGAATCGTTTTTTCGTAATATCCTGCTCGGTCAGGACTTTTATAAGAATGAATTTGGTGTAAAATCAAAAGATATATTCCTTCCGGATTGTTTCGGATTTGGATACGCCCTTCCTACAATTGCTGCTCATGCTGGGTTAATAGGATTCTCTACCCAAAAGTTACAATGGAGACATAAACCATTTCATGGAGATGCTAAATTCCCTTTCAACTTAGGTTTGTGGCAGGGAGTTGACGGATCGCGTATCATGGCTGCACTGAATGCAATGAATTACACTACAAGATGGCAGAATGAAGACATCAGCAATAACAAAGAGCTTATTGATTTAGCCAAGAGCAGTGTGAACAACACAGCATACAGATATTACGGCACCGGCGATATAGGAGGTTCACCAACTATATCTTCAGTAGCTTCACTGGAAAAAGGCATGAAAGGCAACGGTCCTGTAAAGATTATCAGTTCACGCTCTTACCAGTTGTTCGAAGATTATCTTCCTTTCGATAAGCATCCCGAACTACCAGTCTATAAAGGAGAACTGCTCATGGATGTTCATGGCACAGGTTGTTACACTTCACAAGCTGCGATGAAACGTTTTAACCGTCGTAATGAGCAGTTGGGCGATGCAGCCGAGAGATCATCTGTTATGGCAGACTTCTTAGGTGGTGTTGCATATCCTGCTGCTACACTCGACGAATCGTGGAAACGATTTATCTGGCATCAGTTCCATGACGATTTAACAGGAACAAGTATCCCTAAAGCATATACTTTTTCATGGAATGATGAGCTAATAGCCCAAAGTCGTTTTGCCGATATAATTAAAACTGCTACAGGCTCTGTTTCGCAAGCGCTCGATACAAAAGTTAAAGGTACAGCGGTAGTGGTTTATAATCCCTTATCGTCAGTACACAAAGATGTTGTTGCGGCAAACGTTCCGGTAGCAAGCAAACCGTCAGGAGTAAGAGTGTACAACAACAAAGGTAAGGAAGTTCCTGCTCAGCTGGTATCTTATGCCAACGGTGTGGCCGCCATTACATTTGCTGCAGATGCTGCTCCGGTAAGCTATTCTGTTTACGATGTTCGTTTCGGTAAAGCTAATACTGGTAAAAGCAGCTTGAAGGTTACAACAAACACCTTAGAAAATAGCGTATATAAAATAGCGCTGAATGCCGATGGCGATATCTCTTCTATTGTAGACAAACGAGTTAACCGCGAGTTGGTAAAAAATGGATCTGCCATTCGTCTGGCCTTTTTCCCTTCAAATGAATCGTTTGAATGGCCAGCATGGGAAGTAATGAAGAAAGCAGTAGACGGAACACCTGTTTCTGTGAACGAAAGCGTACGTATTTCAATAGAAGAAAACGGTCCGCTTTGTGCCACATTAAAGGTAGAAAGAAAACATGCCAACTCTACTTTTGTGCAACACATCCGTTTAACTGAAGGTGCTGCCGACGATCGTATCGATATTATTAACGATGTTGACTGGGCATCACAGAATGCACTGCTCAAAGCAGAATTCCCGCTCAATCTTTCCAACTCAAAAGCTACGTATGATTTAGGACTTGGCTCAGTTGAAAGAGGAAATAATACCGATATTGCTTATGAAGTCTGTGCACAGCAATGGGCAGATTTAACCGACAAGGATGGAAGCTACGGCGTTTCTATTCTGAATAACTGCAAGTATGGCTGGGACAAACCAAATGACAATACCCTACGACTAACCCTGCTGCATACACCTAAAACAGACAAGTCATTTACTTATCAGGATAAGCAGGATCTGGGACATCATGCATTTACATATTCCATAGTAGGACATGTGGCATCTGCCGATCAGAAAGAAAAGACTGCATGGAAAGCCGATGCATTGAATAATCCTATGATTTCGTTCATCTCACCTAAGCATGCCGGTAAACTGGGTTCTGAGTTCTCGTTTGTAAAAACAAGTACACCTCAGGTTGCAGTAAAAGCACTGAAAAGATCAGAAGATGGCCAGTCGTATGTTGTTCGCTTATACGAGCTAAACGGTCAGGCAGCCAACAATGTAGAGATTGAATTCCCTACTGCAATAGAGTCGGCTCAGGAACTTAATGGTATTGAAGAAGCTATTGGCGAAGCAACCATAAAAGGTAATAAGCTTATATTCAGTACCACTGCCTACAAGCCTAAAACATTCGGAGTAAAACTGAAGAAAGGAGCTATCGAATTACCTCAGTCGCTCAATATCCCTGTTGCGCTCGATTACAATAATCAGGCATTTACGCCCGATGCATTCCGCAATACAGGACGATTTGACAAGGACGGAAATTCATATTCTGCAGACTTGATCGGTAAGTCAGTAGTAAGCGATGGAATAACCTTCAATATTGCAGCTGTTGATGTAAACAACGTGGTTAAGTGCAAAAAGAACATCGTTCGTTTGCCGGAGAATAATAAGTGCACCAAGCTCTATATACTTGCATCATCTGTTGATAAAGACCGTAAAGCAACCTTCAAGGTAGACGGAAAACAGTACACCTTCCAGGTGCCATACTATTCAGGATTCTACGGACAATGGGGACAAACAGGTTTCAGCGAAGGATACGTAAAAGATGCTTCTCTGGCTTATGTAGGTTCTCACCGTCATACCCGCAAAGGAAACGAAGCCTATACATTTACCTATATGTTTAAGTTCTGCATTACATTACCCGAAGGAGCCAAAGAACTGGAACTTCCTGATGATGAAAATATAGCAGTCTTTGCAGCAACTCTTTCCAATAACAGTAATGACGATGTTAAGCCTGCATGCGAAATGAGAGCTTTACCTCTTCAAAAATAGCAGAAATAGTCTAAACAGATATCAAGATGCAATAATGAAGATAATATTAATAACTCTCAGCGTAATGTTTACTACGCTGAGAGGATGTTTGGCACGTAATATTTATCAGTCTTAATCGAAGATAAGTCCCCCTTATATTTTTTGGTTAGATAAGCAGATCAGTATGCCTTTTTCGTATTCCGGAGTTCATTGTAACCCTGAAATACGAAAACAGGCATACTTTTTTTTGTTTTTTCGCATCTTCATAAACTAACTTTCATTAAGTATTGTTTTAAATAAGTAATAAAGAAACTTATTGATATACAATGAAAAACAATTTATCATTTTTCCTTTTAATCGTTTTCGGCCTTTTGATTCTCATCTATTCAAAAGGTTGCAGCAATACTGCTACCATCCCCTTAAAAAGAAATATGAAACTGGAAGATTCAATAAGATCTTATAATTACGACACCATAAAATTTGCCCGTTCCAGCTCCCAAAACTCAATTCCCATTGTAAAACTGTATTTGGGCTTTTACGGCAAAAAATATTTCATTATCGATACCGGTGCCACCGTTTCAATTATAGATGCGGGATGGATTAAAGATCATCAGGACCTGATAGAGTATATCCGCAAAACCGATTTCATGAGATTGCAATCCTTCTCGGAAAAAACCAGCAGTGATATATCCTACATCATGGGGCTCCCCATCAATGGGGTTATGCATGAGTTTGTGATGCTCGATATTCATTCCTTAAGAGAAAACTGCCGGCTTTCCGGTTATGATATCATAGGAATCCTCGGGTCCGATTTCCTGTCTAAAAACAAGTATATTATCGACTACCATAGAAGATGTCTTTACCGGTCTACTACTTTGTTAAATAACTAACCGTGTTCTCAGTCTTATAAGTGTAATAACCATTTCCATATTGGGAGGATTTCATTTTTGTTTTGTGGACAGAATAACAATAGAAAAAGTAGCGTTTTGAGAATTGTTTATCCCCTTTATAGAAATGCAAACAGAGCTTCTCTTCAATATAAGAAGAAAAGCTCTGTCGGTTTCGTTATTCCCACGTAAGTTCTAATCACAAGCTTTTGCTTAGAAGAACGGTACGTATATAGTCCATACTCATAGAGGGGGCGTCAATCATTATGGACAGTATAGCCAATTCTATTGCCGTGGTTTGTGCCGTAATTTATTCATTTCCTACTTAGTTGTTGCTTATATAGCAAAGGTGCAATTTTGAAAGCAATTCACAACGAATCTAATAATGTAAAAAAAACATTGGGAGTAACGGATATGAAAATCTTACTTTATAGAATCGCTAAAATTTATGCATAAAATGATGAAACTTTTAAAATTCTCACAAATCTATAGACTGATCCAAAATATGCTCATACTGGATGAATAAAAAAAGAGACCTAAATAATAATATTTAGATCTCTTAGTCGGGGTAGCGGGATTCGAACCCACGACCCCCTGCTCCCAAAGCAGGTGCGCTAACCGGACTGCGCTACACCCCGATAACTTCTGTAGGTTGTTCCTTTCAAAAGCGATGCAAAGGTAGGTGTTCTGTATGAATTCTCCAAACTTTTTAAGCTTTAATTTTTTCAAGTAAGATCATTATCAATACTTCTTTGCTGATTATCCGATAGTTAAGCTGAAGATAAATTTTAGAATTTTTATTTCTTACCGGTATTTATAAGGTTGTCTGTATAATGAAGAGCAGATTTATAGAAAATGGTGGGTATATATATAATGAGTGTGGCCATTGGTATAAAACATTAGTGTTTTGGGGTGAGATTTTGATATTGACAGATCCGGACGAGAAAGAAAGGGATGGAGATTATTTTGAATCAGTTGGAAACCGACAGTGAATTTATCAAGAAGAAACTAGATAATGATATAAAACTATATCAGGATTTAGTTATTCTTAAATATGTGATTTATGAAATTCATGCGAAATTGGGGCGATAAAATTGAGGTAAAAGATAAGTTATAAACATTATACGAAATATTGTCATCGCGCGCGCATATATGTAATATGTATATGTGAATTTTCATTTTCAATACTTCCTTGCAAAGTTTTAAAAATATGTTCTGTAACATACTTATAGATCAGTGACTTAAGCATTATCTGCTAAAAAAGTTATAAAAAAGAGTCAGATATATTTGGATTGGCAGGAATAAAGCTCTACTTTTGCACCCGCTTTGCAAGAGAGACAGAGTGTTGATTGAAATGCTGGTTCTTCGGGATGTTTGAAGAAAAAAACTTTTAAAAAGTTGCTCTAAAATTTGGAGCGTATCACTTAAAAGACTTATCTTTGCATCCGCTTTCGCTTCGAAAGAAGCGCTTAGAGCAAACAAAAAGAATCGTTCTTTGAAGAAATTATAAATAAACGAAACAAGTAGTACAAGAGCATTAAGTGCGTGTATTGATACATGTACTTGGTAAATAAAAATGCGAACCGTCAATTAAGATAAACGGAATCCTGAACAGAATTTAAATGAAACTTTTACAATGAAGAGTTTGATCCTGGCTCAGGATGAACGCTAGCTACAGGCTTAACACATGCAAGTCGAGGGGTAGCAGGGTAGCAATACCGCTGACGACCGGCGCACGGGTGAGTAACACGTATCCAACCTTCCCATAACTCAGGGATAGCCTTTCGAAAGAAAGATTAATACCCGATAGTACTTAAGAAAGGCATCTTTTTTAAGTTAAAGATTTATTGGTTATGGATGGGGATGCGTTCCATTAGATAGTTGGTGAGGTAACGGCTCACCAAGTCTTCGATGGATAGGGGTTCTGAGAGGAAGGTCCCCCACATTGGTACTGAGACACGGACCAAACTCCTACGGGAGGCAGCAGTGAGGAATATTGGTCAATGGGCGAGAGCCTGAACCAGCCAAGTAGCGTGAAGGATGAAGGTCCTATGGATTGTAAACTTCTTTTATAGTAGAATAAAGTGATCCACGTGTGGATTTTTGTATGTATACTATGAATAAGGATCGGCTAACTCCGTGCCAGCAGCCGCGGTAATACGGAGGATCCGAGCGTTATCCGGATTTATTGGGTTTAAAGGGTGCGTAGGCGGAATAATAAGTCAGTTGTGAAAGTTTGCGGCTCAACCGTAAAATTGCAGTTGATACTGTTATTCTTGAGTGTACATAAGGTAGGCGGAATTCGTGGTGTAGCGGTGAAATGCTTAGATATCACGAAGAACTCCAATTGCGAAGGCAGCTTACCGGGGTACAACTGACGCTGAGGCACGAAAGTGTGGGTATCAAACAGGATTAGATACCCTGGTAGTCCACACAGTAAACGATGAATACTCGCTGTTTGCGATATACAGCAAGCGGCCAAGCGAAAGCATTAAGTATTCCACCTGGGGAGTACGCCGGCAACGGTGAAACTCAAAGGAATTGACGGGGGCCCGCACAAGCGGAGGAACATGTGGTTTAATTCGATGATACGCGAGGAACCTTACCCAGGCTTAAATTGCAGATGAATATTTAGGAAACTAGATAGCCTTCGGGCATCTGTGAAGGTGCTGCATGGTTGTCGTCAGCTCGTGCCGTGAGGTGTCGGCTTAAGTGCCATAACGAGCGCAACCCTTATTGATAGTTACTAACAGGTTATGCTGAGGACTCTATCGAGACTGCCGTCGTAAGATGCGAGGAAGGTGGGGATGACGTCAAATCAGCACGGCCCTTACGTCTGGGGCTACACACGTGTTACAATGGGGGGTACAGAAGGTCGCTACCTGGCAACAGGATGCTAATCCCAAAAGCCTCTCTCAGTTCGGATTGGAGTCTGCAACCCGACTCCATGAAGCTGGATTCGCTAGTAATCGCGCATCAGCCACGGCGCGGTGAATACGTTCCCGGGCCTTGTACACACCGCCCGTCAAGCCATGGGAGCCGGGGGTACCTGAAGTGCGTAACCGTAAGGAGCGCCCTAGGGTAAAACTGGTGACTGGGGCTAAGTCGTAACAAGGTAGCCGTACCGGAAGGTGCGGCTGGAACACCTCCTTTCTGGAGTGATTCCTTTTATCTGGTTCGCTTTTTATTGTACTACTGGTTTTTGTTTATTCTATATATGAAATAAGAGATTAGAAAGAAGCCGAGCCGAAAGGTAAGAGGTTTTGAACGACAGTCCTATAGCTCAGTTGGTTAGAGCGCTACACTGATAATGTAGAGGTCGGCAGTTCAACTCTGCCTGGGACTACGCGAAAAGAGGAGCAAAACGGATTAACCATCCAAACAAACGCTTCTTATAATTTCGGGGGATTAGCTCAGCTGGCTAGAGCACCTGCCTTGCACGCAGGGGGTCAACGGTTCGAATCCGTTATTCTCCACGATCAAGCTAACGCTTGAAATGATCTTTGACATGATGTACAAAAGCAATAAAGCAAAGTAATTTTTAGAGATAAAAAGAGCTAAAGTATATATCGAACCATATGGTAAACGAAAACGTATATTTACGCATAGTTTACAGTGTTTGAAGAAAGTAAGCAAGGGCGCATGGCGGATGCCTTGGCTCTCGGAGGCGATGAAGGACGTGATAAGCTGCGATAAGCTTCGGGTAGGTGCAAATGACCATTGATCCGAAGATTTCCGAATGGGACAACCCAATATCCTGAAGGGATATTATCCATCTTAGATGGAGGCGAACGCAGGGAACTGAAACATCTTAGTACCTGTAGGAGAAGAAAATAATTGAATGATTCCGTAAGTAGTGGCGAGCGAACGCGGATTAGCCCAAACCACTTATGTTACGGCATAATTGGGGTTGTAGGACCACGATATCGGACTTATATTGGAGAATGGAAGACTCTGGAAAGTGTCACCATAGAGCATGATAGTTGCGTACATGAATCCAATATATACTGTAGTGGTATCCTGAGTAGTGCGGAGCACGAGGAATTCTGCATGAATCTGCCGGGACCATCCGGTAAGGCTAAATACTCCCGAGAGACCGATAGTGAACCAGTACTGTGAAGGAAAGGTGAAAAGAACTTCGAATAGAAGAGTGAAATAGTCCCTGAAACCATGCGCTTACAAGCGGTCGGAGCAGCTTCGTGCTGTGACGGCGTGCCTTTTGCATAATGAACCTACGAGTTACTGTCACTGGCAAGGTTAAGAAATTAAGTTTTGCAGCCGAAGCGAAAGCGAGTCTGAATAGGGCGATTTAGTCAGTGGTAGTAGACGCGAAACCAAGTGATCTACCCATGGTCAGGTTGAAGGTTAGGTAACACTAACTGGAGGACCGAACCGATAAGCGTTGAAAAGCTTCCGGATGAACTGTGGGTGGGGGTGAAAGGCTAATCAAACTTGGAGATAGCTCGTACTCCCCGAAATGCATTTAGGTGCAGCCTTGATAATTACTAATGTGAGGTAGAGCGACTGATAAGATGCGAGGGCTTCACCGCCTATCAAGTCTTGATAAACTCCGAATGCGCATTAGTTTGATATCAGGAGTGAGGGCATGGGTGCTAAGGTCCGTGCCCGAGAGGAGAAGAATCCAGACCATCAGCTAAGGTCCCGAAATAATTGCTAAGTTGAACTAACGAAGTCAGATTGCTAAGACAGCTAGGATGTTGGCTTGGAAGCAGCCATTCATTTAAAGAGTGCGTAACAGCTCACTAGTCGAGGAGTTTGGCGTGGATAATAATCGGGCATAAGCAATTTACCGAAGCTATGGAACCAGTAATGGTTGGTAGGGGAGCATTCCACTCAGCGTTGAATGTGGAGCGTGAGCTCTGCTGGAGCGTGTGGAAAAGCAAATGTAGGTATAAGTAACGATAAAGGGGGTGAGAAACCCCCTCGCCGAAAGACTAAGGTTTCCTGATCAACGCTAATCGGATCAGGGTTAGTCGGGTCCTAAGGCTCAGCCGAACGGCGAGGCCGATGGCAGAAAGGGTTAATATTCCCTTACTACCTTAAAGAGTGATGTGGAGACGGAGTAGTGATAATACCGCCGGCTGACGGAATAGCTGGTTGAAGGGTGTAGATATTAGTTTTCCAGGCAAATCCGGAAGATTAGTCGAACCTGATAGTACCGAGAGCCCTTGTGGTGATTGGATAGCGT